>CAZCYV010000001.1:0-1037079 GCA_964503145.1 uncultured Anaerolinea sp. | reverse complement strand
CCCAGGCAGAAGCCGCCCGTTGCCTGGCATGTGGTATCTGCTCCGAATGCATGAGTTGCGTCTTCGCCTGTGGACGCAACGCCATCGATCATGATGATGTAGAACGCGTTCATACGCTCAATGTCGGTGCAATCATCCTGGCGCCGGGTTACCAGCTTTTCCAGGCGCATCTCTCTCAGGAATACGGCCTGGGGCGGTTCGCCAACGTGGTGACCTCCATGCAATTCGAGCGCCTGCTTTCTGCCTCTGGGCCTACCCTTGGGCGAATTCGACGCCCCTCTGATGGACAGATACCCCGGCGCATTGCCTTCTTACAATGTGTGGGTTCACGCGACCAGAACCATGACTATTGTTCGGCGGTATGCTGCATGTACGCTACAAAAGAAGCGATCATTGCAAAAGAACACCATCACGATCTGGAGATTCGGATCTTTATGATGGACGTGCGCGCCTTTTCTAAGGGGTACCAGGGCTATTTCGAGCGCGCCCGTGATCGCTACGGCATCCAATACACGCGCTGCCGAATTTCCAACCTGCATGAAGACCCCCAGAATCACAGTCTGATCGTCAACTATTCGGACGAAGATGGACGGCGGCAGCAGGCCATTTTTGACATGGTGGTATTGTCCGTCGGCATGGAGATCCCCGAGGCGGTGCGTGATTTGGGGCGCCGCCTGGGTATCGAACTCGATGACTACGGCTTCTGTCGTGCTGCAGGATTCAACCCCCTCGAAACCAGCCGCCCTGGCATCTATGCCGTTGGTCCGTTCCGCGAGCCGATGGATATCCCTGGATCCGTGGTGGATGCCAGCGGCGCTGCAGCCGCCGCAGCGGCGCAATTGGCTGCGGCGAGATTCAGCCTCACCACGCCCCGTCAATACCCGCCCGAGAGAGATATCAGCGGGGAAGAACCGCGCATTGGCGTCTTTGTGTGCCATTGTGGAAATAATATCGCTGGCTATCTGGATGTGGCCGCGGTGACGGAGCAGGCCCGCAACCTGCCGTATGTTGTCCATGCCGAGGCGAACCTGTACACCTGCTCCCAGGATAGCATTAACCACATCAGTCAGGTAGTGCGAGACCTGGGCCTCAATCGGGTGGTGGTTGCCAGTTGCACGCCTCTTACACACCAGCCGCTCTTTCAGGACAGTTTACGCGCTGCGGGGCTGAATCCTTACCTTTTCGAGATGGCCAATATCCGCAACCAATGCTCCTGGGTGCACTCAGATGATTGGGCTGCTGCCACCCAAAAAGCCCACGAGCTGGTGCGAATGGCGGTTGCCCGCGCCAGGCTGCTGAAGGCTCAGCATAAACTGGAAATCCCGGTGCAGAAGGCCGCGCTGGTCATCGGAGGCGGCGCGGCCGGTATGTCGGCTGCGCTCTCGCTGGCGGAGCAGGGTTTCCCGGTACATCTTATCGAGAAGGAGAATCAACTGGGCGGTAACTTGCGTCATGTCTATATAACTGTGAATGGCAAGAGCCCTCGAGAAATCCTGGAACGACTGCAAGAACGAGTGCTCAATCACCGGAACATCTCCCTGTATTTGAACAGCCAGGTTATTGCCACCCGAGGTTTCAAAGGCAATTTCTCCAGCGTCATCCAGCTTGGAGATGGCAGCCGCCGGGAAATTCTACACGGCGTGACCATTCTGGCAACCGGGGCCAGGGAATACCGCGGCTCCGAATACGGTCATAACGACATCCCCCAGGTAATTACCCAACAGACTTTCGAGCGCTTGTTCGACCAGGAGCCGGCGGCCTTTGACGGCGACCAAGCTGTAGTGATGATCCAGTGTGTGGGGCCGGCTGAAAAATTCTGCAGTCGTATCTGCTGCACAGTAGCCATCAAGAATGCTCTGGCGCTCAAAGCGCGTTATCCTGACACCCCGGTCGTGGTGCTATATAAAGATATCCGTGTCTATGGGTTTAACGAGAGGCTCTATACCGACGCCCGCCGCAAAGGGGTTGTCTTTATCCGCTATGACGACCAGCATCGCCCCGAAGTGCTTTGCCGGGCAGATGGCAGCCTGGAAGCGGTTCTGGCATGGGAACCGATACTCAGGCGCCGCATCCGCATCGGCGCCGACTGGCTGGTGCTCAGTATGCCGGTCGTGCCCAACCCCGACTCTCACCACATCTCCGCACTGTTCAAGGTCCCGCTGGACGCTGACGGCTTCTTCCAGGAAGCGCATGTCAAGCTGCGCCCGGTGGACTTCGCCACCGATGGGATTTTCATGGCCGGAATGGCCCATTACCCTAAACTGCTGGATGAAACCATCATCCAGGCGCATGCCGCGGCTGCCCGCGCCGCACGTGTGCTCAGCCAGGAAACATTAGCCGCCGGAGGCAGCGTTGCAGTCGTCGAGGCTGAAAAATGCACGGGCTGCCTGACGTGTGTTCGCCTGTGCCCGTTTAATGTACCGCAGATCAAGCCCGACCTGCCTGGTGTTGGCAATATTATGGGGGCAGCTTATATCGAGCCAGCCGTTTGCCAGGGCTGTGGCATCTGCGCTGCAGAATGCCCGGCGCGCGCCATTCAGCTTATGCACTACACGGATGAGCAAATGAGAGCCAAAGTGGAGGCTTTGGTCAGGCCGGTTTATAGTTTTATTTCTCAGGAAGAAATCCGGTTTGTTGGCGATTGAGAATGACCAGGAAAGGAAACCAGGATGATAGAAAATATGCGCATTTCTGAAACTGACACCCCAAACAGCCAGTTGCAAATCGTCGCCTATTGCTGTGAACACTGCGCATATGCCGCCGCGGACCTGGCCGGCGGGTTGCGTATGGGTTATCCCCCAGAGGTCAAAGTTGTCATGTTGCCCTGCACGGGCAAAATGGATGTTTTACTGGCGCTACAAGCTCTGGAGGATGGCGTAGACGGCATCATGGTTGCAGGTTGAATGCCCGGCGATTGTCATTACCTGGAAGGTAATGTAAACGCCAAACGCCGGGTGAAGTGCCTACGTGATTTATTGGCTCAGATTGGATTGGAGCCTGAACGTGTGCGGATGTACAACATGTCTTCTGTGATGGCTGCCGACTTTGCCAACGCAGCCATTGAAATGACTCAAAAGATCAACGAGTTAGGTCCTAATCCGCTCCGGCGGCCAGACGCCAGCGAGGCAATTACGAATACGAATGGTAAATGAGAGATGAAAAATATGCAGGCCAAATAATGAAAAGGTATTCCTGAAAATTGGTCTATGTTTATCCGACGCGGAGGGTAGTCTCATGATCATAGCCGAGCAAAAATCACTCCAGGAACTAAAAACCCTGGTTGGCGGCGCCAGGAACGTGCTGGTGGTAGGCTGCGGGACCTGCGTAACGGTTTGCTTTGCAGGTGGAGCGCGCGAGGCGGCCATTGTTTCCTCTTCGCTGCGCATGGCTTTTAAGTTAGAGGGCGAGCCAAAATCCATCACCGATGTCACCGTACAACGCCAGTGTGAGTGGGAGTATCTGGATCAGATCGCCGAACAGGTTGCCGCATCCGAATTGGTGCTCTCGTTGGGTTGCGGAATCGGCGTTCAAGCCATCGCCGAGCATTTTCCACGCACCTGGGTCGTGCCCGGATTAAACACTTCCTTCCTCGGACTACCTACCGAACAAGGGGTTTGGGAAGAGCGTTGCGCTGCCTGCGGCGACTGCATTTTGGGGCTAACTGGCGGCATTTGCCCCATTTCACGCTGTTCAAAGTCCTTGCTAAATGGCCCTTGCGGCGGGTCGGAACATGGACACTGTGAAATCAGCCCAGACGTTCCTTGCGCCTGGCAGTTGATCTATGATCGCCTGACCAGTATGAACAGGCTGGATCTCTTGTTGGAAGTGCGGCCGCCCAAGAACTGGCGCCAATCCCGCGATGGCGGCCCGCGTAAAATCGTACGCCCAGACCTGCGTTTGCCTGGCGAGGAGGAATAAGTCATGATGGATCAAATAGCCCCTCAGAGACGAGCGATCGAAACAGATCAGTCCAGCAATGGCTACCTCTCCGGCTCTAACCTGGAACGTGTCTTGCGCGCTGGCCATTTTGCTGTCACCGCAGAGTTAGGCCCTCCGCAGAGCGCTGACCCACAGGTCATCCGCAAGAAAGCCTCTCTGCTGCGCGGTTACTGTGATGCGGTTAACATCACCGATAACCAGACCGCTATCGTACGCATGTCCAGCATTGGGGCCGGCGCAATTCTGGTGCAGGAAGGCCTGGAACCGGTGATCCAGATGACCTGCCGCGATCGAAACCGGCTGGCCATTCAAAGCGACTTGCTGGGCGCCTACGCCCTGGGCATGCGCAACTTGCTCTGCCTGACCGGCGATCACCAGACCTTTGGCAACCATCCCGGCGCTAAAAATGTTTTCGATATCGACTCAATCCAGTTGGTGCAAATAGTGACGGCGATGCGCGATGAGAAGGTTTTTCAATGTGGTGAGCCTTTCAAAGGTCCGGAGCCGCGCTTTTTTATTGGCGCCGCCGCTGCGCCTTTTGCCGATCCGGTCGAATTTCGCCCTTACCGCCTGGCGAAGAAGGTCAAAGCGGGCGCCAACTTCATTCAGACACAACTGGTATATGATGTGGATGCCTTCGCCAGATTCATGGAAAAAGTGCGTGAACTGGGTTTGCACAAACAAACCTACATCCTGGCGGGGGTAGGGCCGCTCAAAAGTCCAGCAATGGCCAAGTATATGAGAGACAGCGTTCCGGGCATTCTGGTACCCAACTCCCTGATCGAACGCATGGAGCAGGCAGGGGCGCCCTGGGCGGGCAAGAGCAAGGACGAATTGACCAAAGAGGATAAAAAGGCTCGCTCCGAGGCATGGAAGCAAGAAGGCATCCAGATCTGCATTGAGCTGATTAAAGAACTCCAGAAGATCAAAGGGGTAGCCGGCATACATATTATGGCTATCGAGTGGGAGGACGCTGTCAAGCCTATCGTTGAGGGCGCTGGGTTATATCCTCGCCCGGTCATAGAAACCGGAGGTGCCAATGCGTGACTCACAGCTCTCCACTGAAGCTAGCCAGATTAACCCAAACCTGGCAAAACGCGTCCAGGATGAACTAGGCCAGAACGTTTATCTGTGTTACCAGTGTGTCAAATGTTCCAGCGGCTGCCCTCTGAGCGAATTTTTCGATTGGCAACCCAATCAGGTGATGCGCGCTTTGCAACTTGGGCAGGAAGACATCGCTCTCGGATCTAAGACTCCCTGGTTATGCGCTGGTTGCCAAACCTGTACCACGCGTTGTCCACAAGGGCTGGATATCGCGGCCATTATGGATTACCTCATTCGTACGGCTCTGGCGCAGGGCAGGAAACCGCCGGTCACCGAAGTCAAAGTGTTCAATGAGGCCTTTATGCGTGAGGTGCATCTGTGGGGGCGCGCTTTCGAAGTAGGGCTGATTGCAGAAATGAAACTTCGCACGGGTGACCTGTTCAGCGATCTGGATTTGGCCGAGCGCCTAGTGCGCAGGAACAAGATCCCATTTATCCCTCACCTAACGCGCCCGTCCCGTAATGCCAGGCGCATCGCTGGTGCCAGCAGCGCCATCGCCTATTACCCGGGATGCTCTTTAGATGCGACTTCACCCGAATATAACGAATCTTCCAAAGCCACCTGTAAAGCCCTGGGGTTGAATTTGATCGAACCCAGGGGCTGGGTGTGTTGCGGCAGCAGTGCGGCCCACCGCGTCAATCCCGATGAAGCCCTGCGGTTGCCAATGCAGAACCTGGCATTAATCGAACAAAGCGGTTTTAAAGAAGTGACAATGCCATGCGCTGCTTGCTTTAACCGTCATAAAGCTGCCCTTTATGAAATCCGCCATAATCCACAGCGTCGCAAAGTCGTTGAAAATGCCATCGCCTACAGCTATCAGGATCAGGTAAGGGTCAACTCTCTGGTGGAGACCATCTACAATCATCTCAGCAAAGAGCAGCTCCAGGCTCGAGTGGTAAAACCGCTCCAAGGCCTGCGAGTAGTATGTTACTATGGCTGCCTGCTGAGCCGCCCGCCGCAAGTGACCGAAGCCGAAAACCCAGAAAACCCCACCCAAATGGATGAGATTATGAGAGGTCTTGGCGCTGAAGTGATAGACTGGTCCTACAAAACTGCCTGCTGCGGCGCGTCTCATTCGTTATCCCGCCCCGACATTGTGATCCAACTTAGTCAGCGGCTA
Organism: uncultured Anaerolinea sp.; assembly: GCA_964503145.1. GTDB lineage: Bacteria > Chloroflexota > Anaerolineae > Anaerolineales > UBA4823 > RBG-16-57-11. The sequence continues at coordinate 1,030,916 of CAZCYV010000001.1, read as the reverse complement.
ATTCAAGAGGCCCGTCGGTCTGGGGCGGATGTGATTGCCGTCGCCTGTCCGCTGTGTCACATCAACCTTGACGCGCGCCAGTTTCAGATGAACTTGCCCGAAGCAATGCCCGTGTTGTTCTTTACCCAGTTGATGGCAATAGCCCTTGGCCTGCCGCAGGCTGCCTTGCTTCAAAAGAATCTGATTGACCCAAGGCCTGTGCTTCTGAGCCGGGAATTGTTGTAGTGGGCCTGCAAGGCCCTGGGATGAAATGGTGGTTCCTGCGCCATTACCGGCACAGTGATCGGAAACGGGAAGGTTCCGATGGCTACAACTGGTCAACCCGAATGGGTTGCTCTACCCGTTGACACCTTAAACGATTTGCTGGAGCAAATCTGGCATACCTTATGCTGCTATTATGATGCATCTGGTAAACTGCCGGATATCAAATCGCTCTTCGAAGGCGCACCTCTAAGCGACCCGATACGGGCAGCTAATACAGTGTTTGTGAACATGTTGTTGGATATCGTGGAAAACGTCGGTCGATTTTCGCCCTGGTATACCCGCCCAGCCCGAGCCTTTGGATTGGTGTCAATCCATGATCCAGTTACCGGTCAGAATATCTGGATGCTGGCCCCCGAAGCAGAGCAAAGATGGCAACCCTGGCTCAAAGATCTATCGGATGCTATCAATCAAAACTATAGCTTCTTGCAAGCCATGATTCTGGTTGACAAACTGATGGAACAATATGCTGCCGATCAACCGCCGTTGCTTGCTGCGCATTGCTCTTGTGACCCACCGCGCACTATCCAGGTTGCCAGCTCAGTGCTAGAAAAAGCCAAGATCGTGTGTCACGCCTGCCTGCAGCCGTTTGAGGTGTAAAACCGCTGAATGTCGGCTGCTGGGCTTCTCAGGTACCCCCAGGCAGACTCGAACCGCCGTCTTTGGCTCCGGAGGCCAACGCTCTATCCACTGAGCTATGGGGGCAGGCACAGCGATTTTACCACACACCATCGCAGCCTCCAAGACTTGCGCTTGCGATGCTCAACTCAGGGGATGGGGAAAAAGTCCCTCAATTGCTGATTGATTGTTCCTGGAAAACCAGACGTGTGCGGTGCACGCGCGCCTGATCGGGTTGGATGCCCAGGGCGTCCAGCACTTCCTCCGGCCGGCCAGTGGCGCCTTCGCGCGCCGCCAGGCTCAGGAACAGGCGCTGCCTGCCTTGGGGATCATCGGGCAAGGGGGCCAGCGCCAGGATCAGCGGGTGTAGATCGTAATCTTTGCCCCGGCGCAGGCGCGGCAGGCTGGGGGCCTGCAATATGGTCTGGCAGCGCGCCTCCAGGTCTGGAACCGCCTCCAACAGGGTAACCGCGAACTCGCTGGCCAGCAACTCGCTCTGCAAAGCTGGACGATGCGCCTCGACGGCCTGCAGATCCAGCAGGCGCAAACCCGGCGGCAGAGCCGGCTCTAACGCCGCCCTTACCGATTCTAGCGCCATCTCCTCTTCCAGCCAGACATCGATCACTTCGCATTCGCTGGTGAAACCCAACGGCAGCGCCGAGGCCAGGTTCAACCGGGGGTGGGGGTTGAAGCCCTGGCTGTAGGCCAGCGGCAGCCCGGCGCGCCGGAATGTGCGCTCCCAGGTGTGGTGCAGGTCCAGGTGGCCGGTGAAGCGCATCGCTTCGGTCTTGGCAAAGGTCAGGCGCAGGCGTTGGGTCATGGCCGCTCAATAGGCGCTCAGTCGCTGCTCGCCAGGCTCTCTGTCGGGATCAGGCCGATCTCCTCCACCGGAATGCGCTTGCTCTTCACTTCTGGACATTGCCACACCTCGCCCGGGTTTGCACGGCGCATTTCCGCAAAGGTGGGCAGGATGCCGCAGGCGAAGCAACGCTCGCGGCAATCGATCCGCGTCTTGCCCTGCAAGCTCCACAGGTAATCCTCGGTGAGGAACTTCTTGCGCACTGTGGTGCTGATGTGCTCCCAGGGGAAAGTTTCGTCGATGGGCCGCTCACGGTGAGTGTAGAATTCCGGCTGTAGCCCCACCGCGGTGAAGGCCTCCAACCACAAATCGTAACGGAAGTGATCCTTCCAGGCATCGAATTTGGCGCCGCGCTTCCAGGCCTGATAGACCACCTCCGCCATGCGCCGGTCGCCGCGCGACAACCAGGCTTCCAGCATGGTGTCCTCGGGCGAGTTCCAATTCAGTTTTAGCCCCGGGCCGCGCAGGCTCTGTTTGAGCAAGGTCTGCTTGGCGGCGATTTGTTCCATCGTGTCGCACGGCGCCCATTGGAAGGGGGTGTGCGGCTTGGGGATGAAGGTGCTCACGCCAGCGGTCACCTGGGCGCGCCGGCCGATGATCCGCCGCCCCTCCGCCAACACGGCTTTGCACAGATCGGCGATCGCCTGGACGTCTGCGAGGGTCTCGGAAGGGTGTCCAATCATGAAATACAGCTTGATGTTATGCCAGCCGTGTGAGTAGATCGCCCGGGCAGTCTCCAACAGTTGTTGTGTGCTGACCGGCTTGTTGATGATCTCGCGCATCCGTTCGGTGGCAGCCTCGGGCGCCAGGGTGAAGCCGCTGCGTCGCGAATCCTTCAGCGCGTCCATCAGTTCGACCGAAAAGGACTCGATTCGCAGCGAGGGCAGCGAGACTTGCAGGTTTCGCCCGGCAAAGCGCTCGCTCACCTTTTGCACCAGCTCCAGGATGTGGGTGTAGTCCGATGAAGACAGCGAGAGCAAGCCGATCTCCTCGAAACCGGTGCGCCTCAGCGCCTCTTCGATCGCATCCAGGATTTCGTCCACTGGCCGCTCGCGCACCGGGCGGGTGATCATCCCGGCCTGGCAAAAGCGGCAACCGCGCGTGCAGCCGCGCATGATCTCGATCGGCACGCGGTTGTGCACCGTGTCGATGTATGGAACGAGCAGCCGGGTGGTAGGCGGCGGCAGTTTGGCGACAATGCGCTTGACCACCGGCAGCGGTGCTTCGTCCACCCGTTTCTCGATATGAGAGAATACCCCATCGGCCTCGTAATGCGCTTCGTAGAGGGCAGGCACATACACCCCCCAGACCTGCGCCAGCGCGATCAGCAACTCATGACGGCTGGCGCCGCTGCGTTTCCACGCCTGGTGCGCCTGGACGATATCGTGGATCACCTCTTCGCCCTCGCCAATCACGAAGGCGTCGATGAAGGCATGCATCGGTTCGGGGTTGTAGGTGGCGTGGCCGCCGGCGATGATCAAGGGGTGGCGTTCATTGCGCTCGGCCGAGAACAGCGGCAAGCCGGCCAGGTCGATCAGGTTCAGCGTGTTGGTGTATAACGTTTCATAGGGCAGGGAAAAGCCGATGATGTCGAATTCGGCCAGCGGGCGCTTGCTTTCGAGCGAGTACAGCGGGACGCCCGCCGCCCGCATGGCGGCTTCCATATCGCTCCATGGGGCGAAGGCGCGCTCAGCCAGCGCGTCCTCGCGCTGATTGAGCAGATCGTACAGGATCGCCCAGCCCAGGTTGGACATCCCCAGGTCGTAAAGATCGGGAAAAACCAGCGCCACGCGAGTCTGGACGCTCTCCCAGTCTTTGACCACCTGGTTGATCTCGCCGCCGGTGTAGCGCGCCGGCTTTTGCACCTTGATCAATGTGCGTTCCAGGAAGTTTTCAATTTCACTCGATGTTTTCACCGTTAAGTTCCTCGATCATCTGCTATTTTTCAACGGATAAGGTCTTTCCGGATGCGAGGCGCTGGTGAACTGCTGCTCAAAAGCGCCTCGCATCAAATGTTTCGGCACGATGCGGATTATGATTCGAAGATCCAGCGATCAACTTCGCGACCCCAGGCGACCAGTTCCTGAGGGGCAAACCACAACTCGACTTCTTTGACACCGTTCTCTGGGGTGTCCGATGCATGGGTCAGGTTGCGTCCGACCTCCAGGGCGAAGTCGTGCCGCAGGGTGCCCGGCGCGGCTTCGGTAGGGCGGGTTGCGCCCATCGTCTGCCGCACGGCAGCCACCGCGTTTGGCCCTTCCCAGACCATTGCCATCACCGGCGCCGAGGTGATGTAGCGGATCAGCCCTTCATAGAAGGGCTTGCCTTTGTGGATCGCATAATGCGTCTCCGCCAATTCCTGGCTGACTTGCATGAACTTGGCGCCTACCAGGCGCAGGCCGCGCCGCTCCAGACGGGTGATGACCTCCCCAATCAGGCCGCGCTGCACGCCATCCGGCTTGACTAAAACGAGCGTTTGTTCCACGTGGGTCCTCCAACGAGTGCTATGTTGAGATTGTGAGTGCTTATTATAACGCCGATGGCGGCATCATCTCTCTTGAACGCCGAAAAAGAAGAAACGAAATGCGGCGGACAAGCCGCCGCATGCTCACTCATTCCTGCTTTGCGGGCCGGCTCACGTCTATTGCAGCAACAGCTTTTCCGCCCGGATGAACGCTTGCAAGGCCTGGCTGGCCTGATCGGAGCGCAAATAGGCATCCCCCAGGCTCTGCCAGAGGTAGAATTCGGTGGGATACTGGTTGCTGGCTTCGCTCAAGTCTTCGATCACCCAGGAGAGGTGTTTCTTGGCGCGGATCAACTCGTTGTAGATGCTGAGAGCATCTTCCAGAAAGCCCTCGCTGAGGTGCTTACGCGCTTTGACCACCTCATTGGGCAGCCCGGCGCCGGTGGCCAGGACCAGGGGGCCGGTGCCAGGACGGGGCTGGGTGGGGGTGCGCCCTGCAGCGGGCGTTGGCTCGGCGGGCGCCTCTAGGTACAGGTTTTCTCGGATGCCTTCCAACGCCGCCAGGCTAAAATCGGGCACGTTGAGCAGGTCGTCGATCTTCTTGAATGGGCCGTGCGTGTTACGGTAATCGATGATCCGCTGCGCCAGGATAAAGCCCACGCCGGGCAGTCGTTCCAGTTCCACCAGAGTGATTTTGTTCAGATCGTATTTGCGTCGCGAAAGCGGTGGGGGGGTCCATTCCAAAACCTCCTCGCGCGTTTCGCTGACCGGTTCTGCCAGCCAATCCGGCAGCTCCGGCGGTTCTTCTGCTGCCGAGGGGGCTGGCTCAACCGTTTCGGCCATCTCTTCGACTTCTCCTTCCGCCTTTAGTTCAGCCTGCGCTGTTTCCGCTTCAGCCGCCTGCTCCACCTCGACGACCTCTGCGCTGACTTCGGAAATTGAAGCGGGGGCTTTTACTTCTGCCTCTGCCGCTGCTTGCAGCCATTCCGGAGGCGTCTCGCGACGCTCTTCCGGTTTTAGCAGCAACGCTTCCTGCGCGCCCTGGCGCACGGCCAGGCTCTCCAGCCAGGCGAAAGCAGCATCCTCGTCCAATGGCATTCCTTCAGCGGTTGGGGCTGCGGTTGCCGCCGCTTCGGGTTCGCCGCCGGGCGCCTCTTCGACGACTTCTGGGGCCTCTGCCTGGGGCGTCTCGCCCGGTTCTTCAGCCGCCTGATAGACCCATTCAGGGGGCGTCTCCAACCGCTCCTCTGGTTTGAGCAGCAAGGCCTCTTGCGCGCCCTGGCGCACGGCCAGGCTTTCTAACCAGGCAAAGGCTGCATCTTCATCTATGGGCATTTCTGCCATAGGCGTTTCAGCGCTGGGTACCTCTGACGGCGGAGGGGCTTCCGCTTCAGCGGGGGCCGGCGTCTCGGCTGATTCGAGAGCCTCTGCCACCGGGGTCAGCATTTGATCCAGCCATGCCAGCGCCTCTTCCAGTTCGGGGATGATGACAGGCTCTTTGACCTCGGCTTCTACTGGCGCCGGTTGGATTTCTTGCGCCTCGAAGGCGAAGGCCTCCGAAGGCTGCTCTTCTACTGCGGCCGGTTGTTCTGCCTGGAGGGGTTCGGATAACCATTCCGGCAGCTCTTCGGCAAGAACCGCCTCGGCTTCCTCTTCTTCCAAAAGCGCTTCCTCTGGGGCTTCTGGTTGAGACTCTTCCTTGCCCATCCACTCAGTCGCCCCCAGGGCGGCTGCGCCTGCGGCAGCGACGCCGGCCGTCTTCAGCCAATCGGGTAACTCCTCGGCTGGCTCAGCAGCTTCTGCGAAGCTCTCTTCGATGACGCCCGCCGGCGCTTCTTCGAACAGCCAGCCCGGCAACTCTTCGGCGACTTCCTCTGCGCCCTCGACCGGCGCGGCTTCGCTCTCGGATAGCCAGGAGGGCAACTCTTCGGCGGCTTCGGCGGTAGCCTCGGCCGGCGCGGCCTCGCCCTCGAACAACCAGGAAGGCAGCTCTTCGGCGGCTTCTGCGGCACTTTCGGCCGGCGCGGCCTCGCCCTCGAACAACCAGGAAGGCAGCTCTTCGGCGGCTTCTGCAGCGCCTTCGGCCTGAGCAGCTTCGCCCTCGAACAACCAGGAAGGCAGCTCCTCGGCGGCTTCTGCAGCCGCCTCGGCCGGCGCGGCCTCGCCCTCGAACAGCCAGGAGGGCATTTCTTCAGCGACCTCGGCCCCGGCAGCGATTTCAGCTTCCGCTTCCCCGGTAACTTCTTCAGCGGCGAGGGTTTCCGCCAGGCCGGGCTCTTCCAACGACCAGCCAGCTTCTCCTTCAGCCGGGGTTGGCTCCGCCACGGCTTCCGCCTTCGGCGCCAGGCTCTCGAGCAGCCACTCGGGCAGCTCTTCCCCCTCTTCTTCGCCGGCGATTTCGCCTTCAGGCGTGATTTCCGCCAGCCAATCGGGGACTGCCTCGGTTCCCAACTCGGCAGGCGCTTCGGCTCTGATCACGGGTGCCGTCTCGGGCTCCTGCGGCGCAATTTCGCCAGCTTCTGAGGGCTGCTCGGCTGCCAGCCAGTCGGGGACTTCGAGCTGCTCTTCGATGGGCGGCAACTCAATTTCCTCTTCAACCTTCTCTGCTTCGGCCTCGGCGGGGAACAATTGCTCGATCCAGGGCGAGACGTCTTCTTCGGCTTCCTCAGGCTGTGTCAAGGTTTCGGCAGGCGCCATCGCCTTCAGCCACTCGGGGATTTCGGCGGCGGCCAGTTCGCCCTCTGCCAGGGGCGGAGCAGCTTCTTCCTCTTCGATCTGCAAGGCTGCCTCGGCTTTTATGGTCTCCTCGCTGGCCGGAACCCACCCCAACTCTTTCATCCACTCGGGGATTTGTTCTTCGTCGCTGACGATGCCAGGGAGTTCGGCGCCAGCCTTGACTGCTGCCTGGGCTTCCTGGTCGGTGAACGCCGGCGCAGAGGGAGCTTCGGCCGGCGCCGATGGGCCGGCAGCAAGCCATTCGGGAAGCGCCTCTTCCCGTCCGGTTGCCATCTCGGCCGCCTCGATTCCCAGGGTTGCCGCCCAGAGCGGTTGACCGGGAGCGGCCTCGCCAGGCGGTACGGCTTTGTAATCCAGTTTATTCAGCCGGATCGCCTGGTCTGGCACATCCTCGGCGCGCGGCGCAGCTGCGCTCACGTGAGCTGCGTAGGGGTCAAGCTGAATCAGTCGCTCATAATAGGTCTGGATTTCGCTTTCGCGCTCGGTGCCGATCAACATCTCCACCATGACCCGGTTGGCTGTCAGGCAATAGGGCAATCGGCGCAATACCTGGTTGCACATCTCCACGGCCTCGGCGCGCTGTCCGGCTTTGGCGTAGGTTTCCGCCAGCAGCACTTGCAGGTCCAGCCGGTCAGGGTCTTCGCTCAGCGCAGCGCGCAACTCGGCAATTGCCTGAGGGTACAACTCGCCCTTGAAATACATGCGTGCCAGCGCGCCGCGCGTCAACCGTATCTTTGGCGGCTCGACGTTATCTCGCCGCCCATACAAACGGCGTAGCTCTTCCTGAATAGCACTATTGGAAGGTTGGACGTCGAAGGCGCGTTCCATGTGCCAGATGGCTTCGTCAAGGTTGCCCTCATCCTCGCGGATGATGCTCATCCCAACGTGGGCGACGAAATCATCCGGGACGGCGGATAGCACGCGCTGAAAAATATCTCCTGCATCCCCGTAACGCTGGCTTTCCAGGTAGGCCTTGCCCAACAGTCGATAGACATCGACATATTTCGGGAAAGATTCCAGGACGTGTCGGGAATGGGCGATCGCCTCTTCATTCCTGCCGCCATCGACCTGTTTTTCGATCTCCCGAACGTACTCCCTTAAAGATATCGCGACCATAATCTTCTGCTCCCTACCCTCTAGTATGCCTTATTCTTTAAAAAGATGCAAGCCTTAAAAGATGCAAATCTTTAAGGATATTCGATGCTCGACTACGGATCAGCAACCGGCAAAGCAGCCCTCAAAAAAGATTAGCATTTCATTAGACTTTACAAACCTACTTGATTTCGCTATTTTCTTAATGTATAAACTTACCTGGATATGTTGATCCGGACGTTTGGCTAGCAAAATCGAACTTGGTGTATCGCATGTGAAACTCGAGCACTGACGCCAAGAAGGCGCTGTGCTTTTTGTTGTCATTATACTGCTGGATGAATTTCCAGAAATCATGTTGGGAGCGTTTCGATGATTCAAGTAGAAGGACTGAGCAAAGACTACGGCGCGCGTCGGGCGATCGATGAACTCACCTTCCACGCCGAGCAGGGCGAAATCCTGGGCTTCCTGGGCCCGAACGGCGCAGGCAAGACGACCACCATGCGCATCCTGGCTGGCTACATGCCGCCCACCTCTGGTCGGGCGCGGGTGGCCGGCTTCGATGTCGTAGATGAGTCGCTCGAGGTTCGGCGGCGGGTGGGGTATATGCCCGAAACTGTTCCATTGTACCCAGACATGACGGTTTTCGAATATCTCAAATTCATGGCAGACCTGCGCCGCGTGCCGAACGCCGAGGACCGCGTGGACGAACTGCTGGAGCGCCTGGGGCTGATCGAACGCTCCGAAAGCTATATCAGCAGCCTCTCCAAGGGCATGCGTCAGCGGGTTGGCCTGGCGCAGGCGTTGGTGCATGAGCCTGATGTGCTGATCCTGGATGAGCCTACCATCGGACTCGATCCGGTGCAAATTATCGAAGTGCGCAACCTGATCAAGGAGCTGGGTCAGCGGCACACGATTTTGCTGTCAACGCATATCCTATCCGAGGCGCAGCAAGTGTGCAACCGCGTGCTGATCATCAACAAGAGCCGCATCGTTGCCGAAGACACCCCAGAGCGCCTGCAGGACCGCCTGATTGGCGCCCGGCGCATCACCGTTCAGGTGGGCGGCGACGCGGATGGCGTCGAGGCGGTGGTGGCAAACGTCCCCGGCGTGACCCGCGTCGTTGGCCGTCAGGATGGCAAGCTGGAGTTCGAGACTCTCCCTGGCGCTGACCCTCGCCCAGAAGTCGCTCGAGCGCTGGTTCAAGCGGGCTACGATCTGCTGGAAATGAGCGCTGTCGGCGTCAGCCTGGAGGAGATCTTCCTCCAGCTCACCCGCGATGAGCCTGGTCCGCTGGAGCCAGCCGGCGATGACTTGCTGGATTCCGAGTCGCCCGAAGCGGATCAGGATTGACCTGTCTGTTGTTCACCTTGCCTGGTCGAGAAAGGTTCGTTTATGCATAACGTGTGGACAATCGCCAAACGTGAATATAACCTGTATTTTTCAAGCCCTGTGGCCTATGTGGTGGCCTTTATCATCCTGTTGATCCTGGGCATCTTCTTCTTCTACTCGATCTGGATCGCCTCTTCGCCGTTGGCGATGCAACAGAGCTATGTGCCCAGCATCGATGTGATCTTATGGTGGTTGGGTTTGCTTCTGGCTATCCTGACGCCAGCGCTGACCACGCGGTTGCTGGCGGAGGAGCGGCGCCTGGGCACCATCGAATTGTTGATGACTGCTCCGGTGCGAGATTGGGAGTTGGTGGTCGGCAAATGGCTCGGAGCAGTGCTCCTGCTGCTGACCCTGTTGGCCGTCACGCTGATCTATCCCCTGGTGCTGGATCAGCTTATTTCGCCGGGCATCGATCAAGGTCCGCTCATCACGGGCTATCTGGGGCTGATCTTGCTCGTGGCTGCGCTGGTGGCGATTGGCGTGTTTATATCTTCCCTGTTCAGCAACCAGATTGCAGCTTTCATCACCACTTTGGGCGTCGTGATCTTCCTGTGGCTGGTTACCGGTTTGATCGTCAGGGTCACCGGCTCCATTGGCTCTGTCTCCGAGTGGATGCGGTATCTGGATCTGAGCGGCCCCTATAATAACAACTTGCTGCGTGGCATCCTCAATCTGCGTGACGTGATCTACTACCTGAGCGTCACTGCAGTAGCCCTTTTCCTGGGCACGATGTCGGTCGAGGTCAGGAGGTGGGGCTAATGAAACCGCAATGGCGACGTTTTGCTTCGGCAGGTCTATACCTGTCTTTGCTGGCCGCGCTGGCCTCGCTCGGCCTGTATATCGTCCAGCGCCAGATGACCCTGGCGTTGCAAGTCAGCCTGGGTCTGATTGTGGTCGGCCTGGCGTTGTTCGCACTGCTCGATCCCGATCGGGTGCGCCAGTGGCTCACCGGGCGCCAGGCGCGCTACGGCAGCAATGCGCTGGTCTTGAGTCTGGCGTTCATCGGCATTGTGGTGGTGGTCAATTATCTGGCCGTCAACAATCCCAAGAGTTGGGATCTGACCGAGGACAAGCAGTTCACCCTGGCGCCGGAGACGCTGAATACCCTGAACAGCCTGCCCGAAGCGGTGAATGCGCAAGCATTCTATTCCCAGCGCTTCCCCAGGGATACCGCCGAGGACTTACTCGAGCGCTTCAAGCAGAACAGCGGCGGCAAATTCGATTATCAGTTCATTGATCCCGAAGAAAATCCTCTGGCGGCCGAGAAAGCCGGGATCACTCAGGATGGCACGATCGTCTTATCCATGGGTGAGAACAAGCAGCCAGTGCGCTTCGCCAGCGAGCAGGAACTTACCAGCGGCCTGGTGCGCCTGATGAATCCGAGCGCCAAGACGATTTATTTCCTGACCGGCCATGGCGAATACAATCCGGAGGATGCCGGCGATCAGTCTTACTCGCTGGTCAAGCGTACCCTGGAGAGCAAGAACTACACCGTCAAGGTGCTCAACCTGATGGTCGAGAACAAAGTCCCTGAGGATGCCGCGACCATTGTGATTGCCGGGCCGCGCCAGCCGCTGGCGCAGGCGGAAGTTGACCTGCTGAAGCAGTATCTGCAGGGGGGCGGCGCAATGATCGCCATGCTGGAGCCGCTGCCGGTGACCGATTTCGGCGATTCCCCAGATCTGCTGGCTGAATATTTCTCTACAGATTGGAGCATCGGCCTGGCCAAGGACATCATCGTTGACCTGAACTCGCCGCAGCCCTTTGCGCCCTTTGCTGCTGCATATGCTCGCCATTCGATCACCGACTCGATCAAGAACACGGTCACCCAGTTCCCCACTGCTCGCAGCGTGCGCGCTTCCGCCTCGGCCGGGGCTGGCGTCAGCCTGGTGGAGCTGGTGCTGACTTCGCAGCAATCCTGGGATGAAACCAGCCTGGAAGGCATCGCCGAGGGATCGGCGCAAATCCGTTTCGACGAGGGCCAGGACGAACCCGGTCCGGTGCCTATGGTGGTTGTGGCGGAAAACCTGGAGACCAAGGCGCGCCTGGCGGTTTACGGCGACTCGGATTTCGCGATCAACATCAATTTTCCCGCCTACGCCAACAGCGATCTGTTGATCAACACCGTGGACTGGGCGGTGGGGCAGGAAGAACTGATCAGCCTGACGCCCAAGAACCAGACGCCGCGCATGCTTGTACCGCCCCAGCAGTCCATCATGAACCTTATCTTCCTGGGGACAGTAGTTATTCTACCGGGGTTGGCGTTGCTGGGCGGCGTGATGACCTTCCTGCAACGGCGGCGGCGAGGTTAAGCGGTATGATCCGTAAGACCACCTGGGTTGTCTTGCTGGTTTTCGCGCTTCTGGCGGCGACGGTCTTCCTGTGGCAGCGCTCGCAGGAAGAAGGGGCCGCTCAAGCTACGCCGGAAATGATGGAAACGGCGGAAAGGCAGTATCTGTTCGATATCGAAGGCGAGGTCGCCAGCCTGCGCATCGAGCATGTCGGCCAGAAGAGCATCGAACTGGTGAAGGACCAGGCAGGGCAATGGACGCTGACCGGCTCGTCGGCCAGCGCCCTGGACAGCGCAGCGGTGGATGGCATCATCAGCCAGCTTTCGACCTTGCCGCTGGTTGGCACCTTGCAGACCGTCCCAGAGTTGCAGGATCTGGGCTTGAGCACGCCTTCTTACCGGATTCTGGTCGTCCAGAAGGATGGCAAGCAGTTGACTGCCAGCGTGGGCAAAATGACCCCTACGGGCAGCGGGTATTACGTTTTATCCAGCGATCGTCGCGTGTATATCGCCAACGAGTTCAGCCTGCAAGCGATCCTGGATCTGGTCGAAAACCCGCCCTACCTGCCAACCCCATATCCGCAGCCCGCTGAAGGGACCCCAGGCGTGGAGACGCCCGTTCCGACGGCGACCAGCGCGCCTTGAGTTGAACTTTAGCGAGACAAAATTGGGTATTGATTTTGAAGCAAAATGGATGTATTCTGTAAATACGCATCCCAGAGAGTGATTGAAAAAGCCTATGATTGAGGATGAGCTTTTGAGTAGGATCGAAGAGCCCGACGAGCATTCGGCAATTGCTCGGCTGATCGAATTGGGGCGCCAAAAATCCTATGTCACAATCGATGACATACTGGGCTTCTTCCCCGAAGCCGAACAAGATGTGGATCAACTGGAAGAAGCCTTTGCGGCGTTGCTGAGCGCCGGAATCCCGTATGTAGATGAGGCCGCAGTGAGCGGCCCCAGCGAAGAAGAACTCCTTGAAGAAGAGGAGATCGAAGAGGATGTCCGCCGGGAGCTCAGCGTGGATGACAACTACCTGGCGAACATCGACACCGATGACACAATTGGCCTGTACCTGAAAGAGGTCGGCCGGGTTCCGCTGCTCACAGCGGAAGAAGAAGTGGAGCTTGCTCAGCGCATCGAGCGCGGCCGCCTGGCGCGCGAGGAGCTTGCCAAAGGCAATGTCAGCCCGCGCCGCCGACAGGAGTTGCAGGCCTTGATCGAGGATGGCTGGGCGGCCCGTGAACACCTGATCACCGCCAACTCGCGCCTGGTGATCAGCGTCGCCAAGAAGTATATGGGGCGCGGCGTGCCTTTCCTCGATTTGATCCAGGAGGGCAACATTGGCCTGATCCGCGCAGCGAAGAAGTTCGATTACCGCCGCGGGCACAAGTTCAGCACCTACGCCACCTGGTGGATCCGCCAGGCGGTGACCCGCGCCATCGCCGATCAGGGCCGCACCATCCGCGTGCCTGTGCACATGGGCGATCAGATCAACAAGCTGCTGCGGGTCCAGCATCAGTTGACCCAGCGCCTGGGCCGCGATCCATCCGTCGAAGAACTGGCTGGCGCGCTGGACGTGACCCCGCAGAAAGTCGAGAATATGATCCAGGTGGCGCGGCGGCCGCTTTCCCTGGAAACCCCCACCGATGACGAAGAAGACTCGGTGCTGGGTGACTTCATCCAGGATGAGGAAGTGCCTGCGCCGGACGAAACCGCTACCTACAATCTGCTGCGGGAACACCTGGAGACGGTGCTCAACGGCCTGCCGCCGCGCGAAGTGCGCATTCTGCAGCTCCGCTATGGCCTGCTGGACGGTCAGGCCTACACCCTGGAGGAGGTCGGGCGCAAGATGGGCGTCACTCGCGAGCGCGTGCGCCAGATCGAAGCCCAGGCGCTCAGCCGCCTGCGCCACCCGGCGATCCGTCGTAAGTTGCGCGAATATCTGGGCTAGAAGTTTTTTGCGAGGGGCTGTCGCATCCAGACAGCCCCTTTTTGTTTCCCGGCTGTAGATTCAACCTGGGCCAGAGGCGGGGTTACGCTCTCCGCCTCAGCCGGGCAAGGGGGTAAGCCGACCACAGGCACACCAGCGGCGTCAGGGGGATGACGTACCGTTGCCAGGTCAGCGGGACTGTGAGGATCAGCAGCGCCGCCTGGCTGACCGTCGCCAACGCCAATAGCGCCAGGGCGCGCCGTTGTTCCAGCCTTAGCTTTCGAAAATCCACCAGCGCCAGCGCGACCCCAAATAGAAACAAGCCCAGCGTCACCCCGGCGCCCTGCAGGCTGCGCAACAGGTTATGCCCGGGCAGGGAGAGGTAACGCTGTTCCGCATAGGCGGTGTAAGGGTGGTACTGGTTCGTCTCGGCGAATGCTGGCGGCACAATCAATAAATTCGCCAGTAGCGCCATGCCGCGCTGAGCCGGGGTGAGCAGCGCCTTTTCTGGCGCCAGTTTCAGGGTGTCTGCAAGCTGCCGATCGAGCAGCGCGCGCCTCTCCCTCAGGCTGACCTGAACGGCCCCGATCGGATCACGCCACAGGAAAGGGTTCATGAACAGGGTCAGCGAGGCAAAAACTGCGCCATAGATTGAAACGTTGACCAGCGCTCTTTTGAGCCTATCGGCCAGCGCCCCGGCCTGTGGATTGAAAGGCCCCCAGGCCGCCGCCAGTAGCCCTACCGGCAACAGTGCCAAGGCGGAGTGTTTGGCGTTGAACGCCAGCGCCATGCCCAGCCCCGCCAGCCAGGGCCGGCGTTCTGCCTGCAAGAAGCTCCACAAGGCGAAAACCGCCCCCAGAGTGAGCGCCCCTTCCGCCATCGCCCGGCGGCCGTGCAGCAGGGTCAAGGCGTTGCTGCCGAGCAGCAGCACTGCCAGCAAGCCGCTGGCTTCTCCGCCGATTTCCCTGCCGATCAGGTAAATGAAAAGCAAGCTAAGGGGCAGCAACAGGGTCACCGTCAGCCGGCCGGTCTGCAAGAGTTGCTCTTGCGGCAAAGCCCCGGCGATGCGGTTCTCCTCCCAGCTCAACGTCCAGTCCCAATCCACCGGCAAGGGCGGCAGGCCAGCGATGCTGCGCCCCAGGCCGAGCAGATAGCGGGTGAGCGGCGCGTCGATGAGCCGGTAATGCGTTCGCAGATCGGCCTCTTTCCCGGGTTCCCAGGCCATCGAAAGCGGATTGGCAAAGAGCATATCGAAATCCGAGCTCATGAACAGCTGGGTGCTCTCATCAGGATGGAAGGGGATGTGTGCAGTTCCCCAAAGCGCGTAAAGGCTGATCGCGCCGGCCAACACCCAGAAAGCCCAGGAAGGTCGTTTCTTCGCCATGGCAGGGTTTGTCATGATCCTGGCTGCGCCTCAGCCTGCTTTTCGCTCGAATATCAGCAGCCCATCGCTGCCATAGATGTCAGTGGGTATTTTGCGCCTCAGGCGGTACTGCGCCCAGAAGCGCGGGTCTTTGAGCAGTCCTTCTCGGCCATAGACTTCCAGGATCACCAGGTAATCTGGCTGTTCATCCAAGATCAGGTCGGGTGGGACGGCATAGGTGATGGTATAGAGCGACGCATCCAGTGGGTAGTAACGCGTTGATTGGGGAGAGTTCAGCCCGACGGTATCCAGGATCCTGGCGCCGCTGAAGAAGCCCAGCACGCCCACATCTCCGGCCGCCAGGGTGGGCGGGGCGCCTGACGCCTGACGGATTTCCGGCGCCAACTCGTCAGCAGCCTGGCGGTAGAGCAGCTCCAGCCTGTACCAGGCCATGTCGGGCGCCGGCCGATCGAGGCCATGATCTGGGTGCAGCCGCCACTCGCGCAGCGATAGCGCCGTTGGCGCGACCACCACCAGCGCGGCCAGGGCAACCTGCACTGCCCAATGAGGCGCAAGGCTTGCCGCCTCCGCTGGCCGAGTATTCCGCCGCTTGGATATCCAGGCGGCTAGGCTGCCGATCAGATTCTCTGTTCCGATTAGGATGAACAACATATAGGCGGGCAACGGCGGCGAAAGATACCAGCGGAAGATCAGCGGGTTGGCGATAGCAAAGACGATGAAATAAACCCAGGGGTACGCCGCCCAGGGCCATAATCGGGGCGCGGCGCGCAAGCCCTGCCAGGCTCCGACCAGGAACAAGAATGGATAGAACGCCATCCCGACCGCGATCCATCTCATACCAAAGGTCAGGTGCTCCAGGAAAGGCGTGGCGTAATGCTGCAACAGACGCACGAATCCCTCTTCGGGGGACAATCGGTACGCCACGCTTTTGGCGGCGATCGAATGCGGCAGCGGGCTGCCGAAATAGGCGGTTGAGAAGGCGACCCATGTCAGGGTGGGCAAGGCGAACACCAGCGCTTCCGCCCAGGGGAAGCGCTGCTTTGCCCCGCGGCGCCATTCCTGGAGGAGTTCCAGCGCTCGATCCAGCGCTGTCAGACCGATCAGGATCAGCGCGTCCGGTCGGGTGAGCAGCGCCAGGCAAGCCAGCAGCGCTGCCAGCACATGCCGCCGCTGCCAGTGTGCATAGACCATGCCGGTCAGCAGCAAGATATAAACGCTGGTTTCCAGGCCGCCGATCGCAAAGGTCACGCTGAAGGGGGCGATCGCCCAGACCAAGCCGGCGCCCAATCCAGCCCAGACATATCCCAGCCTTCGGCCGATCTTGAACAACAGGATGCAGGTCAGTCCGTCCGCCAGAGCGTTGATCAGCCACGCTAAAGTGGGAAACGGCGCTCCCACGCCTCCGCTTGGCAGCGCCGCCAGCGCCATCAGGCTGGTGTACAGCGGGGTGGTGGTGCCCAACACCCGCTCGCCGGGATTATAGACGAAGCCCTGGCCGCCCAGCAGGTTGCGGGCGTAGCGATAGGTGATATACGAATCGTCGATGGTGCGCGGTCCGGGAACCAGCCGCGCGGCAACGGCGATCAGGAACAGGAACAGCGGCAGCCGGCGCCACTGCATCCATTCGGGGGCGCGTCGGGCAACCGGGTGGAGTTGCAGGCGGCTCATCAAGGCTATCATACGTCCCCTGGGCGTTTTCTGTCAACCGACAAATCTTTCAGGCCGGATGGCCCTGCCTTGCCTGCCCATCCAAACGCAGCTAAAATACCCCTGTGAAGTTCCTGCGCCGAGTCCTATCCAGTCTGTGGTTTTGGGCTGCCCTGGCGATACTGCTGATGCTGTGCCTCAAGGGCTGGCTGGCGGCGAATGAGCGGCTGCCGTTCAACGCCGATGAGGCGGTCGTGGCTTTGATGGCGCGACACATCCTGCAGGGCGCTCGTCCGGTGTTTTTCTACGGCCAGGCCTACATGGGCAGCCTGGATGCCTTCCTGGTGGCCGGAGCTTTTGCCCTGTTCGGGGAACAAGTGTGGGCGATCCGTCTGGTGCAGACTTTGCTCTACCTGGGGGTGATGCTGACCAGCGCCTGGCTGGGGCGCGTTGCCTTTGGGTCCTGGAAGGTGGGCGTCCTGGCGATGCTACTGCTGGCGGTCCCGGCGGTCAACGTCACTCTGTACACCACGGTCTCCTTGGGTGGCTATGGCGAGGCGCTGTTGCTAGGCAACCTGATCCTGCTCAGCGGCCTGCGGATCGGCCGCTCGTTTCGGGATGCTCACAGCCCTGGCGCGCTGTGGCGCTGGGGATTGTTGGGCTTTTTGATTGGCCTGGGCGTGTGGGCCTTTGGGCTGACCCTGGTTTACAGCCTGCCGGCGCTGGCTTACCTGCTTTGGCTGACCCTCCGGCCGCCGCGAGCTGGCATAAGGGCGCTGTTCGCCGCGCTGCTTTCTTTGGGTTTTGGGGGCCTGCTTGGTTCAGCTCCCTGGTGGAGTTATGCCTTGAAGCAGGGTTTCGACCAGTTGCTTTACGAGCTGGGCGGCGGGGCGATTGCCGGCGTTGAGCAGCTCCCCTGGTTATTGCGGGTGGGCCAGCATATCATGGGCCTGGGATTGCTCGGCATACCGGCTGCGCTGGGGATGCGCCCGCCATGGGAGGTGTACTGGCTGGGCCTGCCGCTACAACCGTTCATCCTGCTCTTTTGGATGGCCGTGCTTGTCTTCATTCTGCGCCAGTTGAGCGCGGCGAACCCGCAACGCGCCGACCAGGCGCTGCTGGTGGGGGTCATGCTGACCCTGATCCTGGGTTTCATCTTCACTCCCTTTGGCGCCGATCCTTCGGGGCGCTATTTCGCGCCGCTGGCGGCGCCGCTTTCGCTGTTTGCTGCCGCCATGATCCTGGACTTGCACAAAAGCTATGGTGTTCTGGCCTATGGGCTGGCGGTTCTGCTGCTGGTCTTTCACTCCTGGGGCACCCTGCAAAGCGCCCTGCGCTTTCCCCCCGGCATTACCACGCAATTCTACGCCCCATCGCAGGTTGATCAGCGCTATCTGCCAGATCTGATGGCCTTTTTGCGCCAGCAAGGCGAGTTGCGCGGCTATACCAACTATTGGGTGGCCTACCCGCTGGCGTTCCTCTCTCAAGAAGGACTGATCTTCATCCCCAGCCTACCCTATCACCTGGACTTTCGCCACACCACCCGCGACAACCGCTATCAGCCATACGCTGCGGAGGTGGCGCAAGCTCAGCGCGTGGCTTACATCACCACCAAACACCCTGAGTTGAACGCCTATCTGCGCCAGCAATTCGCCGCCCACGGCCTGACCTGGCAAGAAGAGCAAATCGGAGATTTCAGCGTGTTCTATGCCCTGTCCGCGCCGCTCAGACCGGAGCAGATCGGATTGGGCGTCGAGACCAATCCTTGAGGAGCCTGCCGCATTGAGCACCCAACGCCTGGTCATCTGGATCGCCTTCCTGTCCATCTTCGCCATGTCCGCCCGGGTCTCCGTGGACAGCGACACCTGGTGGCACCTGCGCGCTGGTCAATGGATCATCGAGCAACGCGCTGTGCCGCAGACCGATCCCTTCTCCTATACCCGCTTTGGCCAGCCGTGGAAATATCCGGGCTGGTTGGTGGAAGCGCCGATGGTGTGGATCTACCGCGCCTTGGGACCTGGCGGGCTGAACCTGTGGACGGCGGCCATGGTCACCCTGGCGTTTGCCTTTGTCTGGCGCGCCATGAGCGGTGGGGTGTTCTTGCGCGCTTTTGTACTGATCCTGGCGGCGGCCGCCTCGGGGGTGTACTGGGCCGCCCGCCCGTATCTGGTCACTTTTTTGCTGGCGGCGGTCTTCCTGGGGTTGCTGGAGCGTGATCGCTGGCAGCGTACGCCCCAAAGTTTGCGCTGGCTGTGGGCGCTGCCTGTATTGATGATCGTTTGGGCGAACAGTCATGGCGGTTTCGCCATTGGGTTCATCCTGTGGGGTGTCTATTGGTTTGCCGAGGGTGTGAACTGGATCGTACCTGTGTTGACCCGCCAGGCCGCGCCAGGCGCAGGTCGTCAGGCGCGCTTCATCCGCCTGAGCCTGATCGGGGCGCTGATGGCGGTCGCAGTGACCCTGAACCCTGCTGGTGTAGCCATGCTGGCCTATCCCTTCAAAACGGTCTCGATTGGCGCTTTGCAGGACTATATCCTGGAATGGCAGTCGCCCGATTTTCACCTGCGCCAGGCGCAACCCTTCATCTGGCTGCTGCTGCTGACCTTTGGAACGGTGGGGGCTTCGCGCCGCCGCCTGGCACTGACCGATTTCCTGTTGGTGGCCGGCTTCGCCTACATGGCGCTGCTGGCCTGGCGCAATGTGGCGCTGTTCTCGCTGGTCACTCCGCCAGCCCTCACCCGCCACGCCGCCCCGCTGTTGGATGCCCTGAGGCGTCGCTTTGGCCTTGGCCGCGCACCCTCCCCCGCGCCGACGCCTCTGCTGAAGCGGCTGAATCTGGCGATCCTGTTCATCTTGATCCTGGCAACCCTGGCCAAAGCTGGCGCGGATTTCCCCTCCGCTGCCAATCAACAAGCCTTTCGTCAGAACATGCCCGTGGACGCTGTGGCCTTCATCAAGCAAAAATCTCCTCCGGGCAGGCTATTCAATTCGTACAATTGGGGTGGCTATCTGCTGTGGGAGCTGCCTGAATATCCGGTGTTCATCGATGGGCGCACCGATCTGTATAATGACGAGGTGATCAATCAATGGCTGCAGGTGGTGCGCGCCGAGCCTGGCTGGCAGCAAACCCTGGACCGCTGGGAGGTGCGGCTGATCCTGCTCGAGCCGACGATGCCGCTGGTCGGTCACTTGCAGGACAATGGCTGGCAAGAGCTGTATCGCGACGAGCGCGCCGTGGTTTACGCTCGCTAAACCGGCAGATTTATGCGTCGCTGGCGGTTGGCTGGCGGGAGCGCCTTTCCTGCCAGGTCTTGAACAGATCGAGCGCCAGGATGCCCAGCGGAATCACCCAGGCGTACATCGCCCAATCACGCGTCTGGAAAATCATCAGCATCGGCAGCCAGGAAAGCGCCAGCCCGATGGGGTAATCGCTCAGGGTCATCAGCGCCAGGCAATGGTGCAGCGTGAAATAGGGCGTGCCCAGCAGGGATGCCGCGGCTACCATGCGCAACCGCCGGGCGGAGTCGATCGGTGCCGGCAGCAGGGCTATTGGCCAGGCGATCAGCCCATAAGGCCACAGCGAGGCGTTGGCAAAGCCAAACCAGGTGTTTCCATATACATTGAACAGCTTGAAAATCCATCCTGGCCAGATGACCAGCGTCAGCGCCAGGGCTGCAGCGCTGATCAGCGCGCCTGGCGCCAGCGCGCGCCACCCCTGCTCCCGCCAGAACCAATACGTGATCAGCAAGATCAGGCCATAGTTGGTCTGAACCTTGATGCTTAGCAGCAGCCAGGCTGCCCCCAGCCAGGCTGGATGGAGCTTCTTCTGCAAGACCAGCAGGCTGACCATCAGGCCGAAAAGCGTAAAGATTTCCACCTGCCCCCACCAGGCGTTGAACAACATCGGGCTGCTGGCGACCACCAGCCACCAGCGCCGATTGCCGCGCATGGCGTAGAACACGCTGGCGACGATTACGGTGGCCGCGATCAGCACCTGCCAGCTTAGCGGCCAGCCGATCAAGGACAATGGATAAGTGATCAGGTACACCCAATAGGGCGTGGTGGCGTTTTCTGGCGGCCAGCGTAGATAATACAACTCGGCGTCGAAGCCGGCGGGCCAGAAGCGCGTGATCACCAGAAAAGCAATGATCACGCCGCCCAGGTAGGGGCTGCGCAGCACCTGAACTGCCTGGCGCAGGGGCAGCGTTTGCGGCGGGGTGAAACGGACTGAATCGGTGGGGCTCTCGGTCATGGCTGGCCTTCGGGCGTCGGAAAGGTCGTTTTCCTTTCGAGATCACGGCGGGCGCATTTGCCAGCGCCTCTGTAGTTGTTCCCATGCCTGTTCGACGAAGCGGCGCATCTCCCCCTGGAAGCGTTCCAGGCTGAAGCGTTCGGCGTTGCGCCGGATGGCTGCCAGGTCGAAATCTGCCCGACGTTGCTCGAATTGCCGGATGGCGGCGTACAGGCTGTCTGCCGATTGCTCATCGAAGAACAGCCCGGTTTTGCCTTCGATCACCACCTCGCGCGCCCCGCCTCGCTGATATGCGATCACCGGCGTGCCGCAGGCCTGCGCTTCCACAGGCGCGATGCCGAAATCCTCCAGGGCGGCGAAGACAAAAGCCCTGGCGCGCTGCAAATGATCCCGCAGAACTTCGAAGGGTTGATATCCTAAGAAGGTTACGTTCCTTCCCGCCCGGGCCTGCAGCTTCTTGCGATCCGGCCCATCGCCGATCACCACCAGGCGTCGCTCCGGTAGGCGCTCGAAGGCCTCCAGGATCAGGTCGATGCGTTTGTACGGTACCAGGCGCGAGACAGTCAGGTAGAAATCCTCTTTTTCCCCTTTGGGTTGCAAAGCCAGGGTGTCCACCGGTGGGTAGATCACCTGCGCTTCACGTCGGTAGGTTTTCCACACCCGTTGGGCGGTGTGAAAGGAGTTTGCGGCGAAAGCATCCACGCGGTTGGCGCTGGTCTGATCCCAGATACGCAGATAATGCAGGATCGGGCGCGCCAGCAGCCCTGCCGGTCGGCGATCCAGGCGGCTCTGCTGGAGATACTGATGCTGCAGCTCCCAGGCATAGCGAATCGGAGTGTGGACGTAGGCAGCGTGGAGCTGGTCGGGGCGGGTGATGACCCCGCGGGCGACGGCGTAACTCGACGAGAGTACCATATCATATTCGGACAGGTCAAACTGCTCCACTGCCAGGGGCATGAAGGGTAGCAACAGGCGGTGTCGCCGCCTTGCGCCGGGCCACCTTTGCAGGAAAGAGGTGCGCAAATCGCGATTGGCTGCCAGGTCAGCGCATTGTCCCTGTGGATCGTGAATCAGGGTGTAGATCGGCGCCTGCGGCCACAGCCCGATCAGCGCCTTCAGTACCTGCTCGGCGCCGCCGAACTCGACCAGCCAATCATGGACAATGGCGATCTTAGGGGCGGCCCCTTGAAGATCCACGGTTATGCCCGACTTTCCCCGTGCGCCTGGCGCAGGATCGCATAAACCTGATCGGCGGCGGCTTGCCAGGTGAACAGGCGGGCGCGGCGCAATCCCTTGTGGCTCATCTCTCGCCGCAGCGCCGGGTCATCCAGCGCGCCGTGCAGCGCCTGAGCCATCTGACGGACGTCGAGCGGATTGAAATACAGGCCGGCTTCACCGACGACCTCGGGCAATGCCCCGGTGCAAGCCACGATCACCGGCGTCCCGCAGGCCATCGCCTCCAGGGCTGGCAGCCCAAAGCCCTCGTACAACGATGGGAGAACCAGCGCCAGCGCCCCTGAATATAGCGCTGGCAGTTCGTCATCTGCAACGTAACCCAGCAGCCGCACACGTGGGGGCAAATCGTGCAGATCAATGGGGCGAAAAGCCCGTCCACCTCCGCCAGCGATCACCAGTTCCACCCGGGGATGATCTACGGCGGCGATTTTCCAGGCCTGCAGCAGTCGCAGCAAGTTCTTGCGTCGTTCGAGCGTCCCCACGACCAACATGTAGGGGCTTTCGAGCAAGTAACGGCTGCGCAGCGCGGCGATGCTCTGCGCGCTTGCCGCTTGGAAATCAGAACCGACGCCTGCAGGAATAGCAATCACTTTTTCGTCGGGCAGCCTCAGCAGGCTCAGGATGCGCTTCCGGGAAAATTGCGACACGGTCAGCACCCGGATCGCTCGCCGGGCGAGCCGAGGGATCAAGAAGCGATACCAGGCCGCGTAGGCGCGGGAAAACCATTCCGGATGCTCCAGGACTGCCAGATCGTGCACTGTGACCACCTGGCGCGCCACGCTCAACGGCCCACAATTGGCCGGCGACCAGAGCAGATCGCCAGGAGCCACCTGCCGCGCAAGATAGAATTGCTCCCAGCCGTGCCCTTTCCAGCCTCCGGCGGCGCCGAAGGCTTTCTTTTCAGGCGCGATCAGCGTCACCTGCTCCTTCAAAAGGCGCGTGATCTCATGGGCGTAACGTTGGACGCCGGTGAGGCGGGCGTGGACGAAACGCCCATTGACGATAATCCTGCCGGAATGGCTCATTGCAAGCTGCATCGGCCAATGTTGCGGGTGAGTGGGCGAAATCCGTAGCCGGGATTATAACATCCCCGCCCGCCGGTTTTGCAATCTTGTAAAGCTGGAGGTTCGGTGCGCTCGGAGAGTTAAGGTAAAATTCAGCTACCAATCCCCCTTGCAAGTCGGGGGCCATTCTGCTTGAGCTTCCCGGGAAAGCCTTGAAGCGATTACCCACCGAGCTCGTTTTTGCCCTATCGATCGTGCTGGTCGTTGCTGCCCTGGTCTTTCTGACCTGGGCAAATTACCGCTATTCGGTTCAAAACCCGGGCGGCAGCGATTTGTTGCCCCGCTGGGTGGGCACGCGCCAGTTCCTGATGACCGGCCAAAGCCCCTATAGCGAAGAAACGACGAGCGAAATCCAGCGCCTTTTCTATGGTCGGCCTGCTCGCAGCGACGAAGACCAGGTACTTTTCGTTTACCCCTTCTATTCGATTTTCATTTTTGGTCCGTTCGCCCTGATCCCGGACTACAACACCGCCCGCGCCGTTTGGATGACCGTTTTGGAAGTCAGCGTGATCTTGCTCGTCGTGGTGAGCCTGTCGCTCAACCGCTGGCGCCTTTCGCCGTTCATGCTCGGGTTGCTGTTGATTTTCGCCTCGTTGTGGTACTACACTGTCCGCGCCTTGATCAACGCCAACGCGGCGCTGTTGATCAGCCTGATGGTCGCTCTGGCCCTCCTGGCGATCCGCGAAGAGCGGGATGGGGCGGCGGGGCTGTTGTTGGCGCTGACCACTATCAAACCGCAGATGGTCGTCCTGGTGATCTTGCTGATCTTGATCTGGAGCATTTCCAAACAGCGCTGGGTGCTGTTCTGGAGCTTCCTCGGCGACCTGGCCCTGTTGACCGCGGTGACCAGCCTGCTGCTCCCCAATTGGATCTGGCAGAACCTGGTGCAGATTTTCGCCTATCCTGATTACACCCTGCCCACCACGCCCGGGGAGATCTTCGCCGTGTGGATGCCCGGGGTGGGGATGCGCCTGGGCTATGCGTTGACGGTGATCATCGTTGCCACACTGATTTGGGAGTGGTGGCAGGCCTGGGGCAAGGATTTCCGCTGGCTGCTGTGGACTGCGGGCCTGACGCTTGTCGCCACCCAGTTGGTCGGCCTGCCCACCGCCACCGAGAATTACATGATCATGTTCCCAGCGCTGCTGATGGTCTTTGCCGCCTGGGACGAGCAATGGCGCAGTTTTGGCAAGGTGCTGATCTTCATCAGCTATCTACTGCTCTTTTTCGGGGTGTGGTGGCTGTTTCTGGCCACCCTGGAGCGCGGCGAACAGCCGATTCAGGGGCCAATCATGTTCTTCCCCCTGCCGGTATTTTTGCTCATTGGGCTGTACTGGGTGCGCTGGTGGGTGCTGCGTCCAGAGCAACCGCTATTGGACCGCCTGCGCCGCTCCACCCGCAGGCTATAAACGATTTTCGGGGGGCGTGGGAGCATGGAAGAAGAACAACCTGAGCGAGGGCATCGAAGCAAGATCGGCCTGGGCGGCCTGCTGGCTTTCGTGTTTTTTGCCGGCCTGATGATCTCCTATTACATCGTCCATAAGCCCTTTTCGCCCGCCCTGGCGCTCAGCCTGGGGGCCGCATGGGGGCGCTTGCTCCTGGTTGCGCTGCTGATCTGCGCGGCCGGGGGGGTGGGGCGGCGCCTGCTCCCCGCTCTGCCGCTCCAGCCGCTGGCCTGTCTGGCGTTGCAGGCCGCGCTCGGCCTGGGAGTGATCGCTCTGAGTGTTTTGGCGCTGGGGGTGTTGGGCCTGCTGCGTCCCTGGCTCGGTTGGGCGGCGCTGGCCGGATTGCTGGTTGGCTTACGCCGCTCAATGGCGGCCTGGTTGAGCGATTGGCGTAGCCTGGAGCTGGCCTGGCGGCAGGCAGGCCGGATGGGGAAATTTCTGGCGGTTTGCATCGCTGCGATCCTCTTGTTCACGCTGTTGTCCAGCCTCGCGCCGCCGATTCGTTTTGATGCGCTGACTTACCATTTGGCATTGCCGCGCCTGTATCTCCAGGCCGGGCGTTTCTTTTACATCCCGCAGAACATTTACTGGGGTATGCCTCAATCGGCCGAGATGCTCTACACCTTTGCAATGGCTCTGGGTGGCGCGCCTGCGGCGGCGGTGCTGGGCTGGGGGATTGGGGCGCTCGCCCTGCTGGGCATGCTGGGCCTGGCCCTGGAAAGATTGGCTGCCGCTGCCGCCTGGGTCGCCGCTGCTGCCCTGGTTTCGGGCTACACTCTGGCCTCGGCGCTGTCCTGGGCTTATGCGGATTGGTTGGTAGTGCTCTTTGGCGTGTGTTGGCTGGTTGCGCTGACCCTGTGGGTCGAGCGCCGGGAGCGCGGATATGTGCTGCTGGCGGGGCTGCTGGCCGGCCTGGCGATCGGCGCCAAGTACACGGCGGGAATCTTGCTGGTGTGCGGAGTAGTTGCGGTGCTGTACTACGGGCGTTCATCGCTACGCCAAATGCTAGAGAGCCTGCTGATGTACGGTCTGGCGGCCGGGCTGGCAGCTGCGCCCTGGCTGCTCAAAAATCTGCTTGCCACCGGCAACCCGCTCTATCCCTTCCTTTTCCCTGCAGGCGCGATGAGCGAACTGCGGCTGGCACTCTACCAGGGCGGCAGGCCGTTCGGCGGCTGGCAGGATGTGCTCCTGTTGCCATGGCGCGCCACTTTCATCGGCGTGGAGGGGGGGCCTGGCTATAGCGCATCGATCGGTCCACTGCTCTTCGGCCTGAGTCTGGGCGCGGGGGTGGGCTGGCGCCTTCGCCCGGCGCAACAGAAGGAGGCCATCCGGTTGGCGGCGCTGGTTGCTCTGGCGGGTGTATTAGCCTGGATGGTCCTGGGGCGTTTTTCCTCCTACTTACTCCAATCCCGGCTTTATTTTGCCTTCTTCCCGGCGCTGGCCTTTCTGGCCGCCGCAGGGTTCTCCGCTTTGGAGCATGCGCACATTCCTGGTGTGCGCTTGGGACGCATCGTCGCCTTCCTGATCGCGCTGGTATTGGGCTTGAACGTCTTGGAGGTCGGTGTCCACACTTTGCAACAAAGGTCGCTGGACTACGTCCTGGGGGTCAAGGTGGAAGCAGATTATTTGGCCGATAATCTGGGCTGGTATGCCCCGGCGATGGAAGCTGTGCGCCAGTTGCCGTCCGACCAACGGGCGCTGCTGCTCTGGGAGCCGCGCAGCCTGTATTGTCTGCCGCGCTGCGACCCGGATGAAGTGCTCGATCGCTGGAAACGTCAGCGCTATTCGACGCCTGGCGCCCCTCCGGCGTCGAACGCCGCCATTCTGGCTGAGTGGCGCGCTGCCGGTTATACCCACCTACTCTTCCACCGTTCGGGCGCCGATTTCATCCGCCAGGAAGGCCGTCTGGCGTACACTGCGGAAGACTGGCAGGCTCTGGAGGCATTGCTCGCCGATCTGCGGCCCATCCAGGACTTCGGGGGCGCCTACCTTCTGTATTCCTTGACGCCATGAGCGCACGCGGTTATCTGACAGTCTCGCTTCTGGGGCTTGGTCTGGTGATTGTGGTAGCTTCTTGTCAGTCTGCGCCCGGCTATATGGATGCCTCGTATTACATGGCAGGCGGCGTGTGGCTGGCGGATGGCGAAGGTTTCAATGAGCATATCCTGTGGAATTACCTGGATGATCCCGCTGGCCTGCCGCACCCCTCGCATGGTTATTGGATGCCGCTGGCCTCGCTCCTGGCTGCCCTGGGGATGCTCCTGAGCGGGGGGCGCGCCTTCGCGGCTGCCCGCCTGGGCTTTCTGGCCCTGGCCGCCATCGTCCCTATCCTGACCGCCCGCCTTTCTTACGCCCTGACGGGCCGCCGCGATGTGGCGCTGCTAGCGGGGATCCTGGCAGCCATTGGCGGTTTCTACCTGCCCTATCTGACGACGACCGATGCCTTTGGGATATATATGTTTTTTGGCGCGCTGTTTTTCCTGGCTTTGACTGGCTTCGACGGCGGCGCCAGCCTGCGGCCGGATACCCCTGTGACTTCGGCGTTCCGGGCGTTGCTCCTCGGCGGCCTGGCTGGGCTGATGCACCTGACCCGCGCTGATGGCGTCCTATGGTTGGCGGTTGCGGCGCTTTTCGCCCCTCGTCCGGTTTCAGGCGCGCTCCAAAATCGCCGTTGGGTCGCCGGGCGGATCTGGGCCGGACTATTCGTCCTGGGGGGGTATCTACTGGTGATGGGTCCCTGGATGGCGCGCAATTTGAGGGCCTTCGGCGCGCTGCTCTCCCCTGGCGGGAGCCGGGCGTTATGGATCACTAGCTACGACGAGCTGTTCATTTATCCTGCCAGCCTGCTTACCCCGGCGCGCTGGTGGGAGAGCGGACTGGGCGCGATAGCTGGCGCCCGCGCCTGGGCTGCCGGGCTTAATCTGCAAACACTGCTCGCCGTTCAAGGCGAGATCTTCCTGCTGCCCCTGATGCTGGCGGGCCTGTGGCGTCTGCGCACGCACCCTGTGGTTCGGGCGGGCGTCCTGGCTTGGGGGCTGACTTTCTTGCTGATGAGCGTGATCTTTCCTTTTCAGGGGGCGCGCGGCGGGTTCTTTCATTCCGGCGCAGCGATCCAGCCTCTGCTCTGGGCGGCGGCGCCGCTGGGGCTGCAAGCCTTCCTCGAGTGGGGCAGCCGCAGGCGCGGCTGGGATGCACGCCAGGCCGGGCGCTTTTTTAAGGTGGGACTGGTGGTAATCGCTCTGCTCTTGACCCTGTTTGTGGCTTACAATCGCGTCATTGGCAAGGATTGGGGCCAGCCTGCCTGGGATGAGCGCCAGCGGCAGTACGCTCAGGTGGAACAGGCTTTGCAAGCGCGCCGCTCTGCGCCTGATTCGATCATGATGGTAAATGATGCGCCTACCTATTACCTGGCCAGCCGTCGCCCGGCGCTCTCCATCCCCTATGGCAACCTGGGGACGCTGACCGCCGTGGCGCAGCGTTACCATGCCCGTTATCTGTTGCTGGAGATCGAACAGGTGCAGGGCGAAATGCTGTACTCGCAACCGGGCGACCGGCCTGGCTTACGCTACCTGGAAACCGTCGAAGGAATGCGGCTGTATGAATTTGTCTTCCCGTGATCGCGTTCGTCTTCCCCTGGTAAGCCTGCTGGCGCTTGTCGCAGGCTTATCGTTGGGGGGCTATCTTCTCGCCAGCCGCCTGATCTATCGGCTGGGGTTTCCATTGGATGACGCCTGGATCCATCAGACTTACGCCCGCAACCTGGCGCTGCGCGGCGAGTGGGCCTTCCTGCCGGGTCAGCCCTCTGCCGGTTCCACAGCGCCGTTGTGGTCAGCGCTGCTGGCGATCGGACATGCGCTCGGTCTTGGGCCATACCTGTGGAGCTACGCGCTGGGGTGGGTAGTCCTGTTTGCCCTGACCCTGGCTGGGGTGCACGCCTTTCGCCGCCTCAGTCCGCACCGCTTTGCCGCTGAGTTGTGGGTTGGGCTTTTCCTGGGGCTGGAATGGCATCTGGTGTGGGCGGCTGGCTCGGGCATGGAGACTCCGCTCATTGGTTTGCTGGCGCTGATTGTGCTGGGACGGCTGGTCGCCGGGGAACGCAACTGGCTGGCGTTAGGCGCGCTAATCGGTCTGAGCGCCTGGATTCGCCCGGATGGGGTCACCTTGCTTGGGCCAGCGCTGTTCGCCCTGCTCCTGAGGCCAGGTCCCTGGCGGCAACGAGCCAGGGATGCACTCAGTTTGTCCCTGGGTGTGGCACTCCTGTTCTTGCCCTATTTGATCTTCAACCGCTTCCTGGCAGGGAGCTGGTGGCCGAACACGTTTTTCGCCAAGCAGGCCGAATATGCGGTTCATCGCTTGCCGGCTCTGTGGCGGCGCGTTCTGGCCGAAGCCAGCCTGCCTCTGATCGGCGCCGGCGCGCTGCTGTTGCCCGGATTTATCATCCAGACGGCGCGCGCAGTTCGCAGCCGCGCCTGGGGCGCGCTAGCCGGCGCTCTTTGGGTGCTGGGGTATCTCTTCCTTTACGCCTGGCGATTGCCGGTGACTTACCAGCATGGTCGCTATGTCATGCCCGTTATGCCCGCCTTTTTCGTTTGGGGGCTGGCCGGGATGCTCGGCTGGTTCCAACTCGCTAGCCCCGTTGCCTGGCGGCGGGTGCTCAGCCGCGCCTGGGCTTTGTCTGCGTTTCTGGTGACGCTGGCTTTTTGGGGCATCGGCGCGCGCACCTATGCTTACGATGTCGCCATCATTGAAAGCGAGATGGTGGCTACAGCCCGCTGGGTGGCTGCGAATACCCCTGAAAATTCCCTGGTTGCCGCCCACGATATCGGCGCGCTGGGATATTTCGGGCAGCGCGAGCTGCTCGATCTTGCAGGATTGATCTCGCCAGAGGTCATCCCATTCATCCGCGATGAAGTGCGCCTGGCGGAATACCTGGACGCTCGTCGGGCGGGGTATCTGGTCACCTTCCCAGGCTGGTATCCTTGGTTGGTGCAGCGCGCTCGCCTGATTTACGCCAGCGGGGGAAATTTCAGTCCGGCGATGGGCGGCGAGAACATGGCGGTCTATCGATGGCTGCTTCCGTGAGGCTGCGGTCGCTAGCAAATGTGTTAGCAACAATGAGATTGTCGGGATAGTACTCCTGTGCTATACTCTAATTTTGACAGACCGAAGATAATTCTATGACTGAGCCTATCACTCTAGTTGTGATCGATGATCATCCTCTGTTCCGTCAGGGCGTGGCAGATTCGCTGTCATTGGAACCCGGTATTCGCGTCGTCGGCCAGGCCGCCAGTGCGCAGGAGGGGTTACAGTTGATCCGCAATACGCAGCCGCAGGTGGCGATTGTGGATATCAATCTGCCTGGGGTGAACGGTCAGCAGCTTACTCTGCGCGTCATGGCTGAAAAGTTGCCTACCAAGGTGATTTTGCTGACCGCTTATGACGACGTGGCTCAGAAGGTGCATGGTTTGCGCGCCGGCGCTCGCGCCTACTGTACCAAGGACATCCAGCCAGAGGGTTTGTATCGCGTGGTGCGCCAGGTGGTTGCCGGCAATTACGTCCTCGGTGAGCAAGTGTTCACCGCCCAGGAACTGGCTAATTGGTTGCGCAGCCAGTCGGTGGGGCCGCCAGATTTTGCCGATTCATTTGACGAGTCGCCGTTTCAACCGCTTTCTGAGCGCGAGATGGAAGTCCTGGGCTGTATGGCGCGCGGTCTGAGCAACAAAGAGATCGCCACCGCGCTGGGCATCAGCCATCAGACGGTCAAGAACCATGTGACCTCCATTTTGCACAAGCTGGGCGTGGAAGATCGAACGCAGGCAGTTCTGTATGCCTTGCGCTATGGCTGGGTCCGCTTGCATTGACGCACCTAGGGCAGGAGCAAAGCTTATGACGAGTGAGTCGAAACAGGAAACAGATCCCTGGACCAGTTTGAAAGAACAGATCCAAACAGAATTGGACCAGAGCCGCCGGGAACTGAAGGAAATCGCCTTGATGCTGGAACAAAGCCAGTTAGAGGTGAACAAACTGGCGCAGCGAAACGCCTCGATCACCGCCCACATGCAGCAGATGCAATCGCAGTTTGATACCTTGCCGCGGCCAGATATCCGCAATATCTACGAGTCGGCCCTGGAGGCGCAGCAGCGATTGTTCGTGATGCGCGGGCAGTTGGAAAAGCTACAAAGCGACCGGGCGCATCTGCAGCGTTATGTGACGCTGATGGAGAACGTTTTGCAGGTGGTTGAAGGCGGCGGCTCTGCCGAGGCTGGCGGCCGGGCCGGCTCCACCGCTCATACCGTAGAGATGATGATCCAGGCGCAGGAATCCGAGCGTCAGCGGCTCTCGCGCCAGATGCATGACGGCCCAGCGCAGGCGCTGTCGAATTTCATCCTGCAAACCGAAATCGCCATGCGCCTGTTCGATGTGGATCAAAAGAAGGCGCGTGAAGAACTGGAAAACCTCAAGGTTTCGGCGACAGGCACTTTTCGCAAGGTGCGCGATTTCATCTTCGAGTTGCGCCCGATGATGCTCGACGATTTGGGGCTGGTACCCACCTTGAAACGTTACGTGGATGCCTGGAAAGACCAGGCCGGCGTCGAAGCTCGCCTGATGGTGACGGGGAAAGAGCGCCGT
The DNA here is from genome assembly GCA_964503145.1 of uncultured Anaerolinea sp. Classification (GTDB taxonomy): domain Bacteria; phylum Chloroflexota; class Anaerolineae; order Anaerolineales; family UBA4823; genus RBG-16-57-11. The sequence goes on along the minus strand of CAZCYV010000001.1, from coordinate 999,616 downwards.
CTGGAGTCTTACGAGGAAGTGATGATCTTTCGCGCGGTGCAGGAATTGCTGAACAACACCGCTCGGCATAGCGGCGCCTCTTCGGTCAAGGTGCAACTGGATATGGGGGATACCCTGATCAAGGTGAGCGTCGATGACGACGGCAAGGGCTTCGATACGGAAAACATCGCCGAAAAACGCGGCATGGGGCTGAAAGTGATTCGCGACCGGGTGGAGATGCTGGGTGGGTCGATGGTGGTGGATAGCGTGGTTGGCCAGGGTACTCGAGTAACCTTCCAGCTCCCCACATTGGAGCCGCAGACGGCGTAAAATGAGAAAAATATTGTAAGTTCTTCGAACTTTGCATAATTGCAAGGAAAAAAGGGGTGTAAAAGTATTGATTTTTTTGTTTTTTCCCCTATAATATAAAACAGTTGAGCACTACACCGCAGGACAAAATTCAAAGGGAAAGGAGGTGAAAAACCATGTTGTTCGCACCGAAGGAAAAGGGACAGGGCCTGGTAGAGTACGCGTTGATTCTTGTTTTGGTCGCGATTGTCGTGATTGTCATTCTCGCCCTGCTCGGCCCGGCGATCGGCAATGTCTTCAGCACGATCATGAACGCGATCTAAAGCGAAACGTGGCGATTGCAAATTGGCAAAATGCCAGCAATCGGAAATTGGGAGAATGAGAAGAAGGCCTTGCTGCGCAGCAAGGCCTTCTTCTCATAAAGTTTTTGAAAGTTCAGCCTGGCTCAACCATTCAAATTCAACCATTGTTCTGATGCAGTTTTTCAATTTAACTTGACTTTTACCCTTAAAAGTGTATGATTGGTTTAAACTGAACCCCTACACATGGAGGCGATTATGCGTCGTGGGCGAGTGTTCTTCATCCTGGCTTTCGTCTTAATTTTGGGGCTGGTTGCCGTCGCTGTCGTCTGGTACCTCTTCCTGCGCGCGCCGCGAGGTCCAACGGCCCAGGCAACGCCGACACCCCAGCCGGTCACGGTGGTCTATATTACCCAAAACCTGAGCCGAGGCACTGAGTTGAAACAGGAGATGCTGGCGCAAATCCCCTGGCAGCAGGGCCAGATCCCTCAAGGCATGGTGATGGGTGATCAGATGATGAAAATGGTGGGAAAAGTGGTCAAATATGACCTGCCTGCCGGCATACCTCTGCTCGACTCGATGCTTCTGAAGGAGGGTGAAATCATCCCCACCTCCGGTTCCCCTTGGGCGCTGAACATTCCCCCTGGCATGGTAGCCGTCTCGATCCCTGCCAGCAGGATTGCCAACGTTTCCTATGCCCTGCGCCCGGGCGATCATGTCAACGTCATCGTGACGATGATGTTCGTCGATGTGGACACCGATTTCCAATCCATCCTACCCAATTTCACCGGCGTTGCCATCTCCTCTGGCCCGCCTGATCCTGAAACCAACGAGCAGCCGCCGCTGACGGTCGGCGTCACCTCGCTCAGTCAGGGTGGCGTGGTCGACCCAGAGACCGGCAGGCCTGAGCCGCCTTCACCCTTATCGCCGGGCATTTACGGCAAGGTGATCATCGATCCGGTCTTGGGTCAGGCGGTTTACGTGGTGCCTTCCGAAGCTCAACGGCCGCGGATCGTCAGCCATATGCTGTTACAAGACGTGGTTGTGTTGCAGGTGGGCAACTTCCCGTTGCCCGGTCAGGAGGCGCAGGCCCAGGGCACGGCAACGCCCACTCCAGAGGGACAGCAACAGGGCGAGGAGCAGGCCGTACCAGTCGCCCCAGACGTGGTTACCCTGATCGTTCGTCCGCAGGACGCCGTCACGCTGAACTATGTGATGGCCGTGCAGACCAAGATGGCCGCTTCGCTCAATCTGGTCCTGCGCGCCGCCAACGATAACTCGCGCGAGAATGTGCTCCCTGTGACTCTGCAATTCCTGCTCGAGCAATACCAGATCCCGGTGCCTGCCAGGTTGCCTTACAGCCTGAACCCGCGCATCGATGATATTCGAATGCCGTACACACCTTAACTTTTGGCGGTTTTGTCAACGTATCCTGAATTCGGAGCGATTAAATGTCGGCTGGTGAGAACAAGATTCGTGTCTTAATTGTAGATGATGTAGCAGAAACCCGAGAGAACATACGTAAGCTGCTCCAGTTTGAAAAAGACATCGAAGTGGTGGGGGCGGCCAATTCGGGTCGCTCAGGCGTGGAGCAATCCAGAGAACTAAAGCCGGATGTCGTCCTGATGGACATCAACATGCCCGACATGGACGGCATCACGGCGACAGAGTTGATCCGCCAGCACAACCCTGCCACCCAGATCGTCATCCTGTCTGTCCAGGGCGACCCGAACTATATGCGCCGGGCGATGCTGGCGGGCGCTCGCGATTTCCTCACCAAGCCGCCTTCAGTGGATGAGATGACCGCCGCCATCCGCCGCGCCGGAAAGATGGCCTTCGAAGAGCGCGCCAAGATCGCCCAATCCGCCATTCTGCCTGGGCTGGGCGCACAACTGGCGCAGGGCAAAATCATCGTCGTTTACTCCCCCAAAGGCGGCGCTGGCGCCACCACCCTGGCGGTGAACCTGGCGGTCACGCTGCAAAACGAAGAGACGCCGGTTGCTCTAGTGGACGCTAATCTGCAATTCGGCGATGTGGCTGTCTTCCTCAATGAACAAGTCCGCACCAGCGTCCTGGATCTGGCGCCGCGCGCCGATGAACTGGATAAGGATCTGGTACAGGAGGTGCTGCTCCATCACGTTCCCTCGGGTATCAAGGTGCTGGCCGCTCCAACCCGCCCGGAATATGCCGAAAACGTCACCGGCGAGCAATTTTCAAAGATCCTAAAGTTCCTGCGCACCCAATTTCCTTACATCGTGGTGGATGCCTCATCCACGCTCACCGATGTCGTGCTGGCTGCGATGGATATCAGCGATCTGATCGTCTTGATCACCACTCAGGAAATCCCGGCGATCAAGAACGCGCGCCTGTACATGGATCTGGCCGAGGTGCTCAACATCGAGCGCCGTCGCATCCTTTTCGTAATGAACCGCTACGACAAACGCATCGGGATTACCCCCGAAAAGATCAGCGAAAATTTCAAACACGAAATTTCGGCGGTGATCCCCTTCGAAGATCGAACGGTCTTGATTTCGGTGAACAAAGGCGTCCCATTGATGATGGGCGATCGTTTGCGCCCAATTGCCAAAAGTTTCCTTGCCCTGGCTGAGGCAGTGCGGCAACGCATTGATGAGTTGAGCGAAAAGGACGAGGAAACTGCGAGTGTACCGGTATCCAAAAAACGGTAAGGAGGTAATAGGAAATGTCGCTACTCAAACGTATCGAACAAGGGCAGGGTAAGCCTGCTCAGCCTGGCGAAAGCAGCCCCAGCACCCCGGCCAGCACCGGCGCACAGCCCAGCGTATCCCGGCTGGTCAACTTGCAGGCGCGGCGGGTGGCCGCCCCGGGCGTTGCTCCGCAGAAAGATACTTACCTGGATCTCAAAACCCGCGTCCAGAACCGCCTGCTCTCTGAGCTCGATCCCTCGATGGATATCTCGCGGGTCAACGATGTCCGCGCTACCATCCAGGAACTGTTCGAGCAAATCCTGGCGGAGGAGAACATCGTCTTGACCCGCCCAGAGCGCCATCGGCTGTATGAGCAGATCGCCGCCGAAATTCTGGGTTTGGGGCCGCTGCAGCCGCTGCTGGAAGACGAGACCATCACCGAAGTAATGGTGAACGGCGCCAAGAACATCTACATCGAGCGCGGCGGTAAGATCTCTCGTGTGCCGGTTGCCTTCGAGAGTGATGAGCACGTCATGCGCATCATCGACCGCATCGTCTCTCCGATGGGCCGCCGCATCGATGAGTCCAGCCCCTACGTGGACGCGCGCCTTCCCGACGGCTCGCGCGTCAACGCCGTGATCCCGCCTATCTCACTGGTCGGCCCGGTGCTCACCATCCGTAAATTCTTCAAGAACCCGATTACCATCGAGCAACTGATCCAGTTTGGCTCGATCACCCAGGAGGCGCTGCAGTTCTTGAAGGCTTGCGTGGAGGCGCGCTTGAATATTGTCATCTCCGGCGGCACTGGCTCCGGTAAGACGACTCTGCTGAACATCTTGTCGCAATTCATCCCCAGCGACGAGCGCATCGTAACCATCGAGAACGCAGCCGAACTTCAGTTGCGCCAGGAGCACGTGGTCACCCTTGAATCCCGCCCGCCCAACATCGAAGGCAAGGGCGAAGTGACCATTCGCCAATTGGTGATCAATGCCCTGCGTATGCGCCCCGATCGGATTATCGTCGGCGAGATCCGCGACGAAGCGGCGCTGGACATGCTGCAGGCGATGAACACCGGCCACGACGGCTCAATGACCACGGCGCACTCTAACAGTCCGCGCGATACCCTTGCCCGCCTGGAGACCATGACCATGATGGCCGGCATGGAACTGCCGGTGCGCGCCATTCGCGAGCAGATCGCCTCCGCCATCGACCTGGTAGTGCATCAGGAGCGTCTGCGAGATGGTTCGCGCAAAGTGGTCAATATCACCGAGGTCAGCGGCATGGAAGGCGATGTCATCACCATGACCGACATCTTCGTCTTCGAGCAGACCGGTTATGAGAACGGCAAAGTGGTCGGCCGCTTGCGGCCTACCGGGCTGCGTCCCAAGTTCATCGACAAAATCGAGGCCTCGGGCATTCACCTTCCGGCGTCGATCTTCGGAATTGGTGAACGGCGGCGCTATTAGGCTCTGGTCGGTAATTCGACCATCGGCTTTTCCTGAGAGGCAAAACCTATGGACCCGATGTTGCTAATCCTCATCTTTGGCGCTGGCGCGGTGGTGGTCCTGCTGGTGATCGGTATCGTAGTCACCGCCAGAAGCGAGCGCACCCTGGTTGAAGAGCGTCTGGGTCGTTACCTTGAAGAAGAGCAAATCAAGGAGAAGAAGGCCGAGAAGACCTCTCCCGTTGGAGATTGGCTCAACCGTCGTCTGGAGCGCTCTACCTGGGGTGGAGGACTGGCGCGCGAGCTGGCCCGCGCCGATCTGAAGTTGAAGCCGGGCGAGTACATCATCGTCATGATCTTCTCCGGCATCGGCTCGGCTGTCGTGTTCTGGTATTTCATGGGTCGCGAGAACGCTTTTCCTATCCCGATTTTCCCCATCCTCGGTTTCATCGTTGGCCTGTATCTGCCGCGCATCTACGTCGCCCGACAGCAAGGCCAGCGTCTGGTGCGTTTCAACGAGCAATTGGCGGATATGTTGAACCTGATGGTGAATGGCCTGCGCGCGGGCTATTCCACGATGCAGGCCATGGAGGCGGTGAGCAAGGAAATGCCTCCTCCGATCAGCGACGAATTCCGCCGCGTGGTGCAAGAAATGCAGTTGGGCATCCCAATGGACCAGGCCCTGGCCAACCTGTTGCGCCGCATCCCCAGCGGCGACCTGGATCTGGTGGTCACGGCCATGAACGTCCAGCGCGAGGTCGGCGGCAACCTGGCGGAAATCCTGGACACCATCTCCTACACCATCCGCGAGCGGGTGCGCATCAAGGGCGAGATCCGCGTGCTCACTTCCCAGGTGATGTATTCGGGTCGTTTCCTGGCGATGATGCCGCTGATGATCGCCGGCGTGCTGTGGGTAGTGAACCGACCCTACATGATGCAGTTCTTCGCCGAGCCAAGGATTGTGGGTTACATTGTCTTGACCATCGCGGCCATTATGGTCATCAGCGGGTATTTCGTGATGACCCGCATCGCTAATATCGATATCTGAACCCGTTTTTCAACAGGGCGAGAAAGCAGGTTATAGGGTTGTACGGAGGTAGCAAAAGATGCCGACGCTGATTCTTGTGTTGCTCGTTTTGTTCATCATCATCGGCGCGATCACCCTGATTGTGATTGGTTTACGTGATCGCCGCGAGAGCGATCCCTTGCAGCAGCGCCTGGCTGAATTCGCCGCCCGCGGCGAAACGGCCACGCTGGAAGAGATCGAGCTTTCCCAGCCCTTTACGGAGCGGGTCATCATCCCGATGGCCCGCCGCATTGGCGAGATCGTCTCTCGCTTCACCCCGCAGAACGCTCTGCAATCCACGGCGCGCAAGCTGGAGCTGGCCGGCAACCCCCGCGGCCTGGAACCTGCCGTTTTCTGGGCGTTGCGCATCGTCATTGCTGTGGCGGTTGGCGGTTTCCTGCTTTTCATCTTCAATGTAGGAAGCATCAGTTGGAGCCTAGGTCAAAAGCTCCTGGTGCTTGCCTTGTTTGTCGCCCTGGGCTTCTATGTCCCTGAAATGTTGCTCACCAGCCGCATCCAGCGCCGCCAAAAGGCGATTCGCCGGGCGATGCCTGATGCCCTCGACCTGCTGACCATCTGCGTCGAGGCTGGCCTGGGTTTCGATGGCGCCATGCAGAAAGTCAGCGAGAAATGGGACAACGAGCTTTCACGGGCGTTCGCCCGGGTGATCCGCGAACTGCAATTGGGCAAGCTGCGCCGCGAGGCGCTGCGCGATATGGCGGATCGCATTGGCTTGCCCGAGATGACCAGCTTTGTGGCTGCGGTCATCCAGAGTGAGCAGCTTGGCGTCAGCATGGCTAAAGTCCTGCGCATCCAGGCCGACCAGATGCGCATCAAGCGGCGGCAGATCGCCGAGGAAGCGGCGCATAAAGCGCCGATCAAGATGCTGGTGCCGATGGCTTTGCTGATCTTCCCCTCGATCTGCATCGTGCTGATGACCCCGGCGGTGCTCTCTCTGTTTCGTTCGACCCTGGGCAGCGTGTTGTTCCGCGGCGGTCAATAGGAGCGGCGCAGGGGGCGCGCCCGCCGGATAGCAGCCTCTGGGCTGCGTCTCCTGCGTTTGCTGATCTGGTCTTTAATTTGTGCATCCTGTGAGGTGCGATGGTTGTGCCGGGTAGTACGGGGCGACCGGCCTATCGCCTGTACCAGTTAGCCTGGGCCGGATTGGATTGGCTGTACCCGCCGCATTGCGGCGGCTGCGGCGAGCCTGGCTCGCGCTGGTGCATTGATTGCCAGCAGCAGATCCGGCTGGTTCCGGAGGCTGTGTGTCCGGTTTGTGGACGTCCGGCCGTTCCCAACAGGCCTTGCGACGCCTGTCTGCAAAATCCGCCCGCTTATACCGCCCTGCGGAGTTGGGCGTTTTTCGATGGCCCCCTGCGCAATGCGCTGCACCGTTTGAAATATTCCCGCGACATCGCCCTCGGAGAAGTGTTGGCGCGGCCGCTGTTGGCCCTGCTCCAGGAGCTTCGGTGGCCAATCGATCTGATCACTTCGGTGCCGGTGGGGGTTGCCCGCCGGGCAGAGCGCGGATATAATCAGGCCACTCTGCTGGCTTTTCCGCTGGCGCTGGCCTGTGGCAAACCCTTTCGCTCTCAAGCCCTGGTCAAAGCGCGAGAGACGCGCACGCAAGTGGGTTTGAACCTGGCGCAGCGCCGTGAAAATGTGTCGGATGCTTTCCGCGCCCGACCCGAGATCGTTGCTGGACAGCGCGTGCTGGTGGTGGATGATGTCACCACCAGCGGCGCTACCCTCGAAGCTTGCGCCAGCGCCTTGCATCAGGCGGGCGCGCGTCAGGTCTTTGGCCTCACGCTGGCGCGCGCGGCGCACAGTGAAAAGTTCGAGCAGGTTCAATAAAGGCTTTATCCATTTTCCTCATAGAAGGAGGCTCGTATGACAGTCAAAGTCGATATTTATGGGCGGAGCATTGAAGTAACAGATCGAATCAACGATTACGTTACTAAAAAGGTCTCCAAGCTGGATCGTTTCCTGCCTGGCATCGAAGAGACCCGCGTCGATCTGGCCTATGTCAAATCGGCGCGCAGCGCTGCTGATCGCCAGGTGGCCCAGATCACGGTGCGCGGCAAGGGGTATATCTTGCGCTCCGAAGAGCGCGCCGACGATATCTTTGCCGCAGTCGATGCCGCCCTGGAGAAGATGCAGCGTCGCATCGAGCGCTACAAAGGCAAGCATTATCGCGGCCGCGGCGATGGCAAGTCTGCGGCTGAAGTCGTCCCAGAACCCGTCGTCGAGGAAGAGGAGAGCGGCGAGCTTGGCCCGGTGATCGCCCGCCGCAAGCGCTTCCCACTTTCGCCCATGGATGAATTCGAAGCCATTGAGCAGATGAGCTTGCTCGGGCACGAAAACTTCTTCATCTTCTTCAACGCCAATACCAACGCGATCAATGTGCTCTACCGTCGGCGGGATGGCACCTACGGCCTGATCGAACCCGAAATCGCTTGAGCATCCCAGGCGCTTCGCTATAAGAAAATAACAGGGGCCATCCGGTTGAGGATGGCCCCGATGCGTTCGACTAACGCTTATGTTGCTTGTCGGCCGGCCGACAGGTGACATGGATATAGTGAAATTCACCCCGCGGCGGCACCAACTCCAGCACTTCGATGATCTCGAAGGTTTCGTTCCCCAGTTGAACCTTGTCCCCTACACGTGGCATATGATCCTGGTTGAGGATCGTGCCAGGATGATCTTTTCCAACGATGACGTAGCTGACTTTATAGATCGCCATGGCGCACCTGTTAACGTTCGAGCAGGTTCCTGTGACGTATCTTGAAGGATAGATCGGCCGCCAGGTTGCGCATGATCACATAGCCGATGTGCGTTTCTCGCTGGCACAGGGCTTCCAGATCCGCCCGTTGGATGGCCTGCACTACCGTGGGCTTGCTCGTGGCACGCACCGTAGCCGAGCGCGGCCCCTGATCCACCAACGCCATCTCGCCGATGATCTGCCCCGGCCCCAGGCTGACGACTACCCGCGCCGATGTGGCGGGCCGCTCGCCGAGCAGGATTTCCACGAAGCCATCCGTGATCACAAACATTTCGGACCCGGTCTCCCCTTCTTTGGTAATCAGATCTCCGGGGTTAAAGCGCCTCTCGATGCAGATGGCGGCGACCTGATCCAGCTCCTGCTCCGACAGACCTTCAAATAAGTCCACGCTCCGCAATATGTGTTTGAGATCCATTTTACTCACCTCCGGTGATCTGACCTCGCTATCGAATATTGTAGCTTGATTTTCCCTGCGGCGCAATAATTCGGGAGACGAATTTCCGAGAAATTTATCGGGGATGGACACAGAGTTGAATTTGCCGCCTGGTTGACCTGCCTGGCGGTTGGCGAATTGCCCTGTGTGCGTTGACTTCTGTGTGGGTTCGGGTTACACTTCAGCGGCAGCAAGTGGACTTGATAGAATGAGGCAAGACAGCGAATATGGCAGAAATGGATTTAGAAGAAAACCTGGATGATGAGTTGAGCAGCGTGCTGACCGGCGTGCAGATCGACTACGCCGCCGCACAGCGCGCTGTGACAGATTTGCTCACTGCCGTGGGTGAAGACCCAAACCGACCTGGTTTGCTAAACACGCCTGAGCGCGTAGCGCGCATGTATTCTGAGTTGTTACAAGGTTACTGGATGGATCCAGAGGCGCTGGTCAACGGCGCTCTGTTCGACGAAACTTACGACGAGATGGTGATGGTGCGCGACATCGAGTTCTACAGTCTGTGCGAGCATCACCTGTTGCCCTTCATCGGTCGCGCCCACGTGGCTTATTTCCCGCGTGGTAAGGTGATCGGCCTTTCCAAGATTCCCCGCATCGTGGATATGTTCGCCCGGCGGCTGCAGGTGCAGGAACGCATGACCCGTCAGATCGCCGAGTTTATCAACAACTTGCTCAACCCTTATGGCGTCGCCGTGGTCGTCGAGGGGCTGCATCTGTGCGCTACCATGCGCGGCGTCAAGAAGCATGACGCTCGCATGACGACCTCCGCCATGTACGGCGCTTTTCGCAAGAACCTGGCCACCCGCCAGGAGTTCCTGGAGAATATCTCCCGCGGCTCGAATCCGTTGTTATAGCGCTCTCAGCGCTTCGGTCACTCGCTCCAACCGGGCGCGCGCCTCGGCCGCCACGCTGCGCAGCGTTTCGTTCCCCTGCAATGCGCCGACTTGCAACATCATTTCGGGGTTGGCGATGCGCACCACGCTTTCACCCTGCTCATCGGCCTCTACGGTCACATTGCACGGCAGCATCAATCCCACCCGGCCGTCCGTCGAGAGGGCGCGGTGCGCCAGCGGCGGGTTGCATGCCCCTAAGATGGCGTAGGGGCGGAAGTCTTGCCCCAGCTTCTCTTTCAGTGTTTCTTTTACGTCGATGCGTGTCAGCACCCCAAAGCCCTCCGCTTTGAGCGCCGCAGTCACTTTCTCCAGCGCTGCCTCATAGGGCAGCGAGAGCCGCACTTCGAATCCCAATTCGTCAGTCATGCCCTTCTCCTTTATGCCAACATCACCCCATTAGATGATTTTTGGCGCAAAAGGTGACGCGCACATTCCCTCTGCTTGCAGATTTTATCCATCCGGCCGTTGGGGCTGCTTTAACCGGCCCAGTCCCCACAGGCTGGCTGCCAGCGCCAGCCAGGCCAGCGCCTGCGCCGCCCGCCATCCGCCTGGAAGCAGCAGGCTATCCCCGCGGAAGGCCTCCAGAAACAAGCGTGCCAGCGCGCTGATCGCTACGAACAGTAGAAAATACCGCCCTGCCGGCTCGCTCTCACGCCATCTGCCCGGCCATAGGGCCCCAAGGATCGCTGCTGCCGCCAGAATTTCATAGACCTGGCTCGGATGCCGCCGCGCGCCCCACAGATCAATCGCCCAGGGGAGCTGCGCCGCGGCTCCGAAGGCTGCCCCCGAGAGCAGGTGCGAGATTCCAATGGCGATCGCCATCACTGCCAGCAGCGGCGTCAGCGCGTCCAGCGTCGGCCAGAGCGCCAGTTTCTTGCGCTGGGTATAGATTGCCCCAACGGTCACTGCTGCTGCCAGCCCGCCCAGCGGATCCAACAGCCCTGGGTTCAGCGAGGCCAAGCTCAGCAGGTTGCCGGCAAACGCTTCTGGATAACGCAGCAGGTAAGCCAGCCGCGCCCCGATCACCCCGCCGACCAGGGCGACGAATACCAGGTTGTATAGTAGATCGGCGGGCACCCCACGTTTAGCTGAGTATCTCTCTGCCAGTGATAACCCCAGCCATAGCCCGATTAGCAGCGCCAGTCCTGGCGTTTGCAGCGCCAGCGGTCCGATGTTCACCACCGGCAGCATCAGCGCCCCTCCGAGGGTGATTTTTCGATCAATTGCTCCACGCGGATGCGCAGCAGCGCCTCGGCCATTGGCCCGCCCGCGATGACCTCCTGGATAATCCCCTGGGCGTCGATAAAAAAGGTGGTCGGCAGCGCCCGCACCTGGTACAGTCGCGTTGCCTGGCCCTGTTCGTCGAACAAAATCGGGAAGCTCAGCCCTTGCCCGGCGGCGAAAGCCAGGGCGTCCTCGCGGCTATCCTGAAACGTCGAGTTTAGCCCCAGGATCACCACGCCCTGCCCTTGATACGCCTGATGCACCCGCTCCAGCGCCGGCATCTCCTCGCGGCATGGCGGACACCAGCTTGCCCAGATGTTCAACACCACTGGCCTGCCGCGCAGCTCTGAGAGGCGCACCATCTTTCCTTCCGCCGTCGCCAGTGTAAAATCCGGCGCCAGGAATCCCTTTTGCGGCGCGGGGATCGCCCCCTGGGTGGTCGCCCCCGCCGGCGCCCGGCTCCACCACATCCAAAGCGCGCCGACCAGGAGCAGGAAAGTCGAGAGCAGAAAAGATGTGCTCAATGATTTGGCAGACATCGCCATCGAATTATATCCGATGTCGGCGGGGCGATCTGTTTATTTATTAAATCACGTCTCGATGGTATGATAACCAAAACCCAAACCGGAGGTCCACATGCCAAAAACCGTCGTACTTGTAGGAGCGCTGGATACCAAGGGGGATGAGTTCGCTTTTGTTCGGCAGATTATCGAAAACCAGGGCCTGAAAACGCTGGTGGTCGATTTCGGCGTCATGGGCGAGCCAAAATTCCCGCCAGACATCGACCGGGGTGAGGTGGCTCGTCTGGGCGGCGGCGACCTGAGCCGCCTGGCTGACGGTCAGCATAAAGATGAAGCCATGCGCGTCATGGCTGCGGGTTTGCAGGCGGTGGTGCGGCGGCTGTACGACGAAGGCCGCCTGCAGGGCATCCTGGGCATGGGCGGCACCGGCGGCACTTCCATTGCCACTGCGGCGATGCGCGCCCTGCCGGTGGGTGTGCCCAAATTGATGCTCTCCACCGTTGGCGGCGGGGATGTCAGCGCCTATGCCGGCACCAAGGATATCACCTTTATGCCCTCGATCGTTGATGTCGCCGGGTTCAACCGCATCAGCCGCGTGGTCTATGCTAACGCCGCTGCCGCCATCGCCGGCATGGTGCAGGCTGAGCCGCCGCCTGTGCAGGAGGAAAAACCGCTGGTGGCAGCGTCCATGTTCGGCAACACCACTCCCTGTGTCGATCGGGCGCGAGCGGCGCTGGAGGCGGCTGGCTACGAAGTTTTGGTCTTCCATGCCAATGGCTCCGGCGGCCGGACCATGGAGAGTCTGATTGCCGACGGCCATTTCGCCGCCTCGATGGATATTACCACCACCGAGCTGGCCGATGAGGTGTGCGGCGGGGTATTTGGGGCAGGGCCAGAGCGCTGCCTGGCCGCCGCTCGCGCCGGCATTCCGACGGTATTGGTCCCTGGATGTGTGGACATGGCCAACTTCTGGGGCATCGACACCGTGCCGGAGAAATATCGCCATCGCAATCTGTATCAATGGAACCCTAACGTCACCCTGATGCGCACCAACGTCGAGGAAAACGCTCGCATGGGCGCCATGCTGGCCGCGGCCGCCAACGCCGCCCAGGGGCCGGTGGCGGTGCTCCTGCCGCTCAAGGGCGTCTCGATGCTCGACAGCCCTGGCGGGCGCTTTTGGGATCCCGAGGCCGATGCTGCCTGCTATGCTGCGATCAGGCAGAATCTGAAGCCGGGTATCCCACTGATCGAATTGGATCACAACATCAACGATCCGGAGTTCGCCGACGCCGTAGCGAAAACGTTGCTAGGGTTGCTGAGCGCCTAGCGGCGCTGCGCTTGCCAACGACCCGCGTTCGCTGAGGTCATACATCTGAATCTGAGGATCCATCATCAACCACCAAGGAGAGCATATGTCCATTCCACGACTCGAAATTCTGCGCCGTTTGCGCGCTCAGATCGAAGCTGGCCGCCCGATTGTGGGCTGCGGCGCCGGGGCGGGCATCTCCGCCAAGTTCGCCGAAGCGGGCGGCGCCGATATCATCATCATCTACAACTCGGGGCGTTACCGCATGGCCGGTCGCGGCTCCCTGGCCGGCCTGATGCCTTACGGCGACGCCAACGGCATTGTGGTCGAGATGGCTGCCGAGGTGTTGCCGGTGGTCAAAGATACGCCAGTGCTGGCGGGGGTGTGCGGCACCGACCCCTTCCGCCTGATGCCGGTCTTCCTGAAGCAACTCAAGGAAATTGGCTTTTCAGGGGTGCAGAACTTTCCCACTGTCGGCCTGATCGATGGCAACTACCGCGCCAATCTGGAAGCCACCGGCATGGGTTTCGATAAAGAGATCGAGGCCATTCGCCTGGCGCATGAGCTCGACCTGTTCACTTCCCCCTACGTCTTCGACGCCGATCAGGCCACGGCGATGGCCAAAGTTGGCGCTGACCAGCTTGTCGCCCATGTGGGGCTGACCGTTTCGGGCAGCATCGGCGCTGGGGTGGCTTATTCACTGGATGATGCCATCGAGCGGGTGATGTCGATCGCCGAGGCGGGCTGGAAGGTGCGCAAAGACATCATCGTGCTTTGCCACGGTGGGCCATTCGACGAACCCGACACCGTGGGTGTAGCCCTGGCGCGCATGCCCGGGGTGGCGGGCTTCTTCGGCGCCTCGAGCATCGAACGCCTGCCCACCGAGCGGGCCATTCGCAGTCAGGTCGAGGCTTTCAAGAGCATTCGCTTGAAGAGTTGAAACCCAAATAAAAAGAGGCTGCCCAGCTCGGCTTGGGCAGCCTCTTTTAGACTCAAGCTTTTGCCAGTAGTTCCTCCAGCACTGCCCTGGAGCGCTGCTCCACCTCGGCGTGCAGGCTATTGCCATGCGCGTCCATCGTCACTACCGCCGGAAAGTCCTCCACTTCGATCACCCACATCGCTTCGGGGACGCCGAACTCCAGCTTATAAACCCCTAGCACCCGCTTCACTGTCTGGGCGATCAACGAGGCTGCCCCGCCGATGGCGTGCAGGTACATCCCTGGCACTTCCTGGCAGGCGGCCAGCGTCTTTTTGCCCATGCCGCCTTTGCCGATCACGCCCTGGATCTTGAAGTGACGCATCACGTCGCCCTGATAAGGCTCCTCGCGGATGCTGGTGGTCGGGCCGGCAGCGACGAAGCGATATTCCTTGGTGTCCAGCCCGGCGACCACCGGCCCGCAATGATAGATCACGCTGCCGCGCAGCAGGGGCTGGATTGCCGTATAGACTTCCAGGTCGTCGCCCTGGGGTGGGCGGGTCTTCTTAATGAAGGTGTCGATCATCCATTTATGGACTGCATCGCGCCCAGTGACCATCACCCCAGATAGCGCCACCGGATCGCCGACTTTTAGGCTGCGCACGACCTCATCGTTGAGTGGCAATTGGATCTTCTTCATCGCTCGCCTCCTGGCTCACTCGTAGGTAACACTTCCATTTTGCCAGGTCATCCGCCGCCGGCGGTAGGCCCAGCACATGTAGGAGATGGTCACGTAGTAACTGGCCGGCAGGCGATTCAACGCGGTGATTCTGGTTCCCAGCACGGTGGTCTTACCGCCAAAGCCCATCGGCCCGATGCCGAGCTGGTTGGCTTCCTGCGTCAGCCGCTCTTCCAGCGCCGCCAGCTCGGGGTTGGGGTTGACGTCTTCCATCTTCTGGAACAGGGCTTCCTTTGAGGCCAGGTAGCCCGAGCCGCGGTCGCCGCCGATAGCCACTCCCAGGATGCCTGGCGCGCAGCCCTGACCTTGGGCCTGGTGCACCGCGTCCAGTACCACCTTGCGCACGCCGGCCAGGTCGCGCCCCGCGCCCAATGCAGTGTGGGGCAGCGAATACTGCGCGCCGACGTTCTCGCAGCCGCCCCCTTTGAGCATCAGATCGATGGTCAGCACCTCGCCTTCCACTTCCTCGAAATGCACCGAGGGAAAGTAATCACCGCCCAGGTTGTTGCCGCTGTTCTTGCCGGTCAGCGAGTCCACTGAGTTGGGGCGCAGGTATGAGCGCCGGGTGGCTTCCACCGTGGCTGCTTCGATCTGCTGGCGCAGTTTGCGCGTGCTCCAGCCCTCGGGGTGCCTGACGTAGAAGATGGGCGTGCCGGTGTCCTGGCAGATCGGGGTGGAGTTCTGCCGCGAGAGTTCGACGTTCTTAAGGATAGTCTCCAGCGCGCCGCGCGCCGCCGAGCCAGGCTCTTCCTGCTCCAGCGCTCTGCGCAGCGCCGCTTCTACATCCGGCGGCAGGTCGGTCGCCGCCAGTCGGATCAATTCCAGGATTTCTTGGGTCAGATCTTGCATAGCTCGCCTCCTACGTCGTGTGCTTGGGTTAACCGTATTTTACTACTGATGCACCTGATGAGGGCTCCTGGGCTTTGGCAGGAGCAGGATCAACGCCAACGGCCCGGCCAGCAGCAGCCACATCGCCGCCGGCAGGCCAGCCTGTTCGGCGAACCAGCCGACGAACCACACCAGCGCTCCGCCCAGCAACCCCATCACGGAGTTGATCGCCATCACCGTGCCTGAACGCCCGGGCAGGCTGGCGTAGGCCTCTCCCTGCAGCACCTCGTACCATCCCAAGGTAAGCAGCCGCACCCCGATGGCCAGGACAACCTTCGCCCAGGCCCAGGGCGCCAGCAACCAGGCAGCGTAAGCGACGCCAGCCGCGATCGCGGTCACCCGCACCAGCCAGCGTCCATCGACGCGCTCCAGTAGCGGGATCAGCGCCACGTTGGCAACCAAACCTGCCGCCATCAGCGCGCTCATCATCAAGCCCACCTGCGCTGGAGTGAAGCCGACGACATCGGCGAAATACAGCGCCGAGTAGCTGACGAAAACGTCCAGTAACAGGTCGGAGAGATCCAGCAAAACAAACCAGCGCATCAGAGCCAGGTTCTTGATCGAACGCCAAAGCTCGGGCAGCAGATCACGCAACTCATTGAGGGAGGATGGCGCGCCCGCCTCGACATCTTGCCGTCGCGCTGGAAAACGCTGCGGCAAGACTATCAGCGCCAGGAACAAAGCCAGCGCGGCCACGTAAACGTAATTCCAGCGCCAGCCCAACCCCGCGGCAAACAGCGCCGCGGCCAGCAGCGGGCCGATCAGGTTGCCAATCGAGCCAAACAATGTCCAGCGTGCCATCATTTGCGCCTCTCGATTGGGGTTCAAGTCCATCAAGGTGGCCTGGGAGAGGCTGACAAACGCGCCGCTGGCCGGGTAGATCACAATGAACGCCAGCAGCGCTGTTGGAAAAGATTGGGCGCTCGCCAGCAGCAGGGCCGCCAGGACGATGACCAGCCCGCCGCCAACGATCAGCCTCTTGCGCAGCCGGGTGTCTCCCAGCAGCATGATCACGAATTCGATAAGCGTCCCCAGCAGGGCGGGCAGGCCGAGTAGCAGGCCGGTTTGCGCATAGCTTAAGTTCAGATCCTGGCGCAAAGCCGGCAGCACGGCACCTTCGATGCCGTAATGCAGTTCGTCGAAGAGTTCGATCAGTAAGAACAGCCAGGTCAAGGGGAGCATTCCCCGTAAGACCGGCGCAATGCTTTGCAATTGCGCTATGCCGCGTTTATTCATTCGCTATACCTCCGATTCATTCGAGTTCCGTCGGTCTTGATCTGGTCAAAGGAACGAACGACGAATTGAAGGCGGAGCGCGCGGCGGGTGGTCATCCGCTAAGCATCAACGGGGAGGGTGAAAGGCTTCGTACATGGTTCGCATTATACTGTATTCATCGGAATGGGGGATGATTTCCAGCGTTTCAAATAGTAGGCCCCGGTTTGCGGAGATGCTCTGGGCGCGCAGAACCAGGCCAGCGTCATGGTATAATCTGAACTTGCTGCGCCCCCGTAGCTCAATGGACAGAGCGCCTGACTTCGGATCAGACGGTTGTGAGTTCGAATCTCGCCGGGGGCGCCAGATATAGTGGTAACCTCATCTCATTTCCCCCTCAACTGGGGGTTTAGCCTGCACGATCAGCGGGCTTTCGTTTTTTCGAGTGCAATTGGGTGCCTATCGGCGCGGCTCCTGGTTGCGATCCCGCATTTCATTATCATCATGCGCCTGTGAGTTTCACCCGACGCCAACTGCCGGCGACAAACGCCAGTATCCCCAGCAATTCGCTTAATTTGCCGACTGCAGGAAGCCAGGAAGGAACCTGTAGGCTCTTACCAACAGAAAGGATGACCCCTGCATTTAGCAGGATGAAGGAAAGCCACAACGACCAGATTGTGCCGCGCGGCGCGCCGCGCGAAAAACGCGGCAGAATCCAAAACGCCACACCCATCGCCAGTTGCACCATCCAGACCATCAGGGCAAATTCCATATGCAAGGGCAGCCAGCGCCAAAGGTACGGGTAGATCATCATCCCCTGGTTGACAAGCAATAATCCACACACGCACGGTGAAGGCTAACAACAAGTAAATCAATGAGGCGCGGATGAAGAAGACACTCAAGCGTGGCATTTATCGCTCCCGGATGCGCCGCCAGGTGAGCGCCACAAACGCCACCCCTGCCAGCCATTTCATCATTGCTGCCAGCGCCAACATCCAGGCGATGATTGGATTTGAGATGTAGGCGCTTAGCATCTCAAAGATCACCCGCAGTGATAATCCGGAATTGAGCGTTGCAAAACAGAGCCAGCCCAGCTAGGTTGGATGGCGCGGCTTTTGTTTGTTATATTAAGAAAAAGGGCTGCCCTTCTTTTGGGACAGCCCCGGGATTACATCTACCCCCTTAACGATTACGAGCCGGCATATGTGTCGCTGAACGAATCCCGTCTGCTCCTGCAGGTATCCTGCCCAATCGGGGTAAAGCTTAGCTTGTTATCACGAAAGGACCATTGGTAGGTTACCGAGCCCTGACACTTCGGATCTGTCTCATCCGGATTGCGCACCGAGAGCAAGTCTCCAATGACGATGTAGTTTCCTTGCACCACCGGATCTTTGCCACCCAGGAAAAATGCGAAGGTGCCATCCGGGTTGAATTGATAGGCGCGCGCCTTGTCGTTCACCGATATGAACATGCCGGTAGGAAAGCTCGTGGATACTGGCGAGGACACGCTGAACATTTTGATCATGCCGAGCGTGAAGTGCGGATGACCTTCAACAACCGGGCTGGGGATGTTGCAGATTGCCACATAGGTGCCGGGCGTCAAGTCGAGCTCGGCGTAACCATATAAGCTTTTATCTAAGCCGTTCATACCGCCAACCGGTGTGAAGGGTGGTGGACCATCCGGCGCCCCCAGATATTGCAGCACATCGTTCGCTGTCTTACCATCCGCCAGGCGCAGGATGTTGAATTCATGCGCCTCAGGTCCATTATTGATCACCTGGATGCTCAATTGCCCGGCGGGTAAAGCCTCCGGCAGGTCATACGCAAAATCCTGCATGCTCACCGTCAGATCAGCCTTGGGTTCGAGCGAAGCTGTAGTGTTCGCCGGCTCGACGATGAGACCCTTAATCATCCCTTTGGCAAGGTGTGGCAAATGATCGCTTGGGGATGGGATCAGGCACAGGATCACATATTCCCCTGCGGGCAGGTTGAGCACCACCTGCGCCGACAAGGTCGGAGCAATGGCGCCCACGCCGCCCATTTGCTTCACCAACGCCAGGGCAGGTCCTTCGCCCTGCCTCAACGCTTCTTGAAACTGCGCCAGGGTGACGCCGTCGTTCAAGCGTAAGAACTGCACATGGTGGGGTTCCTGCCCTGAGTTTGTCAGTCTTACCCGCACCCAGCCGGCGCTGATCGTATCGGGTGCGGAGTAGGCATAATCGCTGGCGTCAATGACGATCTCGGGCAAATATGTGGTCTCAATTGCATACGTGTCGGCATTGGCTTCCTGACGCCCTCTGCACGGGTCGTTGCTGTCAGGTGCGAAGGTGAGATGCGTTCCATCGAAGGACCATTTGTATGGCACAGCATCTTTACAGTTTGGATCGGTTTCGTTGGGATCCATCATGGTAATCAGATTGCCCGTAACAGCATACACCCCCGTCAGCACCGGATCTTTCGATGCAAAATAGAATGCAAAGCTGCCATCACGATTGAACTGATAAGCAATCGCTTTATCATGAACCGATACGAATCTACCAAGCGGGAAATTTCCTGCGACGGCGGAGTTCGCTGCTGGGGCGTCGGTGGATACTGGCGCCTGCGCTTGTTTTGGCGTTGGGTCGGCTACACCGGCAGGCGCGGCTGGACCACAGGCTGCAATTACAACCATGATCAGCAGTAGCCCCATCAAGAATAATTTGTTGCCTTTCATTGCTTATCTCTCCTCCAGCCGGTTGGGTTTGCGCTGTCTGCGCTTCGGTCTGGTTGCCTAACTATAGCACCTCGGGGCTTACCAAACTTGTCATTTTCTACCAATATTCTCCAAAAGCAAGGAAACGTGTTATCCTTCCATTCCTGGAGATCAAAATGCCCTCTTCTATCCCTGCCGGTACGCTGGAGAAGTTCACCACCTTTGGAGATTTATTGCGCTTCCTCAGGCGCCGCCTCGGCATCACGCAGATGGAGCTTGCCACTGCGGTTGGTTATAGCGATGCTCAGATCAGCCGCCTCGAACAGAATCTTCGCCTTCCCGACATTCCCACTATCGAGGCGCGCTTCGTGCCTGCACTTGACCTGGAGGAAGAACCTAAAGCGGTCGTCCGCTTATTGGATCTGGCTGCCAATGTCCATCGCGAGGACGCGCCTGGTCTGGGCTTGTGCCCTTATAAGGGCTTGAGCTATTTCGACGAAGCAGATGCTGATCTGTTTGTGGGGCGTGAGATGCTGACGAACAGGTTGATGGAACGCCTGCTCCTGATGGCTTCTGAAGTATCTGCAGTCGAGGCACGTTTTCTGGCAGTGGTGGGGGCTTCGGGCAGCGGCAAATCATCTTTAGTGCGGGCAGGATTGGTGCCAGCCCTACGCTGGAACAAGGCTTCTGCCGATTGGAATATCCGTGTTCTCACACCCACGGCGCATCCGCTTGAAAGGCTGGCGATGAGCCTTACCGAGGAGAACGGTTCTATTGCAGGCGCAGCCAGGTTGGTGGACGACTTTGCCAGCGACCCACGCAGCCTGCATTTATTTGCCGCACGAAGGCAGTGGACATCTCACGAACGCCGCCTGTTGATCGTGGTGGATCAGTTTGAAGAGCTTTTCACGCTGTGTCACGCAGAGGCAGAGCGGGTCGCTTTTATTGATAACTTACTCACCGCGGCTTCCACGCCCGACGGATCAACCCTGGTTGTTATAACCCTGCGCGCCGATTTCTATACCCATTGCGCGAACTACAAACGCTTACGCCAGGCGCTGGCGCAACAGCAGGAATACATCGGCGCAATGAGCTCCGAAGAGCTGCGTCGCGCCATCGAAGAGCCTGCCCGTCGTGGGCGCTGGGAGATAGAGCCCGGGCTTGTCGACCTGCTCCTGCACGACGTTGGTCATGAGCCAGGAGCGCTGCCTTTGCTCTCGCATACCTTGTTAGAGACCTGGCAAAGACGGCGGGGGCGCACCATGACCCTGAGCGGGTATACCTCTTCGGGTGGAGTGCGCGGCGCCATTGCTGAGACAGCTGAAGCCGTATTCATAGACCAGTTCACACCCGAGCAGAGGGCGATCGCCCGCCGCATCTTCTTGCGTCTGACCGAATTGGGCGATGAAACCGCTGCCGGAGATACGCGCCGTCGAGCAGGCTTCGATGAGTTGATTTTGAAACTGGAGGAAACTTCGCTCACACAGGACGTACTGAAAGCTTTAGCCGATGCTCGCCTGATTATCACCAACCAGGACTCTGCTGAAGTGGCGCACGAAGCGCTGATCCGTGAGTGGCCCACCCTGCGCGGCTGGCTCGAAGACAATCGTGAAGGTTTGCGGCTGCACCGTCACCTGACGGATACCTCTCGGGATTGGTCCGCCCGCAACCGCGAGCCCGATCTCCTCTATCGCGGTGCCCGGCTGGCGCAGGCACTTGAATGGGCTTCTACACATCCGGATGAGATTAACACCCTCGAACGTGAATTCCTCATGGCGGCTCAGGAACTGGCAGACCACGAAGCCATCGAAAGAGAGGCGCAACGCCAGCGTGAGCTGGAAGTCGCCCAGAAATTGGTGGAGGCAGAACGCAGGCGCGCCGAAGAACAAGCCCGCGCCGCCGGACAACTGCGTGTCCGTTCCTTGTACCTGGTTGGAGCGTTCGTCATTGCCGTCATCATGCTGGCGACCGCCGGGTTTCTGGGATGGCAGGCTCGCCTTGCCAGCCGCCTGGCAACCTCGCGCGAGCTGGCAGCCGCCTCTCTCGGCAATCTCAATATTGATCCCGAGCGCAGCTTGTTGCTGGCGCTGCAAGCCATTTCAACCACCTATACCCTCGAAGCCGAAGACGCTTTGCACCAGGCGCTTATGGCCTCCCGCATACGCCGCACCCTTCCGGTCAACGCCCCTGGCGCTGCGCTGAGCGTGGACATCAGCCCGGATGGGTCGCGGCTTGCCACAGCCAGTGCTGACGAGACCGTGGTGATATGGGATTTTGCCACTGGCGAGCGGATGATCAGCCTGCCCGGCCGCTCGGCGAGCTTCAGCCCGGATGGCAGGCGTCTGGCTACTGTCGCATCCGACGGAACGATCAAAATTTGGGACGCCGCCTCAGGAGTCGAAATGCCGCTTGATGGTCACATCAACGCCGACTTCGGGGTGGAATTCAGCCCTGACGGCTCACGGCTGGCGACCATCCCATCTGGCAACCTTCCCAGAGTGTGGGGTCTCGAAACCGGCAAAGAGCTGGCCAATTTTGCAGGTCATACAGATTATGTCTCCTACGCCATTTTCAGCCCGGACGGAAAGCGCCTGCTGACCGCCAGCGACGACGGCAGCGCGCGGGTTTGGGACTCCGCCACTGGTCAGCAGTTGCTCAGCCTGGCAGAGCATCCAGGTTGGGTGTGGGCTGTCGCCTTCAGTCCGGACGGCAGCCGGATTGCCACCGTCAGCGAGAACACAGCCGTTCTCTGGGACGCCAATACCGGCGAAAGGTTGGTGACACTCAACGGGCATAAGAATACCATCTATGCGCTGGCATTCAGCCCAGATGGCAGACGACTGGCAACCGGCGGCGAAGATCGCAAGGTGATAGTTTGGAGTAGCGACGACGGTGAAGAGTTGTTGACTTTAGCCGGTCACACGGGAGCTGTATACGGGGTAGCCTTCAGCCCAGACGGAACCAGCCTGGCGAGCAGCAGCGCCGACGGCACTGTTCGCATCTGGGATGTTACCCCAGCGCATGAAGCGCTCACCCTCAGCGGGGCTACCGGCGCTCAGGATCAGATTGCCTTCAGCGCTAATGGAGAGAACCTGGTTGGCGTAGAAGCAGGTCTCCTGAAAGTGTGGAGCGCCACATCCGGTCAGGAATCGTATGCTATCTCAGGAAAGTCGTTCTCCTCCCTGGCGATCAGCCCGGATGGCAGGTGGATTGCAGCAGTCAGCAATGGGACACAGGTGGTCTTGATGAAAGCCTCATCGGGCGAGGAGCTGAGCGCATGGAACGCGCATTCAGGGCGCATCAACGCCCTGGCTTTCGACGCTGCCGGCACCCGCCTTGCCACCGCCAGCGACGACTACAAGGTCAAAATTTGGGATGTATCGGTCATGCCAGTTGCCAGCCAGCCCATCGAGACGTTCGACCACCAGGATAGCGTCTGGGTGCTGGCTTTCAGCCCGGATGGGAAAAAGCTCGGCGCGGGCGTCAACAACGGGACAGTGGTTATCTGGGATCTGGCTACACACAAGGCTATTCACACCTTGCACGGACACAGAGACGCGGTCGTATCGGTTGCCTTCAGCCCGGATGGCAAGCGCCTGGCGTCAGCCAGCCTGGACAGCACAGCCCGAGAATGGGATTTAGAGCAGGGTAGAGAGCTTGTTTCTCTGGTCTCTCACAACGCAGCGGTGATGGCGGTGGGCTTCAGCCCAAATGGTAGGCGCATTGCCACAGCCAGTCGGGATGGCGTTGCCAAGCTCTGGGAGGCTGATACCGGTCAGGAAACCTTGACTTTCTACGGGGATGGCGCCAGCCTGAACAGCCTTTCCTTCAGCCCGGATGGCAAGCGCTTTGCCGCCAGCGGCGATACGGGGGCGCGCGTCTATCTCCTGGATATCGG
Organism: uncultured Anaerolinea sp.; assembly: GCA_964503145.1. Classification (GTDB taxonomy): domain Bacteria; phylum Chloroflexota; class Anaerolineae; order Anaerolineales; family UBA4823; genus RBG-16-57-11. The sequence goes on along the minus strand of CAZCYV010000001.1, from coordinate 976,334 downwards.
CGAGCTGGTCCAACTGGCGCAGGGGCGCGTCACGCGGTCGTTGAGCACTGAAGAGTGCCAGAAATATTTACACCGAATCTCTGGCGCCTGCGTCGCGCCGGCGACTCTTCCCACCCCCACCCCCTTTCCCAGAGCCGATACCGGCAGGATCTGCCAGGTCACCAACCAGGGAGGCTTGTTCGACAATTACTTCAACGAGTTAATCTACAAAGGCGTCAAGGCTTCCGCCAGAGACTTCGGCTGGCAAGCCAACACGCTACAATCCGCATCGCGCTCGGATTTCTCGAAAAACATCGAGGCTTTTATCGGGGCAGATTGTAACCTGATCGTCTCGCCGGGTACGCTGGTCGAAGAGATACAGTTCGCCGCTAGAGCAAAACCGGAGCAAAAATTCATGATGCTCGACTTTCCGTTCGATCCACCGCTGGAGAACGTCTGGACGCAGGTCTACGCCACCGACCAGGCTGCATTCCTCGCCGGCTACGTAGCCGCCTCTGCCACCAAGAGCGGTAAAGTGGGCGTTTTCGGCGGGGTGGATATCCCTCAGGTCACCGGTTTTATGGATGGTTTTGCGCTTGGGGTCGCCTACTACAACGAGCAGCATAGGGCGAATGTGGAGGTCATCGGCTGGGACCCACAAAAACACGTTGGTCTGTTCACCGGCGGCTTTTGCTGCACCACCGAAGGTAGGCAGATGGCGCAGCGCTTGCTGGAAGCTGGCGCCGATGTGATCCTGCCCGTCGCCGGGGAAACCGTCGGTTGGGGCGCTGGCGCCGAGGTCATGGAACGCGGAGGCGCTTATCTGATCGGCGTCGATACTGATTGGACCGCCACCTCTCCGGAGTTTGCGGACATCCTGCTCACCAGCATCGAGAAGCGCTACGACCTGAGCGTGGTGCAGGCTGCCAGTGCGATTATGGCTGGCTCTTTCTCCGGCGGAATCCATACTGGCACGTTAGCCACTGGCGAGGTCGGCATTTCGCCCTTCTACAAGCTGGAGTCGCTCATTTCCCCCACCGTCAAGACTGAACTGGAAGGCATCGCGGCGGAGATCATCGCCGGAAAGATCAAAACCAGCCCGTAGAGCGAAGGCAATCGGCGATCGCTATCAGCCGTTTTGGATAGCTGGAGATGGCGCCCCCTTATGATCTGACAGGTGTTCTCTCCGGTCAATATGTGGTTGCACCAGGGGGTTCACACCAGCCAAAGGGGGGAACACATTAGGCTGGAGCGCCTTCATAACCTCGTTTCTGGATTGGACGCGCCGGTCGCCGCTTCCAAATGCATGTAAATTCTAGATTCTTCCCGCGTGGAGTTAATCCTGAGCCTGCGAAGGGCTCGTTCAGAATGACATCGTTCCGGGTGCAATTGGGGTGCCATTCGCACAGACAGATCACACAAAGCACACCGAATGGACTCTGACCACCCCCAGATATGCTGCCTAATACAGCTTGCATCCCCACCTGTACTGGATAGACCGCACAGACTCGCTCCATTAGGGAAATATATCGCCCCCGGCGAAAAAATCCGGGGGCGTTTGATGATCATCAGACGCTGATGAGTTTGTTGACGAAGCGAGATTATCCGCAGCCTCCGCCGCTCTTGTCGCGCTTGATTTCCAGCTTGATCTTGGGAGTAAATTCCAGTTCCCATTCATGCGGGCTGGGGCTGGCGCATGAATAGCGATCGCCTAGCGCCGCCGGAAAGACATAGCGCAGTACGTCTTCACCAGTTACTCCAGGGGCATAGACGATGCCCGAGTCGCCGGTATTGAAGGTGGCAATCCAGTGGTTAATCCCGCCTTCCAGGATGTAAACATTGGGCACGCTCTCCGCTACCAGGATTTTCCAGGCTTCTGTGGCGGCGTCTTCGTCGTTGCTTACCACCACGAAGACGGTGTTCAGCGCCTGTTGGGCGTGGATTTCAGGGATGAATTCTGGCAGCCGTTCCAGAGGCAGGTTCTTCGAACCGCGGATGTGGAACAGGTTGTACTGGTTCTCAGGACGCACATCGAGGATCACCGTCTTCAGCGTGTCGTTGGCCATTGTTGCCAGCAACTCTCCTGGCTCGATCTGCACCTCGCGGTTGACCAGGGCGGGTTCTTTGACGGGAGCGATGCGCGCCCATTTATCCGCCGTGGTGGCGTCGCCGATCAACAGCACACCAAACGCCATGACCAGCAGCGCTGCAGCGCCGGCCAGGCGCAGGCGCGGCTCTTTGGAAAGATCCCGTCCGCCGAAGATGCGCTCCAGTTGCTCGGCGCCCCAAAACATGAACAGCGCCATTAGCACGATCGCCACTACCACTACGCCGGTGGGCACCCCCAGCCAGTCCTGGATGGTCAGCCGTCCCAGATAACCGCTGAAGTTCCACCAGTAATCATACAGGCGCTCGGTCTCGCCGAACAGGAAGATGCCGAACAGCCCGCCCAACACGAAAAACAGCCCATCGATCTTGCGCGTCGCCATTGCCACCAGCGAGGTGCCCGGGCAAAATCCGCCGATGATGAACCCCACGCCCATGATCAGTCCGCCCAGGATGCCCGACCACAGATAAGTGGGATTGACCCACACCTGGTTGTAATCCAGGATGCCCAGGCCAACCATGGTGAAGATCAGCACCATCGCCGTGACGATCGCCCCAAACATCACCTTGAGCACGGTCAATTCGGTGAAGTAAAACTGCGCCGCCAGCTTTCTGGAATTGCCGAAGCCAGAGCTTTCCAACACGAAGCCGAAGCCGAAGCCGATCAGCGCGAACAGCGCATACATCAGCGGCTTACCGACCAGCGTTTCGAGAGGTAGTGGGAATGGCATTTCGACCTCCGTATTAGAGCCACAGCTTGCGCACGAAATACGCCAGAGCGTAAGCCCCGGCGAAGACGGCGAACATGAACGCCCATGAGCCTACCGAGAGCACTGCCCCGCCAGAGAGCGCCTGGCCGGAGGTGCAGCCGCGCGCCATGCGCGCTCCGTAGCCCATGATCGCCCCACCGACGAAAGCCGTCACCCAGCGGGTGCGCTTACTGATGTTGGGTCCCTTGTTGGTCTCCACCTGCAGACGGCCGTTGAGCCAGCCGGATACGAACCCGCCCACCAGTGTGCCGAAGATCATCGGGATGATCCAATCGTCCAGCGGGTTCTTATCGCCGCCGGCCATCTTGAGCAGATAGGGGACGCGGTCCACGTGCTCCGGCGCAATCTGGTCCTCTACAAAGACCACCAGTCGGTTCAGCCCGCCGGAAGCGCCCAGACCGTTGCCGGTCAGAAAGAACGAGGTGAACAGCACGATCCCCAGCAGGACTGCGCCCAGATAAGGGTGCCAGTAATCCCTCTTGGGCCGCTCGAACAGGAAAGCCCTCCAGTTGCGTCCTTTATTCTTTCTCACGGTTTCAGTAGCTGCACTCATATCCAGTCTCCAGAATATTCTTTATCCCATCAGTTACGCTAGACCTGTGCCTCGCCCGCAGCCGGGTTCAGGCCGCCCTCTTCAACCGGCGTTTCGACGACCTCGTGCTCGTCGTGGACTTCGACCCTTTCCCAGCCGGTCACCATTGCCCGGATGTCCTCGAAGACCGTTGCGCCAGTGGTGGTCAGGTACACGTGAGCGACGATGAACGAGCCGAACAACCAGGCCACCAGGCTGTGGAACGGCGCCAGGAAGGGCAGCCCGCCAAACAGATCCGCCACCTGCGGCCATTGCTGCACGCCCCACATCAGCGCGCCGGTAATGATCTGCAGCGGCAGCAACACGTTCAGTAAGCCGAAGTAGGTTACCTGTTGCAGCGGGTTCAGCTTTTTATCTCGAGTCTTCTCGAAGGGGTGGCGATCTCCCTTGAAGATGCCCTCGATGTAATATTTCGCCTGCATGATGGCGTTATCGAAGAAGCCATACGGGCGAGGGATGAACTGGCGGATTTCGCCGCTCACCAGGTGCCAGAACAGCGAAAGTGCGGCGTTGATCACCAGGATCGCCGCCAGGGCGTTGTGGATGACCACCACAAAGGGGAACGAAAACGCGCCGAAGATATCTGGGCGATGGATAATCAGCCCGGTGAACAGCAAGATCACGATGGTAAACGTTTGCAGCCAGTGCCAGAAGCGCTCGTAGGCGTCGTACATATAAACTTCTTCCAACCGGCCAGCCTTCTTGGGGCGGCGCAGAGACGCAATATAGCGCATCGCTGCATGTCCAGAAACTCCCAGCAGCACGCCGACGAAGAACAACGCGCCGAACCAATCCACCCAGGCCACCCGATTGTGCCCAAAGATATACACGCCATCCTTCTCGGTCGCGGGCTGATAGTACAGCGCGTCGGAGTGGGCGGCGATCTCGCCTGTCGCAGCCACATTGGCGTCTTTGACGAACTCGGGCAGAACGCCGCCGGGTGTGTAAGAAGCCAGTTGGATCGGCGCGGTGACCAGGGACTGGCCGTTGTGGCAGGCGCGGCAGTCGCTGGTCACGCCGTCACCGCGAGTGACGTTGTGGTTGATACTGTAGGGCTGTACCTGGCCGTAGATGCGCGGGTTCTTCAGACCCAGCGCCTCCAACCTTCCTTTGACCACGGCTACCTTGGCGTCGGTATCCAGCCTTAGTTCATTCTCGTCCAGCGATCCGTTTCCGTCCGAGTCAAAGCTGACCAGGATTTGCGGGGCATAACGTTCTTCCTCGAAGTACGCCGCCTGAAGATCGACTTGCCGCACCGGCCGGGTGTTGCCCTTAGCGTCGTCGTAGATCCAGAACCAGCTCGTGATCAAATTATAGGGCGCCAGCAGCGTGTCGCCATCCACGTTCTTGCGCTGCATCAGCACCGGCTTGAAGCCGGTCACCAGATCGGTCACCGTGTTTTCGCCCTCGATGCCGCGGCAGGTGGTGAGCGGCTCGCCATTGGCTGTGAGCACAGTCCAGTCCACGGACTGAATCGCCGGGGCGTACAACTGCGGAATGTGGCAGGTTTCGCAGGCCACCACTTCCATGTGCCGCGCGGCGTAGGGCAGCCAGTCGCTGTGGGTCTTCTGCGCATCGTGGCAAGAATCGCAGCGGCGCATCGTCCCCTTAAGTTCTGGCGCCACGGTGAACTGTGCACTCTGCCCGCGAGCGAAGTTGTGGTCGGGGCGCTGCAAATACTCCCCGATTTCCAGCCGCCGTGGGTCATAGACCAGGTGCTCGGGATTCTTCCCCAGCGCCTCGGTATAGTGCGCCGGGTTGTTGAGCGCGTAATGGCAGTCGGTGCAGTTCAGCGCCCGCTCCGCATGGATATCCCAGGAGCGAGCCAGCTCGCTCTTGTTGGCCAGGTTCAGGCCCGATTCATTGATGCGCTGTGAGGAGATAACCTGACCCGTCGTTGCCGTCTGGAACGCGTCGGTATCGCAGGCGGCCAGGACGAGCGGCGCGTCGCGATCGGTATGTACCACTCCGTGGCATTGAGCGCAGTTGTCGTTGGTCGGATCTTGGATCTTTACGTAATCCTGCTTCAACTCGCCGTTCTCGGCAAATGCTTCTGGGTTATAGCTCCAGCCGTCGGTGCTTTGCTCCACGATGCCGCTTCCGAGCAGCGTAGCGGTGACAGCGTTGCCAAACCGTCCGGCCTGGATCTCTTCCAGCCGCGCCTGGTTGTTCGGGTTGGGGCTGTGACAGAGCAGGCAGTTCATTTCCAGTATGCCCGACTCGGACCAGTCCCAGGCTTTAGCTTCGCCGGTCTCAGGGTCCAGCAGGCTGGTCTCGGGATTTTCCGGGTCTGGCGTCAGGCTGGTGAGCGGCTGGCCGTTGCGCGAGGTCGCTGCTGGGCCGCCGCCGGAGATGCGTCTGCCGTTGACCATCAGCCATTCGGCGGTGGATAAATCCAGGCGTTCATCGCCCGGCTGGGTCAAATAGCGGTAAGTGAGCGGGTCGAATTTGCCGAACAGGCCGTTGGAAGCGTCCCAGGGCTTGCCAGAGGCGGTCTGTCCCGCCGTGGTGAGATCCGAAAGCCCCAGATCAGAATGAAAAGAATGGGTTTCGATGAAGGCGGTGTCGTGGCAGGCGCCGCAGGTCTTCATGGTCGAAACCGGCAGGCCGCTGGTCAGAACATTATCGCCGTTTTGATCCAGCAGGGCAAAGACCGGGTGCAGGGGTGAAGTCTGCACTGTAGGGAGTCCTTGGGGCCTGGCCCAGGCAATAGAAGCTGCCCCGGCGACCGCCGCCAGGATCAGTCCGGCCAGCGCCAGGCGCGCCAGCCTGGACTTGAAAAGCACGGGAAAGAGCAAATGCTTGCTGTTCATGTGGCGTTTCCCAATATTGGCTCAGGGTGTGGTCGAAGACGACTCAGGAATAGACCGTCCGCCCCACTTGATCGGATCACCCGGGTAGCCCAGGGCAGCCCAATCCAGGCGGCCATCCTCGCTATGGCAATCGTCGCACTGCAGAGCGTTCTCTTTCGGCTGCACCATGTGCGTGGTGGGCCAGTACATCCAGGTCTCGGCGAATCCGTACTGACCGGAGAACTGCAAACCGGAGTCTTGCGCGCCTAGCGCCAGCGCCGAAGGCCAATCGAAGGTCTCCCAAAAACCGCCGCCGCCATCTCCACCGCCGCCAGTGCGCGGTTGCAACAGGTACATGAACACGCTGTCGTAAGGCTGTTTGGCGATATGGATTTTGAAGGGGAAGATCTTTGCTGTGGGATCGGTGATATCGCCTGCCGGCTGGGTGATCAGCGTAGGTCGGGTGGGATCGATTTTATCGCCCAGCAAGTAGCGGTAGGCGTTATTGCCGTTGAACCACAGATACACCGGCTCCACGTTCTCTTTGTAAACGAAGTCGCCCTTGATTTTCAGGTATGTGAAATGGTCTTCTGGACGGTCCTGACCAGCGGTGGACCAATCCCAGGTGAGTTTGGTGGGATTTTTGAGGGCGATGGAGGGGATGTGGCAGGTCTGGCAGGCCACTGAAGCGGTGTGGATGTTGATACGTTCGTCCTCGTGGATGGTTCCCTGATGGCAGTCGGCGCAAGCGACCTGTTCCTTGGGGTCGATGGTGTAGTTGTCTGCAAGCAACCGCCCTTTGATCATATGATCTTTGGTCTGGTGGCAGTCGGTGCAGACGAAATCGAGCCCGCCCATATGGATGTCCAGGTTTTCCTGGGGGAAGTACAGGCTCTCGTCCAGATCGCCGTGCTTGACGTTATTGCCGCCGCCGCCGTTGAAATGGCATTTGCCGCAGCTTTCGCGAGTGGGCATCTTCACCGATTGGGCGGCTGCCGCCAGGTCAGTGCTTTCCGTCGGCAGGCCGAAATCTCCCTTATTGTAGATCGCCGCGTCGGCGTGACAGGCCAGGCAGTCCACGTTTTCGGCGTTGCTGAAGTCGAATTTTTCGTTGCTCCAGCCATAGCCGGCATGGCAGATCATACATTTGGCCTCATTGCCCTGGGTGCCGATGCAGAAATTGTTGATCTGGTTTTTCTTGCCGATGGTGACCGGCTCATCCCGCCAGGGCACATCGAACGGCTGGCTTTCCCAGGTCCAATGGGTGGTGTGCATGACCTGTTCAGCAGAGTCGGGGTGACATTCCAGGCAGGCTCGTGTCACTTCTTGGGGGGTGTTGTAAGGGCCTTTCATCAGGCTGGTGTGCTCGGTGTGTGGAACATCTCTAGGCACGTAGGCCCAGGGATCTTCAGCCTGTGCAGAGTGCGGCATCAAGAGCAAGATGGGCACGGCAATGATTGCCAGGATGAGCAGCAAGCCGGCCACCCACAGGAATTTACGCGCGTTGAGTATCCTCTTCATGTTCGTGAAGCTTTCCTTGTTGTTGGGGATGGCTTACTCAATAGTTATCCAACTCGTTCTTCGTTGCTTTCCAGGAGACGGGCGTTGTATTGCAGCCGGTCGCGCAAAACGTCGCGCAACAAATCCAGCGCCTGGATCAAGCGGTCATCTACCAGGGAATATTCCACGTTTGCCCCCTGGCGCGTCGCCCGCACCAATCCTTGTTCGCGCAGAATCTTAAGATGCCGGGAGGTAGTCGGCTGGCTGAGCCCAAGCCTGGCAGCTAGATCGTTCACGGTGTACGGGCTTTCGTGAAGCGTATAAAGCAGCAGGATGCGCCATGGATCGGCCAGCGCCGAACACAGGCCGGCGTGGAGCTGGTGTACTTCCTGAGAAAGGTTGTCTGTAATGGGCATTTGGGCCTTTTACTTATGCATATTTCTGAATAAATGGATTTGTAAATCATCCTGATTTTAAATGGGTTTCGCGGCGCATTATTAGTGACATTTGTCACGATTCGTCCATTACACTTGTAACAACCGATCTACTTCTCCAAGCCCCATCCACAGACGAAACAAACCGCAAACCTGCATCTTGGGAATGCGGTTTCTCGAAGAGGGTGAGCAATCCCCAAGGAGCGGTCGTCCGAATTGGTTGAAAATTGCAAATTTTTATACTATACTGATATCAGCAAGAGAGGAGGTGCGCCATGTTCAAGAACATCCTGGTGGCTGTGGATGGGTCAGAGCATGCCTTGAAAGCTGCTCGTATTGCAGGTGATTTTGCACGCCAGATGCACGCCGAATTGCGGGTCGTCACGGCTTTTGATCCGGTTCCAACGTATCTTGGCGAGCCTAATTTGCAGCATGCACTGGATGAGCGCTTTGCAAGCGCCCAGCAGGTGTTGGAAGGGGCAGTGAAGGAGATTGGCGATATCCCCACCGAACTGAAGACCGATGTCCTGGAGGGCCCGGCAGCAGAGGCGATTCTGGCGGTCGTCGAAGTGCGGGAGATCGATTTGATCATCATGGGCACGCGCGGACTGGGCCGGCTGAAGGGGTTGCTCTTGGGCAGCCAGAGCCAGAAAGTGGTCGCCCACGCTCCTTGTCCGGTATTGTTGGTGCGCTGAAGGCGCTTCAAGCGAGACTTGAGGCGTCGCCAGGCAACAGTTGTGGCCCCTGGTGACGCAAGTTTCTAACCATGTTGACAAATTTATCAGGTGAAATGACGTTATCTTCGGATACAATCTATTTATACGGCTCAGCCAATTTCCTGGTCGGGTTTTGGGTCGGGGTCATTCGCAGGCGATGTCAGTTAAGTCTGACTGGGTCTGAAATATCCTTCCTACTTTTCAAATGTTAAGGTAAAATTAAACTGCATTTTGGGTTGGGCGTAACATACATTGCGCTTATTGAGGGTTAGTCAGCGATTTCATTAGGAAGGAATGAACAAATGGACGCGATCAATGCCTTATCCCAAAAACGAATATTAAGAATTTGTCTGGTGTTGTTGCTCATCCTGGGGGTGCTGGGTGTTTCGCCGCAGGCGGCTACAGCCCAAACGGCCACTGGAACGAACTCCTTTGTCCGCGCGGTGGCGATGGACAGCTTCGGCAACGTGTACGCGGGGGGTGAATTTACTGTGGCTGGCGGCGTGCCGGTGTTTTACATTGCCAAGTGGGACGGCAACAGTTGGTCGCACCTGGGCAGCGGTATGAATTACATCGTTCACGCGCTGGCGGTCGATTCGAGCGGCAGGCTTTACGCTGGCGGCGAGTTTACCACCGCGGGCGGCGTCCCGGCGAACCGGGTTGCCTTCTGGAATGGCACAAGCTGGAGCGCACTGGGGACGGGCGTCGATGGCCCCGTCCGGGCGCTGGCTCTGGATGGGGCGGGCAACCTATACGTGGGGGGATTGTTCAATACCGCTGGCGGCGTGGCTGCGCGCAACATCGCCCGATATAATATCAACACCGGCACCTGGTCTGCTTTAGGGGCTGGGTTGAACAACCAGGTGAACGCACTGCTTTATGATGGCGGCCGGCTTTACGCAGGCGGCACCTTCAGGCAATCGGGCGGCGTCGCTTATAATCGCATCGCCTGGTGGAACCCTGCGAATCAGACCTGGAACAACGTTGGCCCTTCGGGCGCCAGCGGGCCTGTTTATGCTCTGGCCGTGGATAGCAGCGGCAACCTGTTTGCCGGAGGGGAATTCAATCGAATTGGTGGGGTGGATGCGATCCGTGTGGCCCAATACATCCGTTCGGCCAATGTCTGGCAGCCTTTGAGCTATGGACTGAACGACACCGTCCTTGCGCTGGCTTGGAAAAGCGGCGTGCTGTATGCGGGCGGTTTCTTCACGGCAACATATGGCGGAGGTTACACTCTGCGGCGCGTGGCCAGGTGGAACGGTTCCACTTGGTCCGGCATGTCGAATGGGATGAACGCCGCAGTGCTGGCTTTGGCGGCCGACGATGTCGTGGCCGGAGGGTATTTCACTCGAGCCGGTGGCATTACCGTCAATTACATCTCCCTATGGGACGGCACGCAGTGGTTGGATCTGACCAATGATCCGACGCCGGTGGTTTTGACCTCCTTTGAGGCGACGAAGGTCAGCGGCGGGATCCGCGTTGCCTGGCAGACGGCGGTGGAAATTGACATCGTTGGTTTCAATGTCCTGCGCAGCACCAGCCCGGCCGGCCCGTTCGCGGCGATCAACCCCTCCTTAATTTTGGCGAAGTCCCCTGGCGGTTTATCCGGGGCCAGTTACGAATTCCTGGACAGCCAGGTTCAGCCGGGCGTCACGTACTACTACAAATTAGAGGTGGTCAATATCAATGGCGCTCCCGAGCAGTATGGCCCGGTGAGTTGCACCTATTGACCCCGACAGCAACGGTGAACCGAGAAAGCTGCGCGATTGTTCCGCCTGCTGGCATCATTCGTGTAATGAACTTATTGGTAGCGAGGTAGCATGTGAGCGTTGAAGGGCCGCAATCAGACTTGCAGGCGCTGGTGGATACGCCTTATGATGCGATCCTTAAACAGGTGACCCGCAGCCATCGCCTGTTCTCGGTGCATTGGGAGCTGACTTATCGCTGTAACGAAAAGTGCACCCATTGTTATCTAGACGTCCTTGCGCCGGGCGCCGTAGCCCCAGGCGAGTTGACCACGGAAGAGAGCCTGTCGATCATTGATCAGATCGCGGAAGCCGGCGCCTTGAATCTCACCCTATCCGGCGGGGAAATCCTGCTGCGCAGCGATTTCTTTGAGATTGCTGCCTATGCCCGTGCGAAGCGATTGTTATTGCGGCTCTTTACCAACGGAATCATGATCCGCCCTGCCATTGCCGACCGCATCGCGGCCTTGCACCCCTATGCGGTGGAGATCAGCGTGTACAGCGCGCGGCCCGAAGTTCACGATGGCATCACCCGCATGGCGCGCTCCTGGGAGCTGAGCAGGCGCGCTTTGCGCTTGTTGCATGAGCGTGGGGTGCGAACGGTGATGAAGACGCCGATCATGGGCGAGAATGTGCATGAAATCGATGCGTTGAGGGCGTTGGCAGACGATTTGGGCGCGACTTTTCGCTACGATATTACCATCACCCCAAAGAACACCGGCGCGCCCGATCCGCTGAAACATCGCATCAGTTACCGCGATCTGGTGGAATTCATGCGCCGCCAGATCGAACCCGATCTGTGGACGAGGCGCAACGTAACGCAGGATCAACCCACTTGCGGGATTGGGCAGAAGGCGATACAGATCGATCCCTACGGCAATGTTTATCCATGTATCGAAACGCGCTTCAAATTGGGCAACCTGCGTCAGCAATCGCTTTTTGAGATCTGGCAGGAATCGCCGCTCTGGCAGGAGCTTGGCAGGCTGACCTTGAGTGAATTGCCGGTATGTCGCATCTGTGAGCTGCGCAACCTGTGTGTGCGCTGTCATGGCCTGGCGCTGAAGGAAGATGGAGATCTGTTTGGTCCGGCTTTGACCAATTGTCGGGAGGCGCTGGCGCGGCGGCAGGCGCTGATTGACATTGGTGCGATACCCGCAGATTTTCCCATCCCAGCGCATCTGGCGCAAGCGCTGGAAGAATGGACAGGTCAGGAAAGTGATGCGGCGCAGTATGGGAATGATTTTATTCCGTTATCGGACTTGATGGTCCGTAAGCGCAATCTATTCGTTAATTCTGGCGAGCGTTAGTAAAGGAGAATTGATCAATGGAGCGTCGGAATCTTTATCAAAATCAACTGGAGCCAGATTTACCGTCAGGGCCTGAACCGAATAAAAAGGCCTACCAGAAGCCTGAAATGATCTACCTGGCGCCGCTAGAAGCGATGGCGGCGATCTGTGCATTGCCTGGTAAGGTTGACCTGGGTAGCTGCAGCGTTACACAGAGCTAAGTTTGTGTTTCTTGGCCTCGCAACTCGCCCGTCCGCTGACGGATGCCGCTCAGGAATTGATCGAAGTCCGCCTGCAAGCTGGAGCGCTGGTTCGTTTTCACGTCTTCACCACCAGCATGCTGCCCACGCTTCGACCGGGGGATACGCTGCTGGTGCGGCGCGCTTCCCTTGCTGAAATTGCCCCCGGTGCATTACTGGTCATCCGCCAGGGCAGCGCCTGGATCGTCCATCGCCTGCTCCGGCAATTGTCATTCAAAGACGGCCTCTATCTTCAGACTAAGGGGGATAGTCGGCTGCTCGCCGACCCACTTTTTGATGCTTCACAGCTGATTGGGGTTGTCCAAAGCATCTATCGCGGAAGTCACAAGATCTCTCTCTATACCTGGCGGGCCAGAGTGGGCGGCCGCCTGCTGGCATGGCTTTCATGGATGCAGGCGAAGCTCTACCAGCCCGCGCCAGGAATGTTTCACAAAATCATTCTGCAAGGTTTGCACAGGGGGATTTACATTCTCGCCAGGCTGGTGTATAAACCCTGAAATGTCGCTTGCTCATTCGCCCTTCGAGTTACGTTTTTCGATCGCAGGGATGCCTAGCCAGGTATCTTTCTTTGGCCTGCCCCTGGAGAAGCAGGCGCTCATCCTGGACTGGTACGCCGCCTTTCTGACCGATCCAGGATCGAACGATCCAGGCGATGATCTTTGGCAGATTCAGGTGCAGGTCGAAGCAGGTGATTTGTTTATCCCGTTCAAGACCGGCCTGTGGCAAGTCCATACCTATCCGTCGGATGAGCGCATTGAATTTGTCTCGCACCAGGAGAAGGGCTGGTTCGATCTGAGGCAAAAGCAGGGCGAACTGACGATGCGCCCAGAGGGCAACCCCGAAAATTTCTTGCGAGTGATCTACGCCTGGCGTTGCCTGGAGCGCAACGCGGTGCTGTTGCACGCCAGCGGCGTCATCCACAATGGGGGTGGTTATGTTTTCTTTGGCCCTTCCGGCAGCGGTAAAACCACCGTAGCCAGGCTGTCTATCACAGCGACCGTTTTGAGCGATGACCTGGTCATCTTGCAGCGTTGGCCTGCAGAAGACGCTGATTTTATCTTGGTGTATGGCGTGCCGTTCCGCGGCGAGATGATCGAAGCCGCGCGCACTAACGCTTCGGCCCCGCTGAGAGGATTGTACACGCTGGTCAAGGACTCCCGACATTACCTGGCTGACCTGCCGCGCATCGAAGCCGCGGCGCGCCTCTCCGCCTGTATTCCGTTTGTGATGTCTGTGCCAGTGTGCGCTCAGCGCGCCCTGGCGCTTTGTGATCAGATCACCCAGCTCGCGCCGGTGAAGGCTTTGCATTTTGCGCGCGATCCAGGATTTTGGAAGGTCATCGATGGATAAAACGCTTTATCCCACGCCACATCCTCAGGTAGCGGCGACCATAGTGGATGGACAGGCCGTAATTGTGCTCTCAGATTCGGGGCAAGTGACGGTCTTGAACGAAGTCGGCACGCGCATCTGGCAACTCAGCGACGGGGCGCACAGCGTCGATGAGATCGTGCAGGCGATCATGGATGAGTATGAGGTGGCGGCAGAAGCCGCCTGGCAGGATGCGGAAAATTTCTTGAAGCAACTGGAACAGGTGCAGGCGATCGTCTGGCTCGACTCACCGATGAAAACATAGGTTCTCAATCAGTCGTTCGACGGGTGGTGGCATTAGGTGGCAAAATGAATCAACAGAGATACTTCTTGCTGACAAAAATCGCATCTTTTCCAATCGGAGTCGCTCTGATCCTGGTGTGGTTGTTTTTCCGGGCGGCGCAAACTGCTCAGGCGACCCAGCTGACGCCTCAGGGCGCGGCAAACTGGCTGATCAGTGCTAGCCCATCTGCATTATCACAGGCCAAGGATGATCTGCAAATGCTCAGCGCCAGTGCAGACGGTGTGGTCCTGGAATTTGATCTGCCGGAATTTGATTTCGAGTTGGCCAGCGCAGATGGACAGCCCTGTCAGGTGCTGCGCGTCCCTGGTTTTGCCGAAAACCCCCTTCCAGGCAGCCCGCGTCTGCCTGTGCGCGCGGCAATGCTCGGCGTTCCGGCTAACGCTGCTCTGCGGCTGGAGGTGCTCGATGCCGAGATCGTCCGCCTGCCGCAGCGCTATAATCTCTGCCCGGTGCAAGCGCCCATTGTGGATTGGGATGCAGGCCAAAATGAGCCGCCGCGCTTTCTGGGATACCAGGCCGGACGCAATCCACAGGCGTATGCCGTCGATCAATTCAGCCCGCAAAACCCGGTCGAAATGGCATCCACCGCTTTTGTCCGCAGCCAGCGGGTGCTTACGCTGTGCTTCCAGCCCTTCCAGTACAACCCGGCTACGGGCGAACTGCGATATTACAACAAAATTCGCGCCCGGGTGAGCTTTGCAGGTGGATCGAGCCGCGCTCGAGCTTCCTCTGCGTTCGTCGAAGAAGGGCCGTTCGAAACCGCCCTGCGCCAGAACCTGCTGAATTATGACCAGGCGCGTCATTGGCGGGTGGCTTCTGCATTAGCGGTTGAGCGTCCCATGTCGCTCGATCACATCGCCGATCAGGGGCGGGCTTTCAAGATCCTGGTTGAGCAGGACGGCATCTACAAAGTGACCTACGCCGACCTGCAGGCGGCGGGTTTCCCGCTGGGCAGCCTGATCCCCAACACCTTGCGCCTGTTTAATCTCGGCCAGGAAATCGCCCTGTACGTCGTCGGCGAGGGGGATGGAGTCTTCGATCCGACGGATTATTTCCTCTTCTACGGCCAAAAACCCGCAGCGAAATACACCAACACCAACGTTTACTGGCTAACCTGGAACGAGAGCCCCGGCCTGCGCATGGCGGCTTTCGACGGCGCGCCGGGCGGCGCGTTGCCAGCAGCGAGCAGCTTCACCCACACTCTCCACCTGGAACAGAACCTGCTCTATCGCAGTTCTCTGGCCAGTGGGCCGGATCAAGATCACTGGTATTGGCTTTACACGGCGAATTCGAGCAGCACAGCAAAAAGGACCCGCTTCCAGTTCACTCTGGATCAGGTGTCCACCGACCCGGTCTCGGCGACGCTGAGCGGCCTGTTCAAGGGTTACGCTGCTACGCCCGAGCATCACACCCGGATTTACATCAACAGCTATGCCAATCTGATCGACGACGCGAATTGGGGCGGGCCGGATCAATACGCCTTCAGCACGCGCTTTCCGCAATCCTTCCTGCTCTCGGGGACCAACGTCATTACCCTGGAGCAGGTGAACGACGCGGGCATCACGCTCGACGCTCTGTTCGTCAACTGGTTCGAGTTGAACTATGCCAGAAACTACACAGCGGCGAACGACGAAATGTATTTCCTGGAACAGGCTGGCGATTGGGAGTTCCAGTTGAACGGTTTCACCGCCGATAGCGTGCAAATCTTCGACATCACCGCGCCCGCCCAGCCGGCGCGGATCACCGGCGCCATCATCCAGTCACAAGGACCCACTTACCAGGCGCGCTTCCAGCAAAGCCTGGCAAGCAACCGGCGCTTCCTGGCGCTGACGGAAGCGCGGCTGCGCACCCCGCTGAGCATCTTCGAGGACACACCTTCAGATTTGCACAGCCTGACCAATGGCGCAGATTATCTGCTGATCACCCACCAGAATTTCTCGTCCGCAGTTCAGCCCTTAGCGGACTACCGCGCCGCGCAGGGTCTGCGCGTCAAGTTGATCGATGTCCAGGATGTCTATGATGAATTCGGCTATGGGCTGGTAGATCCAGATGCGATTCGGGACTTCCTGGCTTATGCTTACACCACCTGGCAGCCGCCAGCGCCAGCCTATGTCCTGCTGGTTGGCGATGGCACTTTCGATCCGAAAAATTACCAAGGGAACAGTCCACCCACCTATATCCCTTCATACCTGGCGGATGTAGACCTGTGGATCGGCGAAACTGCAGCGGACAACCGCTTCGTCAGCGTCAGCGGCAGCGACGTCTTGCCGGATATGCACCTGGGGCGCCTGGCGGTGAACTCGCCCGCGGAAGCCACGGCGATCGTGAACAAAATCCTATCCTATGAGCAAAATCCCCCTACCGATGATTGGAACCGCAAGGTCATGTTCGTCGCCGATAACGCCGACGCAGCCGGGGACTTTGCTTATCTCTCCGATCAGGTCGCGGATTTGCATCTTCCTGTGCCGTACACTGCAGAGAAGATCTACTATCTGCGAACCCATCTCTCGGATGTCAGCGCTCGCAAGGCGATCACCGAGGGCATCAACCAGGGCCGCCTGATGGTGAGTTACATTGGGCACAGCGCCATCTACCAGTGGGCGGGCGAAAAATTGTTCAGCGTGGACTATATTTCCAAGCTCAACAATGCAGACCGGTTGCCCTTTATGGTGCCGATGACCTGTCTGGAAGGTTACTACATCTGGCCGAATACCCCGGCGCAGCCCTTTGATTATTCCGCTTTGGGCGAAGTGATCCTGCGCGCGCCTGGAAAAGGCGCCATCGCCAGCTTCTCGCCGACAGGTTTTGGCGTGGCTACCGGGCATGATCGACTGGAGCGCGGCCTGTTCGACGCCATCTTCCAGGATTATGTCCTCCAGGTCGGCGCGGCAACCACGCAGGCTAAAATCGAACTCTACGCTCAGACAGGCGGCTACCAGGATCTGATTGAAACGTATATCCTTTTCGGCGACCCGGCGACTGCTCTCCAGACGGGCGCCTCTTGGCTGGCGCTGCCGATCGTCAATCGGTGAACCGCCTCAGGATGGGGGCGATTTGAGCTTGCGTTCGTCGCCCTGGCGCGTGGTGACCCCGATGGCGTCCAGGTGCTCAAGAAAAGCCAGCACGTAGCGGCGGCTGGTGTTGAAGTGGTCGCGCGCCTGCGCCACGGTCAGAGCGCCTTTTTGCTGGATCATCCGGCGCACGTCCTCGACCATGCGCTCGTAATCTTCGCGGCGGAAGACGACATCCGGCGCCACCGCCACCAGCCGCTCCAGGTCGATCAGCGCGGCCACCACCTCCTCGCCGACCTCTGCCTGGCATTCCTTGACGGTGGGCGGCGCATAGGGGGATCTGGCAAAACGCTCCATCAGGCGCTGGATGCTTTGCTCCTGCGCCGGGGTGAAGCGGATAGCATGGCCGCTGCGCAACACCAGTGGCCCGCTTTCTTGCAATTCGCCTTGCGCCACCAGGCGGCGCAGCGCCGCGTTGAACAGGCGCGGCGACGGCTGTAGCAGGTCTTTCAGGCGGCTCTTCAGTTCTTCGCGGGGTATGCCGCGGCGCAAGGGATGGGCTTGGTGATGCGCTTCGATTTCCTGAAGGCAACGCTGGGCGATCTGTTCCCAATAGCGGCGGCTGATTGCCAGATCGTCCGGGCGCAGCGCGCTGGCCTCGCCCTCCAGGATGAGCATTTCTCCGGCAGCCAGCAATTCTTGCGCCGCCAGGCGCGCCTGCTCGAGGTGTAAATTCGACCGCTGCGCCAGATCCTTGAATGCGGCAGCGCCAAAAGCCTGCAAAGATTGCCGCAACACTTCATCCGGCGTCCCCTGCGCCAGGGCTTGCAGCCTGGCCAGGGTCTCTGGCGCGAAGCGCTTATGACGCCCTTTGGGGTGGGGATCGACTACGGCGCCGCCGCCGAGCGTTTCTCCTGGCGAGGGCCGCCGCAGGATGTAGCGGTCGCCGCGCGTCGCCACGACAGGCTCGGCCAGCTCGAGTTGAAGCCAGCCCTCATTGCCGGGCGCCAGTTCCTCCGTCCCCAACAGGCGCACACGCGCCACCACTTCCGCCGAGCCGATGAACAGCTTGACTTCTAGGTTGTGCCTCAAAGGTAGGCTGACGTCTGGCAAAAGCCGAAAGTGGACGTCCAGGCGCTGCGTGCTGCGGTAAGCGCCGGGGTGGGTCACCACCTGGCCGCGCTTCAGGTCGTCCAGCGCCACGCCGGAGATATTCACCGCCGTGCGGCTGCCCTGCACAGCCACCTGCTCCTTCTGTTTGTGGGTCTGCAGGCCGCGGATGCGGCCACGCAGTCCCGAAGGCAGGATTTCCACCTCATCGCCTACCTGCAGCTTACCGTCGAGCAGGGTTCCAGTGACGACGGTGCCAAAACCGGCGATGGTGAAGACGCGATCGATAGGCAGACGCGGACGATTTAGATCTGGCCTGGGGGGGCGCTCGGCCAGGCATTCGCTCAGCGCAGCTTTTAGCTCGGAGATGCCCCATCCCATGCGCGCTGAAACGCGCACGATGGGCGCATCTTGTAGCACGGTGTTGCGCAGGATGGCGCGCAGATCGGCTTCGACCAGATCCAACCACTCGTTCCGGCTGTGTTCGTCTTCTCCCACCATGTCGATTTTGGTCAGCGCCACCACGCCGCCTTGAATTTGCAGGATGTCCAGGATCGCTAGGTGTTCACGGGTTTGCGGCATCACGCCTTCATCGGCCGCGACCACAAACAACGCTGCGTCGATGCCGCCCACCCCGGCCAGCATATTCTCGATGAAATCTCGGTGGCCGGGCACATCGACGATGCCCACCTCTTCGGCGATGCCGCTCTTCCCTGGGGGAAGGGTGGTCCAGGCGAAGCCCAGGTCGATGGTCATCTCGCGCTCGCGTTCCTCTTTGAGCCGATCGGGGTGAATCCCGGTCAAGGCTTCGACCAGGGTGGATTTGCCATGATCGACGTGACCCGCCGTACCGATGACGCGCATGTGTCTCTCCTGAGGCGGCCTCGCGGGATGGATCAGCGCATGCGGCCGATGCTGCGCTCGAAGCTAGTGACCCATTCATGGGTCATCGCTAACAACGATTGCAATTGCTTTTCGGCCTGCTCGTTCATCTGCTGGATCAAATCCTGGATTTCCTGTATCGTGTCCTCGATATGGGTCACTTTTTCGGCAAGCTTTTCGTGCTGGCGCGTGGCTTCGTTGCGCTGCTCTTCCAGGGTCAGGGTATAGTTCGTCCAGCGTTTCTGGTCGTCTGCTTTGAAGGTCGCCCATTCCTGGCGGAAGCGCTCTTCGGCCAGGCGCTGGATCTCCATGATTTCGTTGATGCGCCGCTCGACTTTCTGGCTGAGTTCTTCCACCGTTTGCTGGGAGCGCTTGATGGAACGGTTAGTGGCATCTAGCGCCTGCAAGGAGCTTTCGATATCGTTGGTCTGGCTTTCGATGACCTGGAAGCGCGCTTGCCATTCCTTCCAGACCCGCTCGCGTTCGACTTCGCGCAGGGCCTGATTGTCCAGGAAAGAGGCCACGGCCTCACGCCGCTCCGTCTCCACCGTGGCAAGTTCGTTCAAACGCGTCTCGAGTTTTTTCAGCGTGGTGGCGGCCAGTTCCAGTCGACCGCTGTGATCATCGAGACGCTTTCGGACTGAGGCCACCTCGCCGTTCAGGTCGGTCAGCCGTTTGGCGTCCTGGCGCCGCCCATCATCCAGCAAGCGGATGCTACGGGTGTATTCTTCTTCGCTGCGGCGCAAGGTTTCAATGCGCGTGCGCACCTCATCGATCATCCGCGCCAGCCGAGCTTCTTCGTCGATGCGCAGTTTGAGCGTGCGTTTGATTTCCGGTAATTGTTCCAGTTCCTTGCGGATCTCGTTGATCGAGGTGTCCACGGCGCGTATTTCGGCGCGGCGCACCTTCTCGCTCTCTTCTTCGCGTTTTTTGATCTGTTTATCCAGGCTCTCGAACTGCTGTTTGACTTCGATGCGCATCTGCAGGATGGTTTCGTCTATGGCATCGAAGCGGGAGATCAGGGCAGCCAGGCGGGTGATCTCGCTGCCCAGATCTTTGATCTGACCAGCCAGGGGAGCCACATTGCCTTCCACGGCAGCCAGGCGTTCTTCCAAGGCTCCGATTTTGAGCTTATCCTTGCGCCTCTCTTCGTCCAGCCAATCGACTTGCTTGGCGAGTTGTTCCAGTTCCATAGAGGGGTTCTCCAGGTGTAGGTTGGATTGGTAGCGTATATCTTACCACTGTTCAAGGGGTGGCCCCGGCAAAAATTATCGCCATATTGGTCAGGATCGGCATATAAAGCTGAGGAAATAAGCCGGCGAACAGCAGCAGCCCCACTCCTGCCAGCAACAAGAAAGCCTGCAGCCGGGTCTCGCCCATTTGCCAACGCGCCTCGCCCGGCGCGGCCAACAAGGCGGCGAGGGCGCGCAGCCCCCCAACCAGCACTCCGCCGCATCCGAGCAAGGAAAGCAACGCGATAGCGGCTGATCTTTGGCTCAGCATCGACCATAAGGCCAGGTTTACCGGAAAGTTGGCGAGCAGAGGCAAACCGGCCAGGGAAAAATTGGCCAGGATCATGGTCATGGCCGCAACGGGCAGACGGTATGCGGCACCGCTCACCGCTGTGAAGCTTAGCTCGGGCAAGTAAAACTTGAAGATCGACAAGGCCAGGCTCCAGACTGCAATGCCGATCGCCTGTGGAGCCAGCTGCGAGAAATAGATGCCAATCAGCGACGTGGTGCGCTCGGGTTGATTGTTCAGGCTGAGCGCCAGCAGGGTCATACCGATTTGCGCCACCACGGCAAAACCAAAGATACGCCCCAGGTGGCGATCGAAGGACGCCCCGACGCCCCCCGCCAGCGCCATCAAGACTCCGGCGTATTGCAGGGCGGTGAAAACGCTCGCCGGTAGCCCAATCACCGAATAACGGTACAAGATCTCCAGCACCAGCAGGGCAGCCGCGTTGGGCAGTAAGAAGAAGACAAACGAGGCGGCATAGGGATGGGTCTCTTCTGCCAGCATGGTCAGCCAGGTGTGGAAGGGCACCACGGCCAGGATCATAGCAAAGCCGAGCGCCAGGGCGAGCAGGAAGGGAACCAGATTAGGCTGAGAATTGCTTTCAGGCGTTATCTCCAGGGCCAGCAGAGCATCGGCAAACAGGATCAGGCAACTCCCGCCAATTTGAAAGATCAGGTAGCGGTTCACGCCTCTGGCTGCCGGCCGTCCGGGGGATGAGAGCAACGGCACACTCACCAGAGCGGTCAGCGATAAGATCATCGCCACGGCTGAGGCGGCATCGACGGATAAGGCGGCAGCCAATAGCGCAGCCATTGCCAGGCTGAGCGGCGCAAACAGACGATGGGTTCTGGCAGGGCCGGCGCCGCCGATCCAAAAGGCGGCGCAAAGGTAGAGCAGGATCAACACTGGTCGGGCGGAATCGTCCAGGGTGAAGCGGTTGCCGAAGATCACTTGCACCGGCTGGATGGTGAAAATGGGGAAGCCAGGCCACAGGCGTAATGCAATTGGATCGCCGATCGGCAGCTGCCAGGCCAGCCAGGCGAGTGAAAGCGCAAATAAGATGCCCGTGATATGGATGGTCTTCTCCCAGCGCCGCAATGAATAAAGCGAGAAGGCGAACACCCCCGGGATCAGGCTCCACAAAGCCAGCGCGCTCATTCCTTGGGCTCCATGTAAGGCGCCAGAGAAAGGTAGGCGCCTGTGAGGGCAAGTGCTAACGAAATCGTAGCCGAAAGGGCGGCGGTTAGCGTGGTTACGTTTACCACGGTGTAAAGGATAAGAAAACCGGAGAACAGGGTCAGCAGTCCCATGGTGACGCGCAGGGGTTGGGAGTAGAAACCCAGGTGGAGCAACGCCGTTCCGATCAGGATCAATCCGCCCCAGGCACGCCTGTATCCAAGCCCGGGGATCCATTCTATCAGGCGAGGCATCTGCGAGAAAACCACCAAAGCAACCAGAGAGATGGAAAGCAACAGGAACACCCAGTTAGGGGTGTGGTCTGCGCCCCGGCGGAAGCGGCGTCTCAATCGGCTGAGGCGTTCGATGGGCTGTTCGATTTCCGGCGGCCTCTCGGGTTGTTCAGGCAGGCTGAGCATGGCCATGCTGAGTACGGCGCCGCCGATCCAACCGGCGACCAGCAAGCTCAGGTTCATTGCCAGTGGCCAGTTCTGCCCGATAAGGGCAAACACCCCCAGATATTGGATCGCCAGCAGCCCGATATTGAGGCGCCAGTCATCCAACATCAGCATTAAAGAGGCGGTCAGCGTTACCAGGAGCGCCCCCGGTATGGCGAACGATTCGAAGTTCACGCTTCATCCCCCCGGCGCAAGGCTGACAAACAGGGATACGATCAAGGCCAGAGCCAGGAGAGTCCACAGAATGCCGGCGCGGCCCTCGAGAACCTGGCCTGCGCCGCCAACCAGGCGCTCCATGAGTCGGTAGAAGGGCTTGGTGGTTCGGTAGAGCCAGCTCAGGCTGAGGACCTCCGCCAGACGGGATGCGCCGCTGAACTTGCGTCTGGAGCGGCGAAGGTAGAACGGCAACCCTCCCAGAGCCAGCCCCAGAGCCACCATGCTGATACCGGTTTCGATCCATCCCACCTGATACTGACCGACGATGCGTGCCTGCGAACGCAGAGACCAGGAAACCGCGAAATGCGACGCTGGCAGAGACAAAAGACCAGAGAAATACAGCGCCATCACCCAGCGCTCTGCCCCGGCTGAGGCCGGAAGTTGGCGCATGACCTGGCGAAAAGCGCCCGCCAGGAAAAGCCCCTGGCCGAGCAGCAGAATTGCCAGTAGCGGCTGAAGCGGCAAGGCGTACAATCCTGCTCCTTCCCAGGTGGGGCTGAACGGCAAAGCAGAGATGCCCGCCAATCCCAGCAGCCAGGGTAACGCCAGCCCACGCGTCCGGGAAGTCGCCAGGCTAAACACCCCTCCAGCAAACAGCGCTGCCATTCCCCAGGCCAGGCTGGCCGCAGATTTTCCCAGCGCTGCGCAGGCCAGGGCCAGCGAGGCCATGCCCAGGGTCCAATATGGAAACCCCGCCTGAATAGAGGGCGCATTCGCCCAGTTAATGCCAGCGTAGATCAGCGCCAGGCCTGCGGCCAGCAAGAAAAGAGTCGTCAGCGGCGTGGGCGCGCCGGCGTTCCCAACCCGGGCGCACAGGATCAGGGCCGGCGCAGCGGGGGCCAGTCGCAGCAGGGTTGTCATGCCCGCATTTGGGGGGTCCTGGCGGGGGATGGGGGCATGCAATGGGATCAGACCCAGATGAAGGCCCGCGGCGGCCAACAGCGCTACGCCGGTTTGGGGAGCGATGGTGGTCAGAGACAATGGCGCGCCGGCAGCGGAAGCGATCTGGCCTGCCCAGATCAAACAGGCGACGCTGGCAAGGCGCAGCCCCAGCGCCAGCACGATTTCCTGACTCTGCATGCCGTCTTGGATTGCGCTCAAGCGTATCGCCGCCTCGATGATCCCCAGCAGCGTCCAGGAGAGCGCCAGAGTGAGAAGATTACCTGATAGCACCGCCAGCATGGAAGACGCAATGAGCAGCAAATAGGCGGCGAGACTGAATCCGTAAATTGAGCGGCGGCTGGCTGCAGGTCGCGCCAGATCCGTGAACAGCGCCGCCAGGAGCAATGTGGTCAGGGCGATCAGGAATGGCCAGGAAATTGCGTCGAACAACAGCGCCGGCGAGATTGGCACGAGGATGCGCGGCTGCCAGTTTGCCAGGGGCACATTCAGCGGCCTTGTCGGTCGGATTGCCCAGGCTAAGATCCAGGTCGCCAGGCTGCCTCCGACGGCGATCAGCCAATAACGTGCAAACCCCGGTCGTAACAATCGGGCTGCCAGGATCAAAATGGCAGTTGCCAGGGGCAGGAGAATCAGCAGCAAGACGGACATGCTGGTCAGAAGGGTTTGTGTGCTCGATATAGCCTTGATCGCGCAGCTTTCATAGGGCGCTCAGACCTTATTTGCGCAATGCGGGCGGCATCCACACAAATTGGTGCGCCTGCGGCATCAGGACCGACTCGAGGCTGATCAGTTCGCCGCTCTTCAGGGAGAGCAGCGAAATGCGATTGCGAACGCCCAGGACGAGCGCCTGGGTCTTATCTGGGGACCACAACACCTGAGTGGTGTCGTCGGGCAGTTCGCGCAGCCTGGTCAGCGCGCCGGTGATCAAGTTGAGCTCGAAGAGCGCAGGCGGATCATCCGACTGGTCCAGGCGTACGACGAAGGCCAGCCGGTTCGACTGGATCTGCGTTGGCCAGAGCAGGCAGTGGGCCGGGATCGCCTTGCTTTGCGCCGCGCTGAAGGGGAATTCATCGGAATAAAGGTCGAATTTCTGCCCTGAAACCAGCAATTCGGGATTGGTCGGTAAAACGCTCCACAGGTGAATATAGGGCGGCAGGCGTCTGCCGGGTTCGCTGGCGTGAGCCACCAGCAGGTTACCATCGGATAACCATTGCACCTGGACATCTTCGCTGCGGATGCCGTAAGTTTCCTGCGCTTGTGCCAGGTAGCCGCTGCGCCTGTCCAACACCGCCTGCCAGCCGACCTGCGAGGCCAGCGGGATGACCTTCAGCAGCACGAACCGCTCGTTGGTACCAAACTGCAATTCTGTGAGTTGGGCTTCTATTTCCAGCGGCTGCCCTTTGGGATCTTCGACCTGTACTTTATTGGGGTAGATTAGTTGCGGCTGTTGGCCCGCCATGGAAGCCTGCCACAAGCCGAGCGCATCGCTCCATAACAGGTCGCGGCCATCTGGCGACCAGGTCAGTGAAGGGCAGAGGGTTTTCGGCGCAGGCTGACATAGGCCCAGCTTTCGGGGTTGACCAAGGGCTGAAACTGGCGCGACGAAGATCGAAACGCCTTCGGGAAGCTCTTGGGTGTAAGCTACAGAACTGCCATCTGGCGAGACGCGAATCTGTCGAGGATAAACGGCGCTGTCAACCAGGGTGAAGATGCGCTGCTCCGCCAGGCGAAGCGCGTCCAGGTCGAATTGCTGCACGCCGTTGGCGGCAACCTTCTGCGGGCGCGACAGGACGATCACCTGCCCATCGGCGCTGAGGGCGAAATCGGCCACATTTTGGGCCAATGTGATTGAGTGATAGGTCAATGGATCCCAGCGCATCAATCGGTCGCCCGCCAGGTAGAGCAGATCGCTCATCGGCGCGCTCTGGCGAGCGCGCGTGGCGCTAGCGCTCAAAGTTGGGGCCATGGTAGAGAGAAGCGCCTGTGTGGCTAACGGCCAGGTCGTGGGAGCAGAAGTTGGCGGGCTGATCTCGGACGAGGGCAGCGCGTGGCCTTCGGGCGTATTGCTGGGGATTGGTGGGGCGCCCGGAGGATTTGCACTCTCTACACCCGTGGCCTGGGGAGGAGATGAAACCATCGGCGCTGCCAATCTGGGCGAACAGCCGCTGACCCATGCTATCACCATGGCCAGGGCGAGGGTCACAGAACGGTGCAATTTCACGCTCTACAGCACCTCTGCGCCGGGTATGCGATACAGGAATTTGCCCATTCCACGCCTTCCCAACCAGCGATCGCCGTCCACGATCAACTGGCCGCGCAGAAACACCTTCTCCGGGAAGCCGGTTAGCTCGTACCCTTCGTAGAGATTGTAGTCTGTGCGGTGATGGGCATGCGCTACCCCATACGTCAGCCTGCGCTCAGGATCCCAGATGACGATGTCTGCGTCTGCGCCGGGCAACAGGCTGCCTTTGCGCGGGTACAGGCCGAAGATCTTGGCGGGATTGGTGCTGGTCAGGGCGACGAACTGGTTGGCGCTGATCCGCCCGGCGCCGACGCCATAAGTCCACAGCACGGGCAGACGGTCGCCCACTCCGGGTAACCCATTGGGGATCTTGGTGAAATCATCTGCGCCCAATTCCTTGCCGGGGATGGCTACCGGTTGCCCTTCATACAGGATCGGCTTTGTCCCATCGTAGAAGAACGGGCAATGGTCGGTGCCAATCACTTGAATCGTCCCGTCGGCAAGCCCCTGCCAGATGCGCTCGTGGTCGGCTGCGGTGCGCACCGGCGGAGAGCAGATCCATTTGGCGCCATCCGGCCGGCGGAGATGGTCAACCGTGAAAAATAAATATTGAGGGCAGGTTTCGCCCATCACCGGCAGGCCATGCCGCCGCGCGTACTGGAGCTGATCTACTTCGCCGCCGGCGTTCATGTGGACGATGTAGAGCGGCGCGCCTGCCTGCGCGGCCAGGGCGGAGGCGCGCAGCACAGCTTCAATCGCCCCCCAGGCGGGCCGGGTGTGGGCGTGCCATTCGGGCGCGGTGTGTCCGGCGGCCAACGCTTCCGCCACCAGGATATCGATCACGTCGCCGTTTTCGGCGTGCACCATGGTCAACAGGCCGTTCTCACGGGCGATGCGCAAGGCCCGGAAGATTTCTCCATCTTGCAGGCGCAGGCGGTTGTTGTAGGCCGTGAAAACCTTGATCGTCGTGATCCCCAGGTCGGGCAAGCGGGGTATTTCCGCGGCGATTTGTTCATCCAGCCTGGAGAGGTTCATGTGAAAGCTGAAGTCGATCGCCGCTTTGGGGTCGGCCTTGGCGCGCCAGGCCGCCACCGATTCTTCCAGGGTGGGCCGATCTTGAGGGACAAAGTCGATCACGGTAGTGGTGCCGCCAAAAGCCGCGGCCTTATGGCCAGTATAATGATCGTCCGAGGAGACGGTGCCAAACATGGGCAGGTCGAAGTGGGTGTGCGGATCGATCCCGCCCGGCAGGACGAACTTGCCCTGGACGTGGATGACCTGTGCGTCGGGGACCTCCAGGTCGGTGCCTACCATGGCAATGCGCTCGCCCTCGATGAGGATATCAGCGATAAATGTTTCTGCGGCGGTGATCAGGGTGCCGGACTTAATCAGGATGGACATGATCGTTCTCTCCGTGGATGACTGATCGGATTCCGGATTTTACTCTGGATGTAGCGGCATAAAGCCTCTGCCCAGCACTTCTTGAGCGGGCATCACGATGACGAAGGCGTTGGGGTCCACTTGCGCCGCCAGGTCTTTGACCTGGGGAATTTCTGTCACCGTCATTGCGCACATCAGGATCGAGTGCTCTTTGCCGGTGTACATGCCGGTGCCGGGTATGGCAGTGACCCCGCGGCGCATCTCCTTCAGGATGCGCTCGGAAACGGCTTGATGTTTGTCGGTGATGATCAAGGTGAGCAGTTGTGGGCGGCGACGACTGGGGCGAAACCATGCCGTTCTCTTGCCAACGCGGCTCTCCATCTCTGCGCCAAAGCGGGGCAAGACCTCTCCGGCAGCCTCTTGCAGGCCGATGGTGCCAAGGCCGATGAGCAGGATGATCATGGCGTAAACCAACACCGCCAGCAGGACCACTTCGCCAGGGAGCGGACCGATGGCGGCGCGGCGGATGAAATCTTCGGCGTTTCTGGCAGGAACCGGCATCAGCCAAAGCTTGCCCAGCCATGCCGCTCCTACAATTGCATAGATGTACAGGAAATTGCGGCGCAGCCGACGGCCGACCGCTTCCAGTGTCGAGATCGGATGATGTGGATGCAATAGGCTTTCGGAGAGCGCTTCAGCCCAATCGGCGGATGGGTGAAAAGGCGGCACCAGCATCGGAGCGAAGAAATCCGTCTCCATCAGGCGCACCCGGTAAGCCCATAGCTCATAATAACGATAACGTCGCGCTTCGATGATCAGAAAGATGGTCACCAGCAAGATATTTAGCAGGATGACCACATGGCTACCGGTCTGGGCGAAGGCGATCGAAATCGCTGCGCCGGTGGTGACCACCGCCCAGTTGGTGGTGGTGTCCAGCCGCTGACGCCAGACGTTGGCGCGCTGGACCTCAGCGCGGAAGAAGTGCACCATCGCCGTGGTGAATTCGCTGGCGCGCAGCCGATAGCCGCGGAAGGTCCAGACGAAATCGGTGGATTGGGCGCCGCTTTCTGGCGCGCCGGCGGAATCGGCAGGATCATATGAATTGGGGGGTGGTGGCGGATTCATATCACTCAGGGCGGGTGATCATTCGGTTCTTTGCGCTGTAAAGTCGAGCGGCTCGGGTGGTTGCGTTGACTGGATCCCCAGCAGCGCAGCCAGGATTTCTGGCTCTAACTGGATGTCCTCAGCTTCATCCACATGGTATTGCTGAACCAGGCTGGCGCGTTCGCGCAGCGCCTGCCACAACAATGACCGTTCGTCTTCCGCGACGACCAGGTCGTTCACGGTGCGCGCATGCGCCAGGTATTCGCCGGTGGTATAGAGAAAAGTGATCCTGCGCCACTTGTCTGCCAGAATCGGTTCGGGCAGGGCGATCAGCGGCCCCAGTTGAATCTTGTAATATTCATGATGCGCGTGGGGATGGTCAGGCTCATCGCGCAGCAACTCGGCGCGGGTGGTCAGCTCATGACCGCGCACCGGCGCCAGATAGCGGATGCGCCATCGATCCTCGCCAAAAGCGGAGGTCTGATAAAAAGCCAGGTAATCCACTGCTACCACTTTGGGCGCCGAACGCAGCGGGATGCGGTACCAGCCCAACACCCGCGCGATCTCCAGATCGCGCGGGTTGTTCAAAATGGCGACCAGGATCAGGGCGCTTGGGGATGGCAGAAGGCGACTCATAAATTAAAGTCTACCATAAGGCGAATGAATCCGAAGGCCTGAATTCGAGATCGGCCACAACTCGAACAAGGACAACTTGACTTGGTAGGGGTTTGCTAGTGCAAGAGATCCAATCCTGCTATGCCGAAGCCTTTCGACAACGGCGCATGGACCCGTTGATGGTGGCTGCGCCGGGCGGCGAGACGGCGTTACAGGTGCGCCAGCGCGCCCTGCAAGCGGTTCGGGATTTGCTGGCGGCTTATCCGAACGGAAATGTGGCGCTGGTGTCTCACGGCTTCACGATTGCCGTGCTCTTGACCCATTTCTACCGCCTGCCAATAGAAAAGGTGTGGGAGCTTGTCCCAGATAACGGCGCGATCATTGAGATGGACGCGAGCCCGGCGAGCCTTGAATCGGTGTAAAGCCGCCAGAGCCTGGTTTATGACGGGCGAGATTTCCAGTTAGCTCCCTTGAACCTCAGCTAAACAAGGCCTGGATATCCTCGGCGGTGAGCGTTTTGAAGAAAGCAGACTCGGTGGTGATAATCTGATCGACCAGTTGCTTTTTGCGTTCTTGCAGCACCAGAATCTTCTCTTCCACCGAATCGCGGGCGATCAGCTTGAAAATGAAAACCGGCTTTTCCTGGCCGATGCGGTGGGTGCGATCCGAAGCCTGCATTTCTGCCGCCGGGTTCCACCACGGGTCGATGTGGATCACGTAATCGGCGGCCGTCAGGTTCAGGCCCAATCCTCCCGCTTTTAGGCTGATCAGGAAGAAGGGAATGCGGGGGTCGCCCTGGAAGCGATCCACCTGTTCCTGGCGGGCGGTGGTCTGCCCATCCAGGTAAGTATAGGCAATGTGGCGGGCATCCAATTCTCTGCGCACGATGCTCAGCATCTGCACGAACTGAGAGAAGACCAGCGCTTTGTGACCTTCGGAGCGCAGTGTTTCCAGCGTGTCCATCAGCAACTCGAACTTGCCCGATTCGCCATGAAAGTTCTCCTCCACCAGGGCCGGGTGGTTGGAAATCTGGCGCAGGCGCAGCAGCCCTTCGAGGATCTTCATCCGGCTTTGGTTCAGGCCATGTTGGTCCATCATCCCCATGACCACGCCGCGGTAATAATCGCGGGTGCGCTGATACAGCCTGCGCTGGGCCGGCTCCATGTCGCAGTACAGGATGCGCTCGCTGCGCGGCGGCAGTTCTGGCGCCACCTGATCCTTCGTGCGGCGTAAGATGAATGGGTACACCAATCGGCGCAGCGCCTGGGCTGCTTTTTCGTCGCCCCTCTTCTCGATAGGTAGGCCGAACTCGGACTTGAAGTATTGCAGACTGCCCAGCAGTCCGGGGTTGAGGAAGTTGAACTGCGACCAAAGCTCTGCCGTCGAGTTTTCGATTGGCGTGCCGGTCAGCACCAGCTTATGCTGGGCCTGCAGCAGGTAGGCCGCTCGGGCGGTCTGTGAAAGCGGATTCTTGATCGCTTGCGACTCGTCCAGGATAGCGTAATAGAACCGGTAGCCGTGCAGGAAATGAATATCCCGCAACATGACGCCGTAGGTGGTGATCACCAGATCGACCTGATCAAAGGCAGCGGTGTCTTTGATCCGCCCGCTGTCGAAATATTCCAGCACCCGCAGCCCCGGAGTGAAGCGCGCCGCTTCGCGCTGCCAGTTGACCAGCAGCGAACGCGGCACTACCAGCAGACTGGCCTGCGCCGGTCGGGATTCTGGCGGCTGCTCGTAGAGGGACTGCAGAAAAGTGAGCGCCTGGACGGTTTTGCCCAGCCCCATATCGTCTGCCAGGCAGCCGCCAAACTCGAATTTGCGCAGGAAGTGCAGCCAATCGAAGCCAGCCTTTTGGTAGGGGCGCAATTCGCCTATGAAGCCCGAGGGGAGCGGCTGCGGCTGAATGCTCACCGCCTGGTCGCCGACAGCGATGCTCTTCGAGGCCAGGGCGCGCAGCCAGGCGCGGCGCTGATCGAAAAGCTCATCCGTCTGGGCTTCGTCAGCCTCGGCCAGTGCCTGATCCAACAGGGTGATCTGGTGTTTGGAGAAGCGTAAGCCCTCTTCGGTGGTCTCTCCCAGGGCAAAGAGGTGCTTGTAGCGCTCGATCCAGGCCTCCGGGATTTCCCCGATGGAGCCGTCTGCCAGCTTGATGTAGCGCTCGCGCTTGCGCATTGCCCGGCGAATCTCCTGCAAGGAAACTTCCAGATCGCCGAAATTGACCACCGCGTGCACGTCGAACCAATCAATGCCCGATGAAACCCTGAAGGAGATCGAGGGTGTATTGCGGTTGACGCGGGCGGTTTTGAGTTGTTCCTCGCCGTAGATTTCGTAGCCCGCCTCCGCCAGCCGAGGGACGCTGTTGAGCAGAAAATCGACCGGATGCTTGCGCGCCCGCAGCCGGAAAATCCCTGGCAGCGTGGCTCGCTTCAGTCCAAAAGTCGGCGAAGCCAGCGCCTCGTGAGCGCTCTTTTCGGCCTCGGGCTGGCGCACGACGCGCATCAAGACCAGCTGTCCGGCTTTCCCTTGCAAGGTCTCTCGCGGCAGGTCGGGGTTGTAGCGCACTTCTGCCTCTCCATAGCCAAAGCGAAGCTGCGCCTGGAGTTCGCCATCCACGTCGCTCAAATACAGTCGGGGGACGGGCGGCGTTTCGATGGTCTCCCATTCGATTGCCCCGCCTCGCAGGGGAAACTGCCGCGCCAGGTCGAGCAAATAGCGGTCGATGAATTTCTCGACCTGTTCATTTGGGATGGTCAAAGCGGGCGCTTCATCAAGGTCAGCGGCGTAGAAGAAGTCCAGCAAACTCAAGCCGCTGGGGTTGACAAGCTCGAACAGGTTGCGTCCGGCCAGCAGCCATGGCGGGTCTTCCACGATCAACTTCAGTTCGTCAGGCTGGATTGTCAGCGGCTGGTCGCCGATCGTCAACCGAGGGCTGAGCTGCAGCCCCTGACTGTCCCTTTCTATGTTCAGGCCGATCTCGCCTGTTCCGGGCAGGATCGTCAGACCAAGCTTCAGCGGCTGGCTTGCATCCCCCAGGAACAGCAGGGCCTGGGTGTTGCGCAGCAGGCGCAGGTAGTCTTCCAGAGGGAATGAGGAGGCAAGCGAATACGCAAACGTCCGGTTGCGCTCCAGAATGATATTCGCCAGGTCAACCGCTTCATCTGAACAGTTGATGCATCCCTCGGGTTCCAGGGAGTAGTAGGGCGTCTTCAAGCCGCGCAGGGAATCCGAAGAAGCCTCCAGGAACTTCTGCAGCGCCTGCGCCTCTGGCAGTAGATCCGCTGATCGCATTTCGGCGGGCAGGGCGCTGAGCGGGAGCGTATAAGGCGCCAGTTTCCAGGCGGCAGGGTAGGCGCGTGTTTCTTCCTGCAGGCTGAAGAACAGCAAATAAGGGGTCGGTTTGCCTCGTTGGGGAAGGGACTGCGCCGATTGGATCACCTGGTCGAGCTGGGTTTGCCAGGCTTCGGGCAGGTTGCGCGCCAGATGCTGACGCAGCCGCAGCCAGGCGGCGACGTCGTGCTCGCAGATCAGCCCCCGGCTGGCGTGACTGCAACCGCACTTGAGATAGACGTGATCGCGCACGATCTTGATCTCGACGCGGTAGTTGCGTTTGTCGGGGACCACGCAACGCGCAGCCAGCTCATTGGCTTCGATGACCTGCACCTGGCCGCGCTCCAGCAACTCCGTGCCCAGGCGGAAGGTCTCTGAGTCGACCGCCTTGCGCAGGCGGCTTTCACTGAGCGTTTCTAAGTCGAGTTTATACATTACTGAACCAATAAATTCTACACACCGCCCCTGGGAGTTGCGACGAGCGGCGGCGCAGGGTAGGATACTATGAAGGGTGAGCGATCAACCAGCTATGCCTGAGCGTCCTCTTCGAAGGACTCGGGGCCTTCACGGACGATGTACAGCGGGCGGCCGCGGGCCTCGTCGTAAATCCGACCGATGTATTCCCCCAGGACGCCCAGGAAGATCAACTGCACGCCTCCCAGGAAGAGCACTGCGATCAGGGTGGTTGCCTGACCGTAGAAAGCCTGCGAGCCGGCCATGCGCATGGCGATGACGACGGGTATCGCCAGGATGCTCAGACCTGCGGCCAGAAAGCCCAGGTAGGTGGCCAACTGCAGCGGAAAATAAGAAAAGCCGGTGATCGCGTCGCTGGCGAACTTGATCATCTTTTTCAAAGGATATTTCGTCTCGCCGGCGAAGCGAGCGGCGCGTTTGTACGGCACGCCTGTTTGCCGAAAGCCCACCCAGATGGACATGCCGCGCAGGAAACGATGGCGCTCGCGCATCTGGTTGATCACATTCACCACCTTGCGGTCGAGCAGGCGAAAATCGCCGGTATCCAGCGGGATGTTCACGTCTGTGATGCGATAGATCAAGCGATAGAACAGGGAGGCGGTGAATAGCTTGAACCAGGTCTCCCCTTCGCGTTCGGTGCGCCTGGCGTAAACGATTTCGTATCCTTTGCGCCATTCATCGATGAGCTGCGGGATGACTTCGGGGGGATCCTGCAGGTCGGAGTCGATGATCACCACCGCCTGGCCGCGGCTGTAGTCCAGCCCGGCGGTGACGGCAAGCTGGTGCCCAAAGTTACGGGCGAAGATCACTGGCCGGATATGGGGGTCTTTGTGGGCCAGTTCGCGCAGGAGGGCCGCCGTGTTGTCTTCGGAGCCGTCATCCACCAGGATGAGCTCCCAGGTCTCTCCCAGTGTCTGCATAGTCTCCGACACCCGGCGGTAGAACTCGGGCAGCGTGACCGCCTCGTTATAACAGGGGGCGACGATAGAAATGGTGGGTGTTTCCTTAGTCTGCATGGCAATTGGCAATTTTATCACGTTCCCCTAAAAATGAAATCACCCGTTTTTCCGCTTTTAACCCTGGTTAAGCTACAACAGCGAGAAGAGAGCCGTCTCGAGACGGCTCTCTGGAATATTTTGGGCAAATGTCCACCCGCTGGCGGATTGATTTGGCTGAGCTTTATCCCAACAGGGATTTCACGGCTTCCAGGCGCGGCTCGATCACCGGAGCCTGCGGCACGGCCTGCATCGCCGCCCGCACGTCCTTCAGCCCGCTGCCGGTGTTGATCACCAGCACCTGGTCTTCCGCGGTGATCAGACCTTGCTGGACGGCTTTGACCAGCCCGGCGTAGGCGGTGGCGCCTGCCGGTTCGGCAAAGATCCCGTTCGGTCCCAAAGCGGCGATCCCGGCCAGGATTTCGGCGTCGCTCACCAGGAGATACTGGCCGCCGGTTTGCCGCGCGGCGCGCACCGCCCGCACGCCGTCGCGCGGCAGATCGACGGAAATGCTATCTGCCAGGGTGTTGGCGCGCACCGGGACGATGGTTTCATCCCCGGCGAAGAAGGCGTTGGCGATGGCGGCACTGCCCTCGGCCTGCACTCCGAAGATGCGCGGCATGCTGGCGATCCAACCCAGGCTGAGCAAATCCTTGAAGCCTTTGTGGATGCCGGAGATGATGTTGCCGTCGCCGACCGAGACGAAGACCGCCAGGCGGCTCATATCTGCGCCCTGCGCCACGCGTTCCTGGTCGCAAGACGCCTGGCAGGTGACGCTCGAGACGTAGCAGGCGTACCATTCCCAGATTTCGAGCGCGGCGGTCTTTTTACCTTCCGCCGTAAAGGGGTTGTAGCCGGTGTTACGGCAATACCAACCGAACTCCTGGGCGGCTTGTATCGTCAGATCGAACGCGTCATCGTAGGTGCCATCCACCAGAATAACTTTCGCGCCGAAGACGATCAACTGGGCGACTTTGGCGGGAGGGGCCGACTTAGGGGCGAAGATCACCGCCTTTTGCCCAATCGCCGCCGACATGCCCGCCAGGGCGGCGCCGGCGTTGCCGGTGGAAGCCGTCACCACCACCTCGGCGCCGATCTCGCGCGCTCGCGCCACCACCACTGCGCTGGCGCGGTCTTTGAACGACGCGGTAGGGTTGCGGCTTTCGTCCTTCAGCCACAGGCGAGAGATGCCCAGAGGCTGCGCCAGGCGCGGCATTTCGAACACCGGCGTCCAACCTGCGGCGTGCAGCGGCGTGTCCAGGCCTCCTGGATCGCCCACTGGCAAGAGATCCAGATAACGCCACAGGGATGGTTCGCCGCCGGCGCGCAGTCCGGCCGGGCCAAGCCGCCGGTTGATGGCCTGGATATCCAGGACGACATCCAGGTTGCCGCCATCTCTGGCGCATGTATAGGTGATCTCATCTGGGCCATACTCCTGGCCGCACAAGGAACAACGATACCCCAGGAATTTGTTCATTCGACTATTGACCTCGTTCTCCACGCACATATGGAACGCCCAGCGCCGCGGGCGCTCCCAGGCGTTTGCGCATCGCCTCGCGTGAACCGATCACCAGGACGATCACGGTGAAGGCGTAAGGGAGCATTTGCAGGAAAAAGCCCCAATAGGGGTTGTAATAGAAGGGGTTCGGCATACCAAACAACACCGTCGGCCCCTGAATATCCAGGATCAGCCGCCGCAGCGCGCCGAAGGCGTATGAGCCAAAGGCCGCTCGCAGCGGATCCCACTGGGCGAAGATCACCAGGCCGATGGCGATCCAGCCCTGCCCGGCGGTGGTCAACTCGCTGAACCAGCCCGGTGAGACCGCCAGGCTGATCGTCGCGCCGGCCAGCCCGGCCAGCAGACCGCCCACGAAGACGTAAAAATAGCGCAGCCGGTTGACGTTGATTCCCAGGGTGTCTGCCGCTGCCGGGTACTCGCCAATGGCCCGCAGGTGCATGCCGGGGCGCGTGCGGTTGATGTAGTACCACACCGCCGGCACCATCAGATAGCCCAGATAGACCAGGATGCTTTGATTGGTGAAGAAGATCGGCCCCAGGATGGGGATTTGCGACAGTCCGGGAATGGAAAATCTGGGCAGCAAAGAGATCGTGCCGGCTTTGCTCAACCCTTCGCCCAGCACCAGGCTGATGCCGGTGCCCAGAAGCGTGAGCGATAAGCCGCTCACCACCTGGTCGGCTTGCAGCGTGATGGCAATGAAGGCATGGATCTGGCTGATCAACCCTGCCGCCAGCATCGCCGCCAGCAACCCCAGCCAGGGATTGCCCGTCTTCACCGCGATGCTGAAGGCGGTCATTGCGCCGATCAGCATCATCCCTTCCACGCCCAGGTTCAGCACGCCGGAGCGCTCGGCCAATAGCTCGCCGATGGTGGCGAAAAGCAAGACCGTTCCGCTGGCGACCCCTGCCTGAAAGATGATGATGAGCGCGTCCATGGTTCAGGCCTCCTCGATCCGCACGATGCGCACGCGGTAGCGCATCAGGAAGTCGCTGGCGATCAGGCACACCAGGATGATCCCCTGGATCATTTTGGGCACGCCGGAGGGCTGAATTTCGCGTCCGGCCAGGAGCAGCGCGCCGAACAAGACCGAGACGATGATCGCCA
This sequence comes from uncultured Anaerolinea sp., assembly GCA_964503145.1. Lineage (GTDB taxonomy): Bacteria > Chloroflexota > Anaerolineae > Anaerolineales > UBA4823 > RBG-16-57-11. Next base: position 940,445 of record CAZCYV010000001.1, on the reverse strand, counting down.
CCAGCGGGTTGAGCTTGGATAGCCAGGCGACGATGATGCCGGTGAAACCGTAGCCTGCGGCGATAGGCGAGGTCTGCAGACGGTGCACCATGCCAGTGACTTCGGACATACCACCCAACCCCGCCAGGGCTCCAGAGAGCGCCATCACCAGCACGGTGTTGCGGGCGATGTTGATCCCGGCATAGCGCGCCGCTTGGGGGTTGTCGCCGATCAGGCGAATTTCATAGCCCCAGCGGCTGCGGTAGATGACCAGCCATAGGATCACCGCAGCGACGATCCCGATCAGCAGTCCCATGTGGGTGGTCAGGCCGCGAAACGCGGGTATCACCTCGGCGAAATCCGACAGGCGGGGCAGCCAGGCATTCAATGGGAACTTGGGGGACATCTGGAAGCCGCCCTCGCTCCATACGGCGAAGATCCAGAAGTTGATCCAGGATACAGCGATGTAGTTGAGCATTAGCGTGCTGATGATCTCATTCACCCGCAAGTAGGCTTTCAAATAGCCTGGGATTATCCCCCATAGGCCGCCAGTGATCATGCTGGCGATCATCATCACCGGGATGAAAATCCAGGGGGAGGTCTCGGCAGGCAGCACCGGCCAGAGCACGATCAGGCTGGCGCCGAAAGCGCCCATGATGAACTGGCCCTCCGCGCCGATATTCCACAGCTTCATGCGAAAGGCGATGGTGCAGGCCAGGCTGGTGAACAGGATGGGGGTGGCCTTGACGATCGTATCCGAGATGACGCCCAGGTTGCCGAAGGAGGCGCGGGCGATATGGGCATAGGAGCGGAATGGGTCTCCGCCGGAGAGAGCGATCAGTACGCCGCCCAGGATCAGCGCCAGGAGCACCGCGCCGATAGATACCAGCGTCGGATAATACCGGCTAGGCTCTTCCAGGCGCGGCTCCAGCTTGATGCGATAAGGGAATCGGCTGCCCTGCGAGCCGGACGCGGTCACGTTGGTCTCAGTCATTTTCCTTGCCGCCTCCTTTGACGATCTCCTCTAACGGCGTGCCGGTCATCATCAAGCCGACGGTGTCCAGGTCGGCCTCACGGACTTCGCCCATCAGCCTGCCCTCGTAAATCACCAAGACGCGATCGGATAAAGCAAAGAGTTCTTCGAGTTCCTCGGAGATGAGCAGGATGGCGGCGCCGGCCTCGCGTTGGGCCAGCAGCAAGCGGTGTACGCCTTCAATGGCGCCCACGTCCAGGCCGCGGGTCGGCTGGACGGCGACGATCATCTTGGGTTGGCCGGAGAATTCCCGCGCCAGAATCACCCGCTGCAGGTTGCCGCCCGAAAGCAGGCGCACCGGCGTTTCGACCTTGGGTACCACGATTTCGTAGGCGTCCTTCAACTCTTGGGCGAAGCGCGTGGCGTTCATCATGTCCAGCATCCAGCCGCGCGAAATGGGCGGCTTGCGGTATTTTTTCATGATGACGTTGTCGGTGACGCTCAAATTAGGCGAGCTGCCTACGTGCGTGCGGTCTTCGGGCACGTAAGCCAGCCCGCGCTGGATGCTGAACAGGCTGCCCTGGTTGCAGATCACTTCGCCGTTTAGCTCCACGCATCCCTGGGTACAGCGGCGCAGCCCGGTGATCACCTGGGCAAGCTCGTTTTGCCCGTTTCCGGCGACGCCGGCCAGTCCAACGATCTCGCCGGCGCGCACCTCGAAGCTCACCCCGCGCACCGCCGGCAAACCTTTATCGTTGTCGGCATGGATATCGCTCACGCGGAGCACCACCTCTCCAGGCTCTTTGGGCGCTTTCTCGACGCTGAACTCGACATCGCGCCCGACCATCAGCCGCGCCAGCTCCTGGCGGGTCATCTGCCCCAGCGGTAGGCCTGCGGCGGTGACTTTGCCCTTGCGCAACACGGTCACCCGGTCGGCGATGGCAGTGACTTCCTGCAGCTTATGGCTGATGAAGATGATCGATTTGCCTTCGGCGATCATCGAGCGCAGGGTCACGAACAGCCCTTCGATTTCGGAGGGCGCCAGCACCGCCGTTGGCTCATCCATGATCAGCACTTCCGCGCCACGGTAGAGCATCTTGAGCAGTTCGACGCGCTGCTGTTCGCCGACCGAGAGCTGCCAGATCTTGGCGTTCGGATCGACTTTCAAGCCGAAGCGTTCGCCCAGGTCGCCGATAATCCGATCATACTCTTTCAGCCGCAAGCGAAAACGCGGCTGATCCAGTCCAAGCAAGATGTTTTCGGTGACGGTTTGGGTGGGCACCAGCATGAAATGCTGATGTACCATGCCGATGCCAGCCTGGATGGCGTCGCGGGGCGAGTTGAAGTGCACCAACTGGCCTTTGACGCGAATTGTGCCCGACTCCGGGCGGTACAGCCCCGCCAGCACGTTCATCAGCGTGCTCTTGCCGGCGCCGTTTTCGCCCAGCAGTGCGTGGATTTCGCCGCGGCGCAGCTCGAAGTCAACATGGTCGTTGGCCAGGACGCCTGGGAAGCGCATGACGATCTTGTGCATCTCCACCACGGGCGTCTCTGCGGTGGATTGGATAGATTGCGAACTCGATGGAGCAGGGGTCTCGATTGATTGCGCCATGTTCCTCCTTCGCTGCCCGGAGCCGGTAAGTGGGCCAGAATTTCCACTTCGGAAATTCTGGCCCAGAGAGACGATCGGTCTTACGGATTCAACTTGGGTAGCTCGGCGGTGATGCCTTCAGCCCACCAGTACATGCAGTACTTGCACTCGAGGCCGGGCGCGCCGGGCGGGAACTGATCCAGGTCAGCCTGCACCATCTTCTCGCCCGCGGGGATGATCACTGTGCCCTTGTTGTCCTTGATCTCGCCGGAGAAGACATCGAAGCGGGTGAACTTGCCGGCCAGCATTTGAGCCAGGATGTCCTTGACCTCGGCAATCACCTCGGGCGGCAGTTCCTTCATCCCGGGGGTCAGCTCTTCGCCTTCCATCAGGCCGAACAGACCCAGGCCGCCGCTGTCGGCGTCGAAGTAATGCCAGCCAACCTCGTAGGTGCCGTCGATCACGCCCTTGGTGATGTCGGCATAGACGGGGCCCCAGTTCCAGTAGGGGGCGGTCAGGCAGCGCTCGACCTTGCAGGAGCCAGACCAGTCATAGGTGACGCCCCACTTGCCCTTCTCCTGAGCTACATCTGCCACCGCGGGGGTGTCTGCGCCGGTGAAGACCACCTGCGCGCCGGCGTCGAACAGCGAAGCGGCGGCTTCCTTCTCGATGATCGGGTCATGCCAGGTGTTGATCCAGCGCACATCCATGGTGCACTCCGGGCAGGTCTTGCGCATGCCCAGGGCGATAGCGTTGCCCAGGCGGATTTCCTCCGGGATAGGGAAGGTGGCCATATAACCTAGCTTGGGGTTGCCGTCGAGCTTCGCTCGAGCGCCAGCCAGCATGCCCGCCAGGTACTTCATGTTTTCCATGGCCCCGAACAGGTTGCCAAAGTTCTTCATGTTGGATTTGTACCCACTGATGTGGATGAACACCGTGTCGGGGAACTCCTCGGCCACCGTCTCCATCGGGTCCATGAAGCCAAAGGAAGTGCCGAAGATCAGGTTGAAGCCCTTGCGGGCCAGGCTGCGGAAGACCTGTTCTGAATCGGCGCCTTCGGGCACGTTCTCGATGTACGCCGTGTGGACGTTGGGGACGTTCTTCTGGACGTACTCCAGGCCTTCGTAGTGGGCCTGTGACCAGCCGCCGTCGTCATGCGGGCCGATCAGTACCATCGCCACGTTGAACTTGCCTGATTGAATTTCCGGGATTTGGAAGCCGCCGGTCTCCGCGGGCGGCTGGGGTTCTTCCGTCTTGACCGGTTCCTGAGGGGCCGCAGTGGGCGTGGCCGGCGCAGCGCATGCGCCAAGCGCCAGCGCCAGGATCGTCATCAGAGCCACAAGACGCCATAAGCTGTTGGTTTTCATACTTACTCCTCCTCACAAGTCATGGGTGGTTTCAGATTTCATACACAAAGTTGGTTAATCCAACGGATTATGCTCTAGCGTGACTGCCTCCTTTCTGGTCCTCAGGATTGGTTGACCAAGCGCAATGCGAAACACGGACCGTTTTACGATGAAGTTTGGCCTAAGCATACAATGAGATTCGATCTACGTCTATGGCCTTTTTTCCTGTTTTTATCATGATTTATGGATTATTCACCGTTGAAAGGCGCCTGCCTGCTGCAGATCGCCTCATCACGGGATGAGCCTGTCGCCTGGTCTCAGCCGCCGCACCACGTGAAAGCGGAAATAACCGGGCAGGAAGAAGCTCTGCGAGCGGTCGATGATCTGGCTGTCGGTGGTGTACAGCTCTGCCTGGAAGCACAGCAACACCACGCCGCGCTGGATCCCCAGGGCGCGCGCCACTTGCTGGGAGGCGGGCACGGCGTTGATCTCCGTCCTGGAGGCCAACAGAGGCGGCTGGCCGCGGCGCAACAGCAAATCCAGGATCGAACCGCGAAAGTCGGCCTGCAAATCCTCAGGCGAAAGGATGTCCGTCGGCAGGGTATCCACCAGATAGGCGATCGGCTGGCCTTCTGCCAGGATGACCCGCGAAACACAGAGCACCTCGCCGCCAGGGTGGGTGCCCAAAGCCAGGCATTCGACTGCATCGGGGATGCGCTTTTCCACGTTGAGAGCGCCGAAAGCAACCGACAGGCCGCTGCGATGGGCCATCGTCTCGATGCTCTCCAGCACCTCCAACCCGCTCTCCAATACCTGCGGCGGGCGGCTCACGTACGTGCCGGAGCCTTGCCGGCGGTGGATGATCCCCTGGGTTTCGAAGGAACGCATCGCTTCGCGCAGCGTGGCGCGGGATACGTGGAGTTGCTCTGCAAGATGTGGCTCGGAGGGCAGGCGCTCGCCGGGCTGGGTGTCTGCGATAATACGCAGGAGTTGATCGTGTAAGCGTTGGGCGACGGGAGTGTGGGGCATCGTTTTTAAGCCATCCTGTCCGTGATTCTGCTGCTCTGCCGATGAGATCAATCTTTCTCCAGCACGGGGATGAAATCGAACCGTGTGACGTCCACCAGCCCCAGGTCCGAGATGCGCAACTCGGGGATGACCACCAGGGCCAGCAGGCTGAGTTGCATATTGGGGTTGTTCAACTGGCAGCCGCAGGCGCGAAAACCATCCAACACGCTGGCTGCTTGGCGCGCCACGCTCTCGGCGCGCTCGTTGGACATCAGACCGGCGATGGGCAGGGCCACCTTGCCGATTACCTGACCCTCCTTTACGACGATCTGCCCGCCGCCCATCTCGGCGAGCCGATTCGCTGCCAGCGCCATGTCCGCTTCATCTGTGCCCACGATTACCATGTGATGGCTGTCGTGGGCGACGGTGGAGGCGATAGCGCAACGCGCCTTGAACTGGAAGCCCTGCACCAGACCGACCTGTACCTTGCCGGTGCCTTTGTGGCGCTCGACCAGGGCGATCTTGGCCAGGTCGCGCTCCATGTCCACCCGCACCTCGCCCCCGGCGGCTTGCACGGGCAGCCGCAGATGGCGGGTGGGGGCCTGGTTTTCGATCACGCCGATCACGTGGGCGAGCAAGGAGCCATCCTGGGGCGCTGGCAGGCGGAAGTCTTCGGGGGTGAGTTGCTTGCCCAAATGAACCGAGTGGACTGCCCAGTCCGGGTAAGTATAGGCGGGCATTTCCACCAGCAGTTGCCCATCTCTGGCGACAATCTTCCCTTTAGCGATCACCAGCGAGGGCCGGAACTGCGCCAGGTTTTCGACCAGCAGGATATCGGCATAGCGCCCCGGAGCGATCATGCCCACGTCGTGGGCGAGATGGAAGTGCTCTGCGGTGTTCAGCGTGGTCATCTGGATAGCCGTGATCGGAGAAACGCCGTGGGCGATGGCCTGCTGCACGGCGCGGTTGACATGTCCCTCGCGCACCAGAGTCTCGCAGTGCGAATCGTCGGTACATAGGATGAAACGTCGCGGGTCGAGTTTCATCTCAGTGATCGCCCGCACGCCTTCCGCCACATCGTGCCAGGCGGAGCCGAAGCGCAGCATGGCTTTCATCCCCTGACGCACGCGGGCGACGGCGTCTTCCATGGTGGTGCCTTCGTGGTCATCCTCGGCGCCTCCGGCGACGTAACCGTGGAACGGCAGTCCCAGATCTGGCGACGCATAGTGCCCGCCGATGACCTTGCCGGCGGCGCGCGCCGCGGCCATCTCGGCGTGCATCTTTTCGTCGCTGTAGAACACGCCGGGGAAGTTCATCATCTCGCCCAGGCCGATCACGCCTTCCCACTGCATGGCCTCGGCCACCTCCGCCGGCCCCAGGCTTGCGCCGGGGGTCTCCAGCCCTGGCGCCGAGGGCACACACGAGGGCATCTGCACCCACACATGGATGGGCTGCAGCGTGGCTTCTTCCACCATCAGCCGCACGCCCTTCAGCCCAAAGACGTTGGCGATCTCATGCGGGTCAACGAACATGCCGGTTGTCCCGTGCGGGATGACGCTGCGCACGAATTCGGTAACCGTCAGCATGCCCGACTCGACATGCATGTGGCCGTCCAGCAGCCCCGGGCACAGGTAATTGCCCTGGGCGTCGATGACCTGGGTTTCTTTGCCCAGGGTATGGGAGGCGTCTGGGCCGACGTAAGCGATGCGCTCTCCCGAAATGGCGATATCGGTGTTGGGGATGATCTCGCCGGATTGGACGCACACCCAGCGGCCGTTGCGGATGACCAGGTCGGCGGGCTTGCGCCCCATGGCGACATCCACCAGAGTGCGGGTCATGGAGGCAATCTTTTCGCTCATAGTCTCTCCATCACAAAAAAGTCTCTATCTGGCGGCTCTGGCAGCGGATCTGGCGCCGGTCAATCGCCGCTGAGCAGCCGGGCGGCGCTGCGATTGTGTTGCTCGACCAGCCGGCCTGCATCCACGGTGACCAGGTGGCCCTGTTTGACGATGAACTTGCCGCCCACCACGGTGTAATCCACATTTCCGGGAACGCAGAACACGATCGCTGCGAGCGGGTCGTGCAGCGCGCCGGCGTACCCCAGGCGATCCAGCCGCAGGGCGGTAAAGTCGGCGCATTTGCCCGCCTCCAGCGAGCCAATATCCTTGCGTCCCAGCACGGCTGCGCCGCCCCGCGTGGCCAGCTCCAGCGCCTGGCGGGCGGTCATCAGCGGCGGCGCGCCCTTTTCTGAGAGCGACGCGCCCTGCAAACCGGCGCGCAGCCGGGCGACCAGCATGGCCTGGCGCGCCTCTTCGAGCAGGTGCGAGCCATCGTTGCTGGCCGAGCCGTCCACGCCCAATCCAACGTGTACGCCCCAGCGCAGCATATCCTGGATTGGGGCGATTCCGGAGGCCAGGCGCATATTGGAAGTAGGGCAGTGCGCCACGCCGCAGGCGGCTTCGCCGAATTTGCGCATTTCGGCTTGGTTGACATATACGGAGTGAGCGAACCACACATCTGGCCCCAACCAGTTCAGCACTTCCATGTACGCCACCGGACGGTAGCCGAACTTCCGCTCGCAGAAGACCTCTTCGTCCTGGGTTTCGGCCAGGTGGGTGTGCAGGTGCACGCCGTATTCGCGAGCCAGCGCGGCGCTCTGGCGCATCAGATCGCCGGTCACGCTGAAAGGCGAGCATGGCGCCAGCACCACCTGGGTCATCGAGCCAGGGTTGGGGTCGTGATAGGTTTCGATCAGCCGCTGCGAGTCTTTGAGGATTTGCTCCTCGTCCTCCACCACGCTGTCCGGCGGCAGACCGCCCTTGCTCTCTCCCAGGGACATCGAGCCGCGAGAGGCGTGCAGGCGCAGCCCCACTTCTCTGGCCGCCTCGATTTCGTCATCCAGGCGCGAGCCGTTGGGAAAGAGATATAGATGATCCGAGGCGGTGGTGCAGCCAGAAAAGGCCAGCTCGGCGAGCGCCGTTTGGGTGGAGATGCGGATGTCCTCTGGCCGCAGGCGCGCCCAGATCGGGTAGAGCGTCTTCAGCCAGTTGAACAGGTTGGCATCTTGGGCCGCCGGCACTGCCCGGGTCAGCGTCTGGTAGAAATGGTGATGGGTGTTGACCAGCCCTGGCAGCAGGATATGCCCCCGCAAGTCCAGAATCTCGTCGGCGGAGGCGGGCAGTTCGGCAGTCTGGTCAACCTGCTCGATGAAGCCATCACGAATGAAAAGACCGCCATCCGGGATCTCCCGGCGGCGGTCATCCATTGTGACCAGGATTTCGGCATGGCGGACGAGGAGGGTGCTCATGTTTTTCTGTCCTGGAAAACGCACTATGAATTTGAAGGCCAGCTCTACGCTCTTCGAGCCGGATTTGTCTGACAAAAGCAAGTTTATCAAACTTCTCCAGCCGTGTCAATTGTCCGACAATTTGTCAGAGCAGGAAATCAGCCGCGAAAGTGGCGCATGCCAGAGAAACGGGTATAATTATTAAAGGCTTGCTTAATAGTGCATCCGTGGTATCATACTCTGACAAATCCAGGAACCTTAACACAAGCGGCGCAAGATCTTAACAGTATCTGCAATAATTTTCGGAATAGAGGCTCGGGTTAATACGTTGCTGCGAATCTAACCAACTGTGTATGTCGTTCGAGATTGACCGTCAGGGTCAGATAAGGAAGGAACGCTATGTACACGCTAACCATAACTTCGGAGCAACATGCCCTTCTGCTGGAAATCCTGGAATGCGCGGTCGATGATCTACACAGCGAAATCGTGCGCACGGAGAACCTGTGCTTGAAGGAGGCCCTAAAGGGACGCAAACACCTCCTTCAAGAACTGGTAGAGACGCTGCGGGCGGTTCAACCCAGCATGAGTCCCCAGGCCTGAGTGGGAGTCAGATTGCCCCGTCTGGTCGGGAATAACCGCGCACAAAGCGAACGAGGCCTGATTTGAGCCTGGAGGGTTTCCTCGGCCCTCTGGGAAGGGCCGTTTGTTGCTCAAATTGCGCCTGAATTTACTTTTCGGTCGTACACGTTTCGCCGACCGGCGAAGCGGCGATAAACTGATTTTGACACCGGAGAGGCTGAAAACATGAATATTTTGGGCTTGGCCCGCCATGGGCTAAACACGTTCGAGCAAATCGCGGTTTTGGGGGTGGTCATAACGGCGTTCATTAGCTTGATTTATGCCTGGTTGCTCAAAAATCATGTGCTCAAAAAGGACAAAGGCACGGATGAGATGCAGAGGGTGTGGAACGCCATCCGCATTGGCGCGGATAGCTACCTGAACCGGCAGTTGCGCACCATTCTGCCGGTGATCACTTTGTTGACCGTGCTGCTGTTTTTGAGCGTGTACGTGGTGCCGCCGACGCCGGAGGCGGTGGAGGAATTTGGCGATAACGCCCAGATCGCGATCGCCATCGGGCGCACGGTGGCCTTCATCGCCGGCGCCACCTTCTCCTTGCTGGTAGGTCAGCTTGGGATGCGCATGGCCATTCAGGCCAATGTGCGCGTGGCTTCCGCCGCCCGGCGCAGTTTCAATGAGGCCCTTTCGATCGCTTACTATTCTGGTACCGTCACCGGCATGCTCACCGACGGCCTGGGTTTGTTAGGCGGCACGATCATCTTCATCGTCTATGGGCGCGCCGCCCCAGATGCTTTGCTGGGTTTTGGCTTTGGCGGCACTCTGCTGGCGTTGTTCATGCGCGTCGGCGGCGGCATCTACACCAAAGCGGCCGATGTGGGGGCCGATCTGGTGGGCAAAGTGGAGAAGGACATCCCTGAAGATGATCCACGCAATGCTGCGGTGGTGGCGGACCTGGTGGGCGACAACGTGGGCGACTGCGCCGGTATGGCTGCCGATATCTTCGAGTCGTATGAAGTCACCATTGTGTCGGCTTTGATCCTGGGTATTGCGCTGGTGGCTCTTGACCCCACCCATTCGTTGAAGTGGATTGTTTATCCCTTGATCATCCGCGGCATTGGGGTGATCAGTTCGATTCTGGGCACCTTCACCGTGCCAATTTGGGAGCGCTTCCCGATCAAGTTCCTGCGGGCACATGACGCTGAAGAAGCTATGTTCCGCTCCTACGAGGTCTCCAGCATCAACACGATCCTGTTTTCCTTCCTGGTCGCCATCCTGTACGCCGGCGATTGGAAGTTGGCGATGCTGACTACGATCGGCGTAGGCCTGGCGGTAGCTTTCAACCCGCTCACCTCCTACTTCACTTCTTACACGAAAGCTCCGGTGAGAGAAATCGTCGACTCCACCGATACCGGCCCGGCGACGACGATCCTCTCCGGTTTGGCGGTCGGTATGGAGTCCAGCGTGTGGGCGCTGGTGGTGATCACCATCAGCTTTGTCTTCGCCCTGTTGCTGTACAGCGCCCAGGGCGCCACGTATGTGCTGTATGCAGTGGCGATGATCGGCATCGGGATGCTCAGCCACACCGGCAACAACGTCGCCATGGACTCTTACGGCCCGATCTCGGACAACGCCAACGGCATCGGCGAAATGGCCTGGCATGGCATGGACGATGAGAATACCCGCACCGCGCGCCAGATCATGGCCGATTTAGACGCCGTAGGTAACACCACCAAGGCCATCACCAAGGGCATTGCCATCGCTTCGGCGGTGATTGCGGCGGTGAGCCTGTTTGCTTCATTCATCACAGATGTTGGCCGGGTGCAGGCGGCGTTGGGCATGGAGGTGCTCGAAGCGATCCGGGTTTCCGACACGACCGTGTTTGTTGGCCTGCTCCTGGGCGGAGCGCTGCCCTGGCTGTTCTCCTCGCTATCGATCCGCGCTGTCAGCCGGGCGGCCGGCGAGATCGTCCAGGAGGTGCGCCGCCAGTTCCGCATTCCTGGCGTCATGGAAGGCACCAAGACCCCGGATTACGCCCGGGTGGTGAGCATTTCCACTTCTTCCGCCCAGAAAGAATTGATCCCGCTGGCGGTGGTAGCAGTGCTCACACCCTTGCTGATCGGGATGGTCTTGAACGTCGAGGCGCTGGGCGGCTTTCTGGCAGGCGTAATCTTGAGCGGCCAGTTGCTGGCAGTGTTCATGGCGAACGCTGGCGGCGCGTGGGATAACGCCAAGAAAGCGATCGAGGACGAGCCGCGCAGCCTGGTGGAGAATACCGGCAAGGGTTCCGAGCGCCACAAGGCGGGCGTGGTGGGCGACACGGTCGGTGATCCTTTGAAGGACACCGCCGGCCCGGCGCTGAACCCGATGATCAAGGTGGTGAACCTGGTCTCGCTGCTGGCTGCCCCGATCCTGGTCTCGTACACTCACCTGGACTTGATCGGCTGGGTGGTGGTCGTCCTGTTGCTTGGTGGTGTAACCTGGAGCATCTTGCGCAGCAAGAAACCGGCCCCCAAGCTCACTGCAGCCGAAGGCGCTACCACCGACTGAATAGTTTCGCTGCAATGCGATTTCACGCGGGCTAACCTAAGAGCAGCAGACAATATCGCGTCTGCTGCTCTTAGGTTGTTCCCATGTCGGTACAGAAATTGTCGTATGAACCTGTCGCGTTCTGGCGGGTGCATCTTGACGATAATCGCTGGCCGCGAGTATAATCCTGCTCAGATTGTTCGTACAATTTCATAGGGCAACCAGCGCAAGGCCCGCATGTGAATCGAATGCGGGTGACGAGGTGGAGGTTCCTCGCCGCGAGGCGAGGTTAAGGCAGGCAAGCGTATTCCTGCCGAAAATCGAAAGGTCAGCGGATGCCTCCTGGGGCCGCCATGCCCCAAAGTTTGCCCCTCAATCATCAAGCTGCGTGAAAACCGGCGTGGGTAACCCGCCGACAGAGGGCGCAGCAGTGGCCATCGCCCCGGCGAAATCGGGACGATGCAGGGTTGGATGAGGGGCGCTCCGGTCCTTGCCGTTTACCATGGTGTAAACGCGTGAAGCAATAGGAGCACGCCTGGCGTGCTTTTTGCTTTAAATTCGGATGATTAATCTCGGATGAAATCAGGAGGAAGGCATGGCTTCCGATCATCGCCGCTATCATATCGAAGTCAGCCCGGCGGCTGCGCCGGCGGGCGGCTATCCCGCCCAGTTCCATCTGGATGATGGCGGGGCCTATGTCAAGTACGGGCACATGGTCTTCATGGGTTCGGCGCAGCGCGGGGATCCGTATTGGACGGCGGAGGTGATCACCCAGACCTGGTATCAGGCGGAGACTGGGCGCATTCCGATCTCTGGGGCGGGCTACGGCGGCAAGTTCGCCGGCCAGGGTTTCGAGGGCATCTGGTTGGATATGAGCGAGATCGTCCGCCCTACCCGCGATGGCATTCACGGGCGCGAGACTATCTCCACGCAGGTGGACCTGGGCGGGGGCGTGACGGCGCTGGCGTTCGACGGCGATCAGCGTCTGCGCACAACTCTGCCGCCGGTGGTGCGCCTGCCACTGCCGATGTTGCTTGGGCCGCTGGCGATGCCTCTGCCGGGGCGCAGCGCCCTGGTTGCGATCGCCCAGGCTGCGCAGCGCCTGGGCACGTTGGGGGTGATCTACTCCGAGGAGTACGGCGACGACCTGGCGGAGTGGGGCGAGTGGTTGGCCCCACGCCTCAGCGATCAGGAATTGGATGCCCTGCCGGCGGGGTGGAATTTCAGATATCTGGAAATCGAAGCGCAAAAACCAGACCGGGCGCTGGCGCTTTTCCGGGAAGCTCGAGCGCGCTGGCCAGATGTCGTGATTGCATTGCGCCTGGCGCTCTCGCCTCAGGCCGCTCAGACTGCTGCGGCGTGGACGCAGGCGGGCGTGCCGGTGATCCATCTGTACGCGGACGATATCGGCCAGGATGCCGCCGGTTGCCCCTTGCCGGACGCCCTGCGCGAGGTGCACTTGCAGTTGGTGGGCGAGGCAATCCGTGATCGGGTGTGTCTGGTGGTCAGCGGCGGGATCGGCGCAGCGGAGCACGTTGCTAAAGCCATCGCTTGCGGCGCCGATCTGGCGGCGGTGGATGTCATCCTGCAGGTGGCCTGGGGCTGCGCTCTGTGGGCCGATAAAGGCCGCTGCCCGGTCGAGACCCGGGAAATGGACGTTGCTTGGGCGGCGCAGCGGGTGGTGAACCTGATGAACGCCTGGCGCGATCAGTTGCTGGAAGCGTTAGGGGCGATGGGCATGCGCGAAGCGCGCCGCCTGCGCGGGGAAATCGGACGCACGATCTGGCACAAGACCGAGGAGAGCGCTTTTCGCGCGGCGTTAGGCGGCAGCGTCCCATCCTCCCGCGTGCCGCGCCTGCCTCAGCCGAACGCCGGCGAGGGCGATTACCGCTGGCCGGCGGCACTGTTGCTCGCCTCTCAGCAGCAAGCGCGTACCGGCCAGGCGCCCACCGGCGAGCTGGAATACCGCGTCGGCGCTTCGGATGGCGGCTTCGACCGCCTGGCTTTCGCCTTCGAGATCGAACGCGACCCGCGAGATGTGCCTTGGGCGGATCCCGCAGATTTTGATTTCAGCCTGCCGCTCAATCGGCGTGAGCCGACGCGGCCGTCATTGACCCTGCCGCTGCCCTGGTATGGAGCGGGGATGTCCTACGGCAGCATCGGCCTGCCGGTGATGCTGGCGCGGGCGCGCGCTGCTTGCCATTTGGGCACCCTGATCTCCACCGGCGAGGGCGGCTATCCCGAAGAATTGGAGCCTTATGCGGATCACATCATCACCCAGGTGGCGACCGGGCTGTTTGGGGTGAGCGAGGCCAGTCTGTTGCGCGCGCCGCTGATCGAGATCAAATATGCCCAGGGGGCCAAGCCCGGACTGGGCGGGCATCTGCTGGGAAACAAGAACACCGAGTCGGTGGCCCGGCTGCGCGAGGCGGTGGTGGGCACTTCGCTCTTCTCGCCCTTCCCGTTTCACAGCGTCTATTCGGTCGAAGACCATAAAAAGCATGTGGACTGGCTGAAACAGGTCAGCCCGCGCGCCCTGATCAGCGTTAAGGTTTCGACGCCCACCGATGTGGACATGGTGGCGGTTGGATCGTATTACGCTGGCGCACACATCGTCCACCTGGATGGGGCTTATGGCGGTACCGGCGCTGCGCCGGAGATTGCCAAGAAAAACATCGCCATGCCGATCGAATACGCTCTGCCCAAAGTGCATCGCTTCCTGGTCGAAGAGGGCATCCGCGATCAGGTGACGCTGATGGCCTCGGGCGGCCTGCGCACCGCCTGGGACGTGGCGAAGGCAATTGCCCTGGGCGCCGATGGGGCGATCCTGGGGACGGCGGAACTGGTAGCGCTGGGTTGCATTCGCATCGCCCAGTGCGAAAAGGGGCTGGGTTGCCCGTTTGGCATCACCACCACCGATCCTGAACATGCCAAAAAGATCGATGCCGATGTCGGCTTTGGGCAGATTGTCAATCTGTACACCTCCTGGCTCTGGCAGCTTGCCGGCATCCTGCAAATCCTGGGGATGCGCTCGATCAGCGAACTGCGCGGCCGGGGCGACCTGCTGGTGTATCTGGAGGATTAATGAAACTGGATGACCGTGGAAGAGATCAGGAGCCGCTCGTCGGGGTCGAAATTGCGCAAGAATCGGGTGGGAATCTGCCACGATCCTCTGTAGAATCTCGATCAACCTTGACCGTGGAGTGATGAAAATGACCGAAATGGTGATCGATTATCAGGATTTGGCAGCGGATTATCGACGCGTGGAACAGGCGCTGGCTTATCTGCAATCCCACTACCCCGAGCAGCCTTCATTAGCCGAAGTGGCGGCCAGCGTCGGTCTGAGCGAATACCATTTCCAGCGCGTCTTCACCCGCTGGGTGGGGATCAGCCCCAAGCGCTTCTTGCAATTCTTGACCAAAGAGCACGCACGCGAGTTGCTGGATCGCTCCTCATCCGTGCTGGAGGCGGCTTACCAGAGCGGGCTTTCTGGGCCGGGGCGGCTGCACGATCTGTTCGTTACCTGTGAGGCGGTCACCCCCGGCGAATATAAACAACATGGGCTGGGGCTGACGATTTCCTACGGCTTTCATCCCAGCCCCTTCGGAGAGTGTATGGTGGCGCTGACCGAGCGCGGCATCTGTGGGCTGGCCTTTGTCCGCCAGGGCGACCGCCAGGAGACGATCGCCGACTTGCGCCGCCGCTGGACGAACGCCAGGCTGGTCGAAGACCCGCAGCGAACTGCCCCGTTCGCACAACAAATCTTCCCTCTGGCGTTTGGGCGTAGCGTAGCGCCGCTGCACCTGTATCTGAACGGCACCAATTTCCAGATCAAGGTCTGGGAGGCGCTGCTGCGCGTGCCGCCCGGAGCGCTGACCACTTACCAGGAGATCGCCCGCAATCTGGGCATGCCCGGCGCAGCCCGGGCGGTGGGGCAGGCAGTGGGCGCCAACCCGATTGCTTTCCTGATCCCTTGCCATCGGGTGATCCGTAAGATGGGCGTGTTGGGCGGTTATCGCTGGGGCGCGTCGCGTAAGATGGCGATGCTGGGTTGGGAGCTGGCCCGATCGCAGTCATGAAAGTGGTTTTGCTCAGGAGCGTTGCAACGATGGTCGAACCCGAATTTGCCGATAAGATCGCCGCCTCCCGCAGAGCGTTAATGGCAGAACTGCCCTCTATAAGGCGCTCCGATGAAGCCGCCGAGGGAGGCTGCGGCGTGCTGGGTTTCGCCGCCAATCTGCCCGTTGCTGGCCGACATGTGCTGGCGGCGTCTCGCCAGATGCACAACCGCGGCAACGGCAAGGGCGGCGGAATTGCCATGGCGGGATTGGATCCCGCGCAGGCGCGGGTGGACGCCGCCACCCTGCGCAGTTGCTATTTGCTACAAATCGCTTTGCTGGATCTCAGTGCTCAGAGCGAGGTCGAGGCAGCCTTTATCGAGCCATACTTCGAGGTGACGCAGGCCTATGCTCTGCCGCACATGGATGATTTTCGCCAGGTGGAAGGGCTGGAAATCCCTCCGCCTGAGGTTCAGCGGTACTTCGTACGCGTTCGGCCCAAGGTTTTGGCGGAGTTTGCCGCGCGCAACGGATTGGAGCAATTCTCTCCTCGAGCGGTTGAGGATGAATTCGTCCATCAAAATTCCTTCCTGTTGAACCGTCAGTTCTACGCCAGCCTGGGCGAAAAGCGCGCCTTCGTGCTCAGTCATGGGCGAAATCTATCGGTGCTGAAGATCGTAGGCTACGCCGAGCAGGTGGTGGAATATTACTGCTTGCAGGACCAGACAGCGCATGTGTGGATTGCCCATCAGCGCTATCCGACCAAAGGGCGCGTCTGGCATCCCGGCGGCGCGCATCCCTTCATCGGCCTGAACGAGGCGCTGGTCCACAACGGGGACTTCGCCAATTACCATGCCGTCAGCGAATACCTGCGCCAGCGCAATATTGGCCAGCTCTTCCTAACCGATACCGAGATCAGCGTGCAACTCTTTGACCTGTGGGACAGGGTCTATCGCTATCCTTTGGAGGTCACTCTGGAGGCCATGGCCCCGACTACTGAGCACGATTTCGCCATGCTGCCTGATGAGAAGCGTACCCTGTACGAGGCCGTTCAGCGAGCGCACATTCACGGTTCACCAGACGGTCCCTGGTTCTTCATCATCGCCCGTTCCCTGGGGGATGAGACCGGCGACCATTTCGAGTTGCTGGGCATCACCGACACCAGCATGTTGCGTCCACAGGTCTTTGCGCTTTACGAAAACCGCCATTCGGCCGAGCCGGTTCAGATCGGCCTGGTGGCTTCCGAGCGCCAGGCGATCAACGCCTGCCTGCGCTCGCTCGCTGCCGAAGATCCCCGCTTTCAGCCGACCGCGGATCGTTACTGGGCGGCGCGCGGCGGTTCGCATACCGATGGTGGCGCGTTCCGCTTCACCGTGACGGCCGCGGCAGATTCTCCAGGCGCTTATCAGCTGGACTGCGCCAACAAGTTCGGCGCGCCGCTGAGCCTGGATCCCGCTAAACGCCACCTCGATCCGGCGGCCCTGCGCCCGCAGCAGGCTTCCGAAAGCTGGCGCTCGGCCTGGCAAAGCCAGTCTTTCCGAGCGTTCGACAACGGCGGGGCGCCAACTTTCTGGCGCTGGCTGGAACCCCGGATGCCTGGGCTGACCTGGGATGAGCTTGCCTGGGGTTTGGGATGGATGCAGGCTTTCGCCGAAGATGGGGATGAGGCATGGGCGTATGCCCTGAACACGCTCAGCTTGCTGCACGACTGGCGCTATGATACCGGCCAGAAGAAGCGCGCCTCCCTGCTCCGCCTAGTGGATGATGCCCTGGTCAGGTTGTTCGAAAGCGCTCCTCTGCTTGGCCAGAGCGCTGTATCTTCGCTCGATGGCGTTCGCCGCCTCGACTGGGCGCGCCGTGAGGCGCTGGAAAGCTCGCCCGCGGCAGCAATCCTGGTGCTCGACACGCTGGGGTTTCCGCCGGAGGGGGATGACTGCGCGGCGCGCGCCATTGTGAGCGCCTTTCAGCGGGGCTGGCGCAGGGTGATCGCCTATAACTGGCGCGGCGGACGTTTTGCCGGCTGTGGGCTGGGGCCGGGGAGCGACTCTTTGCGCCTGGATCTCTACGGAGACGTGGGCGACTACGCCGCCTCAGGCCTGGATGGCGCTGAAGTTCGCCTCCACGGCGATGGCCAGGATCAGCTTGGCCAGATCCTCAAGCGCGGCAAGCTGGTGATTTACGGGGACGTCGGCCAGACCTTTTTATACGGCGCCAAGGGCGGCGAGGTGTATGTGCTCGGCTCGGCAGCCGGCCGACCGCTGATCAATGCAGTGGGTAGGCCGCGCGCGGTCATCAACGGCACCTGCCTGGATTATCTGGCCGAGTCATTCATGGCCGGAGATCCGCTGAATGATGGCGGCTTCGTCATCTTGAACGGCGTGTCTTACGACGAGAGCGGCTGCTTGAAGGAATTAGAAACCCCTTATCCGGGAGGCAACCTGTACTCTCTGGCCTCTGGCGGGGCGATCTACCTGCGCGATCCTCGCCGAAAGGTGACCGAGGATCAACTCAATGGCGGTGAGTTTTCTGACCTGAGCGCGGCGGATTGGCGGCTGATCGAACCATACCTGCGTGAAAACGAGCGCCTGTTTGGCATCCGTCTGGAGGAGCTGCTTACTGTGGATGGGGAAGTCCGCCTTCCGCAAGAAGTTTATCGCAAGGTTTCCGTGCACGGGATGAGCGTGCTGGCGGATACGGAGAATCGATAGTCGAGAGCTGGCTATGCCCGGCCAGCGTAGATCGCTTCCAGGCGTCCATCTTGCCGGGCGCGCTTCAAGGCGGCGACCACCTCTGGATCGTACTGGCTGCCGGAGAGGCTGACAATCGTCTCCAGCGCCTGTTCTAAGGATATCGCCGGGGCATAGCTTCGGGGGGTGGTCATGGCGTCCAGGGAATCTGCCACGCAAATGATGCGCGCCCCATCTGGGATGTCCATGCCGGCCAGGCCGTCGGGATAGCCCTTGCCGTCCCAACGCTCATGATGGTGGCGTACGAACGGGACGCACTCCACCAGGTAAGGCACATCCTTGATCATCTCCGCGCCGGTCAGTGGGTGTCGCCGCACCAGCTCCCACTCGTCGGGATCAAAGGGACCGGGCTTAAACAGGATGCTCGCCGGGATGTGGATCTTTCCGATGTCGTGCAAGATGGCGGCGAAGCGCAAGGTGTTCAACCGTTTGCCCGCCCACCCCAGGTACTCGGCGATCAAAGTGGCATAGCTGGTGATGTGCTCAATGTGGCGGCTGGTTTCGGGCGTGCGAGCCTCGATGGCGTTGGCCAGCGCCATCAGGCTATCCAGATACGCCTGTTGAACGCGCGCCATTTGAGCCTGCTGAAAGCGACCCAAGCGCGAGCGCACCGTGCTCACCAGTTCGTCGCGGCTGACCGGTTTCACCAGGTAGTCATCGACGCCCAGGTTGCGCCCCACGGAGAAATCGGCCGGATCGGAGCGGGCGGAAAGGATGATGAAGGGGATTCCCAACCATTCTCTGCGGGCGCGCACTGCGCTGTAAAAATCGATCCCGTCCATCACCGGCATGGTGATGTCCGAGATGATCAGCTTCGGCGTGGCAACTTGCATATGCTCCAGAGCCTCGCGGCCGTTGCGCGCCGTGACCACATTGAAGCCCTCATTGACGAGGATCTCCCGCAGGCCCTCGCGCAACAAATCCATGTCCTCGACGATCAAGATCAGCTCATTTGCCATCGCTGTGATTAATTTTACCTTGATTGTTTGGATGTGGCGATGCTGCTCCGAGCTTCCAAATGTATCTACTCTGAACGAATTGGTTCACCCGTGTCGATCCGACGCTGCTGGAAGCCCGGCGACCGGCCTGGCCGCCCAAACTGCACGCAGGATCGCCCGGGCGAAGGCCTCTGCCGCAAAAGCGCCGACGATGTTCACATCCACCACGCGTCTGCCGGTGGACAGGGCGAAGATCGTATCGCCGTCCAGCATGGTGTGCGCCGGGCGCACGGCGCGCGCCAGTCCATCGTGCGCCATCTGGGCGACCTTGTTGGCCTGCTCCTTGTTCAGCCTGGCGTTGGTGGCCACGACCCCGATCACGGTGTTCTCGCTGCGCCCAAAGCGCAACGGCTTTGCGCTCACAAGGTTCTTCATCACCTGCAAGGTGTTGGCGAAGTAGTCCTGGGCGTCTGGGGCTGTGCCTTCGGGCTGCGGATTGCGCGCGCCGGCGATGATCTGGCCGGTTTGCGGATCAATCACATCGCCGAAGGCGTTCACTGCCACGATAGCGCCCACGACTACGCCGCCTCCGATCTCCAGGCTGGAACAGCCAATGCCGGATTTCATCGCCTGGCCGATGCCCAGGATTTTGCCCACCGTAGCGCCCATCCCGGCACCAGCGTTGCCCTCCGCTGGCGGTTTGCGCGAAGCGTTCAGGCATGCCTGATAGCCCATAGCGGCGTCTGGGCGCACGTTGGATCCTCCCAAGCCCAGGTCAAACAGGATGGCTGCGGGGACGATCGGCACACGGGCGACGCGCACGTCGAAGCCCACGCCGCGCTCCTCCAGGTAGCGCACTACGCCGCTGGCCGAATCCAGGCCAAAGGCCGAGCCGCCGGAGAGCACCACCGCGTGCACCTGCTGCACCAGGTGCATCGGATACAGGGCGTCGGTCTGGCGCGTGCCGGGCGCGCCGCCGCGCTGATCCACGCCGCCCACGGCGCCCTTCTCGCACAGGATCACCGTGCAGCCGGTGAGCGCCGCTTCGTCATGAGCGTGCCCGACACGGATGCCGGGGACGTCGGTAATGGTATCACGCAGCTGCATGTTCGCCTCCAGCGTCGTAATGACGGATAAAAGCGCGCAGAATTTCTACCGCCTCGGCCAGGCGCGCCAGGCTCACGCGTTCCAGATTGTCCCTGGCGCTGTGAAAGCCGCGGTCTTTCTGCTGGCGGTCATAGGTGCCCAAAGTGGCTGCGGGGATGCCGGCGCGCAAGAAAGAGCCGCCGTCGCTATTCACCGGGCCTACTCGCCGCGGCGCAGCGCCGGTCACCTGTTGCACTGCCTGCGAGATGGCCTGGATGACTTCGCTCGAACAGGGCCACAGCTTGAGTGAATACCCATCCTGTTCCCAGACCACATATTCGCCGTCTTGCGCCATCACCTCCAGGTTCAGCGCCCATGTCGGCAGCGGCCAGTCGCGGCTGCGCACGTAGGCTTGCGAGCCCTGCATGTTGACTTCTTCGCCGCCGAAGAGCGCCAGGGTCAGGCGCGTCTGGTTCAGATCGAGTTCACCCCGTTGCAGGTGATCCGCCAGCTCCAGCAGGATAGCGCAAGCCGCGCCGTTGTCCACCGCTCCCTGGCTGGGTGGGCGGAAGCGCCCCAGGGTCAGGTTCAGCCCCAGCCCCCAGGCCAGAAAGAGCAGCGGCAGGCAGAGCAGGATGCCCAGGTTGTAAGTCCAGGCTGCCAGGGGGGAACCGCTAGCGAGCAGGTAGCGATCCAGCGGGCCCAGCAGCCCCAGCAGCAGAGTGAGCAGGATGCCAAAAGGCAAAGCCCGGATGAAGAACATGCGCTGGCGATGGTCGAGCAACTCTGTCTTGGCGTCGTAATGGGCGGTCAGCAAAAGCTCCCGGCGAGGGGTCGGCGGGCCGAATTCGATTAACAGATTCTGGCCGCGTTGGGCGCCGAACCAGGTGACCAGGGGGATGTTGAAGGCTACATCTACCAGTCCGCCCAACAGACCTAGCCCGGCCATCGCCAGAGCAGGCCAGCCGGCGCGTTGCCAGATGAACGCCGCCAGCAGAGTGCGCGAGAAGATCAGCCAGCTGCCGATCCCCAGCCAGAAATTGGGAAACAAAATGAAATCGTGCAACTTGTAGGGGATGCTACGCTGCTCCAGCCAGCCTTGCAGCGCCTGCAGCGTCTGGCGCTCGGCAAGGCTGCCGCTGGGGCGCGGCGTGGACAGCAGGCGCATCAGCTCGGGGTAGTCAACGTGGCTCAATCTGTCCGTCCTGGAAAGCGAACAGCGCCGGCAGGCCGCCGGTGTGCAAAAAGATCAGCGGCCTTCCAGCCTCCAGCTTGCTCTGGCGTGAAAGATCCAGCAGCCCGGCGAAGGCTTTGGCAGTGTAAACCGGATCGAGCAGCACGCCTTCCAGGCGTGCCAGACAGCGCATGGCGTCCAGACCTTCAGGCGAGGGCCTGCCATAGGCTTCTCCGACATAGCGCGCTTCGATGAGCGGCGTCTGGTCGGCGGAAAAACGCCGCGGCTCGCCCAGGAAGGCGCAAATTTCCTCTGCCAGGCGCGCGATCGAGCCAGGGAAGCCCTTCCACAGCTTGCCCACGTCGATTCCCAGCAGGCGCAGCGGCGAATCGATCAGCGCCAGACCGGCCATTAGCCCGGCCAGCGTGCCGCCGGAGCCGGCGGCGAGCACCAGATAGGCCTGTGCGATGCCCTCGGCGCGGGCCTGCTCGTCGATCTCCAGCGCTGCTCGCACATAGCCCAGACCGCCGCGAACGCTGTGACCGCCCACTGGGATGAAATAGTGCGGCCCGATGCGCAGCCAGGCCAACCAGCGCACCAGGCGGATGCTCGCCTCCAGGCTCATCCCACCCCCGCCACCCAAAGGGATGAAGTGCATCTTTGCTCCCAGCGCCCGGTTGATCAACAGGTTGCCACTGAAATGTGGCGGGCGAGGCTCGAAATAAAACAGGTGAGCCTGCATGCCCAGGCGGTTGGCCGCCGCCGCAGTGAGACGGGCGTGGTTGGATTGCAAGCCGCCGAAGGTGGCCACCTTGCGCGCTCCGCGCTGCCGGGCTTCGGCCAGCAGATATTCCAGCTTGCGCGTCTTGTTGCCTCCCAGCCCCGGGCCGATCTGGTCATCGCGTTTGATCCAGATCGGGCGCCCCAGATGGGCGCTCAGGCGGGGCGCAAACTCTAGCGGGGTGGGATACTCGGCCAGGGGCGCCCGCGGGATGGCTTGCAGTTTTTGATCGAGGCGCTGGCGTTCCATCGCCGGATTTCAACCGCCGTCGGCGGATAGGTGCTTGGCCAGGCGCTTGCCCAGGCCGATGATGGTCAATACCGTTGGGCGAGCCAGCGCCTCAGGGAACGTACTGGCATCGCAGACGTACAACCCCTCGATTTCGGTCTGTAGATTCGTGTCCAGCATCTCGCCGATGCGCACCGTGCCGGAGGGATGTGTGCCGCGCAGCGGGGTCATGAACATCGTGTTTGGGTCGGCGCCGGCCTTGCGCAGGATCGCCCGGCACATCTCTTCGGCGTGCTGCAAGCGGGGACGGTCGTCCTCGGTGAGCGGCTTGCTGATCCGGCCATCGGGGAAGACGCCACCGGAGATCACGTCTTTGAGCTTGATCATCACCCCCAGGATGTTGTTCCAGCGCGGCCAGTAGAGTGGGTAGCGCGGCCCTTTGAGAGCAGTGATGATTGGATAGAGCAGCCAGGGGTCGATCAGGGTGGAGAGCATGTAGCCCACTTCCGGGTTTTCCCACGACCAGGTCATCGGCGGCTCGTTGCCAATGCCCCGTTCTTTGACGAAACCGTACACCATGACGGTGACATCCATGGTCATGCCCTGGCCGGCGCGCTCCAACCCGGAGCTTTGCAGAATGCGCGGCGTGCCGATGCCGCCGGCGGCCAGGACCACATTCCGGGCGTGGGCGGTGAAGGGTTTGCCCTCCAACGTGCCTTGCACACCGAAGGCGTGGCCGTCCTCGATCAGTACCCGATCGACGCGCGCCCGGGTGCGCAATTCTGCGCCAAGTTCGACCGCTTCATCGACCCATTCAGCGGCGTTCCATTTGGCCTGGCAGCGGCATCCGAGCATGCACTTTGCCCCACAGTCGAATTTCTTCGCCCGGCTGGGCTTCATGAACTTGAGTTGCGGCTGCCAGTCGTATCCCAGGGCGTTGGCCGCCTCGGCGATGCGCGTGGAGGCAGCGCCGCGCAGTTCGGGCGGCAAGGGCGCGATCTCCAGCTCTTCGATAGTCTCAGAAACCTCCAGGTCGATATCCACACCGTAGCGGTTCTTCAGCCAGTCCGGCGGCGGCGCAGCGCAGCCGCAGTACATGCTGGTGGCGCCGCCCACCATCAGCGGGCGGACGATGTTCAGCCCTTCCTGGGTGAACAGCAGGCTCATGCGGTCGGCGTAGATCAGCGCGCCCAGGTAGGTGCCGTAATAGCTGCGCGGGCGATGATCGATGCCGCGCTCCAAGAGCAGCACCTTCTGGCCTTTGCGCGCCAGTTCGCGCGCCACCGTCGCCCCGCCGGGTCCGGAGCCGACGACAATCACATCGGAGGTGTTCAGGGCTGGGTTCATGAGATTGATTATACAATAGCCGACCGGGAGATGCTAAGAGTTCATCGACGAAAGGCGTACCGTGTTGTCAGTTATCTGTGTTTAATATACAATTGCAGGGTATTCCTAGCCGGAGATGATTGTATGGATCAAGAAGTCGATCGAGCCGCCTATTTCAAGGGTGAACGAGTCAGCCATCTCTATCGTAACAACGCCTATTACGCTCATCTCTCGATCTATCATTTCGCCGCACAATTTTGCCAGGGCAAAGATGTGCTCGATGCCGGCTGTGGGGCCGGCTATGGCTCGGCCTATCTGGCCGACCACGGAGCTGCCTGGGTGTTGGGCGTGGATGTGAGCGAGGATGCTGTGGCATTTTGCCGCCAGAATTTCCGGCGGCCAAACCTGGAATACCGTCAGCTGGATTTACAAAAGTTGGAGCAGCTCCAGCCGGCCCGTTTTGATCTCATCTTTTCGTCCAATGTGCTCGAGCATGTGCAAGACGCTCGCACAGCGGTCCGGCAGGCGGCGGGATTGCTCAAAAAAGATGGGGTTATGGTAGTGGATGTGCCGCCAATTGTGTGGCCGTACGAGTGGGATGGCAACGTGATGAACACCTATCACGTGAA
Organism: uncultured Anaerolinea sp.; assembly: GCA_964503145.1. Taxonomy (GTDB): domain Bacteria; phylum Chloroflexota; class Anaerolineae; order Anaerolineales; family UBA4823; genus RBG-16-57-11. The sequence continues at coordinate 916,190 of CAZCYV010000001.1, read as the reverse complement.
TATTTGGACACCGCGCCAGTGGTTTATGCTGTTGAAGCGCTTTTTCAGCCAGGTGCAACCCTATTACCACAATTACGATAGACCGGAAGAGCCGCTGGAGTTGTTCAATCGGGAAGAGAATACCTTTATCGACGAGACCCGTTTCGACATCCGGCCCATTTCAATTGACGATTATTACCGCACCGGCAATTATGTTATGTCGGTGCTTTTCACGGCGCGTGACCCATTGCAGCCGCCGCAGGATGAACCGGACCAGCCGCTGCAGATGGTGGAAGGCTCTTTCACCCGCCCGCTGCGTCCACCCGGCTCGCCGATCTACCGAGTTTCATCATTACGCGAGGCAAAGTTGCGCGCCCAGGCCATCCTCCGCTCCGAAGGCTTGGCTGGGCTGGCTCGGCGCACGCTCAATTATCTGGTCAAAGAGATCACGAAGTGAAATCATCAAAATGCTCCCGTTATTATTTGGCTGGCGCTACCTTGCTCTTAATGATGGTTTCGATTGTCAATGTGGCGGACAAGGAGTTGTTGGCGCCGGTGGTGGACGCGGTCAAGCTCGACCTGACCCTGAACGATACACAAATTGGGACAATTCGCTCTTCGGTTTTCCTGGCTGCCCTGCTGGGACAGCTTTTTTGGGGGCCACTATCGGATCGCTGGATACGCAAGTACATCATCACCATTGGTACGATCATCTGGAGCGCGCTGACCTGGATGACCGCCTTTGTAGGCAGTTTCCCGCAACTCCTGGCGGCGCGGGCGAGCATGAGCTTCGCCGAGGGTTGCTTCAACCCTTCCGCTTATGCACTGCTCACCGACTCGGTGCCGCGCCGTCGTCAGGGTCTGATCCTGGGGCTGATGGGTCTGACCTATCCGGTAGGAACGGCCGCAGCGCTGGTGGTGGCCAGCCTGGTCGGCACGGCCAACTGGCGGCAGCCGTTCAAGATTTACGGTCTGATCGGCATTGGCCTGGGGGCGCTGGTGCTGTTGATCATCCGCGAGCCGGAGCGCGGCGCCAGCGAAGAGGCGGTCGAAGCCACCGGCGGACACTACACCGGGCGCTTTTCGCTGCGCGAGTTCCGCAACCTGCTTGGCGTGCCCAGCCTTTTGCTGGCCTTTGGCCTGGATACCTGCCAATCGATTATCAACTGGGGGTTTGCGTTTTGGGCACCAACCTATCTGACCCGCTACCGAATCGCCGAGAACTCCGAGCAGGCCGCGCTGGCGCTGCTGCCGGCCATTCTGGGTTTCGTCGGTGGGGCGGTGCTGGGTGGTGTGTTGATCGATCGCCTGCGCCGCCGCACCCCATTGGCGCCGGCCTGGGTCAGCCTGACGGCGATGGTTGGCGGCCTGGCGCTGGCGGCGCTGGTCTTTAGCCTGAATACCCTGGGGCCCCTGATGGCTGCGGCGTTTTGCCTGGGTGTAATCACTTATATGGTGCAACCGGCGGTGAACGTGGTGCTGTTCAGCGTGGTGCCGCCGGAGATGAAAGCCACCACTATCTCGGCCAGCAACGTGATCTTGAACCTGGCGGTAGCGGTGGTGTCCTTTATGGTGGGCGTCGTCAGTGATGCGGCCGGGCTGCGCCTGGCGTTTGGCGGCTCGGTGCTGCTGACCTACGTCGCCGGAATCGCCGTCTGCCTGGCCCTCTTGCGCACTTTTGGGCGGGATATGCAGCGGCGCGATGCAGCGGTGGAGCAGCGGGTAAGTTTCTGAGACCCTGGCGAATAAAAACAGCGCTGAGGCTGGCGTAGCCAATCCCAGCGCTGTCGTCATCTTATGGCGCGTGAGACATCTAAATCACGCGCCGTTTGCTCGAACCGAACCTACGGCCGATCGATGGTGATGACCGGCGAAGTCCATGTCTCCCAGTGGGCGGGGTTGTTCGGGTCGCCCAACGCCTTCAGGACCTGAATCACGATCACGTATTGTCCATCGGGCACTGTGTAGGTGAAGCGGCCGCCGGTGGTTGTGCCGTCCCAGGGGTAAGCGAAGAAGGAAGTGCTGGTGCTGCTGCGCGGATGGTACTGCTCGTTGAGCGCGTCATGCCAGGCGCGGCCGGTGTTGGCGTCGAACACCTTCATGCGCAACTGGCGCACCTGGTGATCCAGGTGAATCAGCAGGTAAGGCACGTCTGTGCCCACCATGGTGAAGGTGGCGCCGGAGGGCTGGTTGGCGTATGAACCACCGACGTAGCAGTCCAGGCCGCGCAGCAGGCTGCAGGCGGTTAACTTCGAGAGCCAGGGGAAGTTGAACGAGGTAGGCGCCAGCGCCTGGATGGCCTGGTAATCGCCGACGAAGCCTGCATACGGCACTCGCAGTGTCTGGCCTCCACCTTCGGGGGTGAAGACGATGTAGCCGCCGTATTGACCGCCGGTCAGATCCGGCGCGGCGATGGTGACATCCACGGTGGCTTTGCTGAACGGCGGGACGGTCACTGTCTCGGCGCTGAAGGCCACGTTGGCGAAGCTGGCAAAGTAGGACACGGTAAACGTGCCGCGAGTGGCCAGCGCCGGGGTGTGAGACAGGCGATAGGTGATCGGCTTGGACGTCGGGTTGGAAAGGGTGAGCTTCTGAGTGGATGGGCCAAGCTCGCTTTCGCCCAGCGCCAGCTTAGAAGGCTCGATGATCGTGGTCGCCCGAATAGCGTCGTCGATCTGCAGCATGCCTGCGCCCTGGCGATGGACGTTGTCCAGGAAGCCCAACCCGGGGTTGCCCCACCAGTTCTTCGGCTCGGCGCTGTTTTGCAGGATGGCGCGCACCATGTGAGCGGGCGTCCTGGGTTTGGCCTGCAGCAGCAGCGCCGCCGCGCCGGCTACATGCGGCGAAGACATCGAGGTGCCGCTGATTGTGGCGTACGCGCCGGCTTCAAGCGGGTAGGTCGAGCGGATCAAGCCGCCGGGAGCGCCGATATCCGGCTTGAGTTCCAGATCAGGGGACAGGCCGAAGGAGCTGAAGCTGGAGATCAGTCCGCCGGTGGGGTTGAGCCCGATCAGCGCCTGATCCGTCCAGGTCATGGTCACCGGACCAGCTTCCAGTCGGTTGTTGATCAGCACGCCTTCCGTGTCGGAGATCGCTACCACCGGGATGGTGATCGGCGGGCTTCCGGCGACGGTGGGTGAGAAGCGCCCGGCGACGTTGTTGTACAGCACCACCGCTGCCGCGCCAGCAGTCATAGCATTGTAGGCCTTGGTGTAGAAGGTGCAGGTGCCGCGGCGGATCAGCACGGCGTAGCCGGTCAGGCTGCCAGGAGGCAGCGGGTTGCAGCCATCGTTGGTGGTGGTGGGAGTGCCTGTGCGGGTCATCGGCAGGCTGCCGGAGAGCGGGGCGGGCGGCGCGCCAGCGGCGTTGCCGTAGCCAATGCCATAGTCATCCGGCGAGATGGTGAACTTGGCCAGGCTGACGTGGGTGTTATCAAAGGAGGCCACGCCGATGACTTTCTTGCCCAGGCCGGGTGAGCCGGCCGAGAAGGTGCCATTGGCGCCGTTGTTGCCGATGGAGGCTACTACTACCATGCCCTTGGTCACCAGGCGATCGCTGGCCTGGGCGGTGGGATACTGCGGCCACTGATAGGCTGAGCCGATGCTCATGTTCAGCACCTGCATGCCGTCATCCAGGGCGCGCTCCATGGCGGCGATCATGATATCCGCGGTGGTCGAGCCCTGGCAGCCGAAGACGCGATATGCGCCGAAGGTCACCTCGGGGGCAACGCCGCGGACGGTGCCGTTGGCGCCCACGATGCCGGCGACGTGCGTGCCATGCCCGTTGCAGTCATCCGGAATGGGATCGGGCACCGGCACCGGGTTGTAAGCGGTGGATGAGGGATCGGCGTTGTAGGCGTCGCCGACAAAGTCATAGCCGGTCACGACTCGGCAACCCGGCCCAAAGCAGCCGCCCAGGTCCGGGTGGTCGAAGTCCACGCCGGTGTCCATGATAGCGACTTTGACGCCGCGCCCGGTGTAGCCCATCTCGGATTGGACGATATCTGCGCCGGTCATGGCGATGGCTGTGGCCAGTTCGGGGTCTTCTGCGGTGGTGACCGGCGGGATGGAGATCACCTCGACCGGGTAGATCGCCTTAACGCCGCTCATGTTGCTCAGCTTTCCCAGGTTGGCCGGATCGATTTCGATGGAGATACCGTTCCAAAGCCTGTCGAACGCGAATCGCTCTCGATATGTCAAGCCCAGGCGGGCCGCCTCGGCACGGAAATCAGCCTTTTCCTTCTTGACTTTGAGCAGGCTGGTGCCCTCGGCAGTGGGTGGGCTGGCAAGCTCCACGAACCATAGATGTGTGGCATCCTGGAGCATCTGGCCGCTTTCGGCGGTGGGAGCAGGAGCAAGCGGATAGACTTCGGTGCCTTCCTGGGCCACCACCGGGGTGAACCCGGCCAGGGCGAGAACGAATATCATCAGCCAGACAAATACTTTGCGTTGCATTTGTTCCTCCTAAAAGCAGACGATGAAATGATTGGATTGATGCCGGTGCGATGGTCAGGTAACTCACAGAACAGTCTGTTCGATCTTTCACCTCCTGATATTTCAAATCATTCCACCCATTCACCCTCCCTCCCAGATAGATATTCTACATAAATTCTGCCCGAGAGTCAACAGAAGTTTTGGGGTTAGGGCCAATATACAATAAATATAGCAAAACAACTCAAATATTCAGGAATTGATTTACTGCAGCGGTTTGAAATACAGGTTGCCGCGGGCGGCTTGGGTCGAATCGCAGTTGACAGCGCGCCTCTTTGGGGTATAATTCCAATCCGCACGGCCCGTTAGCTCAATCCGGCAGAGCAGCTGACTCTTAATCAGTTGGTTGCAGGTTCGAGTCCTGCACGGGTCATCCTGGCCACTGCCCGCCAATTTTGGCGGGCGGTTTTCTTTGTCAAGGAAATTGGGGCTTTGTCCGGCGCTTTGCTGACGATGATCTCAGCATTACATCCTCTCAGATTCCCAGTCCTTGCTGGCCCGAATGGAGATTAACTCAGACCCGCCGAGAGGCCGCGCATCCTTGACTTATTTGACTCCTCCACCAGATTGGAGTATAGTCAGGACTGGCACATTGTCTTTTTCAAGGACGCACCCTATGACCAGCCCTCGCTTGTTTCAACCCTGGCGGCGTGTGCTGCACCTCGCCAAAGAGCAACTCATGCTGTTGAGCGCTGCTGAGCAAACTCGCCAGTCCTGGGCTAGGCCCATCCAGAGCGTTGATGAAATCCCCGTTGCTTATCGCAACTATCTGGAGACGCATTTTCCCGGTCCGGGTGCCTGTCTGCCTGCCGTGCTTACTCCAACCTTTAGCAGCTTTCTGCGCCAGGATAACGAAAAACTGGTATTTGCTCATGCAGAGAGTCTCTACATCTTGGAACGGACTCCAGCAGCGGTGCTGCCAGCTGTCTTCCCTTTCTCTGAGATTAACCTCATCGAAGTCGGAGTGATTTTGCTCAAAGCCTGGCTGTTGGTGCGCGGTCTGGTCGATGGCCAGCTCCGGAGCAGCATGCTCAAGTACAACTCCGTCACCGGCTACCTGTTCGACCCGCTGGTTTCCGAGATTCGCAGCGCTCTGAGCGAAGCGGGATTCGGCCGCCGGGATGCCTCTCTCGTTGACCTGCCCCAGGAGAAAGCCAGGTTCGATCCGCTTCAGAAGCAGCACTTCAAGTTCATGAACTACGCTCGCAAGAGCCTGTTGCCCGGCGCGCGCATGGTTACCTATACCTTGCAGCCAGAGATGCGCCGCCCCCAATTCACTGTGCTGGGTCATCCGCTCTTCCAGCGCATGCTGGATACCACCCACTTGTGTATCCTGACCGAGGGCGAGTTGATCGTCATACGCGATGACCCCAGCAGCGTGCGCAGCAGCGATCACACGCGCTATGGCGGGGTATGGGACTATCTGCCGTTGCGCCATGTTTTGGCCGCCGAGTTACAGGCGCGCGCCGACGCCCTGGCTTTGGTGTTGCATCTGTCCGGTGATGATCGCTTCGAGGTGCTGTTTTCCGCTGACCGCCGCGCCGAGGCGGAGCAGCTTTGCGCTCAGGTGAAAGCCGGAGCCGCTTCGGCAGTTCACCTCTAGCCCGCCGCCGGTCTCAACCGCGCTGGCGGAGCAAGCAAATTGTGATAAAATTGAAGCGGCGATGAGGCTCGCCGCAACCGTCTGTTTGACTGATAGCCTCTACTGGAGACCTCCTGCAGTAGAGGCTTTTTATTGCTTTGGGATTGAATCTGATCACGAAAGAAGCGGCTTTGCAAGAAAGCGTCTCCTTATGAATTTTCACAGCATACTCTTTGAAAAACCTGAAGACCGTCCGCCATACCCGGCCACGGAAGCGCCAGACTTCTTCGGCGACCTGGCGCTGGATCAAATCGTCGATGCCGTTACTGCTCCCAAGCAGGATTATGACCTGAAGCCGTTCTTTTATTCGCCCCTGCGGAGCGAGGCTGCCATCTGCTACCGCCAGGAGGTCGCCCAGGATTTGGAAAACGAGCGGCTGTTGAAATCGATACACACCTTCGCCCAGAACATGGGCGATGTGCGCCGCTATCTGGCCCTGGTGGAGAAGCTTTACTACACCTATCACAAGGAAGGCTGGTTCCTGGAAGCTGCGGCGGCCTATTGCGAGGCCATCCATAGCCTGGCGCATGATCTGGCGCAGGTGGAACTGAAATCGCGCGGGCTGTCTGCCTTCCGTGAATACTTGAACGCTTATGCCGCCTCCGAGCGCTTCACTGCGCTCGAGGCGCAAACCTTGAAGCTCAAGGCCGATCTGGTCAGCGTCAGATACTGTATTTTGATCAAGGGCGACCTGGTGCGGGTGCGGAAATACGACGATGAACCGGACTACAGCGCCGAGGTTGAAGCTACCTTCGCGAAGTTCAAGCAAGGCGCAGTGAAAGATTACCGGGCCAAATTCGGCGATGGCTCCAGCATGAATCACATTGAAGCGCAAATCTTGGATCTGGTCGCCAGGCTGTATCCAGAGATTTTCGCGGAGCTAGACGCGTTCTGCGCCCGCAACAGCGCTTTTCTGGATGAGACGATCCGGGCTTTCGACCGGGAAATCCAATTTTACGTCGCCTATCTCGAATACATCGCCAGGATCAAACAATCGGGCTTGAAATTTTGCTACCCCAGGATCGCCGTGACCAGCAAAGAAGTCTATGACGATGAAGGATTCGATTTGGCCCTGGCGTATAAGCTGGTCGCCGAAGGCTCACCGGTCGTTACCAACGACTTTTATCTGAAGGGCAAAGAGCGCATCATTATCGTGTCTGGCCCGAACCAGGGCGGCAAGACCACTTTCGCCCGCACCTTTGGACAGTTACACTATCTGGCCAGCCTGGGGCTTCCCGTCTCCGGCAGACAGGCTCAACTCTACCTGTACGACCGGCTGTTTACGCATTTCGAGAAGGAAGAAGATATCCGCACACTACGGGGTAAGTTGCAGGATGATCTGGTGCGCATTTATGCCATCCTGGAGCAGGCCACCCCGGACAGCATCGTCATCCTGAACGAGATCTTCACCGCCACGACCCTGAAGGACGCTGTCTTTCTAAGCAACAAGATCATGGAGCGAATCGACCAACTGGATCTATTGTGCGTCTTCGTCACCTTTATTGACGAACTGGCTTCCTTTAGCGAGAAGACGGTGAGCATGGTCAGCACCATCGTCCCGGATAACCCGGCCTTGCGCACGTATAAGATCGTGCGCCAGCCGGCGGATGGGCTGGCTTACGCCTTGTCGATCGCCGAGAAGCACCGCCTGACCTATGCCCAGCTCAAGGAGCGCATTCCATCATGAAAGCTTTTCTGATGTACCCGGACCGAGATTTCGATCCGCAACAGCCCCTGCCGCTGAACGAGGCGGATCTGGTTCAAGACCTGGAATTGAACACCCTGTTTAAGGCCATGGCAGATGGCGACAGCTTTCTATTCGAGATGGCCAGGAAAGGCGTCTTGTCCAGCCTGGATGATGTCGAGACGATCCGCTATCGCCAGAGTGTCCTCAAGGATTGCCTGAAAAACCCCACTGTGATCCGCGAGCTCTACCAGATTCCGCTCGAATCCATGGCGCGCAAACGCAAGCACTGGCTGGGCATCTTCACCCGCACCCCAGGCGCAATTCTGAGCGGCTCGGTGAAGCTGCTGCAGATGTTCGTCGAGTTGCTCAAGCACCTGAAGCAGATTGCTGATGACCACGCCGACCAATTCGAGTCGCAGGGCTTCAGGACGTTCTTCGCCATGATCCAGCGGGAGCTGGATGACGAATATTTCGCCCAGGTAGAGGCACATCTGCGGGCGTTGCAATTTCGCGATGGGGCGCTGATCAGCGCTGAGTTGGGGCGGGGCAACGAGGGTGCCAACTACATGCTGCGCAAACCGAACGGCAAAGATCCGAACCTGGTGCAGCGCATCCTGACGAAGCGTTCGCCGGTGTACAGCTTTCGCATTCACCCGCGCGATGAACATGGCGGCCGGGCGCTTTCCGAGATCCGGGACCGCGGCCTGAACCAGGTGGCCAATGCGCTTGCCCAATCGGCGGATCACATCGACAGCTTCTTCAACATGCTGCGCATCGAGCTGGCTTTTTACGTCGGTTGTCTGAACCTGTACGAGCGGCTCGATGCAATGGGATATCCGGTGTGCTTTCCCGCGCCAGCGGCCGCCGACGAGCGTCAACATTCCTTCCGCGGGCTGTACGATGCCTGCCTGGCGTTGACTGCGAAGACCAGGGTTGTGGGCAACGATGGCAACGCCGACCGCAAGGACCTGGTGATCATCACCGGCGCCAACCAGGGCGGCAAATCGACCTTCCTGCGCAGCATTGGTGTGGCTCAATTGATGCTGCAATGCGGCATGTTTGCCCCGGCCGAGCATTTCAGCGCCAACATCTGTCAGGGTCTGTTCACCCACTACAAGCGCAGGGAAGATGTCACACTCAAGAGCGGCAAGTTCGACGAAGAACTCGGCCGCATGAGCCAGATCGCCGATCAGATCCGGCCCAATTCGATGATCCTGTTCAATGAGTCGTTCGCTGCGACCAACGAGAGAGAAGGCTCGGAGATCGCCAGACAGATCACCCGAGCTTTGGTGGAAAAGCGCGTCAAAGTGTTTTTCGTGACCCACCAGTATGAATTCGCCCATGGGTTCTACGAAAGCAAGTTACAAAACGCCATCTTCCTGCGGGCTGAGCGCAAAGCTGGCGGTGGTCGGACGTATAGATTGTTCGAGGGAGAGCCGCTGCAAACCAGTTTTGGGGCGGATCTGTATCGCAAAATCTTCGAGGACGGGCATCTTAAAGGCGGGGATTGACCTTCGCCGCCAGATGGCGCGGCCTAAGGCAGGCTCATCAGAATGTATCCCAGCACGCCATTAGCAGCGTGCCAAAGAGCGCCCGGGATTGACCTTCGCCGCCAGATGGCGCGGCCTAAGGCAGGCTCATCAGAATGTATCCCAGCACGCCATTAGCAGCGTGCCAAAGAGCGCCCGGGATGATGCTGCGCGTGCGCAGGTAGAGGTAGCCCCAGATCAGTCTGCTGGGGTAGCTCAGGCTGAACACGCCCAGCAGGGCGTGGAGCGGCGCTGCGCCGCGGCTGAGTTCGATGGGCACATGCAAGACGTTGAACAACAGCGCCGAGATCACCAGGGCGTTGAGCGGATGGTGCATCACCTTTTCCAGCCGGGGCAGCAGCAGGCCGCGGAAGAAAAGCTTCTTGGGCAGGGCATTGATGAAAACACCGATGGCGTACAGGGCGAGAGTCTGCGCCAGCGGCAGGCGGGTGAACACGCCGGTGGCCAGGCCGAACAGCGCGGTAAGTCCCACCAGAACAGCGGTCAGCTTCCGATGCAGCCGCGCGGGTGGCGGCCGTTGCCCTTTCGCGCGCGCCTCCGATCTGTGCCAACTGTGCCTGAACCCGTATCGAGAGCGACTTGTCCTGCTCCTGGCCTTGCTATATGGTGGAATCGGGCGTGGAACACGAGCAAAATGATATATAATCTCTGATTATGTCGCTCAACGGTAAAACCCGAACTTCGCGAACCTGGTTAGTTTGGCTGCTGGTTTTGCTGGCCGGAGCGGCTGTGGCTTGCCTGGGCCTCAATGCTGCCGAGTTGGGCGCGGCGCCTTCGAGCGCCTCTACCCTGGCAGCACGGGCACTGGCGCAGACGGCCACCTCGCAGCTTCCGCCGCCCCAGGCCACGACCATCCGCCGGGAGCCAACGCCCCAGGCTCCGCTGGCAACGCCCACTCTCAGTCCCGTCCCTACTCAAACGCCGCTCCCCAGCCTCACCCCCACCCCGACCCTGCATCCGATGATGATCGAAGCGCTGCGCCGATTGGAATATCCCGGCAGCGATATCACCATTGTGGAGGCGCTGGAACCGGGGGTGAACCACGCGCGCTACTACGCCGCTTACGAGTCCGAGGGCCTGACCATTTACGCCCTGCTCACCATCCCGAACGGCGAAATGCCGCCGGGCGGCTGGCCAGCGATCGTCTTCAACCATGGGTATATCCCGCCGCGCGAATATCGCACCACCGAGCGCTACGTGGCTTACGTGAACGCGCTGGCCAACAGCGGCTACATCGTCTTTCGCATCGACTATCGCGGTCACGATCGCTCCGAAGGCGAGGCGCGCGGGGCGTATGGCGACCCCGGCTACACCATCGATGTCCTCAATGCGGTGGTTTCGCTGAAGCGCTTTCCCCAGGTAAATCCGGAGCGAATCGGCATGTGGGGCCATTCGATGGGCGGATTCCTGACGTTGCGCGCGATGGTGGTCTCGCCGGATATCAAAGCCGGGGTGATCTGGGCGGGCGTGGTCGGCTCTTACCCGGATCTGCTGACCCGTTGGCGGCGGCGCGGCGCCGAAACGGCCACCCCTGTCCCGGCCGGCCCGCGCAGTTGGCGCTTCGGTTGGGCCGCGGAACACGGCTCTCCGGAGGAAAACCCCGATTTCTGGAATGCCATCTCGGCAAATAGTTACCTGGCCGAGATCTCCGGGCCGCTGCAACTCCACCACGGCACCGCCGACACCAGCGTGCCGCCGATCTTGTCCGAGATTCTCTACGAGCAAATGCTGGCGGCAGGCAAAACCGCTGAGTACTATGAGTATGAGGGCGGCAATCACAACCTGTCCGAGTCGTTTGGCGATGCGATGTTTCGCACGATCCGCTTTTTCGATCGCTACCTGAAAGACGCCTCCTGAACCCCGACGGATGGCGCGTACCAACAAGGCGCCAGCCGGAGGCTGAAATGAAAGCTCGAGGGCGCTCATTATGAGCGACCCTCGAGTCTGCTGTAGTGCCCCATTCTGTTGGGAGCAATGGGATCAAGTTTGGCCCTGGTTCAAGAAGGGCTTAATCGCCTGAGCAAGGCGCCGGATTGATCGGGGCGCTGCTCGTGAAGCGCCAGCGTCCCAACGCTGGCATAGCGCCGGGGAGCGGGCTGGCAAATACCAGCGCGGCGAGAGACATGGCGGCGGCGATGGCGAACAGGCTGGCGGTGCCCATTAGATCGATCACCACACCGGAGCCCGCAAACCCAATGATGCCGGCAATCCAGGTGACGGCGCTGACCCACGGCAGCCTGCGGCCGAGCGCCGCGGTTGGCAAGACATCTGTCGCCAGGGCGGAAGCCAGCGAAGCGCTAATGCTGCGAGAGATGAGTGTGACCGCCGCCACCAGCCAATAATGCCATAACGCGTTACCGCCGATGACCAGAGTCAGCCCTCCAAGCGCTGCCAGCAGGTAGCCCGAGAGCAGGAACATCTTGCGTCCCAGGCGATCCGAGAGCTTGCCGAACCACAACACGATCGGGATAGTGACCAGGCCGCCGATCACATTCGCGCCGCTGATTGCGCCAGCACTGTAGCCCAGTTCCTTCATCGTCAGCGATGACCCCATGCGGTTGACGCTGATGGTCATGGCGGACAGAAACAAGGAGGCCAAAAGGAAGTGAAACGCCCGATTCGGGCCTGCCGATGCGCCAGCCGTCAGGGTTGACTGGTTGGAGCGGGGGAGCCTGGCTTCCGGCTCTCGCAGCAGCAGTGCAATCATCGGCCAGATGGCATATTCGGCTGCCATCACTGTGAACATCATCGGATATCCCTTCCACTCTACCAGTTGACCAACCACCAGGCTGCCGATGATCGCGCCCAACGGGCTGGCCAGCGCGATCCAGCTAAACATCTTGCCGCGATTGGCCTGGGTCGTGTGCAGGCCGGTCAGCACGTCGATGTTCGCCAGTCCGATGCCGCCGGTGAACCACACGTGTCCGGTCAAGAAGACCACCTGCCATAGAGCAGTGGCCTGTCCCAGCAAAGCCAGGGCCAGCGCGCCGCTGAAACCAGCAAGCATCAGCATTAGCCTACGAGATACCTTGCCCGAAAGCCAACCGGCCAGCATCGTGCCCAGGGTGATCGCGACATACACCAGCGCCAGGTAGATGCCGACCTGGGTTGGCGAGGCCCCAAATTTACTGGCGTAAACCGGCAGCAACGGGAAAAGCCCAAAGCCGATGCAAAGAATAGAGAAGCTGCTTACAAAGAGATAAAGCATCTGGCGTTTCATGTTCCTCTTTCCTTTCTTCGAACCTGCACCTCTCGGATTATCGGAGTACAGGTGTATTGACCGGTAGTCGAGTCTGAGGGATAAAATCGGCATATCCGCTTACATTCAGCCCGGCGAACAAATCGTCTTCTACTGCTCGCCCCGAATTGACCAGGCTGAGCGCCCGATAGAACGTCTGCTCACCCCAAAGCTTTTTGTGGGTCTCCTGGGGCAGGTCTAGCAGCGACTGATAGCCGGGAAGTTGTGAGCAGTGCTGAGAGATCGCCTGCCAGACCTGTTGCCAGTAAACGTGCGTATCCACGCGAGTGGTGATTGCCCAATCCTCCCAGGGGGATGATCTGCGTTCGACGCCGTCGATGTGCATCACCAGATCGCCGAATGCGGCCTGGTAGGCGGCCTGGGTCTCCTGGTTTGCTGCCAGATAGTACAGCTTGGCGGCGCGATGGTGTGGCAGCGATGCGGGGCTGGGAGTATCCGGATTGGCCGCGGCCAGCACTGCCGCGGTGGCAAATTGCGAGATGGCGATGTGATCGGGATGACCATAATAGCCCTTAGGGTCGAAGGTGACCACTACCTGAGGCTTGAAGCGGCGGATATGGTCGGCCAGTTCAACGATGATTGTTTGCGGATTAGCCCGATCTAGCTCCCCATCCATGTAATCCAACAGATGGACTTGATGCACACCGAGCTTTTCAGCCGCGGCATACAGCTCCTTCTGGCGAATGCGCCCTAGGGCCGATGGGCCGGGGTAGTCTTCAGGAGAACCGAACCAGCCGCGCTCGCCTCGCGTTGCGGTAATCACGCAGGTTTCTGCGCCTTCGGCGCTGTATTTAGCTAGGACGCCGCCGGTTCCCATCGACTCATCGTCAGGGTGGGCCAGGATTGCCATCAGTTTGCGTGTTTCCATCTCGTCGCTCTCCTAAACTTAATGGTTTAATTTGATAAACTATGTCCAGTATATACGGCAGCTGTCCCTGGAACGTCCCAAAAAGCGTCTCATGGGCAGCGGTTTTAACGGTTTTTGTAGAGAAGATCGTCAGGTTGCATGCTTGTATGGACTGCGCGCCCACGCAATTTTGGTCAAGAATCATCCAGTTTGCGGTAAAATGAAACAACGTGATGTATCGCCTGTTCTTATTTGGCGCCCCGCAGTTGGAGCGGGACGGCAGGGTTGTTGAGATCCCTCGCCGCAAGACTACCGCTTTGCTGGCCTATTTGGCTGTGACAGGCAAGGCGCATACGCGTGAGGCTCTGGCCACCCTGTTTTGGCCGGAGCATGACCAGTCGAGCGCGCTGGCAAATTTGCGCCGCGAGCTATCTCGGTTGAAACAGGTATTGGGAGGGGAGGGTCTACGCGCCGATCGCTCTCAGGCCAGTCTGAACCAGTCTGCTCAGATCTGGGTGGATGCCATTGTCTTTCAACAGAAGATCCACCTGGGGCATGCCCACGGCCAGAATGATTTATGTCAGGAGTGCGCTTTACGGCTCCAGGAAGGGATTGAGCTTTATCGCGGCCGATTTATGGCCGGATTCAACCTGCCAGATAGCCCGGAATTTGACGAGTGGCAGTTTTTCGTCGCTGAAGAAATGCGACAAGGGTTAGTAGGCGCCCTGCAGAAGCTGATCGAATGGCACATTCAATTGGGAGAGTTGGAGCAAAGCATTGCCTGCGCCCGGAAATGGCTGGCGCAGGATTATTTTCATGAGCCAGCCCATCGCATGCTGATGCAACTCTACGCCTGGTCGGGGCAGCGTGCAGCCGCTTTGCGCCAGTTTCAAGAGTGCGTTCGTATCCTGAAACAGGAGCTGGATGTCGAACCCGAAGACGAGACCCTGGAGTTGTTCGAGGTCATCAAAGCGCGCCAGCTTCGCCCACTGGAGGGTTTAGCCCTGGTGTCAGCGAGCGCTCTGGAGGCCGACTTTTCTGATCTTGAAGCGCGGTTTGCCCATTATGATAGCCTCGTTTCCCAGGCTATGGACTTGCGAGTGGAAACCAACGGCCTGGACGATGGACAGGCGAGCCAGGAGGTTTACCTGGACGCTCAAGTGCGCTCTCAACCGCCGAAGCCCAATATCCCGCTTAAGCAGCAAATCCGCTTCTGCCGCTCTCGCGATGGTGTGACCTTGGCTTACGCCACGGTGGGCCAGGGACCGGTGCTGGTCAAAGCGGCTAACTGGTTGAGCCACCTGGAATTCGATTGGGAGAGCCCGGTATGGAAGCACTGGCTGGTGGGGCTGGCGCAGAAGCATACGCTGGTGCGCTACGACGAAAGGGGGTGTGGGCTTTCCGATTGGGACGTGGCGGATATGTCTTTCGAAGCCTGGGTGCGAGACCTGGAGGCGGTGGTGGATGCCGTTGGCGCAGAGAGGTTTCCGTTGTTAGGCATCTCGCAGGGCGGCGCGATCGCCATCGCCTACGCCGTCAGGCACCCGGAGAAGGTCAGCCGCCTGATCCTCTACGGCAGCTATGCGCGGGGGAAATTGATGCGGGACCCGACCCCGGAGCAAATCGAAGAAATCAATGTCTTCGGCCAGCTCATTCGCCTGGGATGGGGAAAAGAGCATCCCGCCTTTCGGCAGGTCTTTTCGACCCTGTTCCTGCCAGAAGGGACAGCCGAGCAAATCCAGGCGTTCAACGAGCTGCAGCGCCTGACGAGCACGCCGGAAAACGCCGCCCGCATTGTTCAGGGGTTCAACACGATCGACGTCCGCGATCTGGCGACGCAGGTTCGCGCGCCAACGCTGGTGTTGCACGCCCGCGGCGACCTGCGCATCCCGCTGGCGGAAGGTCAACTGTTGGCCTCGCTCATACCGGGAGCGCGCCTGGCGATTCTGGAGAGCAAGAATCATATTCTGTTGGAGAGCGAACCCGCCTGGCGGCGTTTTCTATTCGAAGTAGAATATTTCCTGGCGAGCCAGGACGGTTGAACCAAAAAACGCTTTGTGGGCAACAATTCAATGGCGACAAAATCGGAAAGCTGAATTATAATAATTTCGATTCACGGTGTGACAGGACGAAAGGTCTGGAGATCTGACTTTAATGAGAACACGATTGCTGCTGATCGCCTTGATCGCCTTGTCCCTGATTGGTGGCGCGGGGAAAGGGTACAACTACGCGAGGATCACGATTATCAACAAATCGGGGCAGGAAATCGCGGTGGGAGTGATCTCGAATGATCGCAGCCGAATCTATTACATTCCAATCCCCAAAGGGGATCGGCAGTCGCCCTACGTTTACAAGTTCACCCTCGAGCAGGATGTATATCGCCTGCGGGTGTATTACATGGAGACCTATGACCCGAAGACCGGGCAGTTGTGCCGCCTCAATCGGACGAGCACTCTGGACGCCTTTCGCAACATCCGCATCACCGTAACGGAATGCATCGGCAACCCGCCCACTCGCGGCGAACCCAGCATGGTCAAGATGGGCCGATGGCGTTGCATCTATTGAGGGATGGTCATTCCTGATGAGGCGTATGGCGCTGCGTGCTTCGAGCTTGCAGCGCCATGTTTTTTGCAGGCTGGGCGCAGGGTGGCCGAAATTGGCACATTTGTGCCACCCATGATGGCATGATCGAATGATCTGGAGGCCCAAGAAAATAGTACTCCCGTCCTATTGAAAACCATCCGATGTAACGATTACAAATCTTTGCACTTACCCTAAAATGATCTTTGTTATCCGTTCATTTATCGTGCACGTGAGATTGGACTCTTTTGTGGGAATGCGGTAGTAGGTCGAATACATGGCAGACTGTTTACGGAAAACACGAACGTGCCTCGATAGCTGAAACAGTTTGCCCCGCTGGCCGAGGTACGCTCCAGGTGGGGCTGATTCGGTTTGGCGAGCATCAAGACCTTGCATATCTGTTTCGTCACGTTAAGTTTCATCTCACGTCTTACGTATGAGTTGTTCGGGTTGCCTGGCGAACAACATCAAAGGAGCCTGCGTCGAGGCCTGATAGGGGGCTGCCAGGCTCTGTCACATTTTTGCAGAGTGGCCGAGGTCACGTTCGTGTCGGTAGGGCGGAGCACGCCTGCGAACTGGATAGGCAGGAGCAGGCATCAAAGAGCCACTCGCTTTGTCGGCTGGATTTGTCGAATCGCATGAGCGCCGATTCCTCCCCATTGCAAGGCATCAAACTGTATCTCTCGCGCCAGGCGACGAGTTTTAGGCGCTATGTGTGGGAGCAACTGATCCTGGGTCTGTTCGGCTGGATCCCCACCGTGATCGGCATCGGCCTGCGGGGGATTGTTTACCGCTCGATCCTCAAGATGGACGGCTGGGCGGCCATCGAGAGTGGGGTGCGTTTGCGCTTTGCGAGCCACATTTCCCTGGGACATGGGGCTTACCTGGATCAGAATACCTACCTGCATGCCTGCCCGAATGGCATCCAGATCGGCGATCGTTCGATTGTGATGCATGGCGCAGTGCTGCATGTGTATAACTTCCGCGACTTGCCGCACTCCGGAATCACCATCGGCAAGGATTGTTTGATCGGCGAGTATTGCGTCATCCGCGGTCAGGGGGGTGTAAAGATCGGCGATCGGGTTTACACTTCCCCGTTTACCCAAATCATCGCCGTCAATCACGTTTTTGATGACCCTGAGCGGCCGTTCATCGAACAGGGGATCACAGCGCAGGGCATTGTGATCGAAGATGACGTATGGTTGGGGGCCGGTGCGATCATCACCGATGGCGTACGGGTCGGAAAGGGGGCGGTGGTGGCTGCGGGCGCGGTGGTCACCAAAGACGTGCCGCCGCACACGGTGGTCGGAGGCGTTCCAGCCCGGCCAATCCGGGAGATCACCGGCGAAGAGACAGGCGCAGAGGGGCGAATTATTTATCATGCCAAGAAAGGAACGACCTTATGACGACGCTATCTATCGTAATTCCAGCTTATAACGAGGAAAAAGGTATTGCCGAGATTGTCCAGCGCGTCTTGGATGTGCGGCCGGATCTGGAGAAGGCCGGGGTCAAGTTGCTCGAACTGCTGGTGGTCAACGACGGATCCAAGGATCGCACCGGCCAGGTGACGCAGGAGATACAGATGCGAGAAAACTGTGTCAAGCTCATCTCGCATCCCAAGAACCGCGGCTACGGAGCGGCGCTGAAGACCGGCTTTTCTCGTTCGCAGGGCGATCTGGTGGGCTTTCTGGATGCAGACGGCACCTATCCCCCGGAGTATTTTCCCCAGCTTTGCCTGGCAGCGATGAACGGCGGGGATCTGATCATCGGCTCGCGCATGTCGGGAGCGGAGAGCAGAATGCCCCTCACTCGCCGCATCGGCAATTTGTTCTTTGCCGGCTTGCTCAGTCTGCTCAGCCGCCAGCGGATCACCGACAGCGCCAGCGGGATGCGCGTCTTCAAGCGCGAGGTGCTGGAGACGCTGTACCCTCTGCCGGATGGGCTGAACCTGACCCCGGTGATGAGCGCCCGGGCGGTGCACGAGGGGGTGAAGATGGTCGAAGTGCCAATCCCTTATAGCGAGCGCATTGGTCGCTCCAAGCTGAGCGTGTTCCGAGATGGCTCGATCTTCCTGCGCTCGATCATCTGGACGGTGCTGCTGTACAATCCGGCGGGCATCCTGGGCTTGGTCGGCATGGGCGGGTTGCTCATCTCTTTGGCGGTAGGGGCGTGGCTGATCTTCGCCCGCCTGAGCGGCGTCACCACCATTGGGCCACTGGGCGTGGCGGCTCTGTTCTGGGGGGTGGTCTCCGGCGTCACCGGCATCAGCGTGCTCGCCCTGGGGCTGACCTTCAATTATCTGGTTTCCTTGTTCAACAAACGTCCGATCCAGCGCGGCATGTTCGGCAGGCCGCTGACCAGCGGATCGCTCGAGCGCCACTTCGGCTGGATGGGGCTGACCGCCTTGCTGTTGGGCCTGGGAGTGGCTCTGGCGAGCCTGATCCTCGGGCTTCGAGGCTGGGAGATCAGTCGCCTGTGGTTGTACCTGCTGGGTTCCGCCATGTTTATCCTGGTTGGGGTACAATTGATTATCTATTGGATCTTGACGCTGGTGCTGGAGGAGCTGAGCCAGCGCGAAAGCCTGGTCGAAAGAGATTTGAACGTCGTAGCAATTTCATCCAAGAGCGAGTCGAGTTATGAAGGATTACAGGTAGGTAGAACATGACAACAGAAACGAACGACATCAAGTGGCAGAATCTGGGCAGCCGCCGGCTGCCTGCGGTGCGCCCGGCGAATTTCCCGGATGCAGACAATATCGTACAGCAGGTGACCCTGGAAAGACCGCGCTCGCAAGACGCAGTCGATATCCTGCTGGTCAACCCTCCTACGCCGGACGGCGAACTATGGATCCGCACGCAGCATCGTGTGGGCCGCCGCACGCGCGAGAACATGGTCTGGCCGCAGGTCTCGCTGGCCCAGATGGCCGCCCTGCTGCACCCCGTGTACAAAGTGAAGATCATCGACGCCAACGCTGAGCGCATGCGCTGGCCCGAGTTCACCCGGCTGCTGGATAAATACCAGCCCAAGTATTATCTGACCCAGCTCACCGCCCCGACGCTGGAAAACGACATGTATGGCTGTTTTCTGGCTAAGGCGCGCGGCGCCAGGACGATCGTCTTCGGCACCCACGTCACCCCGATCCCGCGAGAAACCCTGCGCCCATACCCCAGCCTGGATTTCGGCCTGGTGGGCGAGCCAGATCTGACCATCCGCGATCTGTTGGATCACCTGGAAGGCAAGATCGAACAACGCTCGCCGGAAATTCAGCGCCTATTCGAAAAGCATGACCCGACCTATAAGCCGTCTTTCAATCCAGATGGCAGCGTGGATATGTATGGTATCAAAGGCCTGGCGTGGCGCAAGGGCGAAGATATCGTGGTCAATTTCCCGCGGCCGTTCCTGGCGGACCTGGACGACTTGCCCATCCCGATGCATGAACTGTTGCCGCTGGATAAATATCGCATGCCGCTGATCAAGGGGCCCTTCACCTTCATCGTCACCAGCCGTGGCTGCACGGCTGGCTGCACCTACTGCATCAAGCATGTCAGTTACCAGTATTCGGTGCGGGTGCGCTCCCCCAAACTGATCATGGAAGAGCTGTGGAAGCTCAAGTCGCTGGGCATCAACTGGATCCACATGTACGCCGACCTGTTCACCGTCTCGCGCGATCAGGTGGTCGAGCTATGCAAGCTGATGATTGAGGAAAAGATCAATATGCGCTGGATGTGCAACAGCCGGGTGGATTATGTGGACGAGGAGATGCTGACCCTGATGGGCAAAGCGGGTTGTTACCTGATCTCCTGGGGGCTGGAGAGCGGCAACGAGCAGGTGTTGCGGCATGCCCGCAAAGGCATCTCCCTGGACAAGGTCAAGAAGGCGCTCATCTGGTCGAAAAGGGCCGGGATCAAGAACTGGGGCTATTTCATCATTGGTTTGCCGACCGAGACCGAAGAGAGCATCCGCCAGACGATCGACTTCGCCAAGCAACTACCCCTGGATATCGCCCTGTTCCACATCGCCGCCCCCTACCCGGGCACGCCGTTCTTCTTCGAGGTGGTGCGCAACGGCTGGTTCCGCCCGGGCACGCGCTGGGAGCAGGTGGACATGGACAAAGAAACAGTGCTGGACTATCCCGGTCTGCCGGCTGAGCGGTTAATGTACTGGCAGAAGCGCGCCTTCCGCGAATGGGCGTTTCGCCCCGGGCCGATGATGACCTATCTGAAGATGCTGCTCTCGGATATCTCGACCTTCAAATCGGCGGTCAGGGTGGGCCTGGAGCACCTCAGCTGGTCCACCAGAAATCAAGAGTTTGCCGATTAGGACAATTTGCCAAGAGGGCAGGCTGCAATTTGTCGGCCTGGCCTGGCTCTCAATCAGTAGCCTGGGGTGGCTAACATCAGGGGGGCCAGCGTGGTTGCCAATCCTGGCGATCGTGGTGTATTGCGGGATTAGGCTCTGCGCTGGCCGCTTTGTATTTCGGCGCACGCCGTTCGATGTTGCGTTGTTGCTGTTCGGGCTGACCTCGCTGGTGGGGGTTTGGGCAGCCTATCAGCGCGAAGCGGCGTGGGAAAAATTCTGGATGCTGCTGCTGGCGCTGTGCTGGTACTACGCCATCGCCGGCCAGCCGTGGGAGAACTTCTGGGGGTTGAGCGCCCTGTTGGGGCTGTGCGGGCTTTGGCTCAGCCTGAACTTCCTGTTGGTGTACGATTGGCGGGAATTACCGGCCGATTTCCGCCTGCTCTACCGCATTGGGCTGGCGTGGATGCGCATGCGCCCGACGCTGCCTGGGGAGACGTTGCCGCCGAACACGATGGCCGGGGTTCTGGCGGGCCTCTTCCCCATTACCCTGGCGCTAGGGATCGCCGCCTGGGAGCAGAGGCGGGCTCACAAGCGGGCGCGGCTATTGTTGGCCTGGGGAGCGCTCTGCGCCGGGGTGATGGCGCTGACGATCACTCTCACCAGCTCGCGAGGGGCCTGGGCGGCGCTGGCGGCGGGCTTGGGCTTTTGGCTGGTCTGGGCGTTGGGCGGGAAACTGCTGACAGAGCGACGGAAGTTTGCTTTGATAGGGGGTGGCTTCGTTGCTGGCCTCCTGGCCGTCGGCATGCTGTTGGCGCTTTCGGGCGGCCTGGGGCGGGTTCTCGATCTCGTGCCAGGGCTGCCTACCGGTCAGAGCCGGTTGGGGATCGATGCATTGACCCTGCACCTGATCGGCGATTTCCCCTTCACGGGCGGCGGGCTGGAGGCTTTCCCGGGGCTTTTCTCGCAATATATGCTGGTCATCCCCAACGTGATGTTCCGCTACGCTCACAACCTGTATCTGGATGTGGCTGTAGAGCAGGGGCTGTTTGGCCTGCTGATGCTGTTGGTGATCTGGGCTGGCAGCGCCCTGCTGCTCTTGCGGTCGCCCGAAGGGGATCCGACAAAGCTGGGGATCGATCTGTTGCGCCGGGCGGCCCTCGCCAGTTTGATCGTCATGGCTATCCACGGGGTGGTGGACGATCCTTTGTATGGCGAATCAGGCACGCCGTTGGTGTGGGTTGTCGCCGGGCTGGCCGTCTTCGTCCATCCGCAGGCCAGCACTTTGCGCCATCTGCTCCCTTCGAAGCTCGTCCGCTGGTCCGAATTGCTAGGTGTTCGGCGTCGAATAGGCTGGACGGCTAGATTGCTGGCGCTGCTGATCGCCGTTGGCGCCGCGCTCGCCTGGAAGCCGCTGGCGGCGGGCTGGCTGGCGAACCTGGGGGCGGTGCGCATGGCGCAAGTGGAGCTGAGCGATTTCCCCTCGGGTGAATGGCTCGAACCGCAGACGGTCGAGAAGCTGGGGGACGCTCAACGCCTCCTCGAGCAGGCGGTCTTGCTGGCGCCTGCCAACCGGACGGCCAATCATCGCCTGGGTTTGATCGCTCTACTGCGCCAGGACTTCTCCACCGCCATCGCGCACTTGCAACAGGCCTATCGGGCAGATCCGCGACACCGCGGCGTGGTCAAAAATCTGGGCTATGCTTATGTCTGGGCCGGCGAATATGATGCAGCGCAAGCGTTGTTGGCAGGCTTGCCGGAGGCAGCCATCGAATTGGGATATTATGTGGATTGGTGGGCGTTTCATGGGCGCAGGGACCTGGCGCAGCGGGCGAAGTTCATGGCGGATAAGCTGGCGAGCCTGCACGCAGTCCCCGCCACAACTCTCCCGGCGCAACCGGTGAACGCCAAACCGTCTCAACAAGAAGGCAGCAAACCTTGAACCGTTCCTTTCCTGCACTGCGCGGCCTGGCGATCATCCTGGTGGTGCTCAATCACACGATTCACATGACTATGAGTCACGCCCGCTCTCAGGGCGTCGCTGTTGTGCCGGCCTGGCAGCAGGTGTTGTTTTACTCTCTTTCGGGCCTGGGCATTTTCGCTGTACCGATCTTCTTGTATCTCTCTGGGGCGTTTTTCGCCTACGCCGCCAGCCAGGACAACCTGAAAACCAATTACCGCATCGTCTGGAACAACCTAAAACATGTCGCCATTCCTTATGTCATCTGGTCGCTGATCTTTTACCTGGAGATCTATCTCCTGCACGACAAAAGGTTTACCCTGGCAGAGTATGTCAAACACCTGGTTGTGGGATACCCGTTCAACTTCGTGCCATTGCTGATCTTTTATTACTTGATCTCGCCGCTCTTGATCCGCGCCATTCGTTACACTGGCTGGCTGGTGATTGCGCTGATCGGCCTCTACCAGCTCGCCTTGTTGAACATCGTCCTGCCGGGAACACTGGGATTCGAGTTCCCGGCGCAAATGGGCGTGCTTGCCCCGCCGATCCTTTCCTCCACGCTGGCGGAATGGGCGATCTTCTTCCCGCTGGGGCTGATCTACGTCAAGCGGATCACCAGCCTGACCCGCTTGATCGAGCGCACCCGCTGGTTCTGGCTGGGCCTGACCGTCTTGCTGTACGCCATTGCGCTGCTGGATGTGTTGAAGGTCATCGGCCTGCCGCTGGCGCGCTATCTGGCGCCGGTGGCTTTCATCCTGCTCACTTCGGTCTTCCAGCGTAGCGCCTTTCCGTTCGTGAAGCAACTCGAAGTCCTGGGCAAACGCGCCTATGGGCTTTACCTGATGAATTTGCTGCTGCTGGATATTTTGCTGTTCGCCATCGAAAGCCTGCTACCGGGGGCGCTGACTTTCTATCTGTTGCTGATGCCGCTGCTCTTTGTCCTGGCGTTGGTCATCCCGTTGTGGGTGATTCAGCGCGCCGAACGATTGCGCCAGCCATTGCTGGTGCGCTATGTTTTTGGCTAAGGCATCCGGCGTAGCGCGGTGAAACGATGCGACGCACCTGGAACGCTAGTCCGAGCCATCTCCCACCCGGAGGCCTCGAATAGCGCTGCGACAGGTGCGCCGCATCAACCGCCCAGAGCGATTCGGGGCTCGCTCTCAGGGGGCTTGAAGCGTTGCCACGATGTTTTGGATGTAGAACAAATCCCCGCGTTCGAACGCCGGCGCGTCGAGATACTTGGATAGCTCGGCGCGGGAGGCCCTCAGGATGTAGGCTTTTGCCTGGAACATCGCCGGGTAGTTCCATAAGGGCGACATCACGCCCTCGTTCATCATCGACTCGTAACGCGATACAAACCAGTATGGCGCAATATACTGATACTCGTTGAACGCCTGCTGCACCGTCGTGTAGGCGTAACGGTTCAGGTAATCGCCCAATTCTGGCGTCAACCACATGAAGTTGCGGGCAATGTTCAGCGAGCGCTTGTGATACAGGTTGTCCAGATAGGGCGTGTCTTTGGAGAAGATCGACACCCGCAGGGCATACAAGCGGTTCAGTTCGTTGGTCACCTGAGTGCGAAGCTGGCTATCCTGGGTGACGCGCCCGGCCAACTCCTGCAGCCTCAAGAAGCCCACATATCCGGCGATGTACGCGTTGAGCTCATAGGGTTTCTCACGGAAATAGTCGGTGGTGGCGATGGAGGGGACGGGGACTTGCAGCTTGGTCTTCGCCAGATCGTAAGCCCGCCCGGCCTGAGAAGGCGCTACATTTTGGGTGTACTTCCACAGGGCGTAAAAGTTCTGCGGCGGGTAGCTCCAGGAGAAGCCCCCTTCCACTTCGCGTTTGGGGAACTGGCTGAAGGTCGAGGCGACGTCCGGCGGGATCGGAGACGACTCACGCGCTGCGCCGTCCATCCAGCCGATCGTGACGTACATCACCGGGTCGAAGTAGCTGCGATACTCCTGATCTAGGTAGGCGCGCAGCTGAGATTGCAGGCTTTCGGACAGGTAGGGATAAGCGACCGATAGGGTGTACAGGGTGTCGCCCGGGTTTTCGAAGTAATCCGCCAGTTCCTTGTACAGAGAGAATTGACCGGCGTTGTAATAGCCGGGTCGCAGGTGTCCTGCCTGGATGATCTTGCTGATCTCGACCTCCAGCCGAGACTTGAGGTCGCTTTCGCTGAGCGGCTCAGAGGTGCTTGCGGCGCTCTGAATGGTGAGCAGGGGCAGCCGCCCCAGTGCGGGGCCGCTGCCGAAGGCGAAGACGGTGTTGCTGCGGTGGATGAAAAGACGTCCTCGATGGGGGATCAAGGGATTTTGATCCCCGTGGTTGTGATAGATGCCGTTGATGCTGCTGGTGTTGCCCTTGTACCAGCCCTTTAGCCGGGGCCAGCCGGGCAGGACAGTCCACATCGGGTCGTAGCCTGGGGCGAGGTCGGACAGATTATATGACCACAGTGTCAGACCTCGCGTGCTGCTGTCGATGCCGAAGGCATCGCCGAGGCGGTCGCAACACAGACTGCGGTAGATCAGGTTGCCGCCCCCAGAGATCGCCTGCGGCTCCACGATGGACGCCTGGCCTCCGACCAGGCTGAAGTTGGCGGTGCCGAATTGCCAGCCCATCACTTTGCCCTGCGGGTCGCCGGTCTTTTGATAGAGTTGATTCAGGTAGAGAAGGCCGTCTGGGCCGACGATTGGCGGGTAACGACTGCCCGATTTGGTCCCCCAATGGACGACGGGGGCATACTCGGGATGCCCATCGCCGTCGGAATCCAGAGTATATTCCCTGCCATCCTGGATGTTCAGGACAATCAGCGTCCGGCGCCAGGGTTTGTGCTTGTAACGGTCGGGCGCAGGGTTGTCCTCGAGATATTCTGCCACGCGAGCAGCGCTGATGATCTGCTTGCCTTTCGACCAGTCCTGCGGCGAGCGCACAGGCCCCAGCAGCGTGCCGTCCGGTTCGGTGGGGAACAGATCGAGCATCTGGATGTAAGTGAAGGTGTCCATCGGCGCGCCGGTGTTATCGGTCAGGCTGCGGGTGCCTGGCTCGATGCCGATGCGGTAGGCGGGCGCCGTGGAAAAGATCACCTTGTCCTGGTAGATGACCGGCCAGAAGGAGTGGAAACCCTCGCCGGGCAGCTTCGCCGATTTCCAGACCAGAGCGCCCGAATCGGCGCGCACTGCGTAAGCGTGATTGTCGTTGGCTGCGAAGTAAACCACGCCAGATTTATAGGCTGGCGACAGGTGGATCGGCCCGCCAGCCTGGAATTTCCAGGCCAGTTGGCCCTGGTTGGGGGCGCCGTGTGCGCCGATGGCGTACAAGCCGCCGTCGCGGTTGCCCAAAATGACCTTGCCCTCGACCACCAAAGGATTGGTGTCGTAGCCGGCCTGCGCTCCGGCATATTCCCAGAGTTGCGCGCCGGTATTGAGACTCAGCGCATGCAGCTTGCGGTCATAGCCGCCGAAATAGACCACGCCGTTGGAAACGGTAGGCGAGTTCCCCAGGGGCATCTCGGTGTTATAGCGCCACACCACGCTGCCGTTTTCAGCGTTCAGGGCATACAGCCCGCGGGCCGTTGGCACCAGGATCAGGCCGTTGCTGGCGATGAGTTGGGCGTTTTGGGGGATGTAGGCCTCGATCGGTCGATACCATTCCAGGCGCAGGTTGCCAGATACTTCTTCAGGGCTCCACGAAGTGCGCTCGAGGTTGCCTGCCACCATCGGCCAGTCGCTGGTCACCCCTGGCGTTCGGCCAGAGCTGCTGGGGCGCATGATCAGCGGCAGCATGATTTGATAGGGATCCGTCGGCGGTTCTGGGGGCGGAGTCTGGCCCTGGACGTGCGTCATCAGCGGGGCGAGGCAGAAACTGATCACCAGGGCGATCAACAGCGCTGTTTTCAATTTCGACATCGGCGAGTTTCCTTTCATCCCGACACCTGCTACGGTGAGACGCCATCCCAGCCGGCCACCCGGGCCATCAAGACCCAGAAGGCTTTTGCCAGACGGATGTTGGCGCCAGATACGCTCCCCAGGTGGCCGCCTTCGATTTCGGTGGTGTAATCCTGGCAGATGGCTGGCAGGTTCTGGCGGTCATCGGGGTGGTTCTCGCAGTCTATGATGCTGCCATCGGCGCGGCGGCTGCAGTAGCTGACGCCGTCGCGGTTGTCATAGCACGGGGTGCCGGTGTCGGTATGAGACTCGATTGCGGCGACGTCGAAGAGCCACATATTGTGCGATTGGGCGTAGGAGCGCATCTGGTTGTTGAAGTCGGTAGCCACCCGGCTGCCGGTGTTGCGCGCCAGGCTGGTCGTCCATAGAATGTAAGTCCTGCCCGGGTTGCGTGCCCAGAAGGTCTCCAGATCGTGGATATCGTAGGTGTTGTTGCCAAAGAACCCATTGGTCGGGTTGGCGATGGTGTCGTACTCTTGAACGTTCAGGTAGCTGAATTGGTAGGAGAGCACGTTGTAGCCGCGGCTGACGTACATCGGGCCGAGCGAATTGACGAAGTCCTCGGTCAATTCCGTCCAGGTTCCCATGCGGAATTCATAGGTCCAGTTGCTGCGGTTGTAGCGGGTGGGGCTGGGAGTGAACTGGATCCTGGGGGGCACGATGCCGTTGTTCAGGTCGGGCTGCGTGAAGGTCTTCCAATTCCAGTTGGCGTCGATGTAATCGTTGCGGCAGCTCGCTGGCGACTCGCCCCAGCTTGAGGCAGTCAGGCAGTCGAGCGCCTCGTTGATATTTTGTCCCACAGAGCGGTCAGAGAAGAGCACCTTCAGATTTCGGGCCGCGGTCAGATATCGCTCCGGGATGCGCGAAAACAGATCCACTGAGCGATAGTCTATCGTGCGTGGGTGGCTTGTGCCGGGCGAGGTGGGGACGGTTTGCTTGACCACCAGGGGCAGGAAGACCATATGGTCGGCGGTCAGCGCCTGCGGGGCTGGAGTCGTGCCTGTCTCTTCTGGAACCGGCGTTACAACTGGCTCCTGGGGGGTTGGGGTCGCGTCGGCCCCCTCCTGCCCGAAGGCGCGATGAGAAAACGGGAAGAATACTAACATTAGGGTAATCCACACGACAACAAATCTACTGTACGTCATTTGATCTCCTTAAGGACGAAGTATTCGGAATGTGGCAAGATCAAACCAGTAATTCAGTCTTTGGTTGATGCCTGAATGGGCAAAATTAGATAGCCAAAGGTTAATTCTCACCAATTCAATCTCATTAAAACACACCGGCTTTTGGTGATAGCCTAACAAAAGAGCAAGTCGGGCCGGGAAACGCCTGAAAAAGCGTAGTAAATTTGTACTAACACAGGCTCTTAGCCTGGATTCAGGTATTACTGGGACATCTGTGGGATAATATCTCTAGGTATCAGCGAAAGCTTACGATAATGAAACTAACTTCATTAAGCCAATTAGCAGCCCTGATTTTGGCGCTCACAGTTTTGGTGCTGCCGTTCCAAACCCTGTCGGCGTTCGCGCAAGAGAGCAACGACACATCCTGGACTCAACCGGTTAACCTGTCGAACTCTGGCCTGACCAGTTTGCCGGGGATCGTCAGCGACCGGAATGGGGTTGTGCACGCCGTCTGGAAAGACGACACGCTCGGGTCGATGTATTCGCAACTGGCCGAGGGGGTCTGGAGCCAGCCCGTAGCGGCCAAGTTTCCATTCGATGACTACGTCCCGCGATTTGTCAGCACCGGCAACTATATTCAAGCTTTCTGGATCAGTTCGAACGGCGACACGCTGTTTCAGAGCCGGGCTCCGATCGATAAGTTCGGTGTAGCCGGCGGTTGGGAGAGGGCCAAGACATTGGCCAAAGGGGTGAAGGATTTCCAGGTGGCGTATCAGCCAGACAATACCCTGCATCTGGCTTACCTGTCTTCGCTGGAAAACGAAAGGACGCCCGCCGGTGCTTATTATCTGCGATCGACAGATGCGGGCGGGAGATGGGAAGCCCCCAAAATACTCTACACCTCACGCTACTTTCGCGATCTGGACACCTCTCTGGCCAACGTCGATATTGCTGCCACCCTGTTGAACGACCAGCCGGCGGTCTTCCTGGTGTGGAACAACCCGGCGTTGAAGCAGGTCTTTCTCGCCCGGTCGCTGGATGGGGGCAGCACCTGGGAAGACCCGCTGGAAGTCGATGGTCCGGGCGTGACCAACATGACCGTTACCCCGTTTAATCCGATGATCACCGTCAGGGGGGCGAACGTTTTGTTGCTCTGGCAGTCGAATTTGCAGAGCGGTTTTGCCTGCACCCAGTACTATCAGTGGTCGAAAGACGGTGGGAATTCCTGGAGTGAACGCGCCCGGATGCTGACGGAGTTCGTGGGTTGCGCTCAGGAGAACACGTTCATCGCCGTCGATCAGGAATTCACTGTGCTGCAGACCACCATCCGGGACGAAGTGTACATGCTCGCCTGGAACGGCGAGGTATGGAGCAAGGCCTACCCTCAGAAGACGCTTTCCAGTTTCAACGATCCGCTGACCAATGCTGCGGTAACGTTTCGTTGCCGCCAGAGTACGGTGCAATCTGGGACCAGGCTGTTTGTGATCGGCTGCAACGAAACCGGCAATAAAGACATCTGGGTGACCTCCAGAGCGCTGGGTTCGCTGGACACCTGGTTCCCCTCCAACGCCCTGTGGGATGAAACCGCGCTGGTGGTCGAGTCGCCCTACGAGTTGTCTTCTGCACAGGCGGTTGTCGATGACAACGGGGTGCTGCACGTCCTATGGCGGCAGGTGGATGAGGTGATCGACGGTAGAGTGCACCGCTCGCTCCATTACTTGCGCTTGAAAGACGCCACGCTCTCTCAGCCTGCCCAGGTGATCGCCTCACCGGATAAGATGGTCGAAGATTTCTCATTGGCCTACGACCGGATCCGGGGCCGACTGGTGGTCGTTTGGACTACCGCAACCACTGGACAGCTCTATTTCAGTTGGGCGGATGTTGCGCGCGCTACCAGCACCTTCGAGTGGTCAGAGGCGCTTGCCTTGCCCACGGTTCGTCCGCTGGCCAAATCACCTCACGTTCACATCACCCCCAATGGGACGATCCATGTAGCGTATGCCATACCGGTGAACGAGGGGCGGGGGATCTATCTGATCTCTTCGAAGGATGGCGGGGCAACCTGGGGAGAGAGCATTCAGGTCTATGGGGTTGCCGATCCCGATTGGCAAGCGATCGATTACCCGCGACTGGCAGGTTCTGGAGATGACGTTTTGCATCTCATCTGGCGCAGGGAGCGGGTGGTCGCTGACATCGGCGCTGTGGGGTTGTATTACGCCCGCTCGAGCGATGGCGGGGCGACCTGGAGCAGCCCGCAGGCCGTTTCGAATGACGCTTTGCGAGGCGCCTGGATGATCGACGCGCAGGGGGAAGGCGTGCGTCGCTTCTGGCTGAGCGCATCGGGTGCAAACGACAGTTTCTATCAAGACGCCTCGCTGGATCAGGGCGTCTCTTGGGGGATTCAGGATAACTTGACCGGCTTTGGGGAGATCCCCGGCATTGCCAGCCCGTTTGTCGATCTGAACGGCCGGGTCAACTTCGTTCAGGCGGTCGGAATTTCCACCGGCGCGCTGGTGATCAACCAGCAGCGTTATGAGAATGGCCGCTGGTCGTTGCAGGGAACCCTGGATCTGGGAGAGGCGAAGGAAGATCAGGTGACTTCGCTGAGCGCGCAAACTTTGCCGGATGGCCGGCTTATCCTGGCCTACACCTTCGAGGTGCTGGAGCCAGCGGAGGGCGAGCAGCCATATCGCCTGTATCTGGCCTCGCAAAGCCAGCAGGTCGTGAAGTCCACCGCGACGGCGCTGGCGCGCACCGCCATCGCATCGCCGCCGATCGCTACACCCGAGCCGACGATCCAGGAGAGCAGGCCGATCAGCACGCCCGGGCCGACGCTGCAGGAAAGCGAGCCAATCAGCACCCCCGCGCCCACAGATAGCTCCCCCTCACCCACGCCCCGGCCGGCGTTGTTGCCTCCTACTCCGCAGGCGCAGGGCTTCCCGATGGATACCACCACTGGGCTGGCGCTGAGCGGCGGCCTGGTGGTGTTGGTGGTGATCGCCTTTATCGCTTATTCTCGCCTCCGCCGCTGGTAGCCCAATGGGAGCAGGTTCAGGGTTGCCAGCCAGCGATGCGCGCCATCAACACCCATAACGCCTTTGCCAGGCGCAGGCCTCCTGTCGAGATGCTGCCCAAATGCCCACCATCGGCCTCGCTGGTGTAATCCTGACAGATCGCCGGCAGTTGCAGCCCATCATCTGGCTCGTTCTCGCATTTGACGGTTGACCCGTCTGCCCGCCGGCTGCAATATTCGACTCCATCGCGGTTATCGTAGCAGGGGACGCCCTGATCGGTGTGCGATTCGATGTCTGCCACATCGAATAAGATCAGGTCGTTCTCCAAAACGTACTGGCGCATCTGGTTGTTAAAGTCGAGCGCCACCTGGCTGCCGGTGTTGCGGGACAGGCTGGTGGTCCAGTAAAAGAATATTTTATCGGGGTGTTGGGCGATGAACTCTTCCAGGTCTTTGTAATCGATGCGGTCGGGCTGATCAACGAAGAAGCCCCTATTCGGGTCGGCGATATCGCTGTTTTCGGCCACGTGCAGATAATTGAACTGGAACGAAAGCACGTCCTCTGAATCGATGTGGGAAGGCGCAATGCTCAGGATGAATTCCCGGGCAATCTCGGTCCAGCCTCCGGCAAAAGGCTCGAAAGCCCAGTTGCTGCGGTCATAGCGGATCGGATCGGGGTCAAACAGGATGCGCGCCGGCACCCTGCCAGCGGCGAAGTCGGCCCGGTTGAAGGTCTTCCAGTTCCAATTCTGGTCCACGTAATCTCTGCGACAGGCAGACGAGGACGCCGCCCAGTTCGCAGCGGTCAGGCAGTCCAGCGCCTGATTGATGTTCTGTCCAACGGAAGCGTCCACGTACACCATGCGCAGTTCTCTGGCCTTCTGGAGATACTCATCGGGGATCTGCTCGAACAGCGTTACCGATGTATGGTCGACGATGATCGCCTGGCTTTGGCGGGGCGGCCCGGCAGACGTGGGGAGCGCAGGAGGGGCGGGGGAACTCGGAGGCGGCTCGGTCGGCGTCGGGTTGGGCGTCTGCGAGGGGGCAGGCGAGGCAGTTGGAGTTGGAAGGCGCAGCGTCGATGTGGGTGCAGGTTGCGCCTGTTCCTGCGGGGTGGGAGCGGCGGCGGTGAGCAGGGGCGTGGCCGTTGCAGGCCGACAGGCGGATAAGGCCAATATCAGCGCCAGGCTAGTAATCATCCATCGTATTCGCATTTCATCTCCTGTTTTCTATCCATCGTAGTATGATACATACCGGCTCGTAGTGATTGTGGACTGAAGAGAGCATATTATAACGAATGGCAGCAGCTATGAATAAGAGAAACCGTTTGTGGTCGGCGACCATTTTGCTGGCGATCATGCTTGCTATAACCAGCCCCTTTGCATCTGGGACCCTGGCCCAGGCGGGCGATATCGTCTGGTCGGAGCCGATCAACCTCTCCAATTCGCCTGCTTTGACCTCGACCGACCCCTTCCTTTTGCCTGATCCGTCGGGCGGGGCGCATCTGTTCTGGGCCGAGAGGGCCGCTACTGGCGTGGCGCAGAGTCCAGATACCCTGATGTATTCTTTTTGGGATGGTGAAAACTGGTCCAGACCGATCGACATCTTCTTTTCGCCGATCTCGGACGGCAACCCAGTAGTTGGCTACCCTCATGCCGTGTTGGACAAGGATAGCCGGATTCACCTTTTCTGGCTATCGGAGCCTAATTTCCCCTATTATGCGGTGAACTACAGCTCGGTCGAAGCCAGCAAAGCCCGATTCGTCTCTGCCTGGAAGCCAAAGGTCGTCCTGGCGGACAATTTGATTGGGACGAAATACTCTTTTCACATCGCCTACGCTCCAGACAACACGCTGCATTTGATCTACGCCAGCGGCACCCAGAGCGACCGGCCAAACGAGGATCGCACGGTCAAGTACATGCAATCCACAGACTTGGGCCAGACCTGGTCGGCGCCTGTGGATCTGTTCACTTCGCCGGTATTGTTGTGGGGCGCCAGCGACACACGGATGGTTTTCGTGCCGCCGAGCACACTGTATGCCTCCTGGACCCTATGGGATGATACCGGAAATGGCTATCAGATTTATTTCACTCGCTCACAGGACAATGGGGCTACCTGGTCCACTCCTATCGTTTTGGCTCAAAACAGGGAGGATGAGTACGAAAGGGACTGGAACAGCCTGGTGCCGCTGGGCAAGGATCAGGTGATGGCGATGTGGGAGGGCGGCTGGCGCGCTTACCGTCAGGCGCAATACTCTTACGATGGCGGGGTGACCTGGAGCGACCCCATCGATACCTTCCCCAGGCTGATTGGCGACAACGGCTATGTCGAGTTCGTCCAGGATAGCGCTGG
Organism: uncultured Anaerolinea sp.; assembly: GCA_964503145.1. Classification (GTDB taxonomy): domain Bacteria; phylum Chloroflexota; class Anaerolineae; order Anaerolineales; family UBA4823; genus RBG-16-57-11. Next base: position 883,461 of record CAZCYV010000001.1, on the reverse strand, counting down.
CACCTGGCATGCTTTCCTGGCGCAACGTCTGAGAGAGGGCAATTTCAGCTTCACGGATGATAACGATGTATCCCTGTGGCACAGCACCTGGTTGGGCGGTGCTGCCTGGAGCGACCCGGTGCGGGCGATTACCGGCGACAGCACCAGGGCGATGACCAACCCCAAGGTGGCGATCGTGAACGGCAACCGCATTGTGGCGGCCTGGTATGGCTCGCAGATCTACGAGATCATGGTGGCTACCGGCGTCATCCAGGACGCTCCGCCGATCCCCCCGAAACCCTGGCCTGAACCGGTGGTGGTCGCCACGCCGCAGCCAATTCGGATTCCAGCCACGCCTCTGATCGTGGAAACGCCACCTCCTACGCCTACACCGTTCATCGTCAAGCCCATTGGCCAGCCTGCCAGCAGTGTGCCGACGACGGCGACTTTCAACATCCTGTTCGGGGTGGTCTCTTCGCTGGTGATCAGCCTGGTGATGATTATCATGGTAGTCTTCAGGGGGCGGCATTGATAGGCCCGGCGACCAGGATTGGATCGAGGCAAAGTCATGCAGAATAGAACAGAATTGCAAGTGACGGTATATACCTCCGACTCGCTGGTGCGCTCGCCGCGGACGCTGCTGCGCTCGATGATCCAGGATTTAAGGGCTTCGCGCGAGCTTTCCTGGCGCCTGTTTGTGCGCGATCTGTCGGCGCAATATCGCCAGAGCCTGTTTGGCGTTCTATGGGCCTTCGTCCCGCCGCTGGTGACCAGCCTGATCTTCATCCTGTTGCAGTCCAGGAGGATCATCAACTTTGGCGAGACCCCAATCCCCTATCCGGTGTATGTGTTGGTGAGCGTGGTGCTGTGGCAGATGTTTTCGGAGAGCCTGAACGCCCCGCTGAAATCGGTGACGGCGGCCAAGCCGCTGCTGGCGAAGATCAATTTCCCCCGTGAGGCGTTGATCATCTCTGCTTTTTATATGACGCTGTTCAACGTCTTGATCCGTTTCTCGATCCTGGCGCTGGTGTTCCTGGTTTTTCGGCTGCAGCCGACCTGGGGGTTGCTCTTCGCCCCGCTGGCGGTGTTGATGCTGACGCTGTTTGGCTTCGCCGTCGGCCTGATGCTCACTCCGGTAGGAATGCTGTACACCGACGTTGGCACTTCGATCCCTATCTTCGTCCAGTTGTTCTTCTTTGTCACGCCGGTGGTGTACCCGCCGCCTCAAGAGTGGCCCTTTTCGCTGATCGCGGTGCTGAACCCGATCAGCCCACTGCTCATCGCCGCCAGAGAACTGATCACTCTGGGGAGCGTCTCGAACCCCGCGCCCTTTGCGGTTGTGAGCGGGCTGACGCTGGCGCTGTTGTTGGTCGCCTGGGTAATCTATCGCGTTTCGTTGCCAATTATCATCGAGCGGATGAGCGCCTGATGTCACAACCAATCATTCTCGTCGATCAGGTAAGCAAAAAATTCTGTCGCAGCCTCAAGCGCTCCCTGTGGTATGGCTTGAGCGATCTGGGCTCGGAGCTTATCGGGAACAGCAAGTTCCACGATCATTTGCGTAAGGACGAGTTCTGGGCGGTGCGCCAGGTGTCTTTCTCGGTGGAGCCGGGCGAGGCGTTGGGGTTGATCGGCCACAATGGCGCCGGCAAGACCACGTTGCTGCGCATGCTCAACGGCTTGATCAAGCCGGACGCAGGACGCATCGAAATACGCGGCCGCATGCAGGCGTTGATCGCCCTGGGGGCGGGGTTCAACCCGATCCTGACCGGCCGCGAAAACATTTACATCAACGCCTCGGTGTTGGGCATCCCGAAGGCGGAGATCGACCGGCGCTTCGATCAGATCGTCGAGTTTTCCGGCTTGAGCGAATCCATCGATATGCCCGTTCAAAGTTACAGTTCGGGCATGGTGGTGCGCCTGGGGTTTTCGATTGCGGCGCACCTGGAGCCGGATATCTTGCTGGTAGATGAAGTGCTGGCGGTTGGCGATCTGGCGTTTCGCACCAAGTGCCAGGTCCGCATCCAGGAACTGAAAAGAGCCGGAGTGGCGATCATTTTCGTCTCTCATAACCTGCATGCTATCAGCCATGTATGCTCGCGTGCCATCGCTATCGAGAAGGGGCAAGTGCTCTACGATGGCGAGGTCGAGCGCGCTATCGACATCTACCGGGCGTCGCTGATCAAGCTCGACGCCAGCATGGAAAAGCTGGTGCGCGCCGGCACGGGTGAGATTCGCATCCAGAAGCTGGAAGTCCTGAACCAGATGGGCCTGCCCCAAGACGAGTTCGAGATGGGCGACTTCGTCAGGCTGCGCCTACACTACCGCGCCTCTCAACCAGTCGCAAACCCGGTGATCAACCTGACGGTCAACGTTTTGTACGATCAACAGGTGACCGGAATTCGCACAGATATCGACGGCATCCAGGTCGGCGTGTTGGAAGGGGAAGGGATGGTGGAGATTGCCATCCCCCAATTCAATTTGTTGCCCAACGTTTATACCTTTGATGCGGTCCTGTTTCACCCAGATGGCTTCACTTTTTATGACCGGGTGAACAAGGCGGCCTACGTGAAGATACGCGGCGGTTTGCAGGTGAATGGTTTTGCTTATTTACCCCATCGATGGGATCTTCCGGGCTCGGTTTACGCCCCGCAGACGACGTCCGAGCCGGGTCAACTTCTCGACGCCAATCCTTGAGCATGAACAACGCTCCCATTTTCATCGTGGGTGTGCCGCGCTCGGGCACAACATTGCTGGCGGCAATGCTGGCGGCGCACAGCCGGATTAGCTGCGGCCCGGAGACGCATTTCTTCCGCAAGCTGGCCAGCGTGGATGCGGAGAAACTGGTGCGCCGGTCGAACTGGCCGCAGGAGGCGCTGGCTTTCGTTTGCTCGATCCAACATACGAGCTATTCGGAGGCGCAATCCGTACCTTTGCTGCAAAAATATTGCCTGACTGCCGAGCAAATTGCCGCTTACTTGCAGGGGAAAGAGCCGTCTATCCCCAACGTCCTGGCCTCGGTGACCGAACAATATATGCATGCAATGGGGAAATCCCGCTGGGCAGAGAAGACCCCCGATCACCTGCTGTGCCTGCGCCAGCTTCGCCAGCATTTTCCAGATTCGCCGATCATTCGTATCATCCGCGACCCCAGAGATGTGGCTATTTCGCTGACCAGGGTGCCCTGGGGGGCGATGTCTTATCTCGAAGCGCTATTGCTGTGGAAACGGATGGACGAAGCCAGCGATTCCTTCTTCCAAACCGATCCCCTGTCTTACACGTTACAATATGAAAACCTGATCACCGCTCCGGAAGACGAACTGAGTCGGTTGTGCTGGTTCATTGGCGAGGAGTTCGAGCCCGGCATGTTGGACACCTCGGTGACGGGCAAGCAGTTGAACGCCCGCCGTGTCCCCTGGAAGGACAAGGTCAGCCAGCCAATCGATCCCAGCCATCGGGCGATCTGGAAAAGCCAGCTTAGCCAGCAGGACAACCAGTTGGCTGAAGCCATTTTGGGCGACCGCCTGCAGGCTCTGGGGTATCCCGTCGAGGGGGACTATCCGCGCCTGGCGGAATTTTACCCAAGCCTGGCTCTGGTTCAGAAATACCCGGCCGCGCTGAGATCGCTGGCCGGCGATGGGATACGCTTCTGGAAGACAGGCGGTGATGAAAAACCGACGGCCCGCATCTACCTGGGCGATCCCATCGGCGACGGCTGGCTAAAAGGCGATCGGTTGCATCATCTGCTGGGCACGGCTTCGATCCTGGCAGAGCTTTTCAGGGCGCGCCTCTCTGGGCAGACGATCTCCTGGGTTGCCGGGGAGGAGGCGGATGGCTGGAGCGGTTTCAGCGCCTTCTTTCTCAAGAAGGTCCTGGCAGCTTATCGATATGCTGAACCAAACCATGAAGCGGATCTCGTGCATGCCGGGTCGAAAGGTGAGTGAGTCTTGACGCGCGTCATCGAGGGCGGGCGCAGCCGTCTGATTATCGAGCCAAGCCGCGGCTGGGCGTCCTTGGGGCTGCATGAGGTCTGGGAATATCGCGAGTTGCTGGTCTTCCTCGTCTGGAGGGAAATCCAGGGATTGTATCGCCAGACGGCGTTGGGGATCACCTGGCTGTTCATCCGTCCGCTGGTCAATGTGATCTTGCTGACGTTCGTGTTCGGCACCATCGTGAATGTGCCTTCGGATGATGTGCCCTATCCCCTGTTTTCCCTGGCGGCGCTGCTGCCGTGGGGCTTTTTCTCCAATGCCGTGCAGCGCGCCTCGCGCAGCCTGGTGGACAACATGCACGTGATCTCCAAGGTGTACTTTCCACGTCTGGTCGTGCCGATCGCCGGCGCGGCCTCGGGACTGCTGGATTTTGCCGCCGCCTTGCTGATCCTGTTCTTTGCGATGCTGGCTTACCGCATGCCGTTCAGGATCGAAGCGCTCTGGCTGCCCGTGTATCTGATTGTCACCTTGGGTTTCGCTCTGGCCGTAGGGCTGTGGCTGGCGACGCTCTCGGTGAAATACCGCGACGTGTCCTTTGCCGTGACCTTTCTGCTGCAGGCGCTGATGTACGCCTCGCCGGTGATTTACCCGGTGAGCATAGTGCCGGAAAGCCTGAGGTTTTTCTATCAACTCAACCCCATGACCGGCGTGATCCAGGGCTTTCGCTGGTCGCTCTATGGGAGCGGAGAGCCGCCTGGAACTGCCTTCGTACTGGCCATCGGCCTGACGCTGATCGGACTGGTCAGCGGCGCGTATATTTTCCGCCGCACCGAGCGCACCGTGGTGGACATCCTATGAGCGACCCGGCGATCATCGTCCAGGGCCTTTCCAAGCGCTATCGGATCGGCAAAAGGGTCGATCCAGCCCATTCCCGCATCGACGCTCTGCGCAAGCTCGCGTCGCCGTTTTCTTACCTGCTGAGCACCTTGCGGGAGCCCAGCGAGGAAGAAACCCTGTGGGCGCTCCGCGACGTCTCATTTTCGGTCGAGCATGGCCAGGCTTTGGGGGTGATCGGGAAGAATGGCGCCGGTAAAAGCACGCTGCTGAAGATCCTGGCGCGCATCACCGAGCCAACTGAAGGTCGGGCGATCCTGGATGGTCGGGTCGGCTCGTTGCTTGAAGTGGGTACCGGCTTTCACCCCGAACTCACCGGTCGGGAGAACATTTACCTGAGCGGGGCGATCCTGGGGATGAAGCGGGCGGAGATCGACCAGAAATTCGATGAGATTGTTGCTTTCGCCGAAACGGAGCGCTTTCTGGACACCCCCGTCAAGCGCTATTCCAGCGGGATGTACGTGCGCCTGGCTTTCGCAGTGGCCGCTCATTTAGAGCCGGAGGTCTTGCTGGTGGACGAAGTGCTGGCGGTGGGGGATGCAGCATTCCAAAAGAAGTGCCTGGGCAAGATGGGCGATGTCGCCACTCAGGGACGGACGGTGCTTTTCGTCAGCCACAACATGGTGGCGGTGCAGACCTTGTGTCAGCGCGCCATCTGGTTGGATGGCGGTCGCATCGTGCAGGAGGGCGAAGCGGGGGAGGTAGTGGCGAAGTACCTGGCCACAGGTAAACGAGCGATTTCCGAACAGCATTGGCCTGATCTGGAGCAGGCCCCCGGAAACGACCAGGTGCGCATCCATCGGCTGCGCGTCTATCCTGCGAGCGGCGAGATGGATGATCCGATCACCATGGAAACCCCGCTGGTGATCGAGGTGGAGTACTGGAACTTGCAGCCAGGCCAGGTGATCAATTCGTGTTTGCATTTTTACACCGAGCACATGGTGGTCGCCTTCACCTCTTCGCCCAACGACAACGAGGTTCCTCAGGCCAACCAGCCGAAACCTGCGGGTCTGTTCCGCGAGGTATGTTACGTCCCTGGCAATCTGTTGAATTCGGGCGTTTATCGCCTCTGGCTGCTGATGATCGCCGACACCTCCAGGCTGGTTTTTCGCATGGAGGATTGCCTGGCCTTCGAGGTGCTGGATTTGGGCGTGCGTTCGGGTAACTGGTATGGACGAGAGCCGGGGTTTGTCCGTCCTATTTTGGAGTGGGATACGCAGCTCGTCTCCGGTCTGCCACTGGCGGCGCGGTGATCCTTTTGCAGCACTCCGATCAGGGCGAATGAAAAATCTAACCGGCTACCTGCACCCCGCCTACGCGGCTTCGTTCAAGGAGTTCGGCGCGCCGCGCCAGCTCCCCGCCTGCGGCGGGTGGATCCTGGAGCGACCGATCGATGGCTTCGAAGACCGCGATGCCATGGGCTGCTATCCGCTGTTCGTCTGTCAGGATTGGTCTCGCCTGGGGCAAGACCTGGACGAAATTGGCGACGATCTGGTGTGCCTGGGGTTGGTGACCGACCCTTTTGGGGCCTACGATCAGGCCTATTTGCAAAGATGTTTCGGCGATGTGGTGTTCCCCTTCAAAGAACACTACATTGTCGATCTGCAAAACTGGAAGAACAAAAGGCTGGACAAGACCACCCGCAAGAGGATCCGCAAAGCCTTCGCATGCCTGACGGTGGAAGTCTGCCCAGAGCCGCTGGACTACCTGGAAGACTGGGTCAGACTGTACGATGTATTGATCGCGCGTTACCGCATCCGCTCTTTGCGCGCCTTCTCTCCATGGGCGTTCTCCCAGCAACTGCAAATCCCCGGCCTGGTGATGTATCGCGCTGCGTACCAGGGGCAGACGGTCGGCATCCAGCTGGTGTATCTGCAAGGCGAAGTCGCGTATGGCCATTTGATCGCCTTTGACGAGCTTGGCTATCGTCTCGGCGCTTCATATGCGCTGGACGCGTTCGCCATTGAGCACCTGGCCTCAGTGGCGCGCTGGTTCAACATGGGCGGCGCCTCCGGTCTGAAAGATCAGGAACACGACGGTTTAAAGGAGTACAAGTTGCACTGGGCGACGGGGACGCGCTGGACTTATTTTTGTGGGCGGATTTTCAATCCGCAGAGATATGCGGCCATCGCCGAGGCGCGGGGGCTGGCGGGAGCGAGCTACTTTCCGGCCTACCGCCAGGGCGAGTTCGGCTAGGGGAGAGCGCTGAGATGGGCGGCATACAGAATGGCGGATGAGGCGCTGATGGCTGAAATGCTCGAAGTAGGGGTGAAAGGGTGAACCTCAAGCATTCGATTGACGAACTGGCGATTTTTGGCGGCGCTCCGGCTTTTTGCGAGAAGCTGCACGTGGGACGGCCGAACATCGGCGACCGTCGCAGGCTGTTGGAGCGCTTCAACGACCTGCTGGATCGGCGCTGGTTGACTAACGATGGGCCATTGGTGCAGGAATTCGAGCAGCGTATTGCCGAGCTGGTCGGCGTTCGGCATTGCATCGCCATCTGCAATGCGACGATCGCCCTGGAAATCGCCATTCGAGCGTTGGGCCTGATGGGGGAGGTGATTGTGCCTTCCTTCACCTTTGTCGCCACGGCCCATGCGCTGCAATGGCAGGAAATCACGCCGGTGTTTTGCGATGTAAATCCCCACACGCATAACCTCGACCCTGAGCGGGTGGTCGAGTTGATCACGCCGCGCACCAGCGGGATCATCGGCGTGCACGTGTGGGGGCGGGCGTGCGAAGTGGAGGCGCTCAGCCAGATTGCCCAGGCGCACGGCCTCAAGCTGCTCTTCGACGCCGCCCACGCCTTCGCCTGCACCCATAATGGGACGATGCTGGGGAACTTTGGCGACGCCGAGGTGTTCAGCTTTCACGCCACGAAATTCCTCAACACCTTCGAAGGTGGGGCTGTGGTGACCAATAACGACGAACTGGCGACCAAAATCCGCCTGATGAAGAACTTCGGCTTCGTAGATTACGACGATGTGCGGCACATCGGCACCAACGGCAAGATGACCGAAATCTCAGCCGCAATGGGCCTGACCAGCCTGGAAAGCATGGATGAGTTCGTTGGCAGAAATCGCCAAAACTATCATTTTTATCGGGAGGCGCTGTCTGGGCTGCCCGGCGTCGAAATAATCGTCTATAATGAGCAGGAGAAGAACAACTACCAGTACGTGGTGCTGGAAATCGATGCGCAGACCGCGGGCCTCGACCGGGATCGCCTGGTACAGGTTTTGCACGCCGAGAACGTCCTGGCGCGACGCTATTTTTACCCCGGTTGCCATCGGATGGAGCCTTATCGAACGCTGTACCCTCAAGCCCGATCAATGTTGCCGCAAACCGAGCGACTGGCGAGGCGGGTGATGTCCCTGCCCAATGGGACTTCGGTAGGCCAACCGGAGATCGAACGCATCGCTCGCCTGATCCAGTTCGTGCTCGCAAACGGCCAACAGATCGCCGAGCGATTGCGCTGAGGCAAAGCGGTTTTTTCTGGCGAGAGGCGCTGCTACCCAGGACTGGATAGGAAATCTGCATGGAATGCAGCGTGCTGGTATGCACCCGGAACCGACCCGAAAAGCTGAAAGCCTGCGTAGCGGCCCTGCTGGAGGCGGACCTGGGAGACTCTTGCGAGATCGTCATCATCGATCAATCCGATGGGGCGAGCGAATTAGAAAAACACCCGATCTTGCGCTATTTCTGGCTCAAAGGCAGAGGATTGGCCAGGGCCAGAAATCAGGCCATCGAGCTTGCGCGTGGGAACCTTCTGTGTTTTACCGATGACGATTGCCTGGTCACCAAAGACTGGCTCCAGAACATCCAGGCTACGTTCCGCGCTCATCCCCAGGCCGATGGCGTGTTTGGCCGGGTGCTGGCCTATGCCCGTCAGGATGAACAGGTCGTCCACCATCGAAAGAAGACGCGCTACGGCGAAGCCACCTATGCAGAAAAGCCTGGCCCTTACTTCTGTTCGGCGCTGTTCTCGAAGGATGAAGCTGCCATCTACGATCAGCCCTGCCTGCCGGTGGCCAACCTGGGATCTGGAAACAATATGAGCTTCAGGCGCTCGGTCTTCGATCGTCACGGTTTGTTCATCACCTATTTAGGCCCAGGTGGATGGCTGCGCTCTGCCGACGATACGGAATTTCATTATCGCCTGTTGCGCGCTAACTGCCAGTTGGTTTACGCTCCGGACGTGTTGGTCTATCATGATAACTGGATCGATGGGGCGCAAAACGCCCGTTTGCAGGACGATTATCGCATCGGGGTCGTCGCCACCTGGTTTTACTACACCTTGAAGGGCGACCGGTTAGCAAGATCGTTTTTGAAGCATCGCTGGCAGGGCATCTCGAATGAGATTCAGGCCCACCACCGCTCCCAAGATCGCGCCGCTCGGATAAAATTCGCTCTCAAAAAGCGGCGCGCCTTTGCCCAGGGACTTCTGGGCGGGTTGGCGCTCTACCTGATGAGCGTGCTGAGGCCGGCGTCATTGCATCACTGAGAAGCGATGAAACTCAGCGTTTCCTTACTTGCCTATAACCACGAGGCTTACATCGAGCAGTCGGTGCGCAGCGCCCTGGCGCAGCGCACGAACTTCGACTTCGAGATCGTCGTTGGCGAAGACTGCTCAACCGATCGGACGCTGGAGATCCTTCTCGCCCTGCAAAGAGAGCATCCGGATAAGATCCGCTTGCTGACCACCGACCACAACCTGGGGATGATCCAAAACAGCATCCGCTCATTTCAGGCCTGCCAGGGGGAATATATCGCCCTGCTGGATGGGGACGATTACTGGACTGCGGAAGACAAACTGCAGAAGCAGGTCGATTTCCTGGATCAGCACCCCGATTTTGCGATCTCTTTCCACAGTGTGTTGAGAATCTATGAGGATAGCTCTCGTCCGCCGAAGGTGATGCGGCCGGAAGAGGTCAGGCCGGTGTTCACGCTAGAAGACCTGATGAGCACCAATTTCATCCCCACCTGCTCGGTGGTGTTGCGCAATGGATCGATCGATGAATTTCCGGAGTGGACTTACTCGCTCAATATGTTGGACTGGCTGATGTCCGTCATCGCCGCCAGACACGGCAAGATCGGCTTCATCGACGAGGTGATGGCCGTTTATCGCGTCCACGGGGCAGGCATCTGGAGTTCGATGGAGTTGTTGGAGCGGCAGACGGCCAGCATCGATCTCTTCGAGAGGCTCGACCCTTACCTGGAATATCGCTACAGCCAGGCCATTCGGGCCAATCTAAACGAGAGTTGGGCCAGGCTGATGAACGAACTTTACGACCAGGCGATCGCCCTGGGTTCGATCGAAGCGGCGCTGGATTACCTTGACGCAGCCTGGGCCTCGCTGAAGCGGCACGACTCGATGCCACCACAGTGGAAGAAGGAATTGTACGATCGCGTTTATAGCCACTACATGATCACCAGCTATCGGAGCGGGAATTACCCTGGCGCCTGGACTGCGTGGCGTGGGATGATCAGAAATAACCCTCAGCACATCCGCAACCGGGGGCTGGTATTGATGGGGGTGGAATCGACCTTCAACGGTCGGTGGCGGCCGTTCATCCGTAGATTTGCGCGCTCCCAAAGGTCAGAGGATGAATGAAAAGGTGAGCGTTTTGATGTGCACCTACAATAGCGGCGAATTTCTGCGCCAGGCTATCGAAGGTGTGTTGTATCAGCCGTATGAAAATTTCGAACTGATCATCATCGATGACGCTTCTACAGATGACTCCCGCCAGATAGCCCAGGAATATGCTGCCCTCGATCCACGCGTCAAGACTATCGAATGTCCCATCAACCGGGGAGCCAGCGCGGCGCTGAATGCGGGTCTGCGCATTGCCAGCGGCGATTACCTCACTCGCCATGATAGCGACGACATCATGTTCCCAGAGCGCCTGGCGGAGCAGGTGAACTTCCTGCGCCAGCATCCCGAGGTTGGCGCAGTGGGGACGAATGTCGTGTACATTGATCATCAGGGGAACGAATTTGCGGTCTCGTCGTTCCCCTTGACCAATGAGGAGATACAGGCCGCCCTGCCAGATTACATGTGCTTCTGCGGCCCCACCATTCTGGTCAGACGAGAGGCGTTCGAACGGGCGGGCTACTATTTTGTAGAGCACTACTCGACCGCCGAGGATTACGATCTTTGCCTGCGTCTGTCCGAAGTCACTCAGATGGCCAATCTGGAACGGCCCCTGTACCGCTATCGCCAGCATCCGAATTCGGTCAGCGTCACCAGCCGCTACTGGCAGCTCTATTGCAAGGTGCGCTCTTTAGAGCAAGCCGCGATGCGCCGCTTTGGGGTACATCTTCCGCCGGAATTTATCGAATACATCGCGCGGGATTATTTGCGGGCTGCCATCCTGGCCTGCCTGAGCGGTCAACTGGTGCATGCCCTGAGGTGTCTGGCGATCGCCCAGCGCTATCGTCCGGATTTGCTCAGCGCTGGTGCTGTAGATCCGCCACTAGGCGAGATCATCAACCGTTATCTCCCTGAGCAATCGTTCGATGCAACCATCGCGGATATCGAGGGCCTGTTTCGGGATCTACTCCCCAGGCGCCGCAATCTGGCGCAGCAGAGAGCGCGCCTGCTGGCGGAGAAGTACATCCAGGAAGCCTTTGCCCGCGCCCAAAATTCGCCCTCGCAGACCTTTGATCTCAAGCTGATCTGGAAGGGCGTCCGCTATGACCCTGCCTGGCTGGCCAACCGGGGCATTGCTTCTATTTTAGTGAAGCAAAGCCTGCGCAAGATGAAAAACACACTGAGTGCCCGCCTCATTCAGAATAGCCGTCCGTAGATGTCATCGCTGAGGAAACCCTCTACATCCACCGCTTCGGCTTTCAATCCATATCTGCTGGCGCAGTTTGCGTTGCTAACCCTGGCGCTCATGGGCTTTTTCGGCGTGTTGCTGGCCACGCGCTGGGGCGCGGGGACCTCGCCGGACTCGGTGGTGTATATCGTCGGCGCGCGCAGTCTGGCTGCAGGTCGCGGCTTCAGCATGACCACTGATGCCGCAGCAGCCGAAGCCATCACGCATCATGCGCCGTTCTATTCTGCGGCGCTCGCAGTGATCGATCTTATTGGCCCTGACCCTCTATTGGGAGCGCGCTGGCTGAACGCCCTGCTCTTTTTCGGCAACATCCTGCTGGTCGGATACTTGGTGCTGGATTTGATCCAGGAGCGGACGGCTGAGGCGTACCTGGCGGCCATCCTGGCAGCCGGGCTGATCCTTAGCCCGATCGTCTGGATCGAAATCCACAGCATGGCCTGGAGCGAGGCGTTGTTCATTTTTCTTGGGTTATCCGGTCTGTGGAGCCTGGGTCGCTATCTGGATCGCTCGGAAACAGGATACCTGATCGGGTCGGCGCTGATGATCGCGCTGGCCTCGCTCACGCGATATATTGGGGTAGTGCTGATTGCCGCCGGGGTGCTTTCGATCTTGCTGTTTTCCCCGCGCCAGTTTCGCCACAGATTGTTGAACGCGGCCTCTTTTGGGTCGATCGCCTTTGGACCATTGGCCCTCTGGCTCTTGCGCAATTCGCTCGTTGCCGGCACCGCCGTGAACCGTGAATTGTTCTTCCATCCGATCAGCCGCCAGCAGATCGGTTGGGCGCTGACCACCCTGGGCTCGTGGTTCCTGATTCCGGCCGACCGTTCGGGGGCGATCAAGGCTCTGCCCTACCTGGCGTTTGGCCTGCTCATCGCGGCCGTGGTGATTTCCCGCCACAGGCAGAGCGTAGGATGGCTAAGCTGGCTGACCCTGGCGAACCTGCCCGCCTTGATCCGTATCCTGTTGCTCTTTGTCCCGCTTTACCTGGCCTTCCTGCTGGCCTCGCTGACCTTCCTGGACGCCAACACCCCGCTCGACTCGCGCATCCTCTCGCCGGTGCATGCGGCGGGCGTAATCCTGGCGGTTTACTTCCTGCACCAGGGCCTGAAGTGGCTGGGTAAGCCGGCGGTCTTGCGCTTCGCCCTGCTCGGAGTGGGCTTTGTCTTTTTGGCGGTTTCTGCCAGATCCTCGCTGGACTTTATCCAAAACAGTTATGCCGACGGGATTGGGTTCACCAGCCGCTGGTGGCGCGAATCGCCCACCCTGGCTGCCTTGAGGCGCTACCCTGCCGATCAGGCGGTCTATACCAATGCCCCCGAAGCGCTATATCTATATACCCAGCGCTTTGTGCTCGGGATGCCCAAGAAGTATGAAAGCGCCAACCAGCGCCCCAACGATCAGTACGAAGCCGAGTTGCTCGAATTGAAAGAGCAACTCTTGAGCCAGGGCGGTATCATTGTCTATTTCGACCCCATGCTGCGCTCGACGTTGCCCAGCGCCCGAGAGATTCAGGAGACCCTGGGCCTGAATGTATTGGAGCAGACTGCGGATGGGGTAATCTATGGTATAAAAGAGCAGAATTCGACAGACCTATGGCAACCATCAGTGTAATTATCCCCGCTTACAATCAAGGTCACTACCTGGGCGAGGCGATTCAGAGCGTCCTCGACCAGACTTATCCAGATTTCGAGGTCATCGTCGTCGATGATGGCTCCACGGATAAGACCGCCCAGGTGGCTTGCAGCTTCTCTGATCCGCGCGTGCGCTACATTCATCAGGAAAACCGCGGCCTGCCGGCGGCGCGCAACACCGGCATTCTGCGCTCCAGCGGCGAGTATCTGACCTTCCTGGATTCGGACGATCTGTTCGTCGCCGATAAACTCGAAACGCTGCTCAATGCCATGCAGCGCGACCCAGAATTAGGGTTCGTCGCCGGTCAGGCGGTCCTGATCGACGAGAACGCCCTTCCATTGGGCAAGGTATTCGACACCCCGCTCCCCGAAAACCCGGCCCATTTGTTGTTATGGAATCCACTCCATGTGTGCAGCGTGCTGTTGCGGCGCGATTGGCAGCAAAAGGTTGGCCTGTTCGATGAAAGCCTGCAGGCGTATGAGGATTGGGATATGTGGCTGCGCCTGGCGCGCGCTGGCTGTCGTATGGGCTGGGTGCCGCATCCGGTGTCGTTGTACCGCTTCCACACCCGTCAGATGACCCGCGACAAAGAGCGCATGACTGCAGCCACCTTTGCTGTGTTGAAGAAAGTCTATAGCGACCCAGATCTGCCGCAGGAATGGCTGGACCTCAAGGACAAAGCCTATAGCAATGCCTATCTGCGCGCTGCCATCCAGGCATTCCGCACAGGGGAGACCCAGGAAGGCGCCGACGCCCTGGCCGAGGCAGTGCGCCTGGATCCGAGCCTGCTCGATAACGATGGCGAGATGATGGCCAAACGCCTGCTAGGGTTGTCTGATTCGCCCAAGGTCAAAGATCGTTTGCCGTTTCTGGAGTTGGTTTACAATCACCTGCCGGAGAGCCTGTCGGTGCTGAAGGCTCAACGCCGGGCGCGCTTGAGCCAGGCGGCGGTGGAGCTTGCTTTTCGCTCCTACCAGGCGGAAGATTACGCCCGGGCGCGACATTTCATGCTACGGGCGGTGCAATATCGGCCGACATGGCTGGCGAACCGCGGGGTGGTCTCGGTGCTGCTGAAATCCACGTTGCGGGGTGGGCTGAAGAAGATCCCCAGGTACGCCTGAGGGGCGTATCCGGCGCAAGCTGCCCGGCCAGCCGAAACAGGCTTCTGGGAGGTCATCGCACTGGCCGGGCGGGTAGGGGCGTTGCATATCGAGTTTCGAGGACGTACCCGTTGAAATTCTCTGGTTCGGTCAAGCACAGGCTGTTGGGCTGGAGGCACAAATTGCTGCCCTATCTGGTTAACTATGCGTTGGAGTATGGGATTTTGCCCGGTAAACAAGACTATACCCGCTTTATCATCCTCGGCCGTTCGCGCACCGGTTCTAACTTTCTGCGCGGGTTGCTCAACTCGCACCCGCAAGTGGTGGTCTATGGCGAGATCTTCCAAAACAAAAAAGAGATCGGCTGGGCATTGCCGGGCTTTTCCAACAACGCTCGATTGATGCGGGAATTTCACCAGGAACCTGTCAGGTTCGTAGAGAGACGGGTGTTCAAGAAGTTTCAACCACGTATCCGCGCCGTGGGCTTCAAGATCTTCTATTACCACGCCCAGGATGAAGCCTGGACGCCGGTGTGGGGATATTTGCGTCAACACCGCGAGATCAAGGTCTTGCATATCACGCGCCGCAACATCTTGCGCACGCACCTCTCCCGCAAGCTGGCCATGCTGAGCGATATCTGGGTGGACACCAGCGGCGGCGCTTCCAGGCCGAAATCGGTGCGCCTGGACTATTCGGAATGCCTGACGGACTTCGAGCAGACCCAGAAATGGCAGCAGGACTACGCCCAATTCTTCCAGGATCATGACCTGTTGGAAGTCGTTTACGAAGACCTGGCGGCCGATTACCGTCCGGTGATGAAACAGGTGCTGGATTTTCTGGGGGTCGAGGCCAACCTGGAACTGATCAAACCAGAGACCCATAAACAGTCTCAAACGCCCTTAACCAAGGCAATCGAAAACTATCAGGAGTTGAAGCAGATGTTTTCCGATAGCCGCTGGGCGTCCTTTTTCGAAGAGTAAGCAGGAGGAATGTTTCGGTGATTTATCTACGCCCTCAGGTGACGCCGTTTGTCATCTTGTTCATCGAGCGTGATGGGAGCACTTATCTCACCAGTATGTTGATGGAGCATCCCGACATCCAGGCGCAGTATGAAAGGTTCGCCGTGCTCAGGCAGCAGGGCGCCAGCGGCAAGGAGCAACTGGAGTGGCTGGAGAACTTTCTTACCCCGCCGCTGATCGGCAGGAAAGCTGCCCTGGGCTTCAAGACGAAGCTGGTGGATGTCCTGGACAAGGAGGGCTTTACTCGCCTGCTGTTGAAAAAGCGCTGTCATATCATCCAGATGCGGCGGCGCAATATGGTCAAGGCGGTAGTCTCGCGCATCAATGCCCGGCGCCTGTACGAGGCTTCAGGGCATTGGAACCTGTATAAGGAGTCCGACCGCATGCCGCCCCTGGAGGTCGATCTGCAGCAGTTCGATCAGTATCTGATGGAGCGCAAGCAGGCTGACCAGGCGCTGGATGAGTATGTCGCCAGCCTTGATTTGCCCAAGATCAAGATCGATTACGAAGACCTGCTGGTCAGCCGAGACTCGGTCATGAAGGAGCTATTTGCCTTCCTGAAAGTCAGGCCGCAGCAGTTGCAAGGCAAGACGCTCAAGCATACTCAGGATGACCTGCGAGAAGTGGTGCTCAATTTCGATGCGCTCCGCGCTCGATACGCCGGCACGGCCTATGAGCCGATGTTCGACGAAGTACTGGTCTCCTGAGCCATCAAAGCCGCTGATCGAGAGTAACGGATGCCTGGACTGATTGGATATGTGACTCATCCGCATGGTGAAAGCCCTGGCTTTGGCCTGGAGGCGATGGCGCGCGCCCTGGAGAGCGATCCCCGCTTTCGCCGCCGCCTGTATGAAGGCGAGGGGTTTGGCCTGGGGCGGGTCAGCCTGGAGGTGCTCAACCCCGACTCTCAGCCGATCTGGAACCAGGAGCGCAGCCGCTGTGTGGTGATGGAGGGCGAGTTTTACGATCAGCAGCGCCTGCGGCAATCTTTAGCGCAGCGCGGCGTGCAGTTCAGCACGCAAAGCGACGCCGAGCTGGCTTTGCACCTTTACGAGGCTTACGGCGAGGATTTCGCGGGCTTGCTGAATGGCCTGTTTGCCATTGCCATCTGGGACCAAGCGCAGCAAAAGCTGGTGCTGATCAGCGACCGCCTGGGCAACCAGCCGATCTATTATGCGTTGACGCGCAACGGTCTGGTGTTTGCCTCGGGCGTGCGCGCCCTGCTAGTGGATCCGACCCTGCCGCGCCAGATAGATCGCCTGGCGATCGCTCAGTTCCTGACCTTCGATCATGTGTTGGACGACCGCACCTTCCTGGAACATGCCCGGCTGCTGCCGCAGGCCAGCGTGCTGACTTTTCGCAGCGCCGCCGCTGATGGCAACCGGTTGAGCATCCGCCCTTATTGGAGGCTGAAATACGCCGAGGCATACGCGTTGCGCAGCGAGGCCGAATACGTTGAAGAATTGAAGCGCCTGATCCACCAGGCGGTGGCCCGCCGGGCAGGTGATGGGCTGCCCCTGGGCATCTTGCTCAGCGGCGGGCTGGATTCGCGCGCTCTGCTGGGGGAGCTGGCGCAGCTCGTCCCTGGCGATCAACTGCACACCTTCACCTGGGGCATCCCCGGCTGCGACGACGCCCGAGCGGCGAAAGCGCTGGCCAGAGTGGCCCGAACGCGCCACCACTTCTTCGAGCTGAGGCCGGACTGGCTGTTGGACAAGGCCGAAGAGGCGGTGCGCATCACCGACGGCCTGGGCAATCTGGTCAACCTGCACGCGCTGGCGACCGCCAGAGAAGAAAGCCAGTTCGCTCGCGTGGTGTTCAAGGGTTTTATGGGCGACGCCATGATGGGCTTCGCGCTGACGAAGGATTTTTGGGGTGATTACGACGAAGAGACCCGATATCGGGTGCACATGCAGACCCATGCCAATCAGGGCGTAATCACCTTCAGCCTGCCAGAGCACCGCTTGCTGTTCACGCAGGAGTTTCAGCGCCAGATCGGGGATGGTGTGTTCGCGAGCTACCGCCAGGGGCTACAGCGCGCCGACTCCCATCAACTGGCGATCCAGCGCCTGTATTTTGACATGACCCAGCGCGTTCCACGCATGACGCTCAACGGTGTGGAGGTGATGCGCAGCTTTGCGTCAGTGCGCCTGCCGTTCTGCGATAACGATCTTTACGACTTCACCCTGCGCGTCCCGCCAGGCTACTTGTTCGAACGCCGTCTGAGCGTTCGTGCCTTCAGCGAAGCCCACCCGGATCTGGCGAAGGTGCCGATCGCCCGCGAGGGCCTGCCGTTGATCGCTTGCTCGCGGGACGTTTGGGCGCGCGCCTGGAAGCTGGCTCAATGGCATCTGCGCCAGCGCGGTTTGGGCTGGCTGGCCGGGCCGTATGCACGGCACTACAAGGATTACAACCTGTGGTTTCGCACGGTGCTGCGTCCGTGGGTGGAACAGACGTTGCTCAGCCCGGCCGCCTTGGAGCGTGGATACTTCAACCCGGACTACCTGCGCAATCTGGTCGCCGAGCACATGGCGGGCGCCAATTACGCCGTGCGCCTGGGCGCGCTGCTTTCGCTGGAGCTCTGGCATCGCCAGTTCATCGATTAGGATCGCATTCGACGGGAGAGCAGAAGTTTCATGCGCATCGGCGTCGCCATCGAAGAGACCTGGGCCTTTTTCAACGAGATCTACGCCGAGCTGGCCAAGCATCATCGAGTGAGCCAGTTCAAGCGGCGTAGCGTGCAAACGCCGTTCTTTCGGGAACGAGCCAACCGTTATCTCTTTCAGCGAGACCTGAGCGCCCTGCTGCGGGACAACCAGGTGGTTTTCTTCGAGTGGGCTTCGGAGTTGTTAGCTGCCGCTTCGCGCCTGCCGAAGACCTGCGGAGTCGTCACGCGTATCCACCGCTATGATCTGTATCGCTGGGCGAACCAGATCAACTGGGATGCCGTGGATAAGATCATCCTGGTCAGCCAGGCCAAGCGCCGGGAATTTGGCGCCTTGTATCCCCAATACGTGGACAGGGTGGTGGTCATCCCCGAGGGCACTTCGCCAGATAAATTCGCTTTTCATACCAGGCCATTTAGCGGCGATATTGGCATCCTGTGTCATCTGACGCCGCGCAAGCGGGTGTATGAGTTGATCCTGGATTTTTACGAACTGGTGCAGTCGCCAGAGGCTCAGGACGCCGCTTCTTTCCACCTGCACATCGGCGGCGGCAGGCATGTCTTACACGCCGACTACTATGCTGCGCTGCACAGTCTGGTCGAGCGCCTGGGACTGAAATCCAGGGTGACCTTCTATGAGAACGTCTCAGACCCCCAAAACTGGTATCCCAAGATCGATATCTTCATTTCCAACAGCTACTCCGAGGGGTTGCAGTTGGCTCCAATGGAGGCTATGGCCAGCGGGTGCTACACCCTGTCTCACCGCTGGGAGGGGGCTGACGAACTGCTTCCCGAGGAAAATCTGTACGACACCGGCGCTGAGCTGCGCCAGAAGATTCTTGAATATTGCGCAGCGTCGGAGGTCGAGAAGTTGCACCGGCGGCAGGCTTTGCGCGCCATCGTGTGCGAGAAGTTCGACATCCACCGCGTCAAAGTCCAAATCCGCGAGTTGGTCGAGGCGGTCGGCCAGGGCTGGTCTGCGCCATAGGACGAGATGAAGATCGGCTATGTGATCCAGGAGGGCGCTCCAGACGTGCGCTCCCGGCCGCTGAGCGGTGCTGCCAACCACGTCTTGAAGGTCTATCAAGAACTGCGCGCCCTGGGGCATGATCTGCGTTTTCTGGCGCGCTACGAAGGGCGCATCTGGCGCTCGGACGACCTGGAAGCTTTTGAGCCGATGCAGGTGCAGCGCTTCGACCAGGGCTGGCGGCGACAGGTCGAGCGCGGGGTGCGCGGCGTCCAGTTCCGCTTAAAACTCCCCTATATCAACTGGTTCGAGAGTCAGCGTTTTGCCGAAGCGATCTGCCAGGAAATGGGCGACCGAGACCTGCTCTACGAGCGCCTGTTCTGGATGAGCTACGGGCCAGGGCTGGCGGCGCGCCGGCTGCGCATCCCGCTGGTCTTCGAAGTCAACAACGGCGATTTCATGACCGAGTTGGAAAGGCTGGGGGTAGCGCCGAAAGGCTTGCAGCGCTGGCTGGCGGTCCGCATCATGCGCCAGGCGGTGCAGCGGGGCGATTTCGTGGTGGCCACTGGCGATGGGCACCGCAAACGGTTCATCAAAGGGTGGGGCGTCGATCCGCAGCGGGTGGTCACAGTGGAGAATGGCAGCGAAATCGTCGAGCTATTGAAGCGGGAAGAGTTGCGCTGCTTTCGTCCGGCGGCGGAACCAGATACGCCGGTCGGGCTGGCGTTCGTGGGCGCTTTCGAGCCTTGGCACGGGGTGCTGATTTTGCTCTCGGCCTTTGCGCAGGTCGTCGCAAGCGACCCAGGCGTCCACCTGGTCCTGATTGGCTCGGGCACGCAGCAGCCGCAAATCGAGGCGCGCATTCAGCAACTGGGCCTGCAAGAGCATGTGGAGCTGACCGGCCAACTGAGCATTCAGCAGGTGGCGCAGCGCCTGGCGCAGGCGGATATCGGCGTGGCGCCCTACTGCGGCTGGATGGAGTTTTCTGGCTTGAAGCTGTTCGATTATAAATCCGCCGGCCTGGCAACGGTGGCCTCGGGCCAGGATGGACAACCCGCCACCCTCGAGCACGGGGTGACGGGTTGGATCGTGCCGCCCTGCGACGAAGCCGCCCTGGCCCAGGCGCTGATCAGACTGGTGGCCGACCGTGAATTGGTGAGCCGCATTGGCCGCGCTGCTCGCATCGAGGCGGAACAGCGGCATACCTGGCGGCGCACCGTCGAGCAATTGGAGCAGATCTTTTGCAAAGTGAGCCAGGATTTCAACGCCAGAGAGCGATCGAGATGACCCGAGAACTGGTCAGCGTGATGATGCCGGCTTACAACGCCGAAAATTACATCGCCTCTGCGATCGAGAGCGTCCTCGCCCAAAGCTATCCGCACTGGGAACTGATCATCGTTGACGATGGCTCGAAAGACCGGACGGCCGAGATCGCTGCAGGCTATGCCGACCCACGCATCCGCCTGATTCGGCAGCCCAATCAGGGCGAGGCGGCGGCCAGAAATACGGCCCTGGAGCACTCCAAAGGGGCATTGATCGCCTTCCTGGACGCGGACGACCTGTTTCTGCCGGAGCACCTGGAAGCGACAGTGGATTTCCTGCGGGCGCATCCCGAATTCGACGCTGTCTATACCGATGGTTACCATATCGATGAGCAGGGGAACCGCCTGCTGCCCTTGTCGGCGCGCCGCCGGGGGCCATTCGAAGGCTGGATCTTTGAAGAACTCGTCCGGGCTTCAGATGTGATCGGCCCGCCAGGGTGCATCGTGTTGAGAGCAAAGCCTGTGTTCGAAAAGGCGTTGCGTTTCGATCCGCAGATCGTTATCGGGCCAGATTGGGACTTTGTCACCCGCTACGCAGAAAATCACCCCTTCGGCTACCTGGATCGGCTCACCTATCTGTACCGCGTCCACCGGAGCAACATCACCCGCACCACCGATCGGGCGAAGCGGGCGGCCTCTTTAGCCCGTTGTAGGACGAAAGCGATCCACGCCTCCAAATTTGGTCAATGCGCTCCTGAAACGCGCTATAAGGCTTTCTACGACCTGCTGATCGAGCATCTAACCGGTATGCCCGAGCAGCAAACCGCCGCCCTGAGCTGGCGTCAATTCGAAGAGCTTCCTCGGGTTATGCAGGCCAAATTGTTGCGCTTGATGGCCAGCAAAGCCATCTTGACCGGCGACACGGCGCACATCCACAGTTGGCTGCGCGCCTCGCTCAGGTTGAACCCAGCCGATTGGCGGACGTCTGTGTTGTGGGCTTCTTATCAGGCGAGTCCCGCCCTTTGCCGGCGCGTCCTGGCCGCCAAGGGGGCTTTCGCCGAAGAAGAAGCGCCTCTTTCCAAGCTGGTGGGATGAGCGTCGGGGCGGGAGGCGCATGAATCGGATCGGCTTATCCCGCGGCGCAGGCACCGCTGGCAGGAATTGCGATTAGATGCGGATTGCGATTTACCACAATCTCACCTCGGGCGGGGCGAAGCGGTCGCTGCAGGAGGAAGTCCGGCGGCTGACGGAGAGGCACACCCTGGAGGTGTATACGCTATCTTGCGCCAACCATGAGTTTGCCGACATTCGCCCTTTTGTCTCGGACTATCGCATCTATCCCTTTCGCCCTCTGCCTCTGTTTCGCTCGCCCTTTGGAAGGCTGAACCAGCTGATGCGCTGGTTCGATCTGAAGCGGTTGGATCGGCTCGTCCAGCAGGTTGCCGCGGAGATCGAGAAAGCCGGCTACGATCTGGTCTTTGTCCAGCCCTGTCAGTTCGAGAACACGCCGAGTGTCATCCGTCACCTTCGCCGCCATCGAAGCGTGTTTTACTGCCACGAGCCGCTGCGCGTGCTCTATGAGGCCACGCCCTTCCGCCCTTATATTGATCCGATCTCCTGGCGCAGGCGGGCTTTGAACCGCCTGGATCCGCTGCCTGGGATCTATCGCCACGCGCTGCAAAAAAATGACCGGGCGAATATCCGCAGCGCCGATCGGGTGCTGGTGAATTCGCGCTTCACCCGCGGCAATGTAAAAACCATTTACCAGGTGGAAGCTGAGGTCAGCTACCACGGCGTGGACGCGGCGCACTTTCGCCCTTTGGGATTGGAGAAGCAGCGGATGGTACTCTCAGTGGGTTCGCTGACGCCGCTCAAAGGCTTCGATTTTCTGATCGAAGCGCTGGCTCTGATCCCCAAAGGTGAACGCCCACCGCTGAGCATTGCCAGCAATTTTCAGAATCCGCCCGAACGGGATTATTTGCTGGGGCTGGCCCAGGACAAAGGCGTGGTGTTGCATTTGCTGGGCAACGTTAGCGAGGAGAAGCTGGTCGAGCTGTACAACCAGGCTATGGTGACGGTTTACGCCCCTTACCACGAGCCGTTTGGTTTCGTAAGCCTGGAATCGATGGCCTGCGCCACGCCGGTGGCGGCGGTGTGCGAGGGCGGGATTCAAGAAGCGGTGATCCACGAAAAGACCGGCCTGCTAACCCGGCGGGAGCCGGCGGAGTTTGCCCAGGCGGTCTCGCGCTTGCTGGCGAATCCTGAGTGGGCGCAGGAATTGGGCGCAGAAGGCCGCCGGCACGTGCTGCAGAACTGGACCTGGGAGCGGGCTATCGCCACGCTCGAAGGTCAGTTGGCGGGTGTCCTTTAGACTAGGTGATCAAGGCGCCTAACGAGGTCGTTATGGCGCCTGGCGCCTCGAAAGCGTCACGTTTGAGCGTTATGCCCGTCTTAGTTTTTGCAAGAGCGCATCTGCCCGAGGCTCTGCGGCAAGCAAATCGATGCCCCGTGGAGCATCACCATCGCCGTATGGCCGAGATAGGATCACATCGTGCTGACACTCATCCAAATCCACTTGCGCCGCAAATTCAAGCGCCCAAAATTTCGCCCCTGGCCCGAGTTCTCATATTCTGAACCACTGGCGCTCGCCTGGCTGACCGGCCAGCGCGACATGCTATACGCCAAAGCTCCAGGCGTCGTCGATCCGACTGGAGCCTTGGGCTGTAGTTGCAGCTTTCACTGGTATCACCAGCCTGAGGATTTGCCCGAGGCGGCAACGTTCTAAGAAACAATCCAGATCAATCAGAGTCTGGCCCCGCCGATGAGTGTATGGGGATCATTTATAATTCGGCGGAAGCCAGTTCAGGCTATTGGGACGTCGAACCGTGATTTTAAACACACCAGCGGGACAGGCGCATGCGTGATCCGGCTGGGTTCTATGGAGAGCAGCGATGGATTTTTCATGGACCGAAGAACAATTGACTTATCGACAGGCCGTCATCGATTTCGCTGAAAAGGAACTGAACGGGGACATCATCGAAGATGACCGCCAGGGGAGCTTCCCGCGCCAGAAGTGGTTGAAATGCGCCCGCTATGGCATCCAGGGGCTGCCGTTTCCCGAAGAATACGGCGGCGCAGACGCAGATATCCTGACCACCATGCTTACCATGGAGGGCCTGGGCTATGCCTGCCGCGACAACGGCTTGATCTTTGCCATGAACGCTCAGATGTGGAGCGTGCAGATGCCGATCTTCAGCTTCGGCACGGAGGAGCAGAAGCGCAAGTACCTGCCGGGGTTGTGTCGCGGCGAGCTTGTCGGCGCGCATGGTATGTCCGAGCCAGACTCAGGGTCGGATGCGTATAGCTTAAGGACGCGAGCGACGCGCGTCGACGGCGGATACGTGCTCAACGGCAGTAAGATGTTCGTCACCAACGCGCCGGTGGCCGATCTGGCGGTGGTCTTTGCCACGGTGGACCCTGCCAAGAAGATGTGGGGTGTGACCTGCTTCATCGTGGAGAAGGGCACGCCGGGCTTCAGTGTCAGCCGCGAGCTGGACAAGATGGGCTTGCGCACCTCGCCGATGGGGGAGCTGATCTTCCAGGACTGTTTCATCCCCGAGGCGAACCGGCTGGGGCCGGAGGGCGCGGGGGCCAAGATTTTCAACCACTCGATGGAATGGGAACGGAGTTGCATACTGGCCAGCCATGTCGGCGCCATGGAGCGCCAGCTCGAGACGTGCGTCAATTATGCCCGCGAGCGCCATCAATACGGCCAGCCAATCGGCAAGTTCCAGTCCGTCGCCAACCGTCTCGTGGACATGAAGGTGCGCCTGGAGACGGCGCGGCTGTTGCTCTACAAGGTCGCCTGGCTGCACAAGATGGGCAAATCGGCCATCATGGAAGCGGCAATGGCCAAACTGTATCTGAGCGAGGCCTTCATCCAATCCAGCCTGGATGCCGTGCGCACCCTGGGCAGCTATGGCTATATGACCGAATTCGAGATCGAGCGCGATCTGCGCGATTCGGTCGGCGGCGTGCTCTATTCGGGCACTTCGGACATCCAGCGCAACATCATTGCCCGTCTGATGGGCCTTTAGGTGTCGTTCTTGCGTGTAAAAGTGGAACAGGAGGTGGTATCATGGCCAGATTTCTCTTGACGCACGGCGTGACAGCCGGGGCCGAGCGCTCGCCGGAAAAAGAGGCAGTGCGCTTCTCCGGCCAGGCTTTGAGCTATGCTGAATTGGAAGCCTACACCAATAGCCTGGCGCGCACGCTGATCGAGCAGGGCGTGAAGCGCGGCGACCGGGTGGGCATCTTTATGAACAAAGGTCTGGAGTCCGCTGTGGCGCTATACGGGATCATGAAGGCCGGCGCGGCCTACGTGCCGCTGGATCCCTTTGCGCCGGTGGCGCGCCTCGCTTTCGTCATTCAGGATTGCGGCATCCGTCATTTGTTGACCAAGGAAGCCAAAGCGGAGCAGGTGCAAGAGATCCTGGCATTGCAGCGCCAGGCTTCCGCTCCGCTGCTGGAATGCCTGATCGGCCTGCCCTCTGTGGAGGACGCCTCGGTGCGCTGCTTGACCTGGGAGCAGGTGCTCGCCGCCCCCAGCCATTCCCTGGCGCACAACCTGACCGAACAGGACCTGGCTTACATCCTCTACACCTCCGGCTCCACCGGCACGCCCAAGGGCATCATGCACACCCATCGCAGCGGGTTGAGCTTTGCCGAGTGGGCGGCGGATGAGTATGGCCTGCAGCCAAGCGACCGCTTGAGCAACCATGCGCCGCTGCACTTCGACCTTTCGACCTTCGATTTCTTCGCGGGGGCAATCGCCGGCGCGACCACGGTGATCATCCCCGAGGCGCTGACCAAGTTCCCGGCTAACCTTTCCCGCTTGATCCAGGACGAGCGGATCACGGTGTGGTATTCGGTGCCGTTCGCGCTGATGCAGCTCATGGAGCGCGGCATCCTGGAATCGCGCGATCTGAGCGCGCTGCGCTGGATCCTTTTCGCGGGCGAGGTCTTCCCCACCAAGCATCTGCGCCAGTTGATGACGATGTTGCCGCATGTGCGCTTCAGCAACCTGTTCGGTCCGACTGAGACCAACGTCTGCACTTATTATCATGTGCCGGAGCCACCAGCGACGGACGACCCCATTCCGATCGGCAAGGCTTGCGCCAACATCGAAGACCTGGTGGTTGACGCAGATGGCAATCCGGTGCCTGATGGGGAAGTGGGCGAGTTGTTGATCCGCGGCGGCGTGGTGATGAAAGGGTTTTGGGGCCAGCCAGAAAAGACCGCCAACGGTTTCTTCAAGCGGCGGGTGTTCAACGATTTCGACGATATCTTCTACCGCACTGGCGACCTGGTGTATCGCGATGAGCAGGGCAACTATCGCTATCTGGGGCGCAAAGACCGCCAGATCAAGACCCGCGGCTACCGCGTGGAGCTGGACGAGATCGAAGTGGCGCTCCTGGCGCACGACCTGGTCGAGGAGGCGGCGGTCTATCCTGTGCCAGATGGGCAGGGGAGCAACCTGATCGCGGCTTCGGTCATCCCGGCGCCGGGCGCGGCGCTGACGGAGAGCGACCTGGTCGAACACCTGGGCAAGCGGCTGCCGCCGTATGCCATCCCTGTGGAAATCGAATTTGCCAGCGATTTCCCGCGCACCTCCACCGGCAAGATCAGCCGCCGTGACCTCCAGGCTGCCGCGATTCAGCGTCGGCAGGCCGCTGCAACGGATCAGAACGCCTGAAGGATGCGCTTACCCCTCATATCCCAAGGAGAACACTGCTATGGATCGCAAGACTGCATTGATCGATTTTGTCAAGAACGAAGTGATGAGGAACAAAAACGCCCGGTTGGATGAGAACGAAGATCTGCTCAGCGCCGGCATCCTCGATTCCCTGGCCATCTTGCAACTCGTCGCCTTCGTCGAAGATCGCTTTGGCGTCAAAATTCCTGATGAGGATGTCGTTTTCGAGAACTTTCAAAGCATCAACGCATTGAACGCTTACCTGGAGCGATACCGCTGAGTTCCCAGCCGGATGCCCCCGAATTTCAGGGGACGACCATCTCTGGAGCGATTTACTCACCTGGCGCCAGCATGGTTGAGCGATGATCAAATGCCTGTTGATGCTGAACGGTCTGGCGGCTGTGTGCGCAGTGATCAACCATGCTGTGGTCTGGGAGCTGACCGCCATGTATTGGTGGACGGATCGCTACATGAACGCCAGCCAGGTGGCCGCCTTTGAACCCACGCAAAGCTGGCGCTTCTTCAGCCTGCGCGTGATCGATCAATTGGTGATCTTTGCCGTCTTCGCTTTCCTGTTCATCTCGGGTTACTTTATCGCCGTCGCCGCCGGTCGGGAGCAGCGCAGTATCCCCTGGAGGCTGGTCTTTCAGCGGATCAAGTTCCTGGTGGTCCCCTACCTGTTATGGACGGGCGTCGTGCTGGCATTTCGAGCGACACAGGGGCAGGTCTATTCGCCTGTGGAGGTGGCAAGGCTGATTCTCTTTGGGGGCGCCTCGCCGCCGTATTATTACGTCGTCGTGCTGGTGCAACTCTATTTGCTCAGCCCGCTGCTGGTGCCCTTTGCCAGGGAAAAATGGAAAGGCCTGCTGGCGGCGGCGGCTCTGCTGCAGCTATTGTCGCTGGCGGCGACGTACCTGAGCCTCCTCAAGATCAACCTGGGTCAACTGGAGGGCCTTTTCGGGGTTTTGCGGGACTGGCATCTGCCTGGCTACGCCTTCTGGTTTGTGCTGGGTCTGGTGGTTGGGGTGCACCTGCGCGAGTTCCGTCCTGTGCTGGCCCGCTGGCGCTGGTTCTTGCTCGCCGGCCTGCTGCTGAGCCTGGCGGTCGGCTTCGTCGAGTGGGGGTTCCTGCAACGATCTGTCGGGCGTGACTGGATCTCGCCGCAGATCTTGTTTTTCAACCGGGTTTACATCCTGTTCTTTCTGCTCAGTTTTGTCGCTTTCGAGCAGGCGGCGCTGCCCTTTGCGTCGCTGATGGGCCGTTTGGGCCCCAAGTCCTATGGCATCTATCTGGTGCACGTGCTTCCGCTGGAGCTGACGGCCCGGTTGCTGTACCATATCGCCCCGATGGCGCTGGCCCATCAATGGCTGTTCCTGCCAGCTCTGACCATCGTCGGCGTGGCTGCGCCGCTGATCCTGATGGAAATCGTCAACCGGTCTTTCATCAGGCCATATTACAAATATGTGTTTGGGTAGGCCGGGCATGCTAGCGCGCTCACGGGTTGCGTCGCCGGCGGGTTTTGCCAGACGCTTTGAGCGAATGGGTTTATTTTCATCATGATTCGAAGATTGCTGTATCTGAATGGGGTCGCCATCGCCTGCGTCATCCTGTTCCATGCGGTTGGGATAGGCTTCATCGCCATGTTCGCCTGGTCGCATCGCTATCTTCCTGCGGATGCGGCGCCGACCTCCCAGATCGGCAGCCCGGCTTACTTCAGCCTGCGCGCCGTCGAGCAGATCGTGATCTTCTGCATTCCGGCCTTCCTGTTCGTTTCGGGGTATTTCATCGCAGTGGCGACCGGTAAAACGCGGCTGACTCCAGGTTGGGAGGTGGTGTGGGCGCGGCTGAAAATGCTGCTCATCCCTTATCTGCTTTGGACGGCGATCATTCTGGCTTTGCAGGTAACTCTGGAAGGGAAAGGGCTATCGCTGCGTCGCCTGTTCCTGGACGTTTTCACCGGCTCGACGAACGAAGTGATGTACTTCGTTCCGCTGCTGGCGCAGTTCTATCTGCTGGCGCCGATTCTGGTGTGGCTCATTCGCAAAAACTGGAAACTGGCGCTGCTTGGCGCTTCGATCTTACAGGTGGGGGTGCAGCTCCTGGCTTATCCACTGCTCCTGGGGCTGGGAACCGCCAGCGCGGCCGATCTGCCCGGCCTGGTTCCCAAATGGCTCTTCCTGAGCCGCATCCTGTGGTTCCCGTTGGGGATCATCTTTGGCTTTCACCTGGAGCAATTCAAGCCCTTCCTGCAGCGCTTCGGGCGGCTCTTTCTGGGGCTGGCTCTGGCGGCGATTCCAATTGGGATGCTGGAATGGGAGCTTTATTTTCGGCTTTCGGGGCAGGAATGGCTGGCGCACCGTGAGACGCTGGTGGATACGGTGTATGGCATTGCGGTGATCCTGGCGTTTCTGGCGTTTTCTCAGGCGCGGCTGCCGCTCTCCAGGCCGGTGGAGCAACTTGGCAAGGACTCGTATGGGATTTACCTGACGCATGCGCTGTTCATCCAGTATGCCGCCAGGGCGATCTATCACTTGGCCCCGCAGGTGCTAAGGTATCAGGTTTTGCTCCAGCCGCTGCTGATCCTGGTGGGCTTTGCTGGCCCCTTGCTGTTGATGCGCATCTTCGAGCGTACCCCGTTGCGCCGTTATTACTCTTATTTATTCGGATAGGCGGTCATAACGATCACGTCATGGCGAGACGGCTGCTCTATTTGATGGGTTTGGCGGTCCTTTGCGTGGTGGTGTACCACGCCTCGGGCTGGGGGTTCATCTCCATGTTTTGGTGGGCGGATCGCTACTTGCCGGTCAGCGCGCCCAACTTCGATCAGATGGGCAGCGTCAGCTATTATGCGCTGAGGCTCATCGAACAACTGA
Organism: uncultured Anaerolinea sp.; assembly: GCA_964503145.1. Lineage (GTDB taxonomy): Bacteria > Chloroflexota > Anaerolineae > Anaerolineales > UBA4823 > RBG-16-57-11. Next base: position 854,544 of record CAZCYV010000001.1, on the reverse strand, counting down.
TCATCTTCGCCATACCTTCGTTTCTGTTCGTCTCCGGCTTTTTCCTGGCCTTCGCCACTGGGCGCAACCGCGCTAACATCGGCTGGGGGCTGATCTTCGCCCGGGTGAAGAATCTGCTCATCCCCTACCTGATCTGGTCGTGCATCTTGATCGGCCTGGATGTGCTCCTGGGGCGGCGCATATCGCCCTTCGAGTTCGTTCGCATCCTGCTGACCGGCCAGGCGACCGAGGCGTATTATTTCATCCCGGTGCTGATCCAGCTTTATCTGCTATCTCCGCTGCTGATCCCCCTGGCGCGGGAACGCTGGAAGCTGGCGTTGACCCTGGCTGGCGCATTGCAGATCTTCGTCCTGCTCTTGCGCTACGCGCTGATCTTGGAAGTGGATGCGCCGGCGTTGGAGCCGTTTTACATTTTGACCCGTAGCTGGCTGTTCACCGGCTTCCTGTTCTGGTTTCTGCTGGGGGTCGTCTTTGGGTTTCATAGCGGGGAGATCAAAGCCGCGTTCATCCGCCTGCGCTGGGCAGCGCTGGCCGGGCTGCCCGTCGCTTTTGTGGTTGGCGTCCTCGAGTGGGAGGCGCTGCTGCGCGCTTCGAGCAAGGACTGGCTCACCCCCAGGGAGACTCTGGTCGATCAGTTGTACGCCGGCCTATTCCTGATTGCCTTCCTGGGCTTCGAGCAGGCAGCCTTGCCCTGGATGAAAGCCCTCGGCCAGATCGGAACGCGATCTTTTGGCGTTTACCTGTCGCATTCGCTAGCGCTGACTTACACCGCCAAGCTGATCTATCACTTCGTTCCGGGGCTTCTGGGGATGCAGTGGATCTTTCAGCCCATCTTGTACGCGGTCGGTCTGGGCATCCCGCTTTTCTTAATGGAAATCACCGCGCGCTCACCGGCGCGCCGGTTCTATTCAATCTTGTTCGGATGAGGCATCGAAATCTGAGGCAGCTATGAGCAAAATTCTGGTAACTGGCGGAGCGGGTTTCATCGGCTCCCACCTGGCGGAAGAACTGGTCAACCGCGGTCATGTGGTGGTCGTCCTGGACGATCTCAGCGGCGGCTTTGTGGATAACGTTGTAGATGGGGCGAGGCTGGTTCAAGGCTCGATCACGGACGCGGAGTTGGTGGATCGCCTGTTTGCTGAAGAGCAATTCGAATACGTCTATCATCTGGCCGCTTACGCCGCAGAAGGGCTGAGCCATTTCATCAAGCGCTTCAACTATACCAACAACCTGATCGGCAGCGTGAACCTGATCAACGCCGCGATCAACACCGGGGTGCGTTGCTTCGTGTTCACCTCCTCGATTGCCGTGTACGGCGCCAGCCCCGAGTTGCCGATGACGGAGGAGACCATCCCGCACCCCGAAGATCCCTATGGGATCGCCAAGTTGGCGGTGGAACATGAGCTGGCGGTCTGCAAGCAGATGTTCGATCTGGATTACATCATCTTCCGCCCGCACAATGTGTACGGCGAGCGGCAGAACATCGGGGATAAATACCGCAACGTGGTGGGCATCTTCATGAATCAGATTCTGCAAGGCAAGCCGATGACCGTGTTTGGAGACGGCACCCAGATGCGTGCCTTTAGCTACATTGGGGATCTGGTGCCGGTGATGGCGAGCGCCATTGAGATGCCCGCGGCCTACAACCAGATCTTCAACATCGGCGCAGACCAGCCCTTCAGCGTGAACGAACTGGCCACCCAAGTAGCCCGCGCTATGGGGGTGGAGCCGAACATCGTCCATCTCCCGCCGCGCAACGAAGTTCTGAACGCCTACTCTTCGCACGAAAAGGTGCGCCGCGTCTTCGGCGAGCAGAAGCTCACCAGCCTGGAAGAAGGCCTGGCGCGCATGGCGGCCTGGGTGAAGCAACATGGCGCACGACAGAGCAAGAAATTCGAGCATATCGAAGTGATGAAGAACTTTCCGGTAGCCTGGTTGTCGTCCTGATGTCTTCAGCGCCTCTGGTTATCAGCGTCATCCTGAACACCAATCGTTGCCAGGATACCCTGGAATGCCTGGCCTCGCTCGCCCGCGGCACATATCCCCATCATCACGTCATCGTGCTGGACAACGCATCTACGGATGGTTCGGTCGAGGCGATTCGCTCGCAGTTCCCGCAGGTCGAATTGATCTCGCTGGAGCGCAACCTGGGCTACACCGGCAACAACAACGTGGGCATCCGGGCGGCGATGACGCAAGGGGCCGATTGGGTCTTTGTGTTGAACGAGGACACGGTGGTAGCCGATGACTGCATCGAGAAGCTGGTCGCCGTCGCAGAAGGAGATCCCGAAGTCGGGATCGTCGGCCCGCTGGTGTATCACCATGATGAGCCGACGGTGATCCAATCCGCTGGGGGGACGCTGGACCGGCGCTGGTTTGCCGTGCACCTGGGGCTGAATGAAGAAGATCATGGCCAGTATGACCGGCCGCCCTACACCGTAGATTACATCTCCGGCTGCGCCATCCTGGTTCGGCGCCAGGTGATCGAGCAGATCGGCGGACTGGACGAGCGCCTGTTTTACTATTGGGAGGAGACGGACTGGTGCACCCGCGCCCGCGAGCACGGCTGGAAAGTCCTGCTCGTCCCCCAAGCCCGGCTGTGGCACAAGGGTGTGCAGCGCAATTATCGCCCTGGCCCAAATGTGACCTACTACAACACGCGCAACCGCTTCGTGTTCCTGGCGCAGCACCACGCGCCGCTTTCGGTATGGGCCTTTGCCTGGCTGCGCACCCTGCTGACCCTGACGAGTTGGACGTTCCGGCCGAAGTGGCGCGAGATGCGCGCCCATCGCGATGCGATGTGGCAAGGGACAGTGGATTTCCTGAAGAAGCGCTGGGGGATGCGCCCCAACTAGGCCGGCGATGAGGATCCTGTTTTTGTCCACCTGGTTTCCCTATCCGCCCAACCAGGGCAGCAAGATCCGCGCCTATTATCTGCTGAAGGCGCTGGCTGCCGAACATCAGGTGGCCCTGGTGACCTTCGAGGATGTGGAACTCGAGCCAGAATGGGTCAAGCACATCCGCCAGTTGTGTCCGTTGGTGGAGATTGTGCGGCGCAAGCCCTTCGCCGCCAGCAAGGGTAAGACCTGGCTGGGCTGGCTTTCGCCGCTCCCCAGCGCGGTGGTGGCCATTCACTCGCCAGAGATGGAAGCGCGCGTCGTTCAGGTGGCCCGTTCGTGGAAGCCGCAGCTTGTAGTGGCCCTGACGTTCGTCACCGCGCCGTATGCCCTGGCAGTGCCAGATGTCCCGAAGGTCCTGGACATCGACAACTTCATGGCGCGCATGCTTCAGGAAGCCATCCCTATGGCCTCGCAGCCGCTGGCGCGCTTTCGCCGCTGGCTGGCTTACTGGAAGTTCCTGCGCTATGAATGCAGCCTTTACCCGCGTTTCGATCGCTGCCTGGTGGTTACAGAGAGCGACCGGCGCGCCGTCGCCCGGCAGATGCCCTTGCGGGATGGACAACTGATCGTGACGCCAAACGGCGTGGACATGGCTTACAACCACCTTGAGGCGATCACGCCCATCCCGAACACGCTGGTGTTCAACGGGGCGATGACTTATAACGCCAATTACGACGCTGTGGCGTATTTTTTGAAGGAAATCTATCCCCAGGTCATTCGCCAGGCGCCGGAAGTGCGCTTGCGGGTCACTGGCAGCACGGCTGGGGTGAACCTGGCTGCGCTGCCGTTGGATGAACACGTGGAGCTGACCGGCTACGTGCCGGATATCCGTCCCGTGGTGGCGCAGAGTTGGGCGTGCGTCGTCCCGCTGCGCATTGGCGGCGGCACGCGGCTGAAGATCCTGGAGGCGATGTCGCTGGGTACGCCGGTGATCAGCACGACCAAGGGCGCAGAAGGCCTTGAGGCTGAGCACGGGGCGCATCTGTTGATCGCCGATACCCCGGACGAATTTGCTGCTCAGGTGGTCAGGCTTCTACGTTCGGCCGAACTGCGCCAGGAGCTGGCTTATAACGCACACCGCCTGGTCGCCGAGAAGTACGAATGGTCGCAGATCGGCGCCAATTTCCGCCTGGCGGTCGAGCGACTGGTTGCCGGTGAAGATGCCAGAAATTAAGATACAATACGTAGGATAAAATGAATTCGGCAAACTGGATGACAGGTGAACCAACGCTGCGCCCTGGTCTGCAAGATACGCAGGCTTCGAGAGCAGAGCCGGGCGCGGCGGATGAACAGGGCATGGCGGCCTGGCTGCCGGACTGGATGGTCAGGCGTCTGTCGCGCTGGAACCTGCCTGCGCCGTTAGCCCTGGCGATGATCGCCCTGGCGCTGGTGGGGGCGATCCTGTCGCCGATTTTCGCCGCTTCGGGCAGGCTGGGGCTGTTGATCCCCGGAGCCATCCTGGGGATCGCTGGGGTGGTGATCGTGGCGAAGTGGCGTATCCTGGGCCTGATCGCTCTGCCCATCGCCAGTTTGATGGTGCGCTTCGCCATTGGCACCGGCTCGCAGACCGGCATCAACGCCGCGGTGGTGCTGTTGTGCCTGCTCCTGGGATTGTGGCTGTTGGACATGATCGCCCGCGAGCGGCAGATCCGCCTGTTGACTTATCGGCCGGTCGTGGCCTCGTTGGTCTTCGGCGTAGTCGCCATCGCCGCCTTTGGCTTTGGTCAACTCCCCTGGTACGCCACGCCGTCGGCAGCCCTGCCGGCGCAGTTTGGAGGGCTGCTGATTTTCTTGCTCTCGGTGGGGGCGTTTTTGTTGATCGCTCACCAGATCCGGCATATCTCCGAGTTGAAATGGCTGGTGTGGGTCTTTCTGGCTATTGGCCTGGTCTTTTTCACTTTTCGCCTGTTCCCGTCTTCATATCGGATCATGACCCGCATCTTTGTCCGCCAGGCTGCTTTGGGAGCCGCCTTCTATGTCTGGTTGGTGGGCATGGCGCTCAGCCAGGCGTTGTTCAACAAGAAGCTGGCTCCTGGCTGGCGGATTCTGGCCGGCGTCCTGGTGGCGATGGTGTTTTACGTCAACATGCGCTGGGATGGCCGCTTTTGGATCTCCGGCTGGCTGCCCTCGCTGTTTGTGGTGGTGACCATCTGCCTGCTCGGCAGGCCGGATCTGGGCGTTTTTGCGATTGGGTTGGGCGCGCTGGTCTTGCTGCTCAATCCGCAGGTGATCTCTGGACTTACCAGCGAAGGGGACAACGCCTACAGCACCGTCACCCGCCTGGAGGCCTGGCGCATCATCGCGGAGCTGGTCAAGGTGAATCCCGTCTTCGGGCTGGGGATGTCCAACTATTACTGGTACACGCCGCTCTTCCCCATCCTGGGCTATCGGATCAGTTTCAACTCGCACAACAATTATGTGGATATCGTCGCCCAGACGGGCCTGGTGGGCCTGCTGGTCTTCCTGTGGTTCGTGGCGGAATTATGGCGGCTGGGATGGCATATGCTCAGCCGGGTTCCGGAAGGCTTTCCCCGGGCGTATGTGATTGGGGCTTTGGGCGGCCTGGTGGGCACCGTCGTCCTGGCGGGTCTGGGCGATTGGGTGATACCGTTTTTCTACAACATCGGCCTGGAAGGGTTCCGCGCCAGCATGTTCGTTTTTCTCTTCTTGGGCGGGCTGGTGGCAATTGCCAGGCTGTATGGGATTGATCCCGGCCGGCGCGATGAGGCGCAGTCAGGATGAAGCACTTATCTCTATCTTTGCACGAGGTTGGTTTATGAGCATCGAAGCGCAGATCAAGGACTATATCGCCAAAAACCTTTTATTCAGCAGTGATGGATTCAAATACCCCGACGACGCTTCCTTCTTGGAGGAAGGCATCGTGGATTCGCAGGGGGTGATGGAGTTGGTGCTTTTTGTCGAAGAAAATTTCCACATCCAGGTGAAGGACACCGAGATCATCCCGGATAATTTCGACTCCGTCAGCCGGCTTTCCGCATATATTCGCCGCAAACAGGGTTCATAGAAACCCTTATAGAACTGCAGACCGCCGGGATTGGCAAAGTCTGACCGGTGGGCGTGGTGAGGTAACCATGCTGGTTCAGGATTTTCTGCAAAACAGCGCCGAGCGTCTTCCAGACAAGGTGGCTCTGGTGTGCGACGGTCAACGGTTGACCTATGCCGAGATCGAGCAAATGGCCAACCGCCTGGCGAACGCGTTGCGCGCCCAGGGCGTGAAGCGCGGCGATCGGGTGGCGATCTACCTGCCAAACTCGACGCCCGCCGTGGTGAGCATTTTTGCCGCGCTGAAGGCCGGCGGGGTGTTCGTGGTGATCAACAGCACCACCAAGCAGGATAAGCTGATCGGCATCTTGAACAACTGCCGGGCGGCGGCGCTGGTGACCACGGAACGCAACCGCGAGCTGGCGCAAGCGGTGCTGGCGGCGGTCCCTTCGATCCGGGTGTGCATCTTGAGCGGCGCCGGGGCGTCTGCTCCCAGCGCGCCTGGCTCAGGGGCGACTTTCCTACGTTACGAAGATATTCAGCGCGATTATGAGTCTACCCGTCCGCCGCGGGTGAACATCGACCTGGATCTGGCCTGCCTGATCTACACTTCGGGGAGCACCGGCGAGCCGAAGGGCGTGATGAGCGACCACAGCAACGTGGTCTTTGCCGCCAGTTCGATCATCGAATACCTGTGCAACGTCGAGTCGGATATCGTCATCGGCATACTGCCGCTGTCCTTCGATTACGGGCTGTATCAGTTGTTGATGAGCTTCAAGTTCGGCGGCACGCTGGTGCTGGAGCGCTCGTTCACCTATCCTGCGGCGATCCTGAAGCGCATCGAAGAAGAGCGAGTGACCGGCTTTCCTGGCGTGCCCACCATTTACGCCATGCTGCTGCAGATGGACCTGAGCGAATTCGATCTTTCCAGCCTGCGCTATCTCACCAACACCGCCGCGGCTCTGCCGCCCAGCCACATCCAGCAGTTGCGCGCCAAGTTCCCTTGGGCGACGATTTACTCAATGTACGGCCTGACGGAGACCAAGCGCACCCTCTATCTGCCGCCCGAACAACTCGACCGCCGCCCCGATTCGGTCGGCATCCCCATCCCCGGCACCGAATGCTGGGTGGTGGACAAGCAGGGCAACCGCCTGCCGCCTGGCGAGGTGGGCGAACTGGTGGTGCGCGGCCGACATGTGATGCGCGGCTACTGGGAAGACCCGGTGCTCACCGCCGAGCGTTACCGTCCGGGGCCGCTGCCCGGGGAGCGGGTATGCTACACTGGCGACCTGTTCCGAATGGATGAGGAAGGCTTTTTCTACTTTGTGGGGCGCAAGGACGACATTATCAAAACCCGCGGCGAAAAAGTCGCTCCCAAAGAGGTCGAAGCGGTGCTCTATCGGTTGGAAGGTGTCCTCGAGGCGGCGGTCGTCGGCGTTCCGGACCCGGTGCTGGGCGAGGCGGTCAAGGCGGTTGTGGTGGCAGACCGCAGTCGTCTGAGCGAGGCGCAGATCCTGGCGCACTGCCGCGCCAACCTGGAAGATTTCATGGTGCCCCAGGTGGTCGAGATTCGCGACGAATTGCCCAAAACCGCTTCAGGGAAGATCGACAAGAAGCCCTTGAAGTAATCGGCCCCGTTTTTTTTCTGCAGGTCAGCTATTCGGGAGATACCATGTGCGGCATTATTGGTGTTTTTAATCAACACGAAGATGGGCAAGTCGAGCGGCAGATCCTGTTGCAGATGCTGGCGATGATTCGGCATCGCGGGCCGGATGGTTTCGGCATCTACCAGGATGAGCAGGTCAGTCTGGGCAGCGCCCGCCTGAGCATCATCGATTTGACCGGCGGTGATCAACCGATCAGCAACGAAGATGGCAGCATTTGGATCGTCTTCAACGGCGAAATATTCAATTACATCGAACTGCGCCCTCCCCTGGAAGCGAAAGGCCATCGCTTCGCCACCCATTCCGACACCGAGGTCATCGTCCATCTGTACGAGGAGTACGGCCTGGAGTGTCTGAAGCATCTGAACGGTCAGTTCGCTATCGCCATTTGGGACGCCAGGCGGCGACGGCTCTTTCTGGCCCGCGACCGTCTGGGCATCCGTCCCTTGTTCTACACTCAGCATCAGGGAAAGCTTCTCTTCGGCTCCGAGATCAAGACTCTGCTGGCTTACCCTGGCGTTCAGGCGGAGATCGACCCCGAATCGCTGGATCAAATCTTCACTTACTGGAGCACGCTGGCGCCGCGCTCGGCGTTCAAGCGCATCTACGAAGTGCCGCCGGGGTGTTATCTGCTCGCCCAGAGCGATCAGCTCACCACGCAAAGTTACTGGTCGCTCGACTTCGGCGATGGCTCGATCCCCGGCGCCTCGCTGCAGGATTATCAGGATGCTCTGGAAGAGCTGCTGGTGGACGCCACGCGCGTCCGTCTGCGCGCCGATGTGCCGGTGGGCGCCTATCTGAGCGGCGGGCTGGATTCTTCCACCATTACGGCGATCATCCGTAATTACACTGATACACCACTGGATACCTTCTCGATCTCTTTCAGCGACCCGGAGTTCGACGAAAGCCCTTTCCAGCGCCAGATGGCCGACTTCCTGGGGACGCAGCATCAGGTGGTGTACACCCGGCATATCGACATCGGCGCGCTGTTCCCGCAGGTCATCTGGCACACCGAAATCCCTATTCTGCGCACTGCGCCGGTTCCCCTGTACAAACTATCTGAGCTGGTGCGCCAGAACCATTACAAGGTGGTGCTCACCGGCGAGGGCGCCGATGAAATCCTGGCGGGCTATGACATCTACAAAGAGGCCAAGATTCGCCGCTTCTGGGCGCGCCAGCCTGACTCGAAGCTGAGGCCTTTGCTGTTCAACCGCCTGTATCCTGAGATCTCTCACATGCCCAACAGCAACGCCTACCTGGCGTCGTTCTTCGGCGTGGGCTTGGAAGACACCAGCGCACGAGATTACTCGCACCAGGTTCGCTGGCGGGCGACCAGCCGCGCCAAGCGCTTCTTCTCTGCGGCGCTGCAAAGCGAACTCCTGGCCTTGCAGCCCAACCTGCAGACGGTTTACTATCCGGCGGATTTCGAGCGTTGGGATCCGCTGGGGCAGGCGCAATACCTCGAGTCGGCGATCTTCCTGCCCCAGTATCTACTCTCCTCGCAGGGCGACCGGGTGGGCATGGCGCATTCGGTGGAAGGGCGCTTCCCCTTCCTGGATTACCGGGTGGTCGAGTTCTGCTGCCGCCTGCCGCCTGAAGTGAAGCTGTTCGGCCTGAACGAAAAGTACCTGCTACGCCGCCTGGCCCGCAAGTGGCTGCCAGATGAGATCTGGCAGCGCCGCAAGCGTCCCTACCGGGCGCCCATCCATCGTAGCTTTTTCGGGCCGGAAGGGGAACTGGAATACGTCCGTGAGTTGCTCTCTGAAAAATGCCTCCGGGCTTCGGGGCTGTTCAACCCCGCCGCAGTGCAGCAGATGGTGCACAAGCTGCAAGCGGGCAAGCGCCTGGGGGAAACGGATGACATGGCCCTGGCGGGCATCCTCTCCACCCAACTGGTATGGAAGCAGTTTGTGGAAGATTTCCGCAGCCACATGCCCCCGCCCGCCCGCCCCGAAGAACTGACCAAGGAATGCACCAGACCTATACTTTGAGGTGAGCCTCCCCATGACTTTTACGCGACACTCTCTTGATATCGACCCCGAACTGGAAACCGAGCGCATTGTCCAGGCCCTGCGCCACCACGTCCACCATACCATGCACCGGCGCGGCGGGGTGTTGGGCATCAGCGGCGGCGTCGATTCCTCGGTCGTCCTGGCGCTGAGTGTGCGCGCGCTTGGCCCCGAAAATGTGACCGCGCTGTTGCTGCCCGAAAAGGATTCCGACCCCGAAAGCGAGCAGCTTGGGCGCAGGGTGGCCGGCCATTTCGGCGTCGAGCCTGTGCTGGAGGTGATCACGCCGGTGTTGGACGGCTTTGGCTGCTACCCGCGCCGTGATGAAGCCATCCGTCGCGTCTTCCCGGAGTACGATGCCGCGGCGGGCTACAAGGCCAAGATCGTGTTGCCGCAGAACCTGCTTGACGAAGACACGCTCAACTTTTTCTCGCTGACGATCGTCACCCCGCAGGGTGAGGAAAAGACCCGTCGGCTGCCGGCGCGGGAATACAACCAGATTGTGGCGGCCTCGAACTTCAAACAACGCACGCGCATGGCCATGCTCTACTATCACGCCGAACTGCGCAACTACGCGGTGATCGGCACGGCGAACAAAAACGAGCACGACCAGGGGTTTTTCGTCAAATGGGGGGATGGCGGCGTGGATATTCAGCCCATCGTCCACCTGTACAAGACCCAGGTGTATCAACTGGCGGAATATCTGGGCGTGCCGCAGGAAATCCGCCAGCGCCCGCCGACCAGCGACACCTACAGCGCCGCCTGTACCCAGGAGGAGTTCTTCTTCCGGCTGCCGTTTGCTGTGATGGATGTGCTGTGGTACGCCATGGAACACAACGTCCCGATCCCCGAAGTGGCGCGGGAGATGGGGTTAGAAGAGGTTCAGGTGCAGCGCGCCTTCAACGACTTCACCCGCAAGCAGCGCACCACCGAATACCTGCGCATGGCGCCGATCCGCCTTTCTGAACCACAAACTGCGCTCTCCTAAACCATGCGCATCCTGTTTTTGACTCAGATTATCCCTTACCCGCCGGATGCCGGCCCGAAGATCAAGACCTGGCATGTGTTGTGCCACCTGGCAGAACGGGGGCATGCCATTACCCTGGCGTCCTTTGTCCGTCCCGAGGAACAGGCCTTTGTGCCCGAGCTGAAACGCGTCTGTGCCCAGGTGCACACCGTGCCGCTGCGGCGCTCGAGGTTGAAAGATGGCTATTACTTGCTGAAAAGCCAGCTCAGCGGGCGGCCTTTCCTGATCGAGCGGGACGACCTCGGGGAAATGCGCGCTCTGGTGGAAGGCCTGCTGGCGAGCGAGGCGTTCGATTACGCCCTGGCAGATCAGCTCACCATGACCCAGTTCCTGATCTCCAGGAAGGGCGATGGCGGGTCTCAGGGTGACCTCGGGCGCGCGCCGCAGCGCATTTTCGACGCCCACAACGCGGTTTGGACTATCGTTGAGCGCATGCGCCAGAACTCTCCCTGGTATCTGCAGCCGATGCTTCGATTGGAAGCGCAGCGCGTCAAGCGCTATGAGGCGATGCTGGTGCGCGATTTCGAGCATACGCTGGCGGTTACCGCCATCGACGAGAAAGACCTGCTTACCGCTGTGCGCGAGATGACGCCAGGCTTCGAGCAGGCCTGCGCCCAAAAGATCACTGTCATCCCAATTGCGGTGGATACCGCCAAATTGCAGCCGATTCGGCGTCGGCCCGGCTCGACCAACATCCTCACCCTGGGCACGCTGCACTACCTGCCCAACGCCGATGGCATCCGCTGGTTCGCTACCGAGGTCTTTCCGCTCATCCTGCAGCAGTTGCCCCAGGCGACGCTGACCATCTTGGGCAAAAACCCGCCGCCCGATTTCCTGCAGATGGCGGCCGAAAATCCGGGCAGGATCACCGTGACCGGCTACGTCCCTGAGTTGGAACCGTACCTGGAGCAGGCGGCGCTGATGGTCATCCCTGTGCGGGCGGGCAGTGGGATGCGCGTGCGTATCCTGGAGGCCCTGGCGCGGGGCATGCCGCTGGTGACCACCACCGTCGGGCTGGAGGGCATCGACGCCCGCCATGCGCAGGAAGTGTTGGTGGCCGATACGCCGGAAGATTTCGCCCAGGCAGTGATCCGCCTGATGGGCGACGCCGATCTCCAGGCAAAGCTGGCGCAGAACGGCCGTCGCCTGGCCGAGAGCGCCTACGATTGGCGGGTGGTACTGAAAAAACTGGACCAAGTGATCCGGCCATTGCCATGAGACGCCTCAGTTGGACCTTGGGTCTGATCCTGGCGCTGGCGGTGCTGCTGCGCCTGGCGGCTGCTTTCTATTTGGGCAATGCAGTGCAGGCCCTGCCTGGCACCGCCGATCAACTTTCATATCACAACCTGGCCTTGCGCTTGTTGGAGGGACATGGCTTTACCTTCGGCGAGCCGTGGTGGCCGCTCACAGCGGCGGGCGCGCCCACTGCGCATTGGAGCTATCTGTACACCTTCTATCTGGCTCTGATCTATCTGCTGTTTGGGCCGTATCCGCTGGCGGCTCGTCTGATCCAGGCGGCGCTGGTGGGGGTTTTGCAGCCTTACCTGGCGTTCTGGCTTGGCAGGCGGGTATTTTCCGTAAGGGTGGGGCTTTTCGCCGCCGCGCTGACTGCCATCTACCCTTATTTCGTCTATTACGCTGCCACGCTGATGACCGAGCCGTTTTACATCACGGCGATCCTGGCGGTGCTCAGCTTCACCATCCTGCTCAGCCAGGCGCTTCGATCCGAGGCCGACGCAGACCGCCGTCAGACCCTGGGCTACGCTCTGGCGCTGGGGATGACGTTGAGCGTGACCGTCTTGCTGCGTCAGTTGTTTCTCTTGTTCGTGCCGGTGATGTTCTTGTGGATCTGGATGGCTAATCGCTGGCGCATCAGCCGCCGACTGGTCGTTTCGGCGTTAACCAGTAGCGCTGTGTTGATCCTGTTCATCCTACCGTTCACCATCTACAATTATCAGCGCTTTCAGCGCTTCGTCCTGCTGAACACCAACGCCGGCTTTGCTTTCTTCTGGGCGAATCATCCGATCTACGGCGCACATTTCATCCCCATCTTGCCCCCGGAGTTGGGCAGCTACGGAGATCTGATCCCGCAGGAATTGCGCAAGCTGGATGAGGCGGCTTTGGATCAGGCCTTGCTAAGAGAAGCGCTGGGGTTCATCGGGCAAGATCCAGCGCGTTACGTGAGGCTTTCCATCAGTCGCATCCCGGCGTTCTTCATGTTTTGGCCTTCGCCAGACTCAGATCTGATCAGCAACGTCGCCCGCGCCGGCGGTTTTGGCCTGTTGCTGCCGTTCATCGTATATGGGCTGGTGCGCGCCTTTGTTCCCAAGCCGCCGGTGCAACACTTCTCGTTGAGCCTGCCTTCGAACCTGTTGCTGTTGTTCATCTTGTTCTACACCGTCATCCATCTGCTTTCCTGGGCTTTGGTGCGCTACCGCTTGCCCGTCGATGCAGTACTCATGATTTATGCTGGCCTGGCCTTTACAGATTTGTCAGAACGCTTAGGACTCAAGCTTGATTATGGGGGATGAGGAGTAGAATCAGAGTGGCGTAAATTTGGCGTTAAGGTTTGTTAACCATACCAAAACCATCACATTTGCCTTTTCTTTACGTCTTATAATCAGAAAGCTGCCCGTTCCGCTGCTGTTTCGTCCTTATCCGGTTTATTTCTGTTTCTTTGGTCTCTTTGGGTCTCAGGGATGGACAGCCTCAATAAAGTCGAGCCAGGATGAATATTCTCTTTGCTGTTCCGTACACTCCGAACTTAATCCGCGCCCGCTCTTATAACACGATCCGCAAGCTCTCTCAGCGCGGCCATCGCGTCCATGTGGTCACGCTGTGGACGAGCGAGCAAGAGAGGCAAGACCTTCAGGAGCTAAAACTGCACTGTCAATCGGTTCGAGCGTTCGCAATGCCCACCTGGCGCTCCCTGGCCAATTGCCTCGCTGCGCTTCCCACCTCTCAGCCTTTGCAGGCCTGGTATAGCTGGCATCCACAGATGGCAACCCAGGCTCTTGCCAGCCTGCAACAGGAGAAGATCGATGTGGTGCACGTCGAGCATCTACGCGGCGTGAAGTATGGGCTGTTCCTGAAGTCGAAATGGCCCGCTTGTGGCAATGGCGCAAAGCCGTGCCCGCCCATCGTTTGGGACAGTGTGGATTGTATTTCTTACCTGTTTCGACAATCTTCAGTGCAGAGCAAGCGGCGAGTTTTCCGCTGGATCACCCAACTCGAACTGGAACGCACAGAGAAATTCGAGGCCTACCTGACCCGCCAATTCCCGGCCATTCTGGTCACTTCGCAGAAGGACAAGAACGCCCTGCTGGCGCTGAAAGATGCCACACCGACCGACTCGAAGTTGAGCGTATTTCCGATCGGCGTGGATTTGGATTACTTCTGCCCAGATCCGCAGATCAAGCGCGAACCCGCCACCCTGGTGGTGAGCGGTAAGATGAGCTATCACGCCAACGTTTCGATGGTGGTGTATCTTTTCGAGCAGATCATGCCGTTGGTGTGGGCCAGGCGGCCGGAGGTCAAGCTATGGATCGTCGGCAAAGATCCGACCCCGGAGGTGAGAGAGATGGCCGCTCATCCCAACGTCACGGTCACCGGGATGGTGCCGGATCTGCGCCCCTATTTACAGCGGGCGACCGTTGCGGTTGCGCCGCTGACTTATGGAGCGGGCATGCAGTTCAAGGTCATTGAGAGCATGGCCTGCGGCACGCCCGTGGTTGCCACGCCCCTGGCAGTATCTGCACTGGCAGATATCGTTGACGGGCAGCAGGTGATGATCGCCAAAGAACCGGCTGAGTTTGCAGCCAGGGTCATCCGATTGTTGGAAGACGCCGGTCTCAGACAGGCAATGGGCGCCTCTGGGCGCGCCTATGTCGAACGGCGCTTCTCCTGGGATCATCTTGTGGGTCAGTTGGAAGAGGTGTATCATGGAGTCATCCAAAACTATGACACAGGTCTCTCAGGATGAGACTCGCAAACGTGGCGCTAACGTGGCGAAGTCACTTTCTTCTCAGAAGCTGCAATGGTCACTCTACATCCTGGTCTTGATCTTCAATGACCTGTTGATGATGGGCTTCGCGTTTAGACTGGCGTACTTCATCCGCTTCAACATCCCTCTGCCCATCTTCGAAACGGACGTTGTCCCCAATATCCAATACTATCAGTTAGTCACTTTCTTCATCGCCATTCTTTGGTGGCTGATCTTCCTGTTATCAGGGCTTTACAACAAAGAGAATTTGCTGGGCGGCCCGCAGGAATACGCGCTGGTTTTTCGCGGCACGACGATCGCCATCTTGCTGGTGATCATCTTCGACTTCTTGCAGCCCATGTTCCTGATCGCTCGCGGCTGGCTGATCCTGGCCTGGAGCCTGTCGTTCATCTTCATTGGCGCCGGACGCTTCTGGCTGCGGCGGGTGATCTACTATCTGCGGCGCTATGGGCTGTTCATCTCCCGAGCGGTGATCGTGGGGGCGAACAACGAGGGCATCTTGCTGGCCAATCAGCTTTCCAACCCCCAGTATTCCGGATTGCACATCGTCGGCTTCGTCGATAAGAAGTTCTCGCCCGACACGGTGCCCACCCGCGGCCTGCGCGTCTTGGGCAATATGAGCCACCTGGAGAGCATCATCGAGAAGTACCAGGTGCAGGAGGTCATCCTGGCCAGCAGTTCCATCACCAGCCGGGACAAGCTGCTGGAGATCTTTCAAACCTATGGCATGTCTGACCGCGTCAATGTGCGCATGTCCTCCGGGCTATACGAGATCGTGACCACCGGCTTGAGGGTGCGCGAGTTCGCCTTCGTGCCGCTGGTGTGTGTGAACAAGGTGCGCCTGACCGGCTTCGATAACTTCTTGAAGTTGGTGTTGGATTATGGCCTGACCATTCCGGCGGTGATCCTGCTTTCGCCGCTGATGCTGGCGATTGCCATCGCCGTCAAGCTGGATTCGCCAGGGCCGATCATCTATCGGCGGCGAGTGATGGGCGTGAACAACCGCCAGTTCGACGCCTTCAAGTTCCGCACCATGCGGGTTGACGGCGACGCTATCCTGGCGAAGAACGCTGAGTTGTTGCAAGAGCTTAACACCAAGCGCAAGCTCAAGAAAGACCCTCGCGTCACCCGCGTTGGCAGTTTTTTGCGCAAATACAGCCTGGATGAACTGCCGCAGTTGTTCAACGTGCTGCGCTACGAGATGTCGCTGGTGGGGCCGCGCATGATCCATCCAGATGAAATGAAAGAATACAATCAGTGGGGCATGAACCTGCTCACCGTCCGCCCTGGCATCACCGGCCTGTGGCAGGTGAGCGGCCGTTCTGACCTGACCTACGCCGATCGGGTGCGGCTGGATATGCAGTATATCCGCAATTGGAGCATCTGGCTGGATCTGCAACTGCTGCTTCAAACCATTCCGGCCGTGCTCAGGAGCAGGGGGGCCTACTAGTCCAGGAGCCAAACATTATGATCATCGTCCAGACACCGCTTCGGGTTAGCTTCTTGGGCGGCGGGACGGATTTCCCTTCCTATTTCATGGAAGAGGGAGGGACCAGCATCCTCACTTCCGCCATCGATAAATATATTTTCGTGACCATCAAGAAACGCTTCGATCCCATGATCCGCGTCGGCTACACCCGCACCGAGATCGTAGATCGTGTGGATGAAGTGCAGCACGAGTTGATCCGGGAGGCGATGCGCATCACTGGCATCCAGAAGGGCGTGGAGATCACCACGATGGGCGATATCCCGGCGGGCGCTGGGCTGGCCTCGTCGAGCGCGGTTACCGTCGGCGCGCTGCACGCCATGTACACCTACCTGGGCGAATCGGTCACCGCGGAGCGCCTGGCGCGAGAGGCCTGCGAGATCGAGATCGATCGGCTGAAAAAACCGATTGGCCTGCAAGACCAATATATCTGCGCCTTAGGCGGGCTGCGCTTTCTGGAATTTCGCCCCGATGGCAGCGTGGTTGCCGAACGCATCGAACTGGAGCCGCGCTTGAGTTATCGCCTGAATGAGAGCTTGCTGCTCTTCTACACCGGGGTGACGCGCAAGGCCGATTCGATCCTGGACGAGCAAAAGGCGAATATCAAAAACAGCCGCAAGCTGCTACACCAAATCAAGCACATGGCCTGTCTGGCGAAGGAAGAATTGCTGATGGGCAACCTGGATATCATCGGCATGCTGCTGCACGAAAGCTGGGAGTTGAAGAAGCAATTGGCCAGCCGGGTGTCCAATCCGACGATCGATGCGATCTATGAGGCGGCGCTGAAAGCCGGAGCGATCGGCGGGAAGATCACCGGCGCTGGCGGCGGCGGCTTCCTTCTGCTTTATTGTCCTTACGAAAAGCGCGAAGCGGTGCGCGATGCTTTGTCCGATCTTCAGGAAGTGCCCTTCAATCTGGAGCCGGACGGTTCGAAAGTGATTTTTAACTACCGCCGATAGGCGCGGCTTTCGATCGCTCCTTATCCAAACCACTAAGACGGAGATCAAACGGATGAAAATCTTGATAACAGGCGGCGCGGGTTATATCGGCTCGATTGTTTCTGAGCAACTCATCGCCCGCGGCGATCAGGTGATTGTGTTCGATAACCTTTACCAGGGTCACCGTTCAGCAGTGCACCCGCAGGCCAAGTTTATCCAGGGCGATCTGGCCGACCGCCAGGCGGTGCGGCGCGCCTTTGACGAAAACGCCATCGAGGCGGTGATGCACTTCGCTTCGTACACCCTGGTGGGCGAATCGATGGAAGCGCCCTTCAAGTACATCGGCGATAATGTGACCAATGGGCTGAACCTGCTGCAGGAGGCGGTCGCCCACGGGGTGCGGCGCTTCATCCTGTCGTCCACGGCCAACCTGTTCGACCGACCGGCCCGCATCCCGATCAGCGAGGAGGAGCAGATCATCCCCGGCAGCCCGTATGGCGAGAGCAAGTATCTGCTCGAGCGGATGCTGGCCTGGCTGGATCGCCTGCTGGGCCTGCGCTACGCCGCCCTGCGCTACTTCAACGCCGCCGGCGCCAGCGAGCGCTTTGGCGAGGACCACAATCCGGAAACCCATCTGATCCCACTGGTGCTCAAAGTTGCCTTGGGGAAGCTGCCGCAGATCCGCGTGTTCGGCGGGGATTATCCCACCCCTGATGGGACGTGCGTGCGCGATTACATTCATGTCATCGATCTGGCGCAAGCGCACATCCTGGCGTTGCAGGCGCTAGATCGCGGCAGCCGGGTGTACAACCTGGGCAATGGACAGGGCTTCAGCGTGAAGCAGGTGATCGAGACCGCCCAACGCCTCACCGGCAGGCCGATCCCGTATGTGGTGGTCGAGCGCCGGCCGGGCGACCCGGCGACGCTGATCGCCAGCTCGGAGCGGATCCGCCAGGAGCTGGGCTGGAAACCGCAATACCCTGCCCTGGAGGATATCATCCAGAGCGCCTGGGAGTGGCATCTGCGCCACCCGGATGGTTATACCGATTGAACGTTGCTGCTTTAATTCAGATCAGATTTGCATGGTAAACTTACTCATCTATTTGGTTCGTACTCATTGGAGGACAATATGACTCATCAACCCGACTCGGCCAGGCTCGATTGGGTCGCCTATCAACCCCTGGCAGACGATCCGTTGAACCAATATCTGGTGGAATTGGAAGAGGCGGTGCGCTTGCTGAAGCGCGATGCGCTCTGGCAGGCCACTCAGGTACTGTTCAATGCCTGGCGTCGCGGGGCGCAGATCTTCATCCTCGGTAACGGCGGCAGCGCGGCCACCGCCTCGCACATGGCCAATGACTTGAACAAGCTGACCATCACCCCAGGCAAACCGCGCTTCAAAGCCATCGCGCTGACCGATAACATCCCGCTGATGACCGCCTGGGGGAATGATACGTCGTATGAAGAGATTTTTGCCGAACAACTTACCAACTTCATCCGACCCGGAGATGTGGTGGTGGCGATCTCTGCCAGCGGAAACTCGCCCAATGTGCTGCGGGCGGTGCAAGTGGCGCGCCAGCACGGTGCGGCGACTATCGGATTGACCGGACTCACCGGAGGCAAACTCAAAGACCTGGTCGATCATTGTGTTCTCACGCCTACCGGACACATCTGTCAGCAAGAGGATTGCCACTTGATCGCTGAACACGCCATCGCCAACACCCTCAAGCGGCTGGTGGAATTGGAGTAGGGCGGCGTTTTGCCGCCCGACGTTGTGGGGTGGCTGTTGCCAGGATGAACCGCGCTGTTTTTCTCGACCGGGATGGGGTGATCAACGCCCTGGTCTATAACCCCGAATTTGGTCTGGTGGATTCGCCGGCCAACCCGCGTCAGTTTCGCCTGCTCCCTGAGGTCCCCGAGGCGGTTCGCCTGATCAACGACCTGGGTTTCCTGGCGGTGGTCATTTCGAATCAGCCTGGGGTCGCCAAAGGCAAGTTCACTGCGGCGTTGTTGGAGGCGATGACACACCAGATGAGCGGCGACCTGGCAAAGCAGGGCGCGCGGCTCGACCGTGTGTATTACTGCATGCATCACCCCGAAGGGGTGATCGAGCCGTATCGCAAAGTCTGTGACTGCCGCAAGCCCCGGCCGGGCCTGCTGTTGCGCGCAGCCGAAGAAATGGATATTGACCTGGAAAACTCCTATTTCATCGGCGATGGGATCACCGACTTGCAGGCTGGAAAAGCCGCAGGCACAACCAACCTCCTGGTTTATTCCAGCTTCAAGTGTTATATTTGTGAAGAGCTCAGCCGCCAGGGTGTCCAACCGGATTACATCGTGCGAAGCCTTCATGACGGTGTGACGCTGATCCGTGAATTGGAGACAAGCAAGGTTCGCTCGAAATAAAGGCGGTAAAAATATGGAAATCAGACAATATCTTGAGCCATTGATTAAGTGGTGGAAATTGATTCTGGTCGCTTGCGTGTTGGCCGGGATTTCTAGCTATGTGGTGATCAGCCGTCAGCCGCCGATCTACCAGACGCGCGCTTCGCTGGTCATTGGGCGGGCGGTGTATGAGCCGAATCCTTCCGGCGGCGAATTGGGGCTGGCGCAGCAACTGGCGTCTTATTACGCCAATATCGCCGAGCGCGAGGTGGTGCGCAATGCGACGATGGAAGCCCTGGGTCTGCCCTGGCTGCCGAGCTACACCTCCCAGGCGGTGCCCAACAGCCAGATCATCGAAATCATCGTCACAGACACCGATCGCTATCGCGCCCAGGCGGTTGCCAATGAACTGGCCAACCAGCTCATCAAGCAAAGCCCCAGCAATCCCGATTTGCGCGAGCAGCAGCGCCAGGAGTTCATCCGCCAGCAATTGGAGCTATTGGAGACGCAGATCCAGGATACCCAGGATGAAATCGCCGAGAAGGAAAATGAATTGGGCAGTTTGAACAGCGCGCGCCAGATCGCAGACGCCCAGGCGGACCTGGCGGCGCTGCGTCAGAAGCTGCTCACGCTACAATCGAATTACGCCAGCATGCTGAGCAATTCGCTCGGCCGTGCTCCCAATAGCTTGAATCTGCTGGAGCCTGCTGCTTTGCCCAATCGCCCCATTGGGCCGAACCGCGTCACGGTCATCCTGATGTCGATTGTGATCGCCTTTCTGATCTCCGCCGGAGCAGCGTATCTGATCGAGTACCTGGACGACGCCATCGAGACCGCCGAGGAGATCAATCGCGTGCTGAAGTTGCCGGTGATCGGTTTCGTCCCTGAGATAAATCAGGAAGTCGACAAGGCCTCAATTGTGGCAGAAAAGCCGCGTTCGCTGGTGGCGGAGGCCTTCCGCGCCTTGAAGGTCAGCCTGGATTTCGCTCAAACGGATGCCCCGGCGCGGTCGTTTTTGGTGGCCAGCGTCAGCAAGACCGAGGGCAAGTCGATGATCGCATCCAATCTGGCGCTGACCTATGCGCTGGCCGGAAAGAAGGTGATCCTGGTGGACGCAGACCTGCGCCGCCCCAGCCTGCACACTTATCTGAAGCTGCCCAACGAGAAAGGTCTGGCCACGCTGCTTTTGCATCCGGAGACACCGATCCAGGAGTGCATCCATGCGATGCCGGTGGAGAACCTCTCGGTGATCACCGCTGGCGAGCCGGTGCATAACGCGAGCGATTTGATCGGATCGCCGAGGATGAAACAGATCCTTTCCGAACTTGAAGAGCAGACCGACTACCTGATTGTGGATGGTCCGCCGATCCTGGTGACCGACTCGTCTATCCTGTCCACCGAGGTGGACGAAGTGCTGATCGTGGTTGGCTATGGGCTGACCCGCCGCTCCGAAGCGGTGGTGGCCTTGAAACGACTGGAGAGCGTCGGGGCGAAAATCGCCGGCGTGGTCTTGAATCGCATCCCTCGCAGCCATCGGGCGTATTACCGGCTGTATCATTACGATTATGGGCTGCCAGCCGAGGAGACCCACTCCCTGAAGTTGGGCAAGCTGCGCATCCCGCTGGGGTTCAGCCGCATGGCCTTCAAGACGCGAAAATCTCCTTCCTCCGAGGGGGGAAAAGCCGGGGAGGCCGTCGCCTCGGCGGCAGACGAGACAGCTTAACCTTAGGGACTTGCTTCGTAATTTGTGAGCGGCAGCGCTGCAGATCATTCGATCTGCAGCGCTTTTGCTTTAAGGGGCCGGAAACTCAGTATAATTGTGAGCGCAGTTCACAAGTGTGCTGATTCTGAGAGGGCAGAGATGCCGACCAACTTACCTCCGGATTACTTCGATGCCGAGAGGCGCTTTCGAGAAGCTGAAACGCCAGCAGCGAAGGTCGCCTGCCTGGAGGAGATGATCAGCATCGTCCCCAAGCACAAGGGGACCGATAAGCTACGGGCAGACCTGCGTCGTCAGCTCTCCAAACTCAAAGAAGAAGCTCAGACGCGCAAAAAGCACGGCGCTCATCAAGCGGCCTTCCACATCGAGAGGGAAGGCGCCGGGCAGGCGGTGCTGGTTGGGCCGACGAATGTGGGGAAATCGGCGCTGCTGGCGGCGCTGACGCGGGCAGAGCCGGAAGTCTCGCCAGCGCCTTACACCACCTGGAAGCCGCTTCCAGGGATGATGAACGTGGAGAACATCCAGGTGCAGCTCGTGGATACGCCGCCGCTGGACCGAGAGTTCGTCGAGCCGGGGTTGTTCGATCTCATCCGTCGCGCCGATCTGATCTTGCCGGTCGTCGATCTACAGGCCGATCCACTGGAGCAGTTGCAGGAGACGCTGCTGATCCTGGAGGAGCACCGCATTGCCTCGCTCGAGCGCCGTGAGCGCTACGCTGGCCGGGAACGCATGACCTTTCTGCCCATGTTGATCCTGGCGAACAAATGCGACGACCCCAGCCTGGATGAACTGTACGATCTGTTCTGCGCGCTCTTAGGCGAGGAATGCCCGATGATCCCGATATCGGCCGTCGCCAGACGCAATTTTGATCTGTTCAAGCAACGGGTCTATCAAGACCTGCAGATCATCCGCGTCTATGCCCGGCCGCCGGGCAAGGAGCCTGACCTGGAGCGCCCCTTCGTGCTCAAAAAGGGTAGCACCATCGCCGACCTGGCGCGCAAGATCCACCGTGATTTCTACGAGAAGCTGAAATCGGCGCGAGTGTGGGGTAGCACCGCCTTCGAGGGTCAGATGGTGCAGCGGGATTACGTGCTGCAGGATGGAGACATCGTCGAGTTGAGGGTCTAACCGGTCAGCAGCTCCAGCACCTCTGGCAGCAGGGCCTGGGTGGTGGCCAGGGCTTCGTTGGCATAGATGTCCACTCGCCCTTTCCAATCTCCGAAGAAGCCGCCCGCCTCGCTCAGGATCGGCGGGAAGGGGCCGCAATCCCAGGGGCTGGTGATCGGATCGAGCATGATCTCCACGCGGCCGGTCGCTACCAGCATATAGCCGTAGGCGTCGCTCCAACCGGTCTGATAATAGCAGCGCTGCGCCAGGCGGTAGAAGGCGTCCTGGCGGCCGTATTTCTCGAAGTTTCGGATGGTGGTGGTGGAGAAATACGCCTGTTTCAGATCGCTCACCGGAGAGACGCGCGCCGGCCGTCCGTTCCACCAGCAGCCCAGGCCGGTGGCTGCGGCGATCATCTCATCCAGCGCCGGGAAATAGGCCGCCCCGGCTTCTACCTTGCCTTCGATCTCCAGCCCCAGCAGCACACCATAGAGCGGCACGCCGCGCATGAAGGACTTAGTGCCATCGATGGGGTCGATGATCCAGCGGCGGCTGGCGCCCTGGCTCTCTTTCAGGCCATACTCCTCGCCAATGATCGCGTCCCCCGGATAGGCGCGCTCGATGCGGCTGCGGATTAACTCCTCGGCTTTGCGATCTGCGATCGTCACCGGCGAGTTATCCTGCTTGAAGTCCACGCTCAGGGAGGATTGAAAGTAACCCAGGGTCAACCGACCGGCCAGGTAGGCCGTCTCGGTAATGAAATTTAGATCGTTCGAGAGCGCATCCTGTTTCATAGGTGTGGATGATAACATAAAATCTGTTACAATCGCGTTGGTCGGGTTATTCCAAAGGTCTGTCGTGAAACGCTGCTTCGCTCACCGCTGTCTCTGTCCTCTCTGGCTCATCGGGCTGTTCCTGTTCTTGTTCTCCTGTAATCTGCTCGATCGCGCCGACGATCTGCAGGCCACGATTTCGGCCGTTCACGCCCAGCAAACCCGCCTGGTGCAGACGGCGACGGCGCTTGCCGCGCGCAA
Organism: uncultured Anaerolinea sp.; assembly: GCA_964503145.1. Classification (GTDB taxonomy): domain Bacteria; phylum Chloroflexota; class Anaerolineae; order Anaerolineales; family UBA4823; genus RBG-16-57-11. The sequence continues at coordinate 831,268 of CAZCYV010000001.1, read as the reverse complement.
CGGCCCGCAGACGACGCCCCAGCCCCCGACGCCAGCGGCCAACGCCACGGCGCAAACGCCCAGCCCGGCGGCGCCTACGCTGCAGGCCTCTGCAATCATGACGGTAGGTGTGGATGAGGAGCGATTGTTGAAATCGGCCAAGATCCTGCTCTTCGAGGACATGTCAGCGTCGCGTTACATCCGCTTGGTCAAAGAAGCGCTGGACGAGGCGGGCTATTTTTACATTGACGTCGGCAGCGCCAAAGGCTGGTTCAAATCGCAATTGCTCTCCGGCGTGGAGTGGAATCTGGTAATCGCCGCGGCGGAGGCCGAACGCGAGTTCGGCGGGGAGTTCTTCGAGTATCTCAAGACGCAATTGGAGCGCGGCGCAGCGGTGATCATCGAGAATTGGGACCTGGATAGCGCCCCCCTGGGCAGGGCCAGGCCGCTGCTGGATGCCTGCGGCGTGAGCGTCCAGAGCGATTGGTACGAGCCGGAGATGCGCGTCTTCTACTGGACGGAGCCAGCGCACCCAATTTTCAACTACCCTAACCGCCTGACTTCCGGTTTACGCAACGCCGTTCCGATCTGGCGCGGGGACGTGGGCGATCTGCTGCAGGCCAGGACCTCCGCTGGCGAGCCTGCGGATGGAGCGACCCTGCTGGCCTCGGTGAACCGCTCCTGGATGCAGGATCATGGCCTGCTGGTCAGTTGCATGGATGGGCGGATGATCTTGCAGACCTTCCGCTCGCACGAGTATCACCATGACGACATGGTGGCGTTGTGGCAGAACTACGTTTACTATGCGCTGAAGAGCCATTTCGCCTACACCCTGGTCAGCCTGCCCACCCCAGCGGCCACGTTTGCGCCGCTTGCTCCGCCGCTACAGTCCACTCCCGCCGCTCCAACGCCTGGGCCAGATTACACCCTCCCGCACGCTTGCGGCGAAGCCTTCAGCGTCAGGCTGAGCCGGGCGCCGATCTTCCAGAAGGACCTCTTCGAGCATCATGCTCTGGGCACGTTTCTGATCCTGCGGTTGGAACTGGTCAACCAGAGCGCCTTCCCCATCCAGGTCTGGGACGGGGATTATTTCCTGCAGGGCGAGGTCAATGGGAAAACGGTCACCTACACGCCGCACATCGCAGCTACCGGCTACCTGTATATCTCGCAGCCCTCGGACCTGTATCAGGATTTGATCCAACCCGGAGAGACCCTGCGCGCTTCGATCGCCTTCGACGTCGCGCCGCAGGGCGAGCGCTGGAGGTTCATCTTTCGCCCGGGCAGCGAATTCGATGAGCAGGTCTGCGAGGTCAGCCTGCCGCTGGATCGCTGAAGCGCGGCTTCTATATGACTTAAGACATTTGTCGCAAATTCGACCGATCTCAGGGTCGAATCGGCTTTGCTCATTTATAATAGGTGAGCAAATTTGCCTGACTGAAGTTTTGCATCCATTGCTCGGAGAACTGGAAATCCTGTCATGCTGGATCAACTCCTCGCTTTTATCGCCATCCTGGGCTGGCTGTGGTTCGTCGTGTTCGTGGCCTCGGTCACGCTGCATGCTTATCGTGCGGGCGGACTGCGCCAGGCTTTGCGTTCCTTCGTTTCGTTTCGGATCCTGATCGGGTTGCTGGTGGTGATCGGCCTTTCGCTGCTTAGCGCCAGCCTGGTATTCATTGAGCCCCAGGAAGCGGCGGTGGTCGTTTCGGTCATTAGCCCCAATGGCTATCGAGAGCAGCCGCTGCGTTCGGGTCTGCGGATGATCGTGCCGCTCGCTGAGCGGGTGGTGCGCTACCCGATCTATTGGCAGACTTACACCATGTCCTCGGACATACAGGAGGGGGCCAAGGCTGGAAACGATGCCATCACCGCGCGCACCTCGGATGGGCAGGTGGTGTATCTGGATAGCTCGATCATCTATCGCATCGACCCTAACGAGGTCATCCGGGTGCATATCGATCTGCAAAATCGTTATGTGGAGGATTTCATCCGCCCGGTGATGCGCGGCGTCATCCGCACCGAGGTGTCGCAGTTCACCGCCGATGAGATCAACAGCTCCCGGCGCAAGAACCTGGAAGCCAACCTGGAAGACTTGCTGCGCACGGCGTTCAGCGACAAAGGATTCATCCTGGATCGCTTCTTGCTGCGCAACATCGCCTTTTCGACCGCCTACGCCTCCGCCATCGAGCTGAAGCAGGTGGCCGAGCAAGACCGCATCCAGCGCGAGTACCAGGCGGAGCAAATCCGCAAGCTGGCGGAAGGCGAGCGCGACCGGCAGAAGATCGAGGCCGAAGGCCGGGCGGCAGCTATCGAGCGCGAGGCTCAGGCCAAAGCGACGGCGACAGTGCTGCAAGCGCGCGCCGATGCCGAGGCGCTCAGGCTGATCAATCAGGCTTTGCAGCGCGACCCATCCTTGCTGCAGTATCGTTACATTGACAAGCTTTCGCCCAACATCCGGGTGATGCTGCTGCCCAACAACACGCCGCTGTTGCTGCCCTTGCCCGATCTGACCGGCGATTTTGGTGTTGCTGGCGGCGGGGCGAGCGTTTCCCCCACGATCACCGGGACGATTACCAATACTTTGACCATTCCCGCGGTGATCACCACCCCCACACCTTCCCCTACGGCCACTCCGACGGGCAGCCGGTGAGGGCCCTACGTCGAGAAAGGCGATCTGGTGAATGTGTTATAATTTCGCCAACTGGCGCCTGAAAAGTTCCCAAATTTGACGCACCAAGGAGAGAACTATGCAATTGCTTATTCTATTGATTATTGCCGGGGTGATCGGTTACTTCATTGCACGCAGCAGATTCAGTCAGTCTATCGACCAGGCGGCAGGGAAAGTGGCCGAGACCTCCCGTGACATGGCGGATAAGGCGGAAGGATGGTGGCGGCGAATTTTTGGTAAGAAAGAAGGGGCTGCTGAACAGGTTATCGAAGGCTCGGTGGTGGATGCCCCGCCGCAGCCAGCCGAAAAGCAGGCCAGCCGCCGCAAGAGCGCCGATACCGGCTCCGAAGCAGGCGAGTGAGCAATTAGATCAAGAAAAAATTCGCAGGACAGGTGGACATGGTTTTGTCTGCCTGGCCTTTTTGCTTAATGCTCGCTGCTCGTCCCTCTTCCTCAGCCCCAATTCAAGACGTACTGGACCAGTTCGGCGTATTGTTTGGCGGCGCGGCTCTCCGGCGCCATTTCGAAGATCGTTTTGCCCTCCACGGCGCATTCGCGCAGGATCGTGGCGCGGTGGATGGGAGCGAGCAGGGAGCCGGCGAAACGCTTCTGCAGGTCTTGCAGTGTGGCTCTGCTTTCCCGCGTCACGGTGTCGTAAAAAGTGGGCAAGATGCCCAGGATGCGGCCGCGCCATTGGTGCTCGTCATGAATGCGCTTCAGGGTCTGAGCGATGTTGTACACGCCGTCGGTCGCCAGGTAGTCCACTGCGCAGGGGATCAAGACCCCATCTGCGGCCCACAGCGCCTGCTCTTGCAGTTCCCCAACGCTGGGAGAAGTGTCGATCACGATGTAATCGATGCCTTCCTTACTGGCCGGCGCAACCAGCTTATTGTGGATGAACGAAATCGGCGTGCGTTGCACGTTGAGCACCGTCTGCGCGGTGGAGGTCTTGCGATCCCCCAGGATGACCAGCAGCGCCTCTCGGTCGGTCAGGCGCAGAACCTGCTTGAACGGCGCTTCAGCGATCAGCAGGTTGAACGTCCCAGGCTCTGGCTTCAGGCCCAGGATGGTGGCGCATTGTCCTTGCGGGTCGAGATCGACCAGCAAGACGCGTTTGCCCTGCAGGGTCAGGCCATGCGCCAGATTGACCGCCGTGGTGGTCTTGCCGACGCCGCCTTTCTGGTTTGCCACCGTGATCGTTTTGGTCATCGCGCCTCCTACAAGCCGTGTTTTTGAATTAATCCTGTGGTGCTGGAGCGGAGGGGGGAGGGACGAAATCGCTAGGCCAGGAGGTGAAGCTATTGTAAATGATCTTGCTCAGATTGGCTTTCAGGGTATAGCTCAGGTTGCCTTGCAGTTGGATGGTCTCGGCGAACGTCGCCTGACGCAGGTCTGCGTAGCTCAGGTCGGCGCCGGTAAAGTTCACCCCGGCCATTGAGGTGGGCAGGAAGCGTTTGCCCCACATCCGGGTCTCGCTCAGGTTGGCAGCGCAGATATAGTAGCGAGCGTTGCGCCAGACTTCACCGTAATAGAAGTCGCTGGCCGCATCTTCGTCGAATCGCACCAGCACATCTGAAACGACGCTGTCCTTGACCACTAGAAAGGTCCCGTTGAAGCAATCGCTCTGTGACAGGAAGCGGAACAGGTCCGCATAAGATAAATCGGCAGGGAACTCCACCGGCGTCGAACTCCACAGGCTGACGCCGTCCAGATTGACTTCCGAAAGGTCTGTCGCGGAGAGATTGGCCCCGGCCAGCTTTGCGCCCAGCAGGTTGCTCCCCTTCAGGATAGCGCTTCTCAGGTTCGCCCCGCGTAGATCAGCGCCGGCCAGGTTGACAGAGCTTAAGTCGGCGCCGCGCAAGTCGGCGTGGCGAAAGTTCGCCCTGGAGAGCACCAGCCCGCTCAGGTCGGCGCCGGCCAGTTTGGCGGACTGAAAGTCTGCGCTAGACAGGTTCGCCCCATAGAGCGTCGCCCGCAGCGTCTGGGTGATGCCGTCGATCTGGCGGCTATCGACGATGGTGACGGGCGCCGAGGTGCTGCGGCTGAGGTCGGCCTGGGTCATGTCCACGCCGGCCAGCGCGCTGCCGGCGAGGTAGCTTCCCGAAAGGTCGGCGCCGCGCAGGCTGGCGCCGTCCAGGATGGTGCGCGTGTTCTGGCCGTTCTGGGGCAAGATGTCGAAGCGGGCGTCGGTCAGGTTGGCGTTTTCCAGATTCACCCCTGCCAGGCCGGTGCCAAAGAATCTGGCGCGCACCAGGCTGGCGCCGTTCATTTGGGAGCCGTCGAAATAGCCTGAGGTGCTCACAATGCCGGTCAGGTCGGCAGAATCCAGGTTGGAGCCAGAGAGGTCGGCGTCCAGGAAGCTGGCGCCGGCCAGGTTGGCCTGCGGCAGGCTGGCCCCTACCAGATCTACGCGATCCAGGGTGGCGCCAAGCAAATTGGCTTTGCTCAGATTGGCTCCGTACAAATCGGAACCCGCCAGGTTCACCCCGCTCAGATCGGCCCCGGAAAGGTCTGCGCCGTTCAGGTTGGCCTCGGTGATCAGCGCGCCGCTCAGGTTTGCCCCGGCCAGATTGGCGCCGGTCAGGTTGGCTTTGTTCAGCCGGATGGCGGTGAGCTGAATGTTATGGGTCAGGTCGATATTCTTCAATATGGCGGCGGTCAAGTCTGCGCTGCCCAGGTTGGTGTTGAACAGGATCGCGCCGGTCAGGTTGGCGTCGCTCAGGTTCGCGCCCAAAAGGATCGCGTCAGTGAAGTTCGCTTCCATCAAGAAAGCGCCCTTGAAGGTTGCGCCGCTCAGGTCTGCCCCTGTGAAATCTACCTTACGCAGGGAGGCATCGGTGAAGTCCGCGCCGTTCAGGATGGCGTTGGTGAACCTGGCGCCATCGAGCGGTTTGCCGCGAAAATCCCTGCCGGTCAGGTTTTTGTTCATGCAGCGGGGTGGGCAACTCAGGGTGCGGAACAGGTAAATGCCGCCGGCAATCACCAGTACCACCAGGAGCACGGCGGCCTCATCGATCCATTGGCGCCAGTTGAAACGCTTCCGTTCAACAGCTTCTTTTGCGCTCATACCTGCATCACTTTCCCCGATAGATTGCCGAAGAGGGGATGTCGAAACCCAGCGGCCAGATGGTGTTCTCGTTGTAGATCACGCCCTGCAAAATTGCATCGTGCAACAGGGGTTTCAACCGCACTTCGGTTAGTGCAGCCACGCGCCGATCTGCCAGGACGCGGTTGAGTTCGGTCTGATTCAACGCATCCAGCAGCGCCTTGCCGGTTAAAACTTGATAGTCGAAGTTCTGCTGGGCGGCGGGCGGCCTGGGCAAGACCATGATCGCGCCGGTCAGGTCTGCGCCGCGCAGATCGGCACCGCTGAGATCGGCGCCGACCAGGATTGTGCCGTTGAGCCTGGCGTTGGACAAATTTGCGCCAGTCAGGTTGGTGCCGAAGAAAGTGCTTCCGCTCAGGTTGGTGTTGTTCAGATCGGCGCCTACCAGTTGGCCGAGGTTAATCCAGGCACCCGCCAGGCGCGCGCGCCCTAGGTTGGCGCCGCTCAGGTTGGACAGGGTGAGCACACTGCCGCTCAGCTCGGCGTCCACCAGCAGCGCGCCGCTCAGGTTGGCCTCGAACATCTCCACGCCCTTCAGGTTGACGCCGCTCAGGTTGCAGCCGATCAATTCCGCGCCGCCCAGGCGCACGCCGTTCATCAACGTGCGGGTCAGATCGACGCGGATCATCGAAATGCCCTTCAAATCCGCTCCGCGCAGGTCGGCCCCTTCCAGGAAGGCGTTGCGCAGGTTGGCGCGGGACAAGTTGCTGCCCACCAGGCGTGTGCCGTTCAGGTTGGCGCTTTCCATGTTGGCTTGCGAGAGGTCGGCGCCGGTCAGGTCGGCATTGCTCAGGTTCGATTCCACCAGGCTGGCCTTGCTCAGCTTGGCATCGGACATGCGCGCGCCGGAGAAATCCCGGCCGCGCAAATTAGCGCTGTTCAAGTTGACGCTGATACAATCCGGTGGACAACCACGCTGCAATCTGGAGCGACACCCGCTGGTCAGGGCAAGCAACAGGAAGAGCAACGGGAGGATCTGCGGTTTGAGGCGCATGCCTGAGGGGTAATTAGGCGCTCGGGTTGAACGAAAAGAGCCGATTCAAAGCCTGGCGACGCTGATCGCAGCCGCAACTTTTACCGGTAGTTTGTTCGTACAGCCTGGCGAGTTGGTCCATCCCGGTGATGTGCGCCAGGTCTGCGACGGCATCCCCTAACCCTTGGCCTGCTTTCAATCCGGTGCGAATTTTCATGATGTGGGGTTCCCTTTCCATACAGTCAGCTATTATATCAGTGGAGTGGCGCGCTCATGGATGCGCAATCACCAGCAATGTGGGGGCGCGCCGCAAGACGCACTGCAGGGCGCGCTCCAGATTTTCCGGATCCAGGGCGCCGAAGCTCTCGTCCAGCACGATCAGATCCGCCTTTTGCAGCAAGGTGCGGGCGATGAAGAGCCGGCTGCGCTCGCCATGGGAGAGTTGCCAGCCGCTCTCGCCGAGCATCTGCTGGAAGCCGGAGGGCATGCGCTGGATCACCTCACCCAGGCCCAACTCCTGGCAGATGCTTTCGGCCTCCTCCAGGTCTTCTGGGGTGGGCGGCCAGACGCGCCCCAGGAGCAGGTTGAAGGCCAGCGTTTCAGAGAACACGTAGTTCTCCTGGAATTGCGGCGACATGACGACGCGCTTGCGCCATTCCTCGGCGCCCAGCAACTGGCGGTCGAAGCCCCAGAGCAACATCGAGCCAGATTCGGGCGTCCGCAAGCCGGTGAGCACCGCCGCCAGGGTGGATTTACCGCCGCCCGAAGGCCCCTCCAGGAGCAGCCGGTCGCCCGGGTAGATTTGCAACGTGCAATCCTGCAGGACCATTCGGCCCTGAGGGCGATAGCGGAAGTTCAGCTCGCGCGCCTGGATCAGCACCTGCCTACCGTCGCCGGAGAGCGCTTGAACCTGATCTGCTGCCGATGGGCTGGGCTGTCGGCCGCGCGGCGGGGGCGTGAAGCCCAAGGCCGGGAGCGGGCGCGGTCGGGCGGCAGCCTTGAACAGCGGCCCTACCTGCTGCCAGGCGTTCGCCAGGCTGGAGAGGCTCTGCGCGCCGGCGGTTAGCTTGCTCAGTCCCTGAGATGCCAGCAGGATGCCGCCCAGGCCAATCGCCAGGGCTTGCTGACTCGGGCTGCCCGCCACGAAGGCCAGGGCGATGCCGCCCAGGCCGACCAGCACCCAGCCGCGAGTGATGAAGGAGTTGATCACCATCCCCAGGTAATCCATGCTTTCGGAGAGCTTCAGGTAGCGATCCAGCTCTTGATCTTCGTCTTCATGCAGGCGGGCGGGGTCCTGCTGGATCAGGCGGGTGCGGTGGCCGACCATTTCCTCGACCAGGTGATTGGTCATCGCCTGATAGGCCTGGGTCCATTCCCGGCCGGTGCGGTAATAGCGCCAGAGCAGCAGCAGGGTGACGCCCACCCACACCGCCAGGCTGGCCGCGCTCAAGCCGCCGCCTGCGCCGTTGAGCAAGATCGCCGCCGCCAGCCCCAATTCGACGAAGGACAACAACGCAGCAAAACCGCCGCTCAGCGCCAGCATCTCCACTGCCTGCGATTCCATCACCCGGTTCAAAAACTGTCCCATGCCCTGATGGCGGATTTCCTCAGGGTCGAGCTTCAAGGTGCCCAGGATTAGCCGCTGCTTGAACAGCGCCCCGGCGTTCATCGAAAGCTCGCTTTGAGCATCGCTGACGATGATCTGCACCGGCAAGGTGGAGAGCAACAGCAGCGCCCAGGCGAACAGCCAGCCCGTGTCGAAATGCCCCTGGAAGATGCCCCGGCCGATGACATACCAGGAGGCCACGGAGAGCACCTGTTGGATGAGGTACATCGCCAGCATGATGAGCACCGGACGATAGACCCCGGCATGGCGGAATTGCTGGTGCAGGCTGGCGGAAGGCGGCAGGCGCAGCAGCCAGCCCGCCTCGATGCGCAGCGGACCGAGTTGATCGCTAAGGATTGCCTGGCGCGCCCGCGGCAGCCGTTTGGCGGGGATTTCGGCGTCTGCCAGCACCTGATCGATCTGCCCGGCTAGGTAAGCATCATACGGCCGGGTCAGCGCAGCGCGCAGCGCCTCCAGACTCAGGCCGCGCAGGCGCAGGTCGGGGCACAGCACCCAGACCTTCTTGCGCTTGCCGCTGTGCAGCGCCACGAAAGCCGGGCGCTCAGCAAGCGGCGTTTCGTCTTCCTGCACAGTGGGGAGTTTAAGGATTGCCGGTCCGCCAGCCTGGAGCAGCAGATTCAGATCATTGTACTGCGCGCTGACCGGCTCAGCTTCCAGGTCCAGATGCCCTGCGGCGTTATCCAGCCAGGTGCCGATCTCGGAATCCCCCGCTGCCCTGAGGCCTTCTGGTGGCTGGGGCAGGCCGACATACCGCGAAGTCAAGCCGGCTCTGCGCGCCAGGTTTTCGGTTAATTCACCCAGCCGGTTCATCGGCCAGGCGATCAAATGAAGGTTGAGCTCTCTGGATGCCATGCGAGCGATCTCAGGAGATGATATCGAGCAGGGATAGAGGCGATGCGCTTGCAGGTCGAACTTGCGCGCCGATCTCTGCCCCGTGTTAGGGCTGAGAAATCTTATCATGCGCATTGGCAGTGGACAAGGGGTATTTGTCGCAGGGCGGCGCGGCATTTGACTATGTCATTTGTCGCATCTTTCGGCGGCGCATGTCGATTTTCATTTATAATTGGTGGGGTTAATCCGCTGGCCTTTGGAGTTTGTGGGTGTCGGTTCAATTTTCTCGCTCGATGCGTTCTCTGCAATTGGATAGTTTCCGCGCCAGCCGTCTCGGCCTGGCCTTTGCGCTGGCGCTGATGCTGGGCCTGATTGTGTGGTTTTTCCGGGCGAAAGTGACCCTGTATGAGATCAGCACCTCCCTGGAGGTCGGCCCGGAGGGGAAACTGCTGGCTGCCTTCCCGAAGGAGGCCCTTTCGCGCCTGCGTCCGGGCATGCCGGCGATCCTGCGCCTGAGCCAGGGCGCCGACCAGCCCCCCATTACCTTGCCAGCGGTGGTCTTCAATCTGCCGCGCGAGGGAGAACAGGTGGAAGTGGTGGTGTTCTCCGGCGCGCTGCCGCTGGATGCTTCAGGCAGCCGGTTGACCGGCCAGGTGGAGGTCGAAGTGGATTACGTCACCCCCGCCGAGTTGGTGCTGCGCGCCTCCGGCAAATACCTCAACCGCAGCCAGGTGCCAGTAAGCCCCCAGAACCCTCAGGACTAACCCACCTCATGCGCCTGCTCGAAACCCCCATACCCGGCCAACGTTTCCTCGCCCCGGAGGTCGTCCAGACTTCCGCCATGGACTGCGGACCGGCTGCGCTCAAGTCGATCCTGGAAGGTTTCGGCATCCCAGTGAGTTATGGCCGTCTGCGCGAAGCCTGCCAGACCGACGTGGATGGCACCTCGATCAACACCATCGAAGACATCGCCAATCAGCTTGGGCTACAGGCCGAGCAGGTCATGCTGCCGGCGGATCACCTGATCCTGGATGAGGCGCAGGCGCTGCCGGCGATCGTGGTGGTGCAGCTGCCCAGCGGACTGACCCATTTCCTGGTGGTCTGGAATCGGGTAGGGGGACGGCTACAGGTGATGGATCCGGCCACCGGCCGGCGCTGGCCAAGCTGGAAGCGCTTCCGGCAGGAGCTTTACATCCACACCTTCCCTGTGCCGCTGGAGGACTGGCGCGCCTGGGCTGGCTCGGAGGGCTTGCTGGCGCCGCTCCGGCGGCGCATGCTCGATTTACAGATCGCTGAGGCGGATCTTTCCCGGCTGATCGATGACGCTTTGCAGGACCCCGGCTGGCGCAGCCTGGCGACGCTGGACGCCGCTACGCGGATGACCGCGGCGCTGGTGCAGGCGCGCGGCCTGTTAGCGGGCGACGAAGCCACGCACGTTCTGGAGCGCTTCTACCGCCTGAACCTGAAAGGCCCCCTGCCGGAGATCGACCGCCGCCAGCGTCCCACCGAGTTGGGCAAGACGCCCGAAAGCCTGATGATCCCTGCGCCATACTGGTCGGCGCTGCCGCTGATCGAGACCGAAACGCAAGCCAGCGGCGCGCAGCCACCGCAGCGCTTGCTGCTGCGCGGAGCGGTGCTGGTGCGCATCCTGGGGCGCCGCCCGGCTGCGGCGCTGGTCTCGCAGCCGGAAGAGGCGGGGTATTCCCAGGCCGTTCGGCTGCCGCCAGACCTGGAGGCGGCGCTCAAAGAACCTGCCCAGCGGCCAGAGCGGGAGGTCTGGAAGGCGCTGCGCCAGGATGGCGTGCTCACCCCGGCGCTGCTGATCCTGGCGCTGTTCGTGGCCACGTTGGGGGTGCTGATCGAAGCGCTGCTCTTCCAGGGATTGATCCGCATCGGCCAGAGCCTGCCACTGGTCTCGCAGCGCATTTTGGCATCGTTATCCCTGCTGGCCTTCGTCCTGGCGTTGCTTTTGTTGGAGTTCCCGATCAGCGCTACCGTGCTGCGTATGGGACGGCGGCTGGAAGCCCGGCTGCGTATGGCCTTTCTGGAGAAGATCCCCCGCCTGGGAGATCGTTACTTTCGCAGCCGCCTGACCTCGGATATGACCCAGCGCGCCCACGACCTGCGCGCCCTGCGCACCCTGCCCAACCTGGGGGTGGGCCTCTTGCGCACGGGCTTCCAGCTTGTGCTGACCATGATTGGGGTGATCTGGCTGGATCCGATCAGCGCGCCGCTGGCGATCCTGGGCACAGCCTTCTTCGTTGGCCTGTCGTTGGCCAGCCGCCCGCTGTTGGAAGAGCGCGACCTGCGGCTGCGCACCCATACCGGCGCTCTGAGCCGCTTTTACCTGGATTCGCTGCTGGGGCTGGTTCCAGCCCGCGCCCATGGCGCGGAACGGGCGATGCGTCGTCAGCATGAGGCCCAACTTTATGAATGGGTGCGCACCGGACGCGAGAACTATGGCCTGGCGGCGCTTTTGCAGGCCTTTGGGGCGCTGCTGTATTCTATTTTCTCTATTCTGATCATCTTGAACTATCTCTGGAAGGGCGGGGAAGTCAACGAGATTTTATTGCTCTTCTATTGGACGCTCAGCTTGCCTGCCCTGGGGCAGGCGCTGGCCGATTCCATCCAGCAGTACCCGATGCAGCGTAACCTGGTTTTGCGCCTGTTGGAACCGCTGACCGCGCCAGACGAGGAGGCCGCCTGGGCCTCTCAATCGGCCGATGTCGCCGCTGAAGTGGCGCCCTCCGGTCAGGGAGAGGGTGGCTTGGGCATAGAGATCCAGGATGTCACCTTGCAGGCGGGAGGGCATGTGATCCTGGAGGGGATCAATCTGAAGGTCGCGCCGGGGGAGCACCTGGCCATCGTTGGGCCATCTGGCGCCGGGAAATCCAGCCTGGTGGGGCTGTTGCTCGGCTGGCATCGCCCTTCGCGTGGCGCGATCTATGTGGACGGGCAGCTTTTGGATGGTGGGCGTTTGCGGTCCTTGCGCCGCCAGACGGCGTGGGTCGATCCGGCGGTCCAGCTTTGGAACCGCTCCTTGTTCGACAATTTGCGCTACGGCGTGGAGCAGAGCGAAACCCGCCCCCTAAGCGAGGTGATCCAGGCGGCGGAACTGTACGATGTCCTGGAACGTCTGCCGGATGGCCTGAAGACCATCCTGGGCGAGGGGGGCGGGCTGGTCTCTGGCGGCGAAGGCCAGCGCGTGCGTCTGGGGCGGGCGATGTTCCGCGCTGGCGTGCGCCTGGCGATCCTGGATGAGCCGTTCCGTGGCCTGGATCGCGAGAAGCGGCGCAAGCTGCTGGAGCAGGCGCGGCGCCATTGGGAGGGCGCCACCCTGCTGTGCATCACCCACGATGTCGGCGAAACGCGTGCCTTCCCACGCGTGCTGGTGATCGAGGACGGGCGAATCATCGAGGATGGGCCGCCGTCCGAACTGGCGGAGCGGGCCGATTCACGCTACCGCAGCCTGTTGATCGCCGAGCAGAACGTGCGTCAGGGGCTGTGGGCTAGCGCCCAGTGGCGCCGCTTCACTCTGGACAACGGCCGCCTGACAGAGAGCGGCGGCGATGGCGCCCAAAGCCCGTAACAGGCATTATGTTATAATGCACCCGTAAACTCGAAATTTACCATACCCAAATTCTGGAGGCTGCCATGTTTGAGTTGATCGTTTTGGTGCTGATTGCCCTGGTCGTGGGGTATTTGCTGGGCAAGAGCCGTAGATCCTGAGCGGAGCGCGCCATGTATCTGCTCAGCCTGCTTGTACTTTTTATCTTGCTCGGCTACCTGCTGGCGACCAGCAGTTTTGGCGACCGCGTGGATCAGGCCGCTGCCAGGGCGACCGGCTCCACCCGGCGCTGGGTCAACCGCCTGGGCGAGCGCTGGCGGATGCTGTTCAAGGGTAAAGCCCAGGCCGAAGCTTTCCGCGCCTGGTCGCTGGGACCTGGGGCAGGGCTGTTCCCCGAAGACTTCAAGCGATGGCTGAGCAGCCTGTCCGACGCCGAAGCGCGCGATTTTCGTCGTTCGCTGGATGAATACGCTGACAGTCTGGGGTTCAACCTGGCGGAGTTGATCGAAGGCGGCCTGGATCACGATCCGATCATGCGCCAGGTGTTCGTCGAAGCGATCATCGTCTATAGCCCGGCTTACCGTCGCGCCCGAGAGGCGCAGCAGCAGGCAGCAAAGGAGCGGGAGGCTGCCCGGAAAGCTGAACCGGAGCGTCAGGCGCCTGCAGCCGAGAAGGCCGACGGCCGCGGAGCGCCCGAGCCGGTCGCAGAGAAGACAGAACCCGCGCCTGCGGCTTGAAAACCAGCTCCTGCTCCTGGGGCGACATAGGATTTTCGCCGCTCCAGGTGGAATTGTAATGATCTTGCTTACTGGCTCGCGAAGATGGGTGACTTGTCCCAGGCTTCGTGAGCCATGCTCGTTCTATGGTCTGTGCGCAGATGATCCCCTCGAATGAGCCTTCCTACGGCTTCATGATCGTTCAGGATGGGCGGATTGTCTTTGCCGACACTCAGGTGGCGCAGATGTGCCAGGAAGAGGCGCAAGCCCTTTTGGGCGCAGACCTGGCGTCGAAATTCCACCACCAGGATTGGCTTCGGGTGCGCCAGGCCATGCAAGACGCCGCACGGAGTGAGCGACCGACGCTGGTGAGGGGGGTTTGTCCTCGCGCCTGGGGAGAGACCATCGGTTGCGTGGACTTGCTTGCCTCGCAGGCCGTCTTTCGGGGCGATCCGGCGCTGCATTTGCTGTGGATCGACCGCCGCAGTGAGCGCCAGCGCCAGCAGGAAGCCGAAGTGATGCGCGACGTCATGGCGGCGCTGGCCAGCGCCGGCGACTTGCAACAGACCCTGGAGGCGCTGCTGGTCAACCTGCATGGGCTGATCCACTACGACCGGGCGGGGTTGTTCCTGGTGGATGAAAACGAGCGCATCGTACTGGCCGATCGCGCCGCCGAAGGGACGGCGACGATACACCTGGAAGAAAACCCGCTGGTGGCCGAGATGCGCCGCGCTCGGCGGCCGGTGATCGTCGCAGACGTGCAGGCCGATGAGCGGTTCGCTGATTGGCCGGATTTCCAGTCAGTGCGAGGGTGGCTTGGCGCGCCGCTGCTGGCCGGCCAGGAGATGCTGGGCTTCATTTCGCTGGGGGCGTTGGAGCCCGACACGTATACCGCAGAAGACGCCGAGAAGATGCAGATGTTCGCCTCTCAGGTCTCGCAGGTGTTGGAGCGGGTTTGGGCGAGCGAGCAATCTCACCGCCGCACCGAGGAACTGGAAGTGCTGTCCACGATCTCTTTTGCCCTGGGGCAGGCGGAGAGCGGCGGCGCAGAGCGGTCCGGCAGCAACGCCCTGCGGGCGATTCTGGAGCACATCACCCGCTTCTTCGAAGCCAGCCGCGGGGCGCTGCTTTCGCCGGACCGCTCCGGCGTTCGCCTGGTGGTCAGGGCCAGCCTGGATGAACGCCTGGTCGGCCTGACTCACCCGGACCGTCGCAGCGTCGCGAGCGACTTGACGCCGCTGGCGCAGAGGCAGGAAGACGACGTGTTGCTGAACACGATGCGCGCTGGACAGCCGCTGGTGATCCCGGATGTGGAAGAATTTCTGCAACGCGGCGCAGCGGAGATCTTCCGAGTTCTGCTGGACAAAGGAGGATCGGCGGTGCTGGTGCCGCTCAAGACAGGCGAAACCGTCTTTGGCCTGCTGTGCCTGGTCTTTGATGTTCGACGCCGCTTCACCCCGCACAGCCTGCGCCTCTTCGACGCCGTCGCCGAGATCGCTGGAGCTTCGTTGCGGCGCGCAGTGGTGTTGGAGGCGCTGGAAAAGCAGGTTGCCATCCGCACCCAGCATCTGTCCACGCTGTATCGCATCAACGCCGTCGCCAGCGAGCCGCTGCAGCTTCATGACTTGCTGGATCGGGTGCTCGAAATCACCCTGGAAGCGATGAATAGTAACGCCGGCGCAATCCATTTCCTGGACGAGCATGGCCGGGCGTTGCGCCTCTCGGCGCAGCACGGCCTGGCGGATGAAACGGCCTCGGCCCTGGAGGATTTGCCTCTCGAGGATGGTTTCTGGGGCAATCTGATGCGCTCGACGACGCCCCTGGTATTGCCGGATCTGGCCGACGATCCGAGCCTGCCGCCAGCATTGGCCGAGGCCGATCATCGGATTGGCCGCGCCTACATCGGCGCTCCCCTGCGCGCTAAGGGCCAGGCGCTGGGGGCGCTCAGCCTGTTTGGCGAAACGATCCTGGATTACACGATCGAAGACATCACCCTGTTCATGACCATCGCCGACCAGATTGGCGGCCTGGTGGAGCGGGCGCGGCTGGCGCAACAGGCCGAAGCGGCGGCGGTGGTGCAGGAGCGCCAGCGCCTGGCGCGTGAGCTACACGATTCGGTAACGCAGTTGCTTTACAGCCAGGTGCTCTTCTCCGGCGCGGGCCTGAAGGTGCTGCGCCAGGGCAACCTGCCGCTGGCCGAGCAACACCTGGCGCGCATCGAGCAGGCTGCCCAGCAGGCGCTGAAGGAGATGCGGCTGCTGGTCTATGAATTGCGCCCCTCCAACGATCTGGATGAGGGTCTGGACAGGGCGCTGCAGAGACGGCTGGAGGCGGTCGAAAAGCGCAGCGGCATCGAAGCCCGGCTGGTCGTGCAGGGCGAGGTGCACTTGGATCCGCCCACCGTTGCCGCCCTGTACCGCATCGCAGAAGAGGCCTTGAACAACACCTTGAAACACGCGCACGCCTCGGCGGTGCAGGTGACATTGCGGGCGAAGGACGACCAGTTCACCCTGGAAATCGTGGACAACGGGCGCGGCTTCGACCTGAGCGAACCCCAAAAAGGCGGGATGGGGCTGGTGAACATGCGCGAGCGGGCTGCAGCCCTGGGCGGCCAACTGGAGCTGAGTTCCGCGTTTGGGCAAGGCACACGCGTGGCGGTTCGCATCGACAGCCGGACAAGATCAGATCAGTCTATCGAGGTGGCAGGATGACGACAAGACCGATTTGCGTCCTGATCGTGGATGATCATACGGTGGTGCGGGATGGGCTGAAAGCGCTCATCTCGGCGGAGCCGGGGATGAGGGTGATCGGCGCGGCGGGCGATGGCCTGGAAGCGGTGGCGCTGGCTCGAGATTTGCAGCCCGATGTGATCCTGCTCGACCTGGTCATGCCGCGCATGGACGGCGTTCAGGCCACTCTGGAGATTAAAAAGATCTATCCCCAGGCGCGCATCCTGGTGCTGACCAGCTTTTCGGAAGATCACATGGTGGTTTCGGCCATCCGGGCAGGGGCAATAGGGTATCTAATGAAAGATACATCTTCGGATGAGTTGCTCCAGGCTATTCGGGATACTTATCGCAACAAGCCGGTCTTGGGGCCAGAGATCGCCCGCAAGCTGATGGAGGAAATCCAGGGCGGCGAGGGGCAGCCGGGGAACGCGACTTCGCTGACCGACCGTGAGGTGGAGGTCCTGCAGCACATGGCTCTGGGGCTGACCAATCAGGAGATTGCCGACGCCCTGGTCTTGAGCGAACGCACGGTACGCACGCACGTCACCAACATCCTGGCGAAGCTGGGACTTTCGAACCGCACCCAGGCGGTGCTATACGCCCTGCGCGCCGGGATCGCCCACATCGATTATCGTCGTGAGGAATAAGCTCACAGGGCGCGAAAAGCCCGCTCCGCCGCTGCGATGGTCTGGTCGATGACCTCCGGCGTGTGGGCGCTGGATACGAAACCGGCCTCGAACTGCGACGGGGCCAGATAGACTCCATTTTCCAACATAGCCCGGAAGAAACTTCCGAAGCGCTGCGTGTCGCTGCTTTTAGCGGTCGGCCAGTCGCGCACCGACTGATCGGTGAAAAAGGCGGTGAACATCGTACCGACCCGCGTCGAGACCAGCGGCACGCCCGCCGCCTCGGCACAGCGCTGGATGGCGTCCGTCAGGCGCGCCGCGGCGCGCTCGATCGTCTGCCACACGCCGGGCTGCGCCAGGATTTTCAGCGTCTCGATCCCCGCGGTCATCGCCAGGGGATTGCCGGAGAGCGTCCCGGCCTGGTACACCGGCCCTGCCGGGGCGATAAGTTGCATGATTTCCCGCTTTCCCCCGTAGGCCCCCACCGGCAGCCCGCCGCCGATCACTTTGCCCAGCGTGGTCAGGTCGGGTTGAACCCCGTACAGCGCCTGCGCCCCGCCAGGGTGGACGCGAAAGCCGGTCATCACTTCGTCGAAGATCAGCAGCGCCCCATGCTGGCTGGTGAGCTGGCGCAGTCCGCTTAGAAAGCCCTCCACAGGCGGGACGACGCCCATGTTCCCGGCCACCGGCTCGACGATCACCGCGGCGACCTGCTCCGGGAAGCGAGCGAAGAGATCGACAACTGACTCGAGATCGTTGTAGCGTGCGACCAGCGTATCCTGGACGGTGGCGGGCGGTACGCCGGGCGAATCGGGCAGCCCCAGGGTGACGACGCCGGAGCCGGCCTGCACCAGCAGCAGATCTGCGTGCCCGTGATAGCAGCCCTCGAACTTGATGATCTTGTCGCGGCGGGTGAAGGCCCGCGCCAGCCGCAGAGCGCTCATCGTAGCTTCGGTGCCCGAATTGACGAAGCGGATCATTTCGATGGCCGGCATCATTTCGATCACTCTTTGAGCCAGCTCGACTTCCAGCGGGCTGGGCGCGCCGTAGCTCGTGCCGCGGCTGGCCGCCTGTTGCAGGGCGGCGATCACCTGGGGATGAGCGTGGCCCAGGATGAGCGGCCCCCAAGACAACACATAATCAATATAGCGGTTGCCGTCCACATCGTACAGATAAGCGCCTTCGCCTCGCTCGATGAACAGCGGTTCGCCTCCCACCGCACGGAAGGCGCGCACGGGCGAATCCACCCCGCCCGGCAGCAGTTTTTGGGCTGTGGCAAAGTAGGCTCGTGATTTTTCGGTCTTCATATTGTCTCCAGGATTCTCTGCGCCGCGAGTTCACCTGAGCGGATGCAATCGGGGATGCCGATGCCGCGATAGCCGTTGCCGGCCAGGGCCAGGCCAGGCCAGCGCTGCGACATAGCCTCGATGCGCGCCAGGCGCTCCAGATGTCCCAGATTATACTGCGGCATGGCGCGCTCCCAGCGGAACACCCGCCACAAAGTGGGCTGCGCCGCGATGCCCAGGGTCATTCGAAGCTCTTCCTGCGCCAGTGTCAGCAGACCGGCGTCGTCCCAGGGGATGTCCTGCTCCTGGCCCGCCCGCCCAACGAAGACTCGCAGCAGGGCGTAGCCCGGCGGGGCGCGGTGGGGGAACTTGGTCGAAGTCCAGGTGCAGGCCAGTGCTCGCCGCCCTTCGCGGCGCGGGATGACATAGCCGTAGCCGTCCAGCGGGCGCGGTAGCTCGCTCTGGCGGTAGGCCAGTGAAACCGTCGCCGTGGAGGTGTAAGGAATGGCCTGTAGCTCCAGCGCCAGGCGTGGATCCAACCGCTGCAGCATGTCGCCGGCGGCGTAGGCGGGCGCGGCCAGGATCACGCCGTGCGCGGTGAGGCTTTCGCCGCCTGGCAGGCGCGCGCAGAACCGGCCGTTTTCGTATTCCAGGCTCTCGACCGGCGTCCCGGCGCGCAGCTCGACCCCACGCTGCGCCAGCCAGCCGAGCAGCGCCTCAACGATCTCCATCAGCCCCGTTGTGGGGGTGAGAAAGGCCGAGCGCGAGCCAGGCGCAGCCTGACGGCTGGCAGCCATCTTCTTGCGCACCGCCAGGGCGCCTTTGGCCAGCCCACCATACTCCACTTCCAGATCGCGTAAATACGGGAAGGTCGCTCCCAGGCTCAGCCGGTCGCCATCCCCGGCGTAAATGCCGCTCATCAATGGCTCGATCAGGTTTTCGTAGGCCGCTCGCCCCAGCCGCCGCGAGACGAACTCGCCCAAACTCTCATCGCCGTTCCGCGGCCGCGGCGGCAGCAGGAAATCCAGCCCCATGCGCGCCTTCTGCGGCCAGGAGAGCAGGCTGGTGCGCAGCATTGGCCCGACCTGGGTGGGGATCATCATGGTCAGCCCATCCGGCAGGGGATGCAGGCGGTTCTGGCGCAGCACATAGGTGTTTTTCTGCTGCGGGTTAGTGCCGTGCAGCCGCTCGCCCAAACCCAGCTCACGGCACAGCGCTACTCCCCAGGGTTTGATCGCCAGGAAGGTGTCCGGCCCGCCTTCGATGACGAAGCCATCCACTCGCTCGGTGCGGATCTTCCCACCCCATAGCGGGCTGGCTTCCAGCGCTGTCAGGCGGATTGTCTGCCCGGCCTGCTGGGCGTTTTTCTGCGCGAAATAAGCCGCGGCCAGGCCAGAGATGCCCCCGCCGATGACAAGTATGTCTTTCACCATCGCTTTCCCTGCTGCATTCGTCAAATTGCTAGCGGGCGCTCAGCTCGTGAACCATCTGCACGGCGGCGCGCACGCTTTCGACCGGCGTGTGCTGGAAGATGCCGTGGCCGGTGTTGAAGATGTGGCCGGGTCGGCCGGCGGCTCGGCGCAGCACATCCTCGATCTGGCGGCGCAACTCCGGCAGCGGGGCGAACAGGGCGACCGGATCCAGGTTGCCCTGGATGGCGCGCTCGCTGCCCGCCATTTCCCAGGCCTGATCCAGCGGCAGGCGCCAGTCCAACCCCATCACCGTCCCGCCCGCCTGACTCATCAGCGGCAGCAGCGCCGCTGTGCCGGTGCCGAAATGGATCACCGGCACGCCCAATGCTTCGACGCTCTTCAAAAGCTGGGCGGAGTATGGCATGACGAAGCGCTGATAATCCTGCTGGCTGAGCGCGCCCACCCAAGAGTCGAAGACCTGCACCGCCTGCGCTCCGGCGTGCACCTGCGCCGACAGATAACGGATTAGCGTCTCGGTCAGGCGCTCCATGAAGGCCGCGAAAAGCTGCGGCGCGCTGTACATCAACCTCTTGATCTGGATGAAATCGCGCGTCGCTCCGCCCTCGATGGCATACGCCGCCACGGTGAACGGCGCGCCGCAGAAGCCGATCAGCGGCGTCTCTCCAAGCTGGCTGCGCAGCAGGCGAATCGCCTGCAAGACATGCCCCAGGTCGCTCTCCGGGTCAACCGGGCGCAGCCGCTGCACGTCTTTTTCGCTGCGCACGGGATTGTGGATCACCGGCCCCTCGCCCTGGACGAACTCGAGCTTCAGCCCCATGGGGATCAGCGGCAAGAGGATGTCGGCGAACAGGATCGCCGCGTCCATGCCAAAGGCCTCCACCGGCTGCAGGGTGACCTCGGCGGCGACCTCCGGGCGCTGGCAGATCTCTAACAGCGAATATTTCTCGCGGATGCGGCGGTATTCGGGCATATAACGCCCGGCCTGACGCATGAACCACACCGGCGTGGCGTCCACCGGCAGGCGCTGGCAAGCGCGCAAGAAGCGCCCCTGAGGCGCATCGGTTGGGGCCGCCTGGCGCGTCATCGGTTGGGTGCTCATGACACCTCCCGTGGCAGAGGTTGAATTGGAGTATAGGCGCAGGCGGGATCGGATTCCAGATAATCGCCGGTGACGCCGTAGGCGCGCCCGCGCTGACCGCCGCACACCTCCCGGTACTCGCACACGCCACACTTGCCTTTGATCCTGGCAGGAGTGCGCAGGTCCTTGAACAACGGGGAGTGGCGGTAAACCTCCACGATATGATCCCGGCGGGCGTTACCGGCGGTGATCGGCAGGAAGCCAGAGGGCTGGATATCGCCGACGTGCGAGATGAAAAGGAAGCCGTTGCCGTCGTTGACACCGCGCGTGGGGCGGTCCAGGCCGTCGGCGTACTGGAAACCGGCGCCCTGGAAGGTGACCGATTGGGAGCTATCCCCGGCCTCCGCCTTGCGGCGCTGGATGGCCACGCGGCGGTACATCGGCGCGGCGGTGGCTTTGATGTCAAAAGGAGCGGTTTTGGACAGGTCGTACAGCCAGTGAAACACCTGCTCGTGTTTTTCGGGGCTGATCATCCAGCCCATCTGCGCCCGCCCGGTGGGAACCAGAAAGAACACCGACCATTGCACTGCGCCGACTTCCTGAATGAACGGCACCATATTGGGTAGCAAGCCCAGGTTATAGGTAGAAACGGTGGTGTTCACCTGGGCGCTCAGCCCGGCCTGTTGCGCGGCGCGCAGGATGTTCATCGTGCGCTGCCACGAGCCGGGCACCTGGCGGAACTCGTCGTGAATGCTGGCCGCGGGCGCGTCCAGGCTCAGGGCGATGCGGCGGATGCCTGCCTGACGGGCCAGCTCTAGCCGCTCCAGGGTGGGCAGGGCAGTCGCCGTAGGGGTCAGCGAGCAGCGCAGGCCTTTCTCGGCAGCGTGGGCGATCAGATCGAACAGGTCGCGGCGCATCATGGGGTCGCCGCCGGTGAAGATCAGGATCGGATTGCCGAACTCGGCGATCTGATCAATCAGGCGCATGGCTTCCTGCGTGTTCAACTCGTCTGGATGACGCCGATGCTGAGCGTCGGCGCGGCAGTGGACGCACTTAAAGGCGCAAGCGCGCGTCACCTCCCAGGCGATGGTGAACGGCGCCAGGTCGAAGTCGGCGGTGTGCATGCGCTGATCGTGCAACTGGCGCTCGGCCGCCGCCGGCCTGCTGAGGGGTGAAGACAAAGGAGAAACCGGTAAGCTCATTTGGGATACCTCTTGCGTGAAGTCTTTATGCCAGCCAGGCGGCGGCCTGTTTGGCGTGATACGTCAGGATCAGGTCGGCGCCGGCGCGCTTGATCGCCGTCAGCGCCTCCAGCACGGTGGTGCGTTCATCCAGCCAGCCGTTGGCCGCCGCAGCTTTGAGCATGGCATATTCGCCGCTGACGTTGTACGCCGCCAGGGGCAGCTCAGGATACGCCTGGCGCACGCGATAGATCACATCCAGATAAGGCAGCGCTGGTTTGACCATCACCAGGTCTGCGCCTTGCTCCACATCCAAAGTGACTTCCTTGAGCGCTTCACGGGCGTTGGCGGGGTCCATCTGATGCGATTTGCGGTCGCCAAACTTAGGCGGCGATTCGGCGGCATCGCGGAAAGGCCCGTAGAAGCCGGAGGCATACTTCACCGCGTACGACAGGATCAGGGTGTTCTGGAAGCCAGCGCCGTCCAGCGCCGCCCGGATGGCCGCCACCATGCCGTCGATCATCCCGCTGGGAGCGACGATATCCGCTCCCGCCTCGGCGTGCGAAACCGCCACCCGTCCCAGGATTTCCAGGGTGGCGTCGTTGAGTACATAGCCTTCTGGCAGGTGCGGGTCTCGATCGGGACCGGTATTCAGCACGCCGCAGTGTCCGTGATCGGTGTACTCGCACAGGCATACATCGGTGATCACCACCATCTCAGGCGTTGTCTGCTTGATCGCCCGGATGGCCTGCTGGACGATACCATCGGGAGCAAAGTTCTCCAGCCCGATGGGGTCTTTGTGCTCTGGGATGCCAAAGAGGATCACCGCCGGGATGCCCAGTTTGGCGATGGTTTCGACTTCGCCGACGAGCAGGTCCACCGGCCATTGATAGACGCCGGGCATCGAGCGGATCTCCCGGCGGACGCCCTGGCCATGGCGCACGAAGAGCGGGTAAACGAAATCCTTGGGGTCCAGATCGGTTTCGCGCACCATGGCGCGCAGCGCGGCGCTCTGACGCAGCCGCCGCGGGCGGCGCTCCAGGACGGGCAGGCGCGTTTGGATTTCAATCGGCTCGTATATTTTCATGGTATCACCTATCCTTGGGATTTAGATCGGCGGGCAAGAAGCTGAACAGTGCCGCTGCACCCTGCTCCAGGGCGCGGCGCGCCAGGCGCTCGCCCAACTCCGCGGCGTCCACGCCGCTGCCCTCGACCTGGATGGCCTGCCGGCCATCGGGCGAGAGCACCCGGCCGCGCAGGCGCAGCCCCTGGCTCTGAGGATCGAACTCGGCGTAGGCCGCCACCGGCACGGAGCAGCCGCCTCCCAGGCCTTTCAGGAAGGCGCGCTCGGCGACGGTGGCGGCGCGGGCGGCGGGGTCTTCGAGAGCGGCCAGCAACCGCAGGGTTGCGGCGTCGTCGGCGCGGCACTGCACCGCCAGCGCGCCTTGCCCGGGCGCCGGCAGCATTGCCTCCAGGCTGAGCCACTCGGTGACCTGCTGTTCCCAGCCCATGCGCGTCAGCCCCGCGCCTGCCAGCACGATTGCGTCATACCCTCCCTCGCGCGCTTTGCGCAGCCGGGTATCGATGTTGCCGCGCAGCGGCTCGATCTGTAGGTCAGGGCGCAGGCGCAGCGTCTGGGCAGCGCGGCGCAGGCTCGAAGTACCGACTTTAGCCTCAGCCGGCAGACCCATCAGCGTCCAGCCCTGCGCTGAAATCAGCGCATCGCGCACCTCGCCGCGCTGAGGGATGCAGCCCAGGGTCAACTCTGACGGTTGTTCAACGGGTAAATCCTTTAGTGAATGAACCGCAGCGTGCACGCTGCCGTTGAGCAGTTCGGCCTCCAGTTCCAGGGTGAACAGGCCTTTGCCGCCGATTTCCGGCAGCGGCCTGTCCAGCACGCGGTCTCCCTGGGTGGTAATCACTTTTTCTGTGCATTCCAGGCCAGGCCAGGCTCGTTGCAGGGCGTCGATCACCCAGCGAGTCTGCCAGCGGGCCAGGGCTGAAGGGCGGGTGGCGAAGATCAGCTTCATCCGTCGAGTTCGTCCGCGGCAATCGGGCAGACTTCCCCGGAGAAATGGCACAGGTCGCCCTCGCCGGGCAGGTTGAACAGGGTTTGAGCGACGGTGATGTACTGAGGAGCGTGCGGGCAACCCGCCTCGGCGCGCAATCGTTGGGTGGGAGCATGCAACAGCTTGTTCACCAGCGCCCGGGTCAGGGCGTCGATGCGCGCCGCCTCTTCGTCCGAGAGGCCCGGTAGATGGCGCAGCGTCTTGTGCAGCTCGGCCTGGCGCACATCTTCTGCCCATTGGCGCAGCCCGCTGATCACCGGCAGCATGTCCAGCGTATCCAGGAAGCGGACGAAACGCTCGGTCTCTTCGGCGAGGATAGCCTCGACGAGCGGCACCTGCGCCGCGCGCGCCGCCAGGGCGTTTTCCAGTTGGGCGTTCAGGTGGTCGATATCGAACAGGCGCACATTGGGGATGTGCCTGACTTCGGGGTCGATGTCCCGCGGCACAGCAATGTCGATCAGCGTCAGCGGCCGTGCCGGTCGCCGGGACATTGCTCTGGCAACCATCTCGCTGGGGATGATCAAGTGTGGGGCGCTGGTGGAGGAGATCAGGATGTCCGCGTACTCCAGAGCTTGTTCCAGGTATTCGAAGGTGGCGCTGGAAGCCTGCCAGCGCTCGGCCAGGGCGCGAGCGCGCTCCAGGGTGCGGTTCACCACCAAAATGTGCTGCGCGCCGCGCTTTTGCAGCGCTTCCACCGCCAGTTCGGCCATCTCGCCTGCGCCCAGCACCACCACCTGCGCCTCCGCCAGCCGGGGGACGCTGCTCTCGCCGAGCCGGGCCGCCAGCGAAGAGATCGAAGCCGGGTTCTGGCTGATGCGCGTCTCGGTGTGGGCGCGTTTGCCGGTGTGGATGGCGGCCTGGAACAGGCGCGAAAGCAGCGGCCCGGCGGCGCCGACACCCCGCGCCAGCTCCAGGGCGCGCGTTACCTGCCCCAGGATTTGCGGCTCTCCCAGCACCTGCGATTCCAGACCGCAGGCCACCGCGAACAGATGCCGCACAACCTCGGCGTCGGTGAGGCGGAAAAGGCGAGGGTGTATCTCTTCCAGATAGGCGTGCCCGTCGAAAGCCGCCCGGCAGCTTTCCTCCAGCAGGATTTCCATTTCGACGAACGCTGATCGCGAGGTCACCGCGTACACCTCGGTGCGATTGCAGGTCGAAAGGATCGCCATTTCGTGGATTGGATGGTTTCGATGAAGCTGCGCAGACTGGCAACGCAAACGGGAGAGCGCAGAGCGAATCTGATCTTCGCTAAGGGCTAATTTTTCACGCAGCTCGACAGGAGCATTTTTGTGATCGATGCCGATGCATTGGATGGTCATAACGTTCGCTGCTTGTTAGCGGATGATTTCGATTGTAAGTATAGGGTGTGATCGATCAATAGAAAATACAGGAATCTGGAACTTCAGATAAGGGTTCGATAAGCTTTTCTGAGCATCTGAACCGGCAACCATCAGCAGTTGATGAACAGAGATAATCGTAGAAGCATGACTTCTATCATTTGACGATAGTATATCATTTATGGTACAAAAGAATGCAGTGCGGACGTATCCGATCTGTTTGGTTGGCCTGGAAAGCCGCCGCGCGGTCGTCATCGGCGGAGGCAGAGTGGCGGCGCGCAAGGCGCAGGCGCTGCTGGAAGCGGGCGCGTCCATCCTGTGCATCAGCCCGGAGTTCTGCGATGAGTTCCGGGCGCTCGAGGAAAACCCCAGGCTGGAAATGATCGCTCGGCCCTATCGTTCGGGCGATCTGGCCGAAGCCTTCATCGTCATCGCTGCGACGGATGATCCGCAGGTGAACCAGGCGGTGTGGGGGGAGGCGCTCCGGTGGGGCTGCCTGGTCAACGTGGTGGATGATCCGCAGCACAGCAACTTCATCCTGCCGGCGGTGGTGCAGCGCGGCGAATTGAAGATCGCCGTCACCACCGGCGGGGCCAGCCCGGCGCTGGCGCGGCGGCTGCGCGAGCGGCTGGAGAGCCTGTTTGGGCCGGAGTATGGCGAACTGGCGCAGTTGATGGCCGAGCTGCGGCCCGAATTGCAGGCGCGCTTCACCCCAGGCGAGCTGCGCCTGCGGGCTGCTCTGAGCCTGGTGGACTCGGATTTGCTGGAGATCATCCGCCGGGATGGCATGGAGGCCGCCCGGCGCTGGGCGTTGGATTTCTTAACGGTGCGACAGGAGAAAAACGCTTGAACGTTGCGAGCAATGCAGAGAACAGCGTAAACAATCCAGGCATCGTCTATCTGGTGGGCGCTGGTCCGGGCGATCCAGGGCTGATCACGGTGCGCGGGATCGAGTGCCTGGGAAAAGCGCAGGTTGTCGTCTTCGACCGGCTGGTCAGCCCGCTGCTGCGCCGCCATGCCCGCCAGGCGCTGTGGATCGACGTCGGCAAGCAGCCCGATCACCATCCCATTCCCCAGGCTGAGATCAACGCCCTGCTGATCGAGCACGCCCGGGCGGGCAAAACCGTGGTGCGCTTGAAAGGCGGCGATCCATTCGTCTTCGGGCGCGGCGGAGAGGAAGCCCTGGCGCTGGTCGAGGCGGGCATCCCCTTCGAGGTTGTCCCCGGCGTGAGCAGCGCCATTGCCGTCCCGGCCTACGCCGGTATCCCGGTCACCCAGCGCGGTATGACCGCCAGCGTGGCATTCATCACCGGACATCGCTCTCAGGACATCGACGACATCGCCGCGGCGCTGGATTGCGCTGCGCTGAGCGCCGGCACGCGCGTCTTCTTGATGGGCGTCACCAACCTTCCGGCGATCGTGCAGCGCATGCTCGAAAGCGGTTGTTCGCCCGATACGCCCGCCGCGGTGATTCAGGAGGGCACTACCTCGCGTCAAAAGGTGGTCGAAGGCACCCTGGCAAACATTGTCGAGCGCTCGGCTGGCATCCAGCCGCCTGCTATCACCATCGTCGGCGAGGTAGTGCGGCTGCGGGAGCATCTGCGCTGGTTCGATTTGCCGCGCATCCGCCCCTTGTTAGGTCTGCGGGTGTTGAACACCCGCCCCCAAGAGTCGCTCGGTCGGGATGATCTGGATGAGCGACTGTCGAACTTAGGGGCGGAAGTGCTCAACCTGCCTGCCACTCGCATCGTTCCCCCGCCAGATCCCGCCGGCCTGGAGTGGGCGATTCGGGCGCTGGCGCAGGCCGTCGCAGGCGAACCGGCCTACGATTGGATCGTTTTCACCAGCGCCAACGCAGTGCAATATTTCTTCGAGCGGCTGCTCGCCCTGGGCTACGACGCTCGCCGCCTGTCTGGGGTGAAGCTGGGCGCGGTGGGCAAGGCCACCGCCGCCGCCCTGGCGGATTATCACCTGATCGCCGATTTTGTACCCAGCCGCTTCACCGGCCTGGATTGGGCAGCGGAAGTGGGCGACCTGAGCGGCCAACGGGTGCTCCTGCCGCGCTCCGAGATCGCTCCACCCGATCTGGTGCAGGCCTTGCAGGCCAAAGGCGCACAGGTCGAGACTGTCATCGCCTATTCCGTGGCGCCCGCAGAGCCAGACTCGCAGGCGTTGCAGGCGCTGATCGACGGCCAGATTGATGTCATCGCTCTGTTTAGCCCCTCGGCGGTGCGCGGGCTGCTGAGCATGCTCGAGGCTGCAATCGGGAAAGAACCGGCTCTGGACTTGCTGAATCGCCTGACGGTCGCCTGTGTTGGCCCGACCACGGCGCGGGCGGCGCAGGAAGCCGGCCTCCAGGTGGGGCTGGTCGCCCGGCAACACACGGTCGAAGGATTGGTGGAGAGCCTGATCGAATGGCGCGCGCCCTCGTAACCGGCGGCACCGGTTTCATCGGTTCGAACATCGCCTTGCGTCTGGTCGAGCGCGGCTGGGAGGTGCGCATCCTCGAACGCCCCGGCGCCAGCCGCATCCTGCTGGAGGGCGGGCCGTTCGAATTTGTCACCGGCGATGTGCTTGAGCCCGAGACCCTGCCGGCTGCGATGAAAGGCATCGATGTGGTCTTTCACGCCGCCGGGGTGGTGGATTACTGGCGGCAGGGCGTGGATCGGATGTACCGCGTCAACGTCGAAGGCACGCGCAACGTCATGGAGGCTGCGCTGAAGGCGCGCGTCGAACGCGTGGTTCATATCAGTTCGACGGCGGCAATGGGCATCCATCCGGATGTGCTGGTGGACGAAAGCTTCCGCTTCAATGTCAAGCCGGAGCGCTTCGTTTACGGCCATAGTAAATTCCTGGCCGAGGAGATCGTGCTGGAGTTGATCAAGAAGGGCTTGCCGGCGGTGATTGTCAACCCCACCACAGTGATCGGGCCGCGCGATATCCGCAAGGTGTCCAGCGGCGTAGTGGTGGAGGTGGTCAAACACTGTGTACCGCCGCTCATCCCCCCCGGCGGCACGAACATCGTACCGATCTGCGACGCCGCCCAGGGCTCCATCGAGGCTGCGCTCAAGGGCGTGGTGGGCGAGCGTTACATCCTGGCTGGCGAGAACATGACCCACCTTCAGCTTTACCAGACCATCGCCAACGTGGTTGGCTGCGGGATGAAGCTCAAGCCGATGCCGCGCTGGCAGGTGGCCTTCCTGGCTGGACTGACCGACATGCTGCAGCCGCAGACCAGCGGCCCAGTGCCGCTGACCGGAGATCGCCTGCGGTTGGAGTCGAAGCACTTTTACTACGACGGGTCGAAAGCTCGAGCGACGTTCGATATGCCTAACACACCCTTACGGGTGACGATTGGGCGCACCTTCGAGTGGTATGAACTGATGGGGGAATTCGAAGGCGTCTATGAAAAGTTGCTGGAAGGCGGCGTTTGCAAACATTGCGGCAAAGCGCGCTATTGCGAGTGGCCCGGCCCCGTGGATCACGTCACGGCGCCGCCTGCCACAAAGCTGTCAAAAGGTAAAGCCAGATGACCATGATCGAGACTCCCTCTTTGAACTGGAAAGAGCGCTTGCGACGGTTCACCGGCTCCAGCCTGGAGAAACGCTGGCTCAATGTGGGCCTGCGCGCCAAGATGGGTCTGATCGTCGAAGTTGGCGTCATTGGCCTGGTGACGGTCTTCCTGTTTCTGGGTGTGAGCGCCGCGCGGCAAACCACCCGGCAAATCCTGAACGAGAGGATGATGCTGGCCCGTTTGAGCGCCGCGAACCTGGACGCCGCCTTTCGGCATGTGCGCGGCGTGCTGGAATTGTCCGCCGGAAATGACGCTTTTCGCTCGCCGGGCATGGCGCAGGTCGAGCGGCAGGCGCTGATGCGCATGGCGCATCAGCGTATGGCCGGCATCACCCAGGGGGTCTACTGGCTGGATGCCCAGGGGAAAGTCCTGGCCTCGACCGCGGTCAAGGACCGCCTCCAGGCCGTCCCTCTGGAAGGCCTGAGCGCACAGGCCAATCATCCGCCGCAACTGGTGCTTTCCCCGGCGGGCGTGCCTCTGGCGGTGATCAGTTCGCCGATCCTGAGCAATACGGGCGAGGCGCAGGGCTGGCTGGCGGCCACCATGGACCTGGGCAGCGCTGGCTTTGCCCCGTTTCACAATGCCATTGACCTGGGCAAGACCGGTTCGATGGATCTGATCGACGCCCAGGGGCGGGTGCTGACCAGTTCGCGCCGCGACCGCCCAATGAACGCCGCTGCTCCGCAGGAACTGCAGAAGCTGTTCCGCGCCGGCGAGCCAATGGTCGAAACCTGTATGGGTTGTGGCGGGGGCGAGATGCTCGAATCGTCTGAAGAAGTAGCTGCTATCGCCCCGCTCACCCAGGCGCCGTGGGGCGTAGTGGTGCGCCAGAAGGCCAGCGAGCTGATGGCGCCGGTCAACCGACTCCTGATCCAGACGTTGATCTTCGGCCTGGTGAGCGTTTTGGGCGCCATGGCGCTGGTGTGGGTGACTACCAGCAGCGTGATTAAGCCAGTACAGATGCTCACGGAGTCGGTGGAGCGGATCAAGGCTGGCGATCTTTCCACACCATTAGAGGAGTTGTTCACCGGCTGGTTCACCCTGCGCCGCCGCCGACAAGACGAGATCGGTGCTCTGGCTGAAAGCTTCGAAAACATGCGCCAGCAACTGCAACGCTCTATCGAAGAGATCAATGCGTTGAACCGCGAGCTGGATCAGCGCGTCCAGGAGCGCACTCGCGATGCCCTGGCGGCGCAGATGCAGGCCCAGGCGGCGCGCGACGACCTGCGCGCCATCATCGACGCCCTGGACGATGAACTCATCGTGGTGCGCACCAACGACCTGCGCATCGAATTGGCCAACCGGGCGGCGATGAACTACAGCGGCTCGGTCGAAGAGATCCTTGGCCAGACCTGCTACCAGGGTTGCCACAAAGACTCGCCTTGCGATCCAAGGGTCAACGATTGCCCTATTCCGCATGTGCTGGAGACTGGCGAAACGGTGCGCGTGACGCATGTGCTCAACGGGCGAAATGGCCATGAGCCGGTATATCGTGAGATCACCGCCTCGCCCCTGCGCGACATCCATGGAGCGATTACACGCGTGGTTGAACTGTCGCGGGATGTCAGCGAAGAGAGAAAGATCAAAGAATCGCTTATCCGCCGCAACCAGCAGCTTTCCATCCTGAATGCGGTGGCCGCTACGGTCAATCAATCGCTCAAGCTAGAAGAAATCCTGGAGCGCGCCCTGGATGCAGTGTTGCGCCTGACACAAGTAGATGTAGGGGCGGTCTTTCTGATCGAAGAGCAGGATGGGCAGATGCGCCTGGCTTCCTATCGCGGCCTTTCTGAGGAAGCCGCCCGCATTGCCGCAACCACCGGCCTGTTGGACAGCTCTTGCGGCGGGGTGGTCGAGCATGGCAGGGTGGTGGTAGTCCCAGGCATCGCTAGCTTACGCGGTCGGCGAGCCAGGTCGCTGCAGCGCGAAAGCCTGAACACTCTGGTGCATGTGCCGCTCACGGCCAAGGGCTGTGTGCTGGGCAGCATGTGCGTGGGCACGCGCCAGGATCGCGAGTTTGCCAAAGATGACCAGGAGTTGCTCCAGGCGATTGGCAGCCAGATCGCCGTCGCCATCGAAAACGCGCGCTTGTACGAAGAAGGCCAGATCAAAGAGCGCATGCGCAGCAAGCTGTTCAAGAAGGCGATCAACGCCCAGGAAGAGGAGCGCCGCCGCATCGCCCGCGAACTGCACGATGAAACCAGCCAGTCCCTGACGGCGTTGCTGTTTGCGGCTGAGGAAGCGCGCGAGATGCGTAGCTTGAAGGAAGTCCGCCATCGCCTGGAAGGGATGCACGACTTGCTGCAGCACACTTTGGATGGAGTGCACAAGCTGATCTTCGATCTGCGTCCCTCCATGTTGGACCATCTGGGGTTGGTGCCGGCGATCCGCTGGCTGGCGAAATCGCGCCTGGAGCCAAAAGGGGTGCGCATCCATTTCGAGGAACGGGGCGGGTCTCGCCGCCTGGCGCCAGAGGTCGAAACGGCGATCTTCCGCGTGATCCAGGAGGCGGTGTCCAATATCTCCCGCCATGCGGCGGCGCGCAATGTCTCGATTACTTATGAGATGAGCGGGGAGAATGTGCTCGTGTGCGTGGAGGATGACGGCGTTGGTTTCGATCCGCTTGAACTAAACCCCTCACCCGATTCGCTGCGCGGGCTGGGCCTGTTGGGAATGCAGGAGCGGCTGGAATTGTTGGGCGGCGACCTGGAAATCTATTCCAGCCCCGGCAGCGGCACGCGCCTGAACATCCGCATGCCGGTAGGTAATGGGAGGGCCGTCGATGCCTGAAATCCGCGTCTTGATTGTGGACGATCACGCCATCCTGCGCGATGGCATCCGCTCGCTGCTCGAACGCCAGGAGGACATCCGCGTGGTAGGAGAGGCGACCAATGGCCGCGAGGCCATCGAGCGCGTGCAGGAGCTTTCTCCCGACTTAGTGCTGATGGATGTGGCTATGCCGGAGATGAACGGCATGGAGGCGACGAGACAGATCAAAGCCCGCTTCCCCCAGGTGCGAGTGCTGATCCTGACGCAGCATGATGATCCTGAATACATCGAGCCATTGCTGCGCGCCGGCGCCTCGGGCTATGTGCTCAAACGTTCCGGCGGCCGCGAAGTGATCACTGCCATTCACCAGGTGTATGAACATGGCGCTTACCTGGAACCCAGCATCACCCGCCAGGTGATCGAAGGCATTGCTCAGCCGGAAAATAAGGCCGCGGCTATCGAGCAGGGCCTGACAGCGCGGGAGAAGCAGATTTTGCGCTATTTGATCGATGGGCTGAGCAACAAGGAGATCGCTCACCTGCTAGGCATCAGCCCCAAAACCGTCTCCGTCCATCGCAGCAACCTGATGGTCAAGCTGGGGGTGCGCAGCAGCGTCGATTTGCTGCGCTACGCCGCCCGAGTCGGATGGGTCGATCCACGCGACGTCGCCTCGGGCTGAAGGTATCATCCTATCCCTTATCTTGGAGCAGACAATGTCTTTGGATTTGAATTTTGTGCACATTCCCGCTGGCGAGTTCATCATCGGCAGCAAGCGTTCTACCGACCCGGAAGCCCCGGAAGACGAGATGCCCCAGCACATCCTGGAAGTCTCGGATTACTACATCATGCGCTTCCCGGTGACGAACGCTCAGTATCGGCAATTCATGGAAGCGACCGGCTATCGGCCGCCGCTGTTTTGGGCAGACGGCAAATTCCCCGCCGCTCAGGCTGATCACCCGGTGGTCGGCGTGTCCTTCCTGGACGCGGCGGCGTTTTGCCTGTGGGCGGCGCAGGTCACCGGCTTGCCAGTGCGTCTGCCGACCGAGCCGGAATGGGAAAAAGCCGCCCGCGGCGCGGATGGTCGGGTGTACCCCTGGGGGAACCGTTGGGAGCCAGGGCGATGTAACAATCGAGAAGCTGAACTGGGTGGGACATCCTCCGTGGGGAAATACTCACCCCAGGGCGATAGCCCCTATGGAATCGCTGAGATGGCCGGGAATGTGCAGGAGTGGGTCTCTTCGCTGTATCGGCCTTATCCGTATGACCCCAGCGATGGGCGAGAAGACCTGGTCTATCGGCTGGATTCGCTCTCGGCGCTGCCGCGCTTCCATGAAAGTGGCGGCACTTCGATGGTCAATTCCCAGGAGGCGGCCTTCGATAAGGCCATGCTACGCGGCGGCTCGTGGCGCGAAGGCCGCTTCCAGAGCCGCTGCGCCTACCGCAGTTGGGCCGCGCCCATGCACCGCAGCGATGACACCGGCTTCCGTTGTTGCTATGAGGTTTCTGCGTAGCGGGTCTTCGCAGCGGCTTATCGCAGGAATAGCGAGGCCAGGCCCATCCCCAGGGCGGCCATGATGAACGCAATCGCCGCAGTAATCTGCATGAACAGGATCATCACGATCACCCGGCGTTGGTCCGGCCGCAGGCTCAAATAGAAGCGGTCCACCAGCCAGCGCGCCAGGCGTTTGATCCTGCTCTGGCGCAACTCGGCGTAGCGCTGGATGTTCGCCAGCCAGCCTTTGACGACGCTGCGCACGGCTTGGGTGAATTCCTGGGCGTTCTCTTCTTCGACCAGGAATTCTTCTTCGTAGGTCAGGCGGGTGCCTGACTTGATGTCTTGCAACGTCCAGGTGACGCTGGTCTGGCGATCGACATCCAGGCAATAAGAGAGCTTGCGATCTGGCTGATAGTCCGTGATCACCGTTTCGTAGGGCGGCTGGCCGCCCTCCGTCATGCGCACGCGATAGGTGCTGCCCACCTGTGGGTAGTTGCCGTTCTTGGCTTCCACGCTGGCCACGCCCCACAGCGGGCTGAGCTGCATGCGCCGCTCGAGATGAGTGATCAGACTGAACACTTCCTGGCGCGGCGCCTGTACGTCGATGAACTCGATAACCTTCTGCTGTATCATTTTGCACCCGAAACAAAAAGGCTGCCCTTGATCTTGCTGCGAAGGTCAGCCCGATGAAACCATCCCTATTTTACTCAGATTCTATCTGCTTTGGAATACTCTCATTGGTTCTTAATGGCTCGTTGCCAGCGCCATCAGGCCTTCGGCCCAGGCCAGCGCGCCGCCGATGTGTAAGTGCAGATAGCTGGCGAAGACGTTGCGGTAAATCAATCCATCCCTTTGTCCGCCGAGGCCCGTGCCGCGCTCCAGGCGCAGCGCTGTCGGCCAGTCTTCCGGCAGGCCCACCAGGCGCGAATTGTGAAATTCGTGGCCGCGCAGCTGCACGCCAGGCGGGTAATAGGGGTTGGGGTGCACGCATTCGGCCAGTACATAGCCGTGCCCCTGAGGTCTGGTGGTCATTTCGACCTCGCAGGGCAGCACGCCGACCATCTCCGCGCTTTGCCCCTGATGGCCGATGCTGCGCGAAAGATACATCAGGCCGCCGCACTCGGCGTAGATCGGCAGCCCATCTTCCGCCGCCTGGCGCACCTGTCTGCGCAGGGAGCGATTTTGGCTCAGCGCCTCCAGGAAAAGCTCTGGGAAGCCCCCGCCGATGTACAAAGCATCCAGGGCTGGCAATTGCGGTTCGCGCAGCGAGTCAATGAAGACCAGCCGGGCGCCGCGCTCCTCCAGCGCCTCCAGATTTTCGGGGTAGTAGAAGGAGAACGCCTGATCACGGAACACCCCGATGGTCGGTCTACGAACCCTGCGCCCCGATGCCGGACCGGGCTGCTGCCGCTCAGATGGACTGGAGACTTGTGGGGCGGGCGCCAAAGCCGGGGCGGAGCGGGCGATCTCTAGCACTGCCTGCAGGTCCACGAAGTCCTCCGCTGCCTGGCGGCAGGCCTGGATCGCCGGCAGCAGGCTGGCGTCCTCGCTGCGGGGCACCAATCCCAGGTGACGGTCGGGGATGGTCAGAGCGGCGTCTCGGGGTAGCGCGCCGATCACCGGAATACGGCAGTAGCTCTCGATGGCGCGGCGCAGCTTTGTCAGGTGGCGATCCTGGGCGACGTTGTTCAGGATCACTCCCACGATGGGGGTATTGGGTTCGAAGGTCTGGTAGCCGTGCACCATAGCCGCGGCGCTGCGCGACATGCGCGCGGCGTTCACCACCAGGATCACCGGCGCTTGCAGGCTGCGCGCTACGGCTGCGGTGCTGCTGCGGCCGTCCTCCTCCAGCGAATCGTACAGGCCGTGGTTGCCTTCCACCAGGCAAACGTCGGCCTGTCGAGCGCCTTTGATCAGCGCCGCCCGCAGGCTAAGCTCATCGGCGAAGAAAAAGGGATCCAGGCTGCGGCAAGCGCGTCCGGCCGCTTCGCTCAGCCAGGAAGGATCGATATAATCGGGGCCTTTTTTGAACGGCTGGACGGCGATCCCCCGTGCGGCCAGCGCCGCACAGATGCCCAGAGAGAGCGTGGTCTTGCCGCTGCGCCCCTGGGGAG
Source organism: uncultured Anaerolinea sp. (assembly GCA_964503145.1). Classification (GTDB taxonomy): domain Bacteria; phylum Chloroflexota; class Anaerolineae; order Anaerolineales; family UBA4823; genus RBG-16-57-11. Next base: position 796,115 of record CAZCYV010000001.1, on the reverse strand, counting down.
CGGCAATGACCACGCGCGGCAGAGATATGGGTGCGGTCAAAAGGTCATCCGCTGAACGGGTCCAAATAGCCTTGCCCGGTCAGGCTGGCGGGGCGGCTGCGGTCTAAAGCTCGGTGACGGTGATCGCCCCCTCTTCGCAGGAGGCTTCGCAGGACAGGCAGCCGATGCACTCGTCGGGGTCGCCGGTGACCATGGCGTATTTCCTGCCGTCGTCATTGACGATGCTGAAGATCATGTTAGGGCAGTTGTCGACGCACTCTCCGCACGCCTGGCATTTTTCGATGTCGATGGTAATCACGTACATGTCATTTCTCCGTGGTGTAGGTCAGGATTTTTTCCAGACAATCGCTGCAGCGGTCAGTTCGCTCAGATTCTGGACTTTCACTTTCAATTTGTAGTGTCGCCGGATTTCGTCGAGTTGATCCAGGCAATTGTGGCACGAAGTGGCGACGATCTCTGCGCCCGTAGCCAGGATCTGGTCGGCCTTGATCTTGCCGGCAGCGAGGCGATCCCTGGCAAATTCGCTCATCGAGAGCATGCCGCCTCCGCCGCCGCAGCAGTAGTTATCCACGCCGTGCGGCTCCATCTCGACGAAGTCCATCACCGTGTGTCGCAAAATATAGCGTGGCTCTTCGATGACGCCGCCCTGGCGCACCTGGTTGCAGGGATCGTGATAGGTCACCCGTTTGCTGTTGACGGTGGGATTCAGGTTCAGGCGCTTCTGGCGGATGTATTCGGCCTGCATCTCCACAAAGCTCATCACCTTGAAAGGGTAGGAATGCCCCAGCCAGTTTTCGGCCTCCCAGCGCTGGGAGCGGAAGCCATGGCCGCATTCCGCCATCACCAGCACATCCGCCGCCAGGTCGTTGACCGCCTTTTCCAGATTTCCGGCGATGACCCTGGCGGCTGCGTCGTCGCCCGAAAACAGTCCGTAGTTGGTCGCGTCCCAGCTTTCGGTGCTTAGCGTCCAGTCTTCCCCGGCGGCGTTGAAGATCTTGGCCGCTGCCTGGATCAAGTAGGGGAAATATTTCACTTCGCGCGGGTTGAAGGTGTAGATCACATGGGCGCGCTTTTTGTTGATCGGGATGGTCACGCCGGGGTCGTCCAGTTCGGCCTGCAACTCTTCTTCCATCCACTTGACCGTCTCGATGTAATCTTCTTCGCTGACGCCCATGTTGTTGCCGCTTTGCAGGTGGACGTTGACCGTGGCTTTCAGGCCCTCGGGGGTCATGTCGATGGCGGTGAGCATCGCCCGGGCGGTGCGCACGATGTGCCGGGTATCCACGCCCATCGGGCAGTTGATCACGCAGCGGCCGCACATGGTGCACGAGCCGAAGGCGGCATAGATTAGCTTCTCCACCATCTCCTGGTCTAGCTCGGCGGCGCCGGTCCAGCCAGGGGCGATCTGGCTCACGGGGTCGCTCAGCTTGCGGTAGATCTTGCGCAGTTGCTCGGCGCGATAGGCCGGGACGTATTCCGGCTTTGGGTTGGAGATGTAGTAATGGCACGACTCGGCGCACAACCCGCAGCGCACGCATACCTCCAGCGAGGCTTCCAACTGACGGTTCAAGCGCTGGCGCAGCACTTCCAACGCCAGGGCAGCCTTTTCATCGGTGAGTCTGAAACGTTCTGCGGCGAATTTGCCGTCGCTGGGTTTTTCTTCTGTCATGCTGGTTTACTCCATCACCTTGCGGTTATTCGGCCCAATCACGCCGCGGTGGCCGAAATTTTTACCGAAAAAGAACTTGGAATAAAAGAAATACACGCAATGTCGGATCTTGCTAAAAGGCACATAGATGCACAGCACGGCTGTGCACAGGTAGAAAAACGGCCATATCGCCGGCCAGATCAGCGCGCCGCACGCCAGCGCGCTGAACAGCGAAGTCAGAAACACCGAAAAGTAATCGTCCGGCACGCTCAGGGCGCGCTCGTTTTCGCCGTTCAGACGCATGCCGATGCCGGCAAAGCCGAAAAGCGCGCCTGCAGCGGTCAGCGCCATCGCCGCCCAAATGACCAGCCTGGGCAGCGCCGCGATCCAAGGGCTGACCAGGAGCACGCCAAAGGCGGTGAAGACGCCCACATGGAAGAAGATGCCGCGCAGGTAAGCCACCCAATGTCGGCGGGTGCTCTCCTTCTCCCAGGGCGCCATGCCCAAAGTGAAGGCGTACAGGATGCCCTGGCGGTCCGAGCTGCGCGGGCGGGAGTAGTCTTTCTTGAACGGTCGATTCATGATCTGGCGCAGGCGCAGCAGGATGCCGAGCAGCCCTAAGACCATGCCAATCAACGCAAGGATGCGGGTGAGGTCAACGAAATCCATGGTGTGATGTGCCTCCTTGACTCAACGCTGCCAGATCATGATCCTACAAGCCGAAAAGTCGCTCATTTGGTCGAAATCCTTTGGGCGATCTCCAGCGCCTGCGCCAGGGCTCGCTGCGCCAGCGCCGGGTCGATCTCCATGAAGGCCCTGGCCAAATCCAGCGAGGCCTGGGCGGGGGCCAGGGCGTCGTTGCGCACCCGGGCCGCCAGCGCCATGTTCAGCGCCCGCTCGAAGATCGCCGGGTCGCGCGTCGCCAGGGCGATCGCCCGCAAAGCGGCGGCCTTGTCCACTTCACGCTGCAGCCTATCTACCAACTCCAGGGCGCGTTGCGGGTCGCTGGAGGCCAGCGCCTGCGCCAGCGGCAGCAGCGGGTAGGTCTCCTTGAGCTCGTCTGCCAGCTCCTGGGCTTCGGCATATTGCCCCAGGGCAGTCAGCGCCATCACCCGATCATAGACGTTTTCGATCTGGCTGACCAGTGACGCATCTCCTGTGATGAGCGTGACAAAGCGCAGCGCCCGGTCGCGCAGCAAGGGGATTTCGATTTGCTGGGCTGCCTGCACGGCCTGCGCGGGATCGGAAGTCGCCCAGCCGCGGGCGATTTCGACCTGGGCGCGGCTGCGCTCGAAGGGATCGGCGATGTTCAGGCTGGCATCCCAGGCCTGCTGCCAGCTCGCCCGGTCGCCGGCCAGGGCGCGCTGCAGCGTCGCCAGGGTCTGCGCTTCGGGGGTCTCGGGGTCGTTGGCGATCTGCGAGGCGAGGGGTTGGGCATCGATCTCGCGCAGCGCCCAGGCGCGCAACGCCGGGTCTGCGATCTGCCCGGCGACCAGCCGGGCGCGCTGCGGATCGAGGCTGGCGTAGGCCACGGCGATCCCGCGCAGATCCAGATCGCGGTAAACCCCCGGCGCTTGCATCGCTACCTTCGATGCGGCCTCCAACACCTGACTGGCCCGCTGAGGATCCAGCTTTGCCCACTCCTCGGCGATCAGGCGCAGTTCCCAGGCGCGCGAGCGGCTCGAGTTGAGCCGATCGACGATCAACCCGGCGGTTTCAAGTTTCGCCAGGTCGCCGGTTGCGGCTTCCTGGGCCGCCGCAGCCTCGCCCCACAGGGCGACCGCGTCCATGCGTTGTTGTTCGGAGGCGACCAGCGCTTCCGCCAGGACGTCCTGGGCTTTCGCCGGGTCGAAGGCGTTCCAGGCGGCGGCCACTTTGCCCAGCATCCAGGCCCGCGCCTGGGCGCGGTCGGCGGCAATAGCTCTGCGCTGAGCAGTGTCCAGCGTAGTCTGTAGCGCCTGCGCTTCGGGGTCGGTTTCCACTTCCTCGGCGGGCACGCGCAGCAGCGGCATGGCGAAGAAAGCGAACACCAGGAGCACGAAGGCTGCTGCGCTGATGATCGCCCCACGGCGGCGGCTGAAACTCGCCCACGAGACGTGACGGGTGTGATACAGCCCCCAGATCAGCGAAACCAGCAGCGCCAGGCTCACCCCAATGCTGGCTACCAGGGCGCGAGTTTGTTTGGCCGTTTCGTCCAGCGCCTGCACCCCGCTATACACCTTGCCCAGCCGGTAACGCACCGATTGCGCCTCGGCGGTGAACGCCTCCAGGCTGGTCACCGGCGCGTCCAGCAGGCGCTGATAGCCTTGCTGGGCGCTGCGCAGCCGGGATTCCAGGCTGGCTGAGTTCACATACCCCGGCAGGGTGGCCTTATAGCGGTCGATCGCCAAAAGCAGGCGTTCGGTGTAATACAATTCTTCGTTGATCTTGAGCATTGCCGGGCAGGGCGACTCGGCGGCGACGGCAATGCCGCCGCGCCAGGCAAGCGGATTCTCCAGGCGCGGATCCTCGGCGCTGTGGCAGCTCACGCAATAGTTGCCGGCGATGAGCGTTGGACGCGCCTCCGAGGTTTGGCTGGTCCCCCGCTCTACGGAACCGGCTCGCGTCAGGATGACGCTGCCAGCCAGCAACAACGCCAACAGAGCGAAAATGACGGGTGATCTAGCCTTCATCCTGTTGGGATCTCCTGCCATCTAAAGTCTCTCCGCCGGCGATAATCCAGCGCGTCAGTACGTAGTAGATGATACATGCAGTGACGAAGACGGTCATGATGATCACGCCGCCTACGCCAGGGGTGTTGATCAATGCGTATGCCAGGCCTGATAGATCCATCCAGTTTTTCCTCTCATTCCTTTTGGCTACAGGCTTTCAGCCCTCGCAATCCGACAACCGGCGATGCGCTAATCGCCCACCGCTGGCTCTGGTTCACTCGCTGCCGGGCGCTTCTCCGGCAGTTCTTCGGCCGTCTCCCAGATGGGGATGATGGGGAAGAGGCGGGTGAAAAGCATGTACAGCAAGATCATTCCGCTGAAGAAGGATAGGGTGATCAGCCATTCGGTCAGGGTGGGTAAGTAAACCCCCTGGCCGAGGTGCGCCAGTAATCGCGGGCTGATTTCGCTGGGGATGATGACGATGTAGCGCTCGATCCACATCCCGATGTTGATCAGTACGCCCGCCGTGACCATCCAGCCGATGTGGTTCTTGCCGCGGAAGATCAGGATGAGCAGCGGTAGCACGAACACCAGCAATACCATGCTCCAGAACATCAGCGCATACGTGCCGGTGAATTTGTCCTGCAAGACCGCCATCTCTTCTTTCATATTCCCATAACCGGTGGTCAGGTACTCAGCGATCATCATGTAAATCCAACCCAGGGTGAAGGTGATCAACAGCTTACGGATGGAGTTGAACAGCCCCAGATGCAGGATGTGCTCGAAATGATAGACCTTGCGCAGCACCGCCAGCACAATCACCACCGCCGCCGTGCCGGATAGGATCGCTCCCAGCAAGAAGAACGGCCCGATCAGCGCCGTGTGCCAGCCCGGTTGCAGCGTCATGCCGAACATCCACGAGACCACGGTGTGCACTGTGACCACCAGCATAGTCATAAAAATCGCCATGCCGTCCAGCACCCGTTCCAGACGGTGATACTGCTCGGGGCTGTCTTTCCAGCCCAGCGCCAGGATTTGATACATCCGGCGCTGCCAGCGCGGCAGGTCGGTCAACCGGTCGCGGCAGCGGGCGAGGTCGGGCACCAGGGAAAGGTAGAAAAAGACGATGCTCGACAGGAAATATAATCCCACCGCTGTGAAGTCCCACAGGATCGGTGACTGATAGCGCCCGAAGAAGATCACGTTGAAGACGCGCTCCGGGCGCCCCATATCCGCCAGAATGGAGGCCACGCCGAAGGGTAGGCTGAACACGGTGATCGCCTCGGCGGCGCGGGTGAGCGGCTTGCGCCAGGTCTGTCCGGCGATGCGCAGGATGGCCGAGATGAAGGTGCCCGAGTGCGCCAACCCGATGAAGAAAACGAAGTTGGTGATGTACACGCCCCAATACACCGGGCGGTTCAGGCCGGTCACGCCCAGCCCAAGCACATACTGCCGCACCCAGGCCGCCAGCCCCACGGCGACAAGCCCCGCCAGAAGGGTCCAGATCAGGCGATCGACCAGCGATGGCCTGCGAATGGGCGCCAGAATGACTTTTTCGTGTGGATTGTGCAGGTGCATGGTCGCTTACCCCTGTTTCAAGTAATAGACCTTAGGCTCGGTGCCCAGCTCTTCCAGCAGGCGGAAGGCTCGTGGGCTGTGCGCCAGCTTGGAGACCAGGCTGTTGGGATCATCCAGGTCGCCGAAGTAGCGAGCATGTCCAGTGCAGGTTTGCACGCAGGCGGGGATGTAATCCGTGGCCTGGAAGGTGCGCCCCTGAGCCTGGGCCTGTTCGCGCGCCTTGCGCAGGCGCTGGATGCAGAAAGTGCACTTTTCCACCACGCCCTTGGGCCGCGGCGCAGTCTCTGGGTCTGGGTTGAGATGCTGCTTGAGCGCTTCGGGCCATTCGGGCGGATACCAGTTGAAGTAGCGCACTTCGTAAGGGCAGGCCACAGTGCACATGCGACAGCCAATGCAGCGATCGTAATCCACCACGACGATGCCTTCCTCGTTCTTGTAGGTGGCCTTCACCGGGCAGACTTTAGTGCAGGGCGGATTGTCGCAGTGCATGCATGGGCGCGGGATCATCGTGATGTGTACCAGGGGATATTCGCCCTCGATGAATGGCAGCACCTCATTCCACAGGATCGCCCGCCCCAAGCCAGTCTGGTTTGGACCGGCGACCGGGGTGTTGTTCTCCATCCGGCAGGCTGCGGTGCAGCTCTGACAGGCGAAGCATTTATCCAGATCGATCACCATACCCCAACGGGACATGAACACCTCCTAAGTATTCGGCCGGGCGTCGCTCATGCCCGGTACACCTTCACCCGCACCGGGCTCATCACCGCCTGGCCGCTGAGCGGTTCGGTGGAAATTTCTTTCAAGCGATTTGGATTGCTGCCCACGACCATCTGCCTGGGCGCGTGACGGCCCCATTGAACCAGGGTGTGGCGACCCTGTCCTAGTGGCATGAAGACTGCGTTGGGCCAGATGCCCGGATAGATGCGCACTGGCGCTTTCACCTTTCCGGCGGGCGATTCTACCCAGGCCATATCGCCATCCTTCAGGTGCAACGCTTCGGCGGCGCGGGGGTTGATCTCCACCCAGCTCGACCACTTGAAGTTGCCCTGCAGCCCAAGCGCTTCCTGCAAGGTGGGCAGGATTCCTTGCCAGGACTGGGTCTCGGTGATCAGCGAGCCTGGCACCAGCAGGTAAGGATATTCCAGCGCCTGGGCGGTGCTTTCCTCCAACGCGCCGGGCAGATCGAAGTGCGGCAGGCAGGCCAGGTCGTCGGCCTGTTCCGCGCCGAACAGGGCGAAAAGCTCGCGTGAGAAGAAGTCGAACCGACCATCTCGCGGGGCGTTCAGGCGATCGCGGCCGACCACGTTCCCCCAGGCCGGGCTGCCGGGCTGGGCGTTGAAGTACACCATCTCCGCCCAGAAGCCGTTGGCCTCCAGCTTTTCCCAATCCAGCGGCGCGCCGGACAGACGGTGCTCGATCACCTGGCGGTAGCTCTTCCAGGGCAACGCCTGGGCTACGGGTCCGCCCAGGCGGGCGGCCAGCTCCAGCAAGGCGTCGCCGGGGCTGCGGTTATCCTGCACCGGCGGCACCACCGGTCGGCGCAGCGAGATCCCGGCATAGCCCACCCCTTCCATGTAGTCATCGCTCCACTCTTCCAGGAAGGTGCAGGCAGGCAGGACCAGATCCGCCAGGGCGGCGCTTTCATCTAGCGTAGAGGCAAAGCTGATAATGAATGGCACTTTCTCGAACGCTGCCAGCATCCGCCCGCCTTCAGGCAGGTCGAACACCGGGTCGGCGTTGAGCAACATCAACACCTCCAGCGGATAGGGTCGCTCGCTCAGGATGGCTTCCGCCAGATTCTGGTAGGCCGAGATCGCCAGGGGCAGCGCCGCGGAGCCGGCGCCATCCAGGCGAGGCTGCGCCAGGCCGCTCTGCGCCGCTGCATCGGGGGTGAATTCGGGCCAATCTGCCACGCTGGGGAAGCGCTGCACCAGCACGCCGCCAGCGGCGTCGATCGAGCCGACCAGGGCGTTCAGGGCGTGCACTGCCATGGCGGTGTACAGGCTGTTGCCGCTGGCCAGCTCGGCGATTTCGTTGGGCAGGACGGCCACGGCTGGCCGGTTGGTGGCGAACTCGCCCGCCAGCCGAGCGATCGTCTCGGTGGGGACGCCGGTGATCAACGAGACCCTTTCCAGGTTGTATTGTTCCAGCACCAGGCTTTTGAAGCCCTGGTGGGTGTTGCCCTGCGCGTCCTGGAAATCCTCGAAGCCGAAGGTGCAATCGCGCACGAAGCTCTCGTTGTACAGCTTGCTGTTAATAATCACATTGGCCATACCCAAAGCCAGCGCCCCGTATGTCCCTGGGCGGATGGGCACCCATTCGTCGGCCTTGATGCCGGTCAGGGAGAGGCGCGGGTGCACCGCCACCAGCTTGCCACGCTGGGGCCGGCCGCGGCGCATGAACGCCGCCGCTCCCAGATAGACCATCACGTTGCGGCTGGTCTCCAACAGGTTGCCGCCAAAGGTCATCACGTAACTGGCGTTGTTCAGGTCGTACACCGGCAGGCCGTTGATCCCCTGGGTGAGAAACATCGCCTGGCGGGTGGCCTGCTCGGCCAGGCTGCTGCGACTGATCAGGTTGGGCGAGCCGTAGGCCTGCAGGAAGCGCTCGACGAAGGCGCGCATCTGGCCGCGCAGTTCCCCGTGCACCAGCGCCAGGCAGTGCGTCTGGCCCTTCTGTCGCAGTTCGGCCAGTTTCCTGGCCGCCAGGTCCAGCGCCTCGTCCCAGGAGATTTCCTTCCAGTCGCCGCTGCCGCGCTTGCCCATTTGCAGGCGTGGGTGCGCCAGGCGCTCCGGGCTGTACAGCGCCTCCAACGAGACCTGGCCGCGCAGGCAGCACACGCCCTGGTTGAGGGGATGCAGCGGGTTGCCCTCAACTTTGACCGCTCTGCCGTTGACCACGCGTACATCCAGGCCGCAGCCGGAGGGGCAAAAGGCGCAGGTGGTCTTGACGATGGTCTCTTCCGGCGCCTGCGCCGCTGGGGAGTAAGTCGCAGAATTGGAAACGTCCAGAGTCTGCCGCAGCGCCAGCGCAGCCGCCCCCAGGGCGGTCGCCGTGGCGCCAGCTTTGATGAAATCGCGGCGGGTCAGGACGGGTTTGGGGTTCTGATCGGGTGAGTTTTCCATAGCGCTAATTCCCGCCGAAAGATTTCAGGTGATCATGGATGCGTTCTACCTGCGCGGGCTGAACACTCGGCGGCTGGGGCTGCGGCGCAGGCTCGCCGCTGGCCTGATACTGGCTTTCGTCCACCTCCAGGCGGATGCCCAGCAACTCCAACGCTTCCTTGAGCGCCGGCACCGTGCCCGGTTTGCCGCTGCCCACCCAGGCCTGGCCGCGCAGGCCACGCGGCCCGCCGCCCGAAGGACTGAGATGGCAAGTGGCGCAAGGTTCGCCGGTTTGGGCGGAATATTCCGGCAGCGCCTGGGCAGCCTGGGGGTGAACCAGCGCCGCCAGCGTCGCCAGCAGCACCAGCAAAGACAGGATGACCGGTAGCGTGTAACGTTTCATGCGCACCTCGATGTGTCTCTCATGCCGTTTCACCGACAATGACGCGCTCTCCCTGCACGCTTACCGGGATCTGCTCCAGGGGCACCGGCGGCGGACCGGCGATCACTTCGCCGAACTGATCGAAGCGACCATCGTGGCAGGGGCAGTAGAACTCCTTGGATCCCTCCTGCCACTGGACAATGCAGCCTAAGTGCGTGCAGACCAGGGAAAATGCCCGGGTGCTCTCGGCGGTGCGCAGCACCACCACTGGCGTCCCCCCGTAGGCGATGGTCTTCACGCTGCCGACGGGTAGCTCGGAGAGCGCAATTTCCACCGGTTTGGCCTCCTGGGTGGAGGTCTTCGCCGGGAAAAGCCAGGATTGCACCAGCAGCCCTAACCAGGAAGCGCCCAGCGCGGCCAGGGCAAGCTGGATGAAATTGCGCCGTGTGACCAGCGGGGAGGCTGGCGCAGGTTTGGAGGTGGGAACGGAAGTGATGTGGCTCATCTGCTTCTCTTCAACCTTTCGAACGCACAGGCCCTATTTGGGGATTTGATTGGCGCCGACATAGTTGTGGCAGTTGTTGCACGAGCGCTGTGGCTCGTGGCAGTACAGGCAGTCGGTCTGCGCCAGATCGCCGCGGTTGACCATATCGGTGTGATGCGTCTTCCAGTAGTCCAGCGGACTGTGGTATTCGGGGGCGGCATAGCGCGGCGAGATGTACACCGACAGCGGCCCGGGGCCGTCTTTGGCCGGCTTTTCTACCGGTTGGGGATAGTAAGCCACGGTGAAGAGGACGACCAGGAGCAGCAGCAGGAGCAGCAATATCTTGCGCATGGTTTCTCTCCGCTTGTTACAGGATCAGCGCCCGGCTCAACAGGTCGATCGTCCCGCCGACCTTGACCGGCACCTCCCAATATTTCATCGCCTCGGGCAACTGCGCCTTGCAGATGGCGCAAATCGTCGCCAGGTAGTTGGCGCCGGTGTGCTTGACCGCCATCGCTCGCGGTTTGCCGCCTGCCATGCGAATGGGCATCATCTCGTCGGTCAGCAGGCCGCCGCCTGCGCCGCAGCAATAGGTCTTCTCGCGAATGGTGTTGGCGGGCATTTCGACGAAGCGGTTGGCGCAGGCGCGGATGATCTCACGCGGTTCATCCAGCAGTTGGCCGGCGCGGGCCGGGTTGCAGGGATCGTGATAGGTGATCAGGTAATCGTCATTGGCGCTTTTGTCGATGCGGCCTTTGAGCGCGCCCTGGCGCAGCACTTTGACGATGAACTGACTGATGTGATAGGGGTAAGGCGGGTCGAACATATCCATTGGGCCGTTAAGGGTGGGGGTGAGGATGCCCGCCCGCCAGGCGTGGCCGCACTCGCCCCAGATGATCGTCTTTACATTGAGCATCCGCGCCGCATCCAGGATGCGGCGGTTGATCCGTTTCATGTTTTCGTAGTTCAAAAACAGGCCGAAGTTGCCGCCCTCGTTGCAATAGGTGCTGGTCGTCCAACTGATGCCCAGGGCGTAGAACAGCTTGCCGTAGCCGATCATTGTGTCCACGTTGGCGAAGTTGTCCGCTGAGGGCGGCACCAGCAAAACCTCCGCCCCGTAATCATCCACCGGGAAGGGGATGCGCTTGCCGACCTCCTCCTCCACGTCGTCTTCCAGGAACTCGCAGTTGTCTTTCCAGGCTGCCGGCGGGATGCCCAGGTTGTTGCCCTGCTCGTACACTTTGGCGACCACTTCGGTGACGTATTTGGTGGAGACGCCGATGCTGGACATGATCTCGCGCGCTGCCATGGTGATTTCGGCGGTGTCGATGCCATAGGGGCAGAACACCGAGCAGCGCCGACATTCGGAGCACTGGTAGAAATAGGTGTACCATTTCTGCAGCATCTCCTCGTCGAAGTCTGCGGCATCGTTCAGGCTTGGGGCTATCTTCCCGGCAGGGGTGAAGTAGCGCCGATAGACCTTGCGCAGCAGCTCGGCCCTGGCCACCGGGAAGTTTTGTGGGTCGCCGGTGCCCAGGTAGAACTGGCATTTATCGGTGCAGGCGCCGCAGCGCACGCAAATGTCCATAAAGACGCGCAGCGCTTTGTTCTTCTCCAATAGTTCGCCCAGCTTGGCAATGCCTTTGCGCTGCCAGTCGGGGTCACGCTCGCTGGGCAGGTTGATCACCTGGGTATCTTTGGGTTTGCTGGGGTAGCAGCGCACCTCCAGGCTGGCATTTTCGCGGATCGGCGGCGGGTCCAGCACGCCGTTCCGGGCGGGGGTCTTGATGATCGGGGTTTCGTCGAACTTCATGCTCACTCCGTGCGCGTGGTGTGCTCAGGATGGTGGCTCGATTACGGCTGTGGATCCCACGGGTTCACATAGCGTTTCCCGTTGTGCTGGATCTCATAGGGCTGATGGCGGGTGGGGCTGAAGAAGATGCCCCCGGCGTGCAGCAGCTTGCTATACGGGAAGTAGATCATCAGGGTCGAGACGAGTAAAAAGTGCACCAGGAACAGGGGGTGCTTCGGCGGCTCGACCGGACTCAGCGTCAGCAACCCCAGGATGAACGCCTTGACGTCCACTAGGTTGGCGTGCAGCCAGTAGCTCATCAAGATGCCGCTGGCGGCGATCCCCCCCAGCAGAGCCAGGGCGAAATAATCGGGGATATTGGATAAGTACAGGGTTCGCGGCAGCGCCAGCCTGCGCCAGATGAGGTATAGGATAGCGACGCCAAAGAGATAGCCGAAGAACAGCGCCACCGGCTCCATGTATAGCACCAGCCCCGGAACCGGATAGGTGAAATAGCGCAGGTGGCGGAACAGAATCGCCGCCAGAGCGACATGAAAGACCCACGCTCCGGCCCATAGCGCCTTGTCCGCTTTGAACAGGTTGGGGAAGATCAGCACGTCTCCCACGACGCGCAGCGTTGCGCCCGCTTCAGTTTCTGGGGCCGGGGTTACCGCCGCCGGCAGCGGCATGGGCGTGCGCAGGTAGGCGTACAACCGCAGCAGCAGGCCGAAGACAAAGGCCAGGGCAGCGAAATACGCCACGCCGATCACGAACAGGGAGAGCAATGTCCACAGTGCGGCAGATGATTCCATGTACAGCCTCTTCACAACCGGTAGGGGCCAGGGTGGGGGGAAAGCCACGGACCCCGCCCCTGACCCCTACCACTAAAGCGTATTGACAGCCGAATTGTGAAGCGAGACCTTCGGTCTCGAACCTCAGGGTGCTGGACCCTGGTTGAAGCTTACACGCAGCCCGTCGGCTTGGGCAAGCCGGCGATCTTGCAGGCGCCCTTAGCCGGGCCGCTGGGAAACATGTCGTAGATTTCTTTCAGTGAGAAGCCGGTTTCCTTGCACAGCTTGCGGATCATCGGCGCAATGCCGAACTGCTGGTAGTAATCCCGCAGGTAGTTGATCACCTTCCAGTGGTTTTCGGTCAGTTCGGGCACGTCTTCGGTTTTGGCGATGGCTGCCGCCAGCGCTTCGCTCCAGCATTCGGGCTCCTGGATGAAACCATCTTCATCGACTTCGACGGTGATCCCTTCTAACTCAATGACTGACATTCGTACCTCCTCAGTCGGGCGCAGGGCGCCCGGCAGCTTGGTTTTAGCTCTCCGGGAGCTTGATGAACGTAGCGCCGCCGAAGGAAGTGAATTCCAGCGCGCCCTCGTTCACCAGCTCGGTCAGGGCTTTTTTAGCGATCTTATGATCTAGGCTCAGGCCGCTTGCTACGTCCCGGCTGGTCATCATCTTATTTTTCTGTTTGAAGAACTCGACGATTTGCGCCTTCAGTTCTTCAGTCACTTCATCGGACATGGGTACGACCCTCCTACCACTTGAATGTGGGTGTGGACCGGTAGGTTTCGGACGCCAGAGTGAAGTCGTCGATGAGCTGGACCGAGAAGGGGATATTGGTCAGGGTGAAGAAGCGCTCCCAACCGATGCGGTCGATCCACTCGCCCATGCGCTCGTGTTTGCGAGCGTGCCTGGCCCAGGTCTCCACGATGTTGCGCACCGCTGCGGTCACTTCCGGCCAGCGAGGTGGGTTGTTGGGCAGGTAGGGGATCACCAGGCGGGAGAACTTCGGCGGGGTGCGGGCGCTGGAGATCTTGCCGCCCACCCAGATCGAGACGCCGTCGCCTACCGGGTCTGCCAGGGGCATGCCAGGGCACATGGTGTAGCAGTTGCCGCAGTACATGCACTTCTCTTCATTTACTGTCAGGGTCTTGTTCTTCGGGTCGGGGCGGATGGCGCCGGTGGGGCAGGCCGCGATCACGTTGGGGATTTCGCACTTGGCGCGCACCACGTCGTGATTGATGGTCGGCGGTTTGCGGTGGATGCCCAGGATGGCGATGTCGGAGCAGTGCACGGCGCCGCACATGTTCAGGCAGCAGGCCAGCGAGATGCGGCAGTAGGCCGGCAGTTTCCAATCCACAAAGTACTCGTACAGGTCATCCATCACCGCTTTGACGATGCCCGAGGCGTCTGTCGCCGGCGTGTGGCAGTGGATCCACCCCTGAGTGTGCACCGGGTTGCTGATGGCGTGACCGGTGCCGCCGACGGGGTAGCCATTTGCCTTCAAGTGTTCGATCAGCGGCTCCAGCTTGGACTCGTCTGAAACCAGGAACTCCAGGTTATGCCGGCTGGTGAAGCGCAGGTGGCCGCCGCAGTATTCGTCGGCAATGGCGCAGACATCGCGAATCCAGTCGGTGCTGACCAGGCGCGAGGAGCCGACCCGCACGGTGTAGAGCACATCTCCAGACTCGGCGACATGCTTCAACACGCCAGGCTTGACCCGCTCGTGGTATTTCCACTGCCCGTAATTGTTCAAGATCACGGGCGGGAGCATGTCTTTGTAATAGGGGGGGCCAAAGTCGGTACGGGTGGACATTACTTCACCTCCTCGGGGTCCCAGAAGTAGTAGGGGTTGGCGCGCGGCATGCGGATCATCTGCGGCACGGGCGGCAAGCCCACTGCTTTCAGGAAGTTGCGCATCCCCAGGCGGTTGATCAGCTCGCCCAGGCGCTCGCGCATCTTGCCGTTCTCGTCCCACCACTCCCAGATGCGACGGATTAGGTCCTTGATCTCGTCATAGGGCGGCTCGACCTTCATGAACGGCACGATCACCCAGGAGAGCAGGGCGCCATGCACGATCGGCGCCTTGCCGCCTACCAGGAAAGTAGCGCCGCGCTCCTTGCCCACTCGCAACGCTTTGGGCATCAGGTTAATGCAGTGCATGCAGCGGTTGCACTCCGCGTCGTTGATCGTCAGTGTTTTGGTGTTGGCATCCCAGTGCATGCAGCCGGTGGGGCACAGGTCGATCACTTCGGACTGGATGTCCAGGCTGTCGTTGGCGTAGTTGGCGACCTCGACCGGATCGATCTGGATGTTGTCGCGCCAGGTGCCGATGATGGAGAAATCCGAGCGGGCGACGGAAGCCACGCAGTCATTGGGGCAGCCGGCGATCTTGATCTTCGATTTGTAGGGGAACATCGGCCGATGGAGCTCGTCCTGGAATTCCATGGTGATGCTGTAAAGCAGGTCGAGCGTGTCGATGCAGGCGTATTCGCAGCGGCCCGGTCCCACACAGCAACTCGGTGTGCGCATATCGCTGCCCGAGCCGCCCAGGTCGAAGCCGATCTCGGCCAGGTCGTCGAAGCAGGGCTGCAGGGCTGAGGTGGGGGCGCCGAGCAGGATGATGTCTCCTGTGGCGCCATGCATGTTGGTCAGCCCGCTGCCGTGCTTGTCCCACACATCGCACAACTCGCGCAGCTTGTCGGTGGTGTAGAACCAGCCTGCCGGCATGTTGACCCGCAGTGTGTGGAACTCGGCGACCGCCGGGAACTCTTCCGGCAGATCCGAATAGCGCCCGATGACGCCGCCGCCGTAGCCTTTCACGCCGACGATGCCGCCGTGCTTCCAGTGGCCGATGCGATCCTCATAGGAGCGCTCGAGCTGGCGCAGCAAGTCTCTGGCCGATTCTTTCTTTTCGGCCGATCGCTTCATTTCTGTTACAAAGCTTGGCCAGGGGCCCTCTTCTAACTGGTCGAGCAGAGGGGTTTCTCGGTCCTTGGCATTGGCCATGTTTTACCTCCATGTGGCTGCGGCTCGCTCTCAGGTGGAGGGAAAACAACGCTCAGCGCTGTTTTCCCTCCGGCCAGATTCGACGATCGCCAGCCTTTGAGTGATGACGTTTCGATGTAGTAACGTGCTGGCGTCAGCTTATAGCGTAGGCGGGAACAGCCAGCCGAAGATCGCCCAGGCGATTACCAGGGCCAGCGCGGTGTTGAACACGGTGACGATCAGGAACACGATCACCGGCGACCAGCCCATCTTCTTGAACTCTTTGACCGAGATCTCCAGGCCCATGCTGACGAAAGCCAGACAGAAGGCCCAGTCCTTCATCGCCGCGATGGCGTTGCCGGCGGTGGGGGTCTTCGAAGAAGCTGCCGGGATGACGCCAAAGGTGAACAGCAGCGAGGCCACGATGAAGCCCAGGACGAACTTGGGGAAGCGCTGCCAGATGATCGAAGCGCTGGGTTTTTCCTTCTTGCCCTCGACCACGGTGGTGAAGTACAGCGCCAGCAGGAAGGCCACCACGCCGATCAGCGCGTTCTGCGTCTGCTTGACGATGCTGGCGATCTTCTGGGCGGTCTCGCCGTAGATCGTGCCCGCGCCGACCACCGCCGCAGTGGTGTCGATGTTGCCGCCGAACCAGGCACCGGCCACCGGCTCAGGCAGGTTCAGCCCGGCAGCGATCAGCGGCGCGATGACCATCAGCGGCAGGGCAGTGACGATCACCAGCCCGGTGATGTAGGTGATTTCCTCTTTCTTGGCCAGCACGGAGCCGGAGGCCGCAATCGCCGCCGACACACCGCAGATCGAGATAGCGGTGGACATCACCGCCCGCAGCGTGTCGGGCAGCCCAAACTTGCCGGCCAGCCACCAGCAGAAGAAGTACACCGCGGTGACCATGATCAGCGCCTGGACGATCGCCCCGGCGGCGGCGGTGACGATCACCTTGAAGCTGATCGTCGTGCCCAACAGCACCAGACCGATTTTCAGGAACAACTCGGTGCGGAAGCCGGGCTTCAGGTAGTCGTATGCCTTGACTGTCTTCAAGACCCAGTTGGCCACCAGGCCGACCAGGGCGGCCCACAGCGGGTATTCCAGGACCTTGCCGGGGATGCCCAGGCCGAACAGGCTCTCGATGCCGTACACCTGATTCTTCAGCCAGCGCGAGACAAACGCCAGGACGACGACCAGCGCCATGCCCAACAGCAGGCCCAGGACATCGTTATTTTTTTCGGTTTGCTTTACGACCTTTGTTGACATGTCCGATTCTCCTCACATTCCTGTGGTCTGCTTAGAATTTCATCCAGGCAGGCGAGATCAACCCGACCAGGGCCAGGATGATCAGGGCGAAAGCGACGATGACTGACAGCCAGTCCTCTGTGATCTTTGCTTTCATGGTAGTTTCTCCTGAAGGTTGATTTGGGGAGCATTTGGGGTCGATTGTGGGAGTAAGTGGGTGGAGTTTCCCGGCCGAGAACAGCCTCCCTCTACCTGTTCCCAGCGCAGGTCAGGCGTTCCTCTTTCGATGGCACCTCCTCTTCTGGTGATTTGACGGTCAAGAATCACGTCTAATCTTTCCTCAGGCTTGGTTGTGATAGATTTGGCTTCCTTAACAATGCCGACCAGGCATTTCCTGGAGATAAAGAGCAGGAAGCGCGACTTATCCGCCTAGATTTTATATAATTTCGCCTTCAGGGGATTTAAGCGTGTGTCCCATCTGAACTAAGAAAAGTCTTAGCTCAGATGGGAAGTGGCTTAATCGGAATTTCCCCCAATGAACTGTAAAATTAGGTTTGGCTTTACTGGTTTTGTTGGCCTTGCCGGCGGAATTGCCGGTAGAACTCGATGATCAAAAAACCCATGCCGATCGCCGCCAGCGCCAGGGCCAGAATTTGCACCCGCAGATCGATCAGCCGCAGCAGCAGGTAATCGGCAATAGTCAGCAGCAGCCAGCCCACGAACAGTTTCCACTTGCGCTGCAGCAGGTTCGAAAGGGTGAAGCTGAACAAGATGAGTAGAAGCCCGATCCAGATCTGGCTCTCCAGCTCTCCGATCAGGGTGATATCCAGCGACCAGGCGCCGATCAGCGCTACTCCCAGGATCAGCGGCGCCAGGCTCAAGGCGAGCAATGCCCGCAGCCATAGCGGATCGGTTTTTGGGTTCTTGGTTGTGGTTTTTTGGGAGGTCTTTTTGGGTGTCATCTTCGCTCCGCTGAACGCTCAGCTTGGTTTCACCAAGTTTAACCGATTTTTGTCTTTTCGGTTGCTTTGATCGCTCCGCTATCCTCTGCCCCAGCCATTTTGCGTTGTGCTTTGCAAGGTAGAACATGTCGCTGAAGAAAAAGCTCAATCGCTTGTTCCAGGGGAAAAACTCTCGCCCATACAAGCTCTTCCAAATCGAAGCCTCGCTGGAATGCAACCTGGAGTGCGTGATGTGCCCCTGGAACGAGATGCGCCCTCCACAAGCCAACATGGCCTGGGAGACCTTCGCCCGACTGATCCCCTATCTTGAGCTGGCAGAAGGCGTGGACCTCACCGGCGGCGGAGAGCCGCTGAAGAATCCCCATCTGGTCGAGATGGTGCAGGCCGCCCATCAGGCCGGGTGCGAGGTGGGCTTCAGCACCAATGGCGTCCGTCTGACACCGCAGATGGCCGAACGCCTGATCCAGGCTGGATTGGATTGGGTCTCTTTTTCGGTGGATGCCGCTTCGGCGGAGCTGTACGAGCGCATCCGCTATGGGGCGAAGTTCGCCATGATCACCGAGCACATCGCCGCCCTGCGCGACCTGAAGCGCCGGCGCGGCCTGGATCATCTGCGGCTGATGATGGTCATCGTGTTGATGACTGGCGATCACCAGAACTACCATGAGCTTCCTGAGTATGTCGAGCTGGCCCATCGCCTGGGCGTTGATCAGGTCATCGCCAAGAACCTGGACGTGATCATCAAACCAGGCGATGACGCCCGCCGCGTCTTTTCGCATGATGTTCCGCCGTCCAGCACCCTGGAGCAGGCGCTGCAGGCAGCGCAGCAAAAAGCCCAGGCGCTCGGCGTCCAGCTTCGGGTGTATTCCATGCAGCCGAACGAACTCACCATCTGCGACCATAATCCGCTGCGCAGTATCTTCATCAATCATGCCGGCGATCTCTCTCCCTGCATCACGTTGACCTATGCCGAGGAGCGGGTGTTCGACGGGCAGCGCTTGCTGGTGCCCTGCCAGCGCTTTGGCAACATCTGCCAGGAAGATCTGCTGGATATCTGGAACAAGCCCGCATATCGCCAGTTCCGCCAGCGCTATGAAGCCCGGCTGCAGGTCGAGCGCCAGGCCACATTGGATCGCCTGCTGGGCGGGCCTGAAGCCGCTGACCTGACCCTGCCGCCGGCACCGGAGGGCTGTCAGACCTGTTACTACCTGTATGGCGTTTGACCCTGGCGGAGCAAGCGCTCCGCGCATAGAATCCGGGGATGAAATCCAGGCTGAGCGAATTGCTGAAAGCGGCGCAGTTCGAAGCGATCGTCCGGCTTGCCGCCGAAAACAAGCGATCGCTCAGCCTGCTCACTGCGCTCACGTATCACGCCGACCACCTGCTCGCCTGGCGGGCGGTGCAGGCGTTTGGCATGGCCGCCCGGCGCATCGCTGAGGCGGATGCGGAGTATGTGCGCAACCACCTGCGGCGCCAGTTCTGGCTGCTCAGCGACGAATCCGGCGGTATCGGCTGGCGCGCCCCGGAGTTGATCGGCGAGACTCTGGCGCGCTGCCTGGAGCTATTCGAGGAGTTCGTTTCCCCGTTGATCTATTTGCTGGATCTCGAAGAGGAAGACGCGCCGCGCTTTCGCCCGGGTGTCTTATGGGCTATCGGGCGCATCGCGCCTGATCGGCCGCAAACCCCGGCGCTGGCGTTGCCAATGACGCTGCCCTGTCTGCACGACCCCAACCCGCAGGCGCGCGGTATGGCGCTGTGGTGCCTGGGGCGCATGGGATACCGGCCGTCTGCTTCGCTTCTGCGGCCTCTGCTTAATGACATCGCAAGTGTTGAGATATATCAGGATGGCGAGTTGTACCTCGCCAGCGTGGGGGCGCTGGCGGCTCAGTTAGCCGGATTGGGGCAGGGGCGGTCCTGCGAAGAGTAGCCCCTGGCGCTGCTCCGCTTCTGCTGTTGGGGATCAATCCACCGTCAGCGTCTTGCTCAGGTTGCGTGGAAAATCCGGGTCGTAGCCGCGCGCCAGGCTGAGGTGATAGGAGAGCAACTGCAACGGCAGCACCGCCAGCAGGGCGCTGATCTCGGCAGCGACCTGCGGCAAGGTTATCAGGTGATGAGCGTTCATGCGCAGCCGTGAGTCTTCCGGGCCGATGACGATGGCGCGCCCGCCGCGGCAGGTCACCTCGTTGATGCCGCTGACCAGCAAGGGCACGTCTTCCGGCCCGGCGACGAACAGCACCGGGTAGTCCTCAGCGACGGCGGAGAGAGGGCCATGCTTGAACTCGGTGGAGAGCATGCCTTCGCAATGCGCATAGGTGATCTCTTTCAGCTTTAGCGCGCCTTCCAGGGCGATGGGATAGGTCAGCCCATACCCCAGGCAGTACAGGTCGTCTTTCTCGGCCAGCAGCCCTTCCAGCGCCTGCACCTGCGGAGCAGCGCTCTCCAGCGTCTGCTGGATCAAATCCGGCAGCGCCTGCGCCAGCGGCGCGGTGGGGCGCCCGCCCATGCGCAGCGCCAGGTACAGGAAGGCCACCACCTGGTTGACGAAGGTCTTAGTTGCCGGGACGCTGATCTCGTAGCCGCAGGCCAGTGGTAGATACACCTGGCTGATCTGCGTCAGCGTCGAGCCGATCACGTTCACCAACCCCAGCACGCCCATGCCGCGCCCTTGCGCGGCATGGATGGCGTTGATCACGTCCTTGGTCTCGCCGCTCTGGCTGACGAAAATGCCCACATCCTCTGGGCCAACCGCCGGACCGTATTGGGCGCTGAACTGCGGCGCCAGGATCGGAAAGGCCGGTTTTCCGGCCAGCCGCGCCAGGTAAACTGCTCCGATCATGCAGGCGTGGTAGCTCGTGCCGCAGCCCACCAGGTACAGGTGACGGGCGTTGCGCATGCGCTCGAGCATGCGTTCCACATCTGGCGAGCGCTCCAGCAGGCGCAGCAATTCGCCCGCCACGGTAGGTTGCTCGTGAATCTCCTTGAGCATGAAATGTGGGAAGCCGCCCTTCTGCGCCGATTCCATCGTCTCGGTGATCGTCTCCACAGCGCGCTCGATCGGCGCGCCGTCCTGCACCCGGTGCAGCGCGATGCCATTCGGGCGCAGGGTGACGATCTCGCCATCCTGGACGCGCACCACCTTTCGGGTGAGCGGCAGGATGGAAGGCAGGTCGGACGATGCGCAGGTGAAACCCTCGCCAATCCCCACCACCAGCCCGGAGCCTTTTTTGATCGCATACAGCTCCTGCTCGCCGACGCGCCCGATGACGAAGGCGTAATCGCCTTCGAGATCCTGGTACGCCTTGCGGATGGCTTCGATGAACGGTTCGCCGCGGTCGATGTAGCGCTCCACGGCATGCACGCAGGTCTCGCCGTCGTTGGTGGAGCGCACGGTCATCCCTTCGGCGATGAATTGCTGGCGCAGTTCGACGTTGTTCACCACGTTGCCGTTGTGCGCTCCCACCATGTCGCCATCCGAATCCAGGTGCGGCTGGGCGTTGGCCTGGGAGGGCTGACCAAAGGTCGCCCAGCGCAACTGCAAGATGCCCCGGCTGCCGCGCATTTCGCTGAACTTCAGCCGCCCGGCGACTTCATCGATCTTGCCCACGTCCTTGCGCAGGTCAATGCCTCCGTTCTCATGCAACGTCGCGCAGCCTACCGTATCATAACCGCGATAAGAAAGCCAGCGCCCGGCCTCGATCAGGATGGGGCCGAGCGTCTGCTCTTTGTCTGTGACGATTCCAAAAATGCCACACATGCCTGGCGCGCCTCCAGAAAGTTTGTTCGGGCTGCTGGGCAAGTGCTGCGCCGCAGCGCCGATGCAATCTGGCGAAGGTTATTCGCCAGATTGCATCGCACATTGTACCATCATGCGGAGCGGTACAGCTTGGTGATGACGAACTCGTCGTGGCGCAGGGCTTCGGCGCTGGTCAGGCGGCCGTTGATTGTGCGCGCCAGCATCGCCATCGCCCGATCGGCGGCGCCGTCCAGGTTGTATTCGAAGCGCAGCAGGCCGCTCAGATCCACGTCGATGTGCTCAGACATGGTCTCCACCGTCAGCGGATTGGCGGAGAACTTGATCACCGGCAGGATAGGGTTGCCGATGATGTTGCCCTGGCCAGTGGTGAAGAAGTGCACCACCGAGCCGGCTGCGGCGCACAGAGTGACCATCTCCGCCGCGGCGCTGGAGGAGTCCATGAAATGCAGGCCCGGGCCGGGAGGTTCCATCGCCGGTTCGAGCACGGATTGGACTTTGCAACGCCCCATCTTTTCGACGTTGCCCAGAGCTTTCTCTTCGATGGTGCTCAGGCCGCCGCGGATGTTGCCCTGGGTGGGCTGCGAGCCGAGCAGATCGGCGTCCTGGGCGTTGATGAAGTCCTGGTAAGCCTGGAAGGTGCGCAGGAACGCCTCGCGCACTTCAGGGCTGACACAGTTTTCGGCGATCTTGTCCTCGGCGCCGGTCACCTCGCTGGTCTCGCCGAAGATCAACGTGGCGCCCATCTTCTCCAGGCGCTCAAAAGTGCGTCCGATGGTCGGGTTGGAGGCCAGGCCGCTGGTGGTGTCGGATTCGCCGCACTTGGTGGAGAAGGTCATCTCTTTGATCTCGATCGGTACGCGCGGCAACTCGGTAGCCCAATGGACGAATTCTTTGGCCTTGCGCGAGGCCATCTCGATGGTTTTTAGATCTCCCTGGCGTTCGATGCTGAAGCCCGCCACCGGCTTGCCGGTTTCGGCGATGCCCTTGACGATGTAATCCGTCCAGTTTGGCTCGATGCCAATCACCACCACTGCGGCGACATTGGGGTTGCGCCCGGCACCAATCAGCGTGCGGAAGGTCAGATCCAGGTCGGCGCCGAATTGCAGCCGGCCATAGGGATGGGGCAGCGCCATCGTGCCGCGAATCAGCCGCGCCACGCCCTCGGCGGCGGCGTTCGAGATGTCGTCCACCGGCAGGATGAGCACATGGTTACGCAAGCCCACTTTGCCGTTTTCCCGGCGGTAACCAGTCAGTTGGTATTCTTCAAACTTTTTCATTGCTGTTTCCTCCTCACCAGCGCAGGGTGCGGATGTTGTGAACGTGAACGTGTTCGCCGCGTTTGATCGCCTGGGTGGCGCGGCCAATGGGTCGGCCATATTCGATCACGCGCTTGTCTTGGGGCAGATCGCGCATGGCGACTTTGTGCCCCAGGGGGATATCCTGGATGACGACCAGGCTGCCGACGGACTGGCCCTCCAACGTGGCCGCGCCGACTTCGCTGCCTGCGGTCAGGTCCATCACTGCCACGCCGACGTCGTCATCGGCTTCGTGCATCAAAATTGCGTACTGCATATCGAACCTCCTCAAGATTTAGATGATGAGCGCCGCGTAAATGCTGGTCAGCAGGTGACCAACGGCGTCGCTGCGAGATCTGGCTAGAGTTCCAGGCGAAACGGCGTTTCTCCAAAGGTGATCGCCTGGGGCGGCGGCGCCTGGCGCAGTTCGCCAGTGTGCTGGGCGCTGGGGCCAAGCAGCAGCGTGGCACCCTCCCGTCCGTAAATCGGCAGACGATCCAGGGGCATGGCTTTCTCCAGGTAGCGCGGCCCTTCTAGCCGCTCCCCGCTCCACAGGTCGTACCAGCCCCCTGCGGGCAGATACATCTGAATCTGTCCACCGGGCTGGATCACCGGCGCCACCAGCAAAGCTGGGCCAAGCATGTACTGCGTCTCGAAGCCCCAGGCTGGCGGCTCCTGCGGGAAAGCCAGCGCCATCGCCCGCTGCACCGGCAGGCCGCTCTGGCCGGCTTCCTGGGCGCAGAATTGCAGATAGGGGATCAGCCGGTAACGCCAACCCAGCCAGCGGCGGATGATGTCTTCGATTTCTTCGCCGTATTCCCAGGGCTCGCGCGGGCCGACGCCGTGGAAGCGGGTGTGCGAAGCCAGGATGCCTGCCTGCGCCCAGCGCACGTAAAGCTCGGCATCGGATTTGCCCGAGCCGAGCACCTGCCCCACCTGTGAGCCGTAGAATCCGCCGATATCGTGGGTGTAGAACGGCGCGCCGCTCATTCCCCAGGATAGCCCGCCGCGGATGCTGCCGGCCAGGCCCTCCCAGTCGCTCTGGGGGTCGCCGCCCCATTGGATCGGGTAGCGTTGGCTGCCCGTCCAGCCAGCCCGTCCCCACACCAGCGCTTGGTCTTTGCCGGCGTAGCGCTCGAAAGCCTCAAAGACGCAACGGTTGTACAACAGGCTGTAGACGTTGTGCAGGCGTTTGCCGCTGTCGCCGTTGTAGCCCACGACTTCTTCAGGGACGGCCTCGCCGTAATCGGTCTTCATCACCGCTACGCCCATTTCGATCAACGGGCGGTGCATCTCGCCATACCAGGCATAGGCCTCGGGGTTGGTGAAGTCGATAATCCCTGAAGGCTGCAAGTGTGGCACCAGGGTGTCCATCGGCGGCGGAAACCAGCGATGGATGTAGGTGCTGCCGTCAGGGTTCTTCAGGAAGTAGCCTTTGGCCTCCAGTTCGGCGAAGAGCGGGTTTTTGGTGGAGAGATAGGGGTATTCCCACAGGCACAGGCGCAGATCCATCCCCTGCAGCCGACGCACGAACCCCGCCGGGTCAGGGTAGCGATCCGGGTCCCAGGAAAAATCGAAGCGCGTTTCGGGCTTGTGCCAGGCGCGGCCGTCCAGGGTGATCACATCACAGGGGATGCGCCGCTCGCGCAGCTTGCGCGCCACCTGCAGCAGTTCATCGGCGGTCTGGTAGTAAGCTTTGGACATCCACATCCCGAAGCTCCACAGCGGCGGCAGCGGCGCCCGGCCGGTGAGCCAGGTGTATTTCTCGATCAGTGCCGCTGGCGTTTCCCCGGCGATCAGGAACAGGTCTAAGTTGGGGTCTTCGATCTTCAGGATGTAGCTGCGGTGCGACCAGGGGGCGTAGCCCACGCCGTGAGTGACGCGCGCAGCGGTGTGGACATACAGCCCCCAGCCGCGGCTGCTCCAGGCGAAAGGGGTGTTCTTGTACGAGATCTCGGCGTTGACGCCGGTGGCATCTCGGTTCCAACTGGTGATCAACTGGCCGCGCTTGTTGAGTGGACCGAACTTCTCGCCCAAGCCGTAGATCGCTTCATCGCTGGCCAGGCTCAAACAGACCAGCCATTCGCCCGGCTTGCTAGCGATGGGGAAGAAACGCAGTTCGCCCTGGATGGTGCGGTCGCTGACCGACTCGATCAGACTCTTGCCGCGGCTCGAAAAGCGCAGACGCAGCGGCGCAGAAGAGATTTCCAGCGCTGTATCGCCGGCCTGCAGCAGGGCGGCGCCTGTATCGAAAGTCACTTGCACTGTGGGCGGCTGCGCTTCGGCGGCCAGCATGCCATAATCTGCTTCGGCGGCGCGTTGGATGCGCAACCGCACCATGCCCGGCGCGTAGAAGCTGGCCTCCAGCGCGCCCTCATCGGTGTCGAAACGCGCCCCAGAGGGGGCGGTTTCCAGCACCGCGGCTTTTGCCAGTCCGCGAAAGCCTTCCTGTAAGCGCACGCTTTCCAAGTCAAATAGCATGGCGATAGCCTCTATTCATAGGGGGTTTTGTCCCAGAAGCTAGAGAAGCGCTCCAGGCCCATGTGAGTGTAGGGGTGATCGAAAGCCTCCTGATAGACGGCGAAACCGGCGGTGACGATATCAGCTCCCGCCACCGCCGCATCGGCGATCTGCCGCCCGTTGCGCACTGCCGCCACCAGCACCTCGGTGCTGAAGCCGTAGTTATCGCGGATGGCGACGATGTCTTCGACCAGGCTCAGCGTTTCTTCGGCGTTGGATTCTTTCCAGCCGATGAACGGGGAGACGTAGAAGGCCCCCATGCGCATGGCTTGCAGCGCCTGTACCGCGCTGAAGACCAGCGTCAGGTTGGCGCGGATGCCCTTCTCCTTGAGTGCGGCAATGGCTTTAAAGCCTGCCTCGGTAGCGGGTAGCTTGATCACAAAATTGGGGCTCATCGCCGCCAGCTTTTCGCCCTCGGCGACCATCGCCTGGTATTCGGTATGATGCGGATTGACCTCCACCGAAACCGTCTTATCTGTTCCGGCCATCAGCTTGCCGATCTCCTGTATTACCGCCAGGAACGGCTTGCCAGAAACCTGGACGTGTCTTGGGTTGGTGGTGACGCCGTCCAGGTTCCACATCTCCAGGGCGTGGGCGATCTCATGGACATGTGCGCTATCCAGGAAGAATTTCATTGTGACCTCCAAATCATATCTATGTTGTAAACAATCAACGGCGCGCTGGTCGATTTGTGCGAACCAGACGTCGGTTCGCACAGATCAGGCGTCTATTCGATTCTCAACCGCTTGCGATCCAATTCATTGAACGACAAACTCTCCGGCCTGGCTGGCGCTATCGACCTCCAAAACCGGTCATGGCGATGCCCTGGACGAAGTAGCGCTGGGCGATGACGAAGATCACCAGCACCGGCGCCAGCATCAGCGTCCCGGCGGAGAAGATCAGCTCCCAGTTTTGCACGTTCGAGTCGTTCAAGGCGCGAATGCCCAAGGCCAGCGTCCATTTGTCCATGCTGTTCAGGTAGATCAGCGGCTCTAAGAAGGAGTTGTAATGCTGAATCAGGGCGAACACGGCGATCGTGGCAATGACCGGCTTGGAGAGTGGCAGCAGGATTTGGGTCAGAATTTGCAGGCGGTTGGCGCCGTCGATCAGCGCCGCCTCCTCCAATTCCATGGGGATGCCGCGGAAGAACTGTACCACCAGGAAGATGTACAGCGCTGTTGCGCCCATCCAATACGGCACGATTAGCGGCGTAAACGAATCCAGCCAGCTCAGCCCCAGAAATTTCATCTCGTTAAGGTTGCGGAACAGGATAAAACGCGGCACCAGGGTGATGACCTCCGGAAGCAGCATGGTGGCGATCATCAAGCTGAAGAAGATGCTGCGCCCAGGCCAGCGCAGGCGGGCGAAGCTGTAGCCTACCATCAACGACGAGACGATCGTTCCCAGCACGGCCAGCCCGGTGACCACGAAAGTGTTCCAGACGAATTTGCCAAATGGCAGGATGCGGAATATTTTCAGGTAGTTGTTCCACTGAGGATCCTTGGGGATCCACACCACCGGATGGACGAAGATCTCGGTCGAGGCTTTCAGCGAGGAGGAAATCATCCACAAGGTGGGGATGAGAAAGCTGACCAGGACGACGGTCATGACAATTTGCAAAACGGTCAGGCTCAGGAAGCGCTTGACCTTAGGGGCGACCAGCGGCTGTTTGATGGCGGCCTCCGCCTGGACGACCGGGGTGGATTGAACCTGGCTGGTGGACATGGCGCGCCTCCTACTGCTCGTAATACACCCAGCGGTTCGATAGATAGAACTGGGCGATGGTAAAGCCGACCACGATAATGAAGAACTCCCAGGCCAGCGCCGCAGCATAGCCCATGTTGAAGTACACAAACCCCTGCCGATAAATGTTGAGCACCGCGAACAACGTGGCGTTTTGCGGGCCGCCGTCGGTCATGATCAGCGCCGGGATGAACATCTGGAAGGAGTTCACGATGGCGATCACCATGTTGTAGAAGATCAGCGGCGTCATCAATGGAATGGTGACCTTAAACAGCTTGGTCCACCAGCCTGCGCCATCCAGGCTGGCGGCTTCGTAGAGCGTCTCGGGGATGTTGCCCAGCCCGGCGATGAAGATTACCATCTGCCGGCCGATCATCCAGAAGGACATGAAGATGAACGCCGGTTTTGCCAGGCCTGGCTCGAACAGCCATTTTTGCGGCGGCACGCCAAACCAGCCCAGAAATTCGTTCAAGATGCCGTAATCGGGGCTGAAGACGCGCTGCCAGACGACCGCGCTGGCCACCAGGGGCACGATGATCGGCAGATAGAAACCGGCGCGGTACATATCACGTAAGACCAGCGGCTTGGTGAGCGCCAGCGCCAGGGCGAAGGAGATGATCAATTGCAGCGGCACGGCGAAGATGGTGTAATAGGCGCTGTTGTACAGGCTCAAGTTGGCAATAGGATCTTGGATCATCTTGGTGATGTTCTGCAGCCCGACGAACTTCGGCGGCGTGATCAGATCCCATTTGTGGAACGCCAGCCAGATCGAGTACAGCATGGGGTAGGCAGTGAACACCAGGAAGCCGATGATGAATGGCGAAGCAAATACATAGCCAGCCAGCCATTCGCGAAGCTGGCTTTTGCTGGGCCGGCGATAGCCCAGAATCGTTCTCGCTGCCATTGTTCCCTCCTTTCCTGTGACGACCTGGCAGGCCCAAAGACCTGCCAGGTCTGCTCATACCAATTGCAATTAACCTACCGACGCCCAGTATTCGTCGAGCTTGGCTTGAAGCTGCTTGTCCACTTCAGGTAGCACGTCGGCAGCCTTGGCGCTGCCGTTGATCATCGGATCCCAGCCGACGGGCTTGACCACCTCACTGTTCATCTTGCTGCGCGGCAGGCCGCCGACCACATCCACCTCGGAGCGCTTGAAAGCCTCAATGAAGGCCTTGGCGTTGGAGAACTGGAACTTCTCCTGCACCGTGGGCACCCAGAAGCTCTCCAGTAGCGACACGCGGTTGGGCATGCGGCCGGTGGTCTCGGAATAGATCTTGTCTCCCTCTTCGCTGGCCATGAAGCTGGCGAACTTCCACGCTTCTTCGACGTTATTCCCCGCCAGCAGGGCGATGCCTTCTGCCCAGCCGCGATGTGGCCGCTCGGGATCGGCCATCTTGGGCATCATCACCACATCGAATTCGATCTGCTTGTTCTCGGCGCGTAGTTCTGGGCTGTTCATCTGCGGGAACCACCATGGCCCTTCGTACTTCATGCCCACGTTTCCGGTCTGGAAGGTGTTGGCGCCAGCGGAAAGATCGGCGGGGGTGGGGGCGATGTTCATCGTGTAGTACACGTCCGAAGCCATCAACTGCACGATTTCCACGATCTCGGGCTGGTTGAACATCGCCTTCTTGGGATCCACCAGCGAGTCGAACTCCTGCTTGCCCGTGCCGCGGATCCAGCCGATATCGCGGAACCAGGCGCCGTTGGCCTGCAGGCCGTAAACTTTGGTGCTGCCCTCGGTCTTGGTCAGCTTTTGGGCGGTCTCGATGAACTGTTCGAAGGTCCAATCGTCGGTGGGGTAAGCCACGCCAGCCTCGTCGAAGACCTTCTTGGCATAAAACATCAACATGGTGGCGAGTTGTAACGGGATCAGGTATTTCTTGCCGTTGCGGCTGGTGGAGTCGACCACGCTCTTGATGTCCTGTGGATAGACGTCCCCGAAATTGTCGCGCGCCACCAGATCGTCGATCGGCGCCAGCAGGTTCTTATCGGCGTAAGTCTGCCATTCCCAGCCCTGGAACGACGACACATGAGGTGGGGTGCCGCCAGCGATAGCGGTCTGCAGCTTGGGATAGAAGTTGGCGTTGGGATCGGCGACGGTGGTGACGTTGACGGTGACGTTGGGGTTGCGCTCCATATACAGCTTGGAGAGCTTCTCCCAGGCGGGGATGTCAGCGCTATCGCCCCAGGCCAGGAAGTCCACGGTCACAGCCGCTTTGGGCGGTTCGGTGGCTGAAACCACGGCTTCGGTCGCAACTGCGGCGGGCGCTTCGGTGGGGGCGGGGCCGCCGCATCGGGCCAGGACGACGGCGGCTGCGCCGGTGGCGCCGATTTTCAGGAAATCGCGCCGCGAGAGTTTGTGTCGCATCTTTCACCTCCAGAGGTTTTCTAAGGCAATTTGAGTAAGCTTTACACGTGTGCGTCCAGTAGTCTTTGTCTTTGGGTGGCACCTCCTTGTCAATCTTGCTCAACCCAGGCGGCTCTGGCCCCATTGGTCCTTCAGAAGTACAAAACAGGCAGGCCGCTCAGCCGGGCAAACGCCTCCAGAGCCGGCAAATAGTCTCCATAGACCAGGGAAATGTGATGTTCCAGGCCCTGCTGCATCAGGGTGTCGAAGACCTGGCGGGCTGGCTTCTCGAAGCGTAAGATGCCCGAAGTGCCGGAGAAAGGCGGCGGCGAGGCCAGCATTTCGCCCCTCCCCAGCACCAGACGCAATTCACCGCTCGCCTGGCTCAGGCGCGCAATCGTCACCCGGCCCGGCTTGAGCGGGAACTCCATCACCAGCGGGAGGCGACGGTTGGAATGGATGCCGCCGTGCGGTTGCACTTGGGGATCCGCCATCGAGAGCGGCGCCAGGCCGCAATGCCATAGGGCGACCACATTCTCGTCGAAATCCATCGCCACTACATCGCTGCCGAAAGCTGGCGCATCCGCCAACCACTGCAAGATGAGCTGCGTCACTGTGCCGTTCACATCCGCTTCGCAGCTGCAAGGGATAGGTGTATGCTGCCCCTGCCCCCCATCGCTGAGCATTGACATCGCCCCGCACGCTGCGCAACCCATCTCAGTGAAGAATTCCGGCCAGCAACGCACCGCCAGTGCCTCGAGTTGCTGCTTGCTGGTCATCTCCTTCAGCGCGGTATAGACGCTCAGCGTGCCCTTTAACGCCTGTTGATCCAGGGCGGACAGATTGTCCAGGCGCAAATCCAGGTGCGAGCGCACCTGGGCCACTTGCGGCTCTGGGACTCGCCGGGCGCTCTCAAAGACGCTTTGCAGCTCGATCTGCTGGATTTTCAGCCCTAACTTTGCCTCCAGCAGCGGCGCGTCCAGGTGGCAAGAATCCATCCCCGGCGGATGCTCTCCCACCACCCCCAGCCGGGCGTTTCTCAGGCGGCGGCGCACCATCCCCGCCGCCGCCAGCGATTGAACCTGAGCAATCGCCTGGGGGTCATCTGGCGCGGCATAGGCATAATCGTAGCGCAGATGGCGTAAGGTCAGGGCGTGCCCGGCCAAGTTGATACCGCACAACGAGTTCAGCCGCAGACGGCCGCCGGTGCGCGGCTCTGGCACTGCCCATAAGAAGAGCGGCGCATCCACCGCCTGCGCCAGCGCGGTGACCATGGTGCTGTCGGCAAAGGTGGCCTGGTAGATCAGCAACAGGTCGAGCGCCTGGTCTGACAGTTTCCTGGCGACGGCTTGAGCCATCCCCAGATCGGTGATCAGTTCGTCTGGGCCGACCAGTTCCAATCCGGCTGATTGCAACGCCTGACGCGCAGATCGGGTGACTTCGTTCGCCAGGAGGATATCGAAGGTAGTACGGGCGAGGGGGATGAAAGCGATGCGGTATTGGGGCATAAGGGCTCAGTTTGCAGACATGGGGTTGTAGGCGGCTTGCGCTGGTTGTTGAGGGGTAGGCTGCGCCTGCTGATAGAAAAAGCGGGTCAGCGCCAGCGAAGCCGCGCCAATCACGCCAGCTCGCCAGCCGAAGCTGGTGATCTGCAGGCGCACTTTCTCGCCCATTCCGGCAAAGGCCATGCTGCGCATGGTGCGTTCTGCAGTGGGCAGGATTAGGTCCCACCCCTGGGCGAGCATTCCTCCCAGAAGGATCAGTTCGGGGTTGAGCACGTTGACCAGGTTCGCCAACGCCAGACCCAGATAGTGCGCCGCCTGATCAAGCAACCGGCGGGCGCTGGGGTCGCCGCGGCGCGCCGCCTCGAAGACGCGCTCGATGGGCGACTCGCTGCCTGGCCGGCGCAGGCATTGGGCCAATAGTCCGTCAGGCTCCTGATCGGCGATCGCCTGCGCCTGGCGCAGAATCACCGGTTCGGCGATCAACGTCTCCAGGCAGCCCCGGTTTCCGCAGCGGCACGGCGCACCATCCTCCGGGATCATGATCATGTGGCCGATCTCGCCGGCGCCGGTGCTGCTGCCGCGAAAAACCTGGCCGTTGACCACCAGCCCGGCGCCTACGCCGGTGCGCCCATAAACGAACACCAGGGAATCGACGCCGCGGCCGACCCCAAAATAGGCCTCTCCCAGCGCCATGGCGCGCACGTTGTTATCCACCGTCACCGGCAGATTGAGTCGGGCCTGCAGATAGCTGCGAATCGGCACCTCGCGCCATCCCAGGTTCGGCGCCAGGATGTTCACCCCGCTCTGGTAGTTGACCAGGCCGGAAGCGCCGACTCCCACCCCGATGATGCGCTGCGGGTCGATGCCGCTCGTGTGGATCAACTCCTGAATCCTGGCGCTCATCTGCTCCAGGACCGCCTCCGCCGGGGTATCCAGATCGAAGGTCTCGATCCGGTTGTGCAACATTTCGGCGTAGAGATTGCAGATGGCGATGCGGTACAGCCCGATGCCGATATGCACACCCACGGCGGAGCGCGCGCTGGGCACCAGGCGCAGGCCGGTGCGCGGTCGTCCTACCGGCCGCGGTTCGCTTGAATCGGTTGGTTCTTCTTCGGTGACGATGCCCTGTTCGAGCAGTTCGGCAATCAGGTTGGTGATGGTGGTGGTTGAGAGGTGTGTCTTCCGTGCTAGTTGCACCCGCGAGAGGCTTCCCTCGTGCAATAAGCTGAGCAGGATGGCCTGAAGGTTGTGCGCCTTGACCAGATTAATGTTGCTTCCCAGGTAGGTCTGCTCGGTCATTGGCTGCCATACGCATCGGTCGGTCGGGGCAAAGGGAAAAAAATTAATAAATCAAGATGAATAAATAATTAATCAATTTTATTGTATAATACTCCTGCGAACCTGTCAAGCGAAATGCGGAAATTCTAATCTATGACCAGACCGGCGGTTGTCCCACCCCCACGTTCGACCTTGCAACTGAAACGCGGTTTTGATGCTCTGGCGAAGCTCCTGGCGCTCACCCTGGGGCCGACGCAAGGGGTTGTTCTTTCCTCCAGCGACTTGAAGCCCAGGCCTGAAGTGCTTACCGACGCTGCTACCATCGCCCGGCGGATCATCGAACTGCCCGATCCAGAGCAGAACGTCGGCCTGATGCTGTTGCGCAACCTGGTGTGGCGCATGCACGAAAGGGTGGGCGATGGCGGGGCGCTGGCGGCAGTGCTGGCGCAGGCCATCCTGCAGTATGCGCTGCGCGGCGTGCGCGCCGGCGCGAACCCGGTATTGGTAGCCAATGGCATCCGTGGCGCGGCGAAAGCCGCCGTCGAGCATCTGGCGCAACTCAGCCAACCGATTCAGGACGAGGATGATCTGGTGGCAGTAGCCCGCGCGGCTACGGGCGAGGAAGCGTTGAGCTGGGTGTTGGGTGAGATGTTCGATCTCCTCGGCCCGCGCGCCTATATCCAGGTGGAAGACTACGTGGCGCCTTATCTGGAGCGGGTCTATCTGGAGGGCGGGCGCTGGCAGGCGGAGTTGATCTCGCCTTACCTGATCAACGCTCCTACGCTGCGCCGCGCTGTGCAGCAGGATTGCCGGGTGGCGCTCTACGATGGCGTACTGACCACTCAGGATGAGGTGCGCCCACTGTTGGAACTGGCGGCGGCGCAAAGGCCGGCGCGCCTGTTGCTGGCGGCGCAGCGCATCAGCGGCGATGCGCTCAACTTGCTGGCGGCGATGCACCTGCAGACCGAACTGAAGCTCGTCGCCGTATCGCTGAAGCGCGCCGGTGAGAAGGCGCAATCCGATCTGGCCGATCTGGGCCTGCTCTGCGGTGCGCGGGTGCTCTCGCCGGTGCTGGGTCGGCGGCTGGAGATGATCCGGCCGGATGACCTGGGATGGGCGCGGCGTGTCGAAGCCAATGCTGAGGAACTCTTGGTGGCGGGTAGAGCGACATCGGGCGACGAGGTGCGCCGGGAGATCGAACGCCTGAGCCAACGCCTGCAATCTCTGCCGATCGGCGATGAAGGCCGGGCGGAGCTGGAGATGCGCCTGGGGCGCCTTTCTGGCAGCGCTGGGGTGCTCAAAGTCGGGGCGATCACCCCAACTGAACGGGATTACCTGCACCAGCGCGCCGAGCGCGGGATCAAGGTGCTGCGCGGCGCGCTGGAAGAGGGCGTGTTGCCGGGCGGGGGCTGCGCCTATTTGCACTGTGTCGCCGTGGCGCAGGCTCAACTGGCCAGGGTGGGCAGCGATGAGGCGGTCGGTGTGCGCTCGCTGGCCAGGGCGCTGCATGCGCCATTCGAACAGATCTTGCGCAACAGCGGGGAGTCTGCTCCGGCGCGTTACGCCCAGGAAATACTCGATCGGCCGTTCGGCTATTTGTATGAAGTCATTCGGAAAGAGATCGTCCCGGCCCGGCAGGCAGGGGTGCTCGATTCGGCCTGCGTCTTGCGCGCTGCCCTAGAGACGGCGGTGAGCGGCGCGCTGATGGCGCTGAGCACGGACACATTGGTGATCAAACGCAAGCCGAAGGTGAGCTATGAACCTTGAGTGGCGGCAGGTGGGTGGCGCGCCAGCCGGGGGCGCGATTTTGCAGATCGTGGGCGATCCAATGCAGAGCGCCTGGGCGGCTTCGCCTGCCGGGCTGTTCCAGGCCGCGCAAGGTGCGTGGTCTCTGGCGCGGGGCGGCATGCCGCTGGCGCAGGTAGGCGCAGTGCTGGCGGTGCGGCGCTACGTCCTGGCGGCAAGCCTGCAAGGCGGCGCGGCCTTTTCGCTCGATGGAGGCGCTTCCTGGCAACTCAGCCACATCGAGCAGACCCAGGCGCCGCTGAGCTGTCTGGCTGCTTCGCCTAATTTCTGGCAAGATGGCGTCTTATTGGCGGGCACACAGGGGGATGGGGTGCTGCGCTCGACCGACTCTGGCCGCACGTGGCAACTGGCGAACTTTGGCCTGCGCAGCTTCACCATCTTCGCCCTGGTGCCGGCGCCCACCTGGGGGCGCAGGGAAGCGGTCTTCGTCGGCGCGGCAGATGGGGTGTATTACTCGCCAAACGGCGGCCGCGCCTGGAAGCCCGGCGGCTTGAGCCAGCATGCCATCCTGTCGTTGGCAATCGGCCCGAACTTCGATCAAGATGGCACCCTGTTGGCTGGCGCCGAAGATGGCCTGTTCCGCTCCCAAGACGCCGGAAAGACCTGGGCAGCAGTCGATCTGGGTCTTTCGCCGCCGCCGACGGTGAACGCCTTATGGTTCTCGCCCGATGGTTGCGCCTGGATGGGGACGAGCGAGCACGGCGTGTGGCGTTCGAGCGATGGTGGCGCTTGCTGGACGGCGTTGGAAGGTTCGCCGCGCTCGGTATTGAGCCTGGGTGGAGGCGCAGGACGCATCTGCGCCGGGACTTTCGACCAGGGCCTTGTCTTTTCCTCCGACGGCGGCGCAAGCTGGCAGCCGGATGCCGGCCTGTCTGCCCGGCGCTTTCAGTGGTTTGTAACCCTTCCGCGGGCATTTCAGCCTTCCACGAGTGGCGCCGCGCCCACCTTCCTGGCGGGTGGCGCGCTTGAAGGACTGTGGCTGGTGGTGGATGGCGGGCGGCGCTGGCAGCCGCTTCCCGGTTGGAGTGGCGAAGAGCCGCCGCTGTGCCTGGAAGCGGACGCGGCAGGGGTGTGGGCCGGCGATTCGCACGGCGTCTGGCGCGCTGCTCGTCCGGCGGAGCGTTTCGAATTGTCCCTCGATTGCGGAGCCGCCATCACTGCCCTGGCCGGAGCCGAAGGCCCGCTCTGGGCGGGCAGCCTGGACGGGCGGCTATGGCTGACGCAGGATGGCGGGCGTATCTGGTCGCCGATCACTTCCCCTGCGCAAGGCGCAGAGTTGCTGGCGTTGGCGGCTGCCTCTGACCAGGTGATTGCCGCCGTGCGCGAGCCTGGACAGCGCCTCGTCCACCTCTACTGCGGCCAGTTGGTTGACCCGCTTGTCCCTCAAGTCGGCTGGCAGCGCTGGCTTTCCGAGTCTTGCTCTGGGGAGCGTGTACACCTGGCGCGTGGCGGAGCGGATGGACAGGTATGGTTGATAGCTCTGGACAACCGCTGGTATCACTGCACGCCAGCCGGCGCTCAACGCATTGAATGGCCGATCTCTGCGCCGCCGCATGCCCTGGTCTGGTCGCCGCAGGTGAGGGCATGGCTGGCCGCAGCGAGGGATGGCTTGTGGCTTTCGAGCGATCTGACCGACTGGCAGCGCCTGGAGACCCACCTGCCGGTAGAGCAGGTGGTCGCATTTCAGATTATACCGACCGAGCCGCCGGGAATGGCGGCGCTCACCCTAGACGGGAGGATCTGGCAATGGCACCAATAACCACTGCGGCAAGCTCCACCGATTTGCCCGCTTACCGCAACCCCGCTTTGTCCATTTCTGAGCGGGTGAACGACCTGATTCTGCGCATGACGCTGGAGGAAAAGGTCGCCCAGCTCTATTGCATTGGTCGGACTGCCGAGATGGAGGGCCTCCTTTTCCAGACAGATGGCAGCCTGGATCGGGAAAAGATGGTTGCGTTGATGCGCCATGGTATCTGCCAGCTCGGCCGTCCCTCGCAGAAGCGATCACCGCGCCAGGCCGCCGAGCTGACCAACGCCATCCAACAGTACCTGGTCGAGGAGACGCGCCTGGGCATCCCGGCGCTGTTCAACGAGGAGGGGCTGCATGGCCTGATGGGCGTGGGCGCTACCAGTTTCCCCCAGGCGATCGCCCTGGCCTCCACCTGGGACGAGGCCCTGGTCGAGCAGATCTTCACGGCAGTGGCCCGCGAGACCCGCGCCCGCGGCAGCAATTACATCTATACCCCGGTGCTTGACCTGGCGCGTGATCCGCGCTGGGGACGAGTCGAGGAGACCTTTGGGGAGGATCCTTATCTGGTCTCACGCCTAGGCGTGGCAGCCATCTATGGGTTGCAGGGGCGGGATCGGCCAATCGACTCTCAGCATGTCATTGCCGCCGCCAAGCACTTCGCCGTCCATGGCCAGCCGGAGGGCGGCACGAACGCCGCGCCGGGCAATATCTCCGAACGCATCATCCGCGAGCAGTTTCTGCTGCCCTTTGAAGCTGCGGTGAAAGAGGCGCATGTCGAAGTGATCATGGCTTCGTACAATGAGATCGACGGCATCCCGGCGCACATCAATCCCTGGCTGTTGGACCAGGTGTTGCGCCAGGAGTGGGGCTTTCCTGGCTTTGTCACCTCGGATGGCTTTGGCGTGCCGCAGTTGATGGCCATCCACCACGTCGCCGATCAGCCGGGCGATGCGGCACGTATGGCGCTGCAAGCCGGCGTCGATTGCGAGGTGCCCCAGGGCATCTGCTACCCTGCGCTGATCCAGGAGTTCATCAAGGGCAGAGTCTCGGAGGCGCAGATCGACCGCGCCGTGCGCCGCATTCTGCGCGCCAAGTTCCTGCTCGGCTTGTTCGATCAAATTCCCTACGCCGACCCGGATGAGGCGGAGCGAGTGGCCAATTGCGAGGCGCATCGTCAGCTTGCTTTGCAGGCGGCGCGGGAGGCGATTGTGCTGCTCAAAAACGAGGGCGATTTGCTGCCCCTGGAACGGGGCGCGCTGCGCTCTATTGCTGTCATTGGCCCCACCGCCGCCGATCTGCACCTGGGCGGCTACGCCGAAGACCCTGGGCGCGGGGTGACTTTGTTGGAAGGCATCCGCCAGGCCGCCGGTGATCGGATTCAGGTGCTCTACGCCCAGGGATGCCGCATATCCACCGCAGCCAACGATTGGCGCGGCTGGTATGAAGACGAAGTGCACCTACCTGACCCGGCGGAGGATGACGAGCGCATTGCCGAAGCGTTGCGGCTGGCAAGCCAGGTGGATCTGGTGGTGCTGGCGTTGGGAGAGAACGAATCCACCTGCCGCGAAGCCTGGTGGTTCAACCATCTGGGCGACCGGGATAGCCTGGACTTGCTTGGCCGCCAGGAAGAACTGGCGCGCAAGGTGTTGGCCATCGGAAAGCCGGTGGTGGTGGTTTTGACCAATGGGCGTCCGCTGACGATCAACTATTTGGCGGAAAACGCCCCGGCGATTCTGGAATGCTGGTATCTCGGTCAGGAAGGCGGCACGGCGGTGGGCGAAGCGCTTTTCGGGGAGATCAACCCCAGCGGCAAGCTGCCGGTGACTTTCCCCCGCTCCGTAGGACAGCTTCCGGTTTATTACTACCAGAAGCCCTCTGCGCGGCGCGGCTATCTATTTGTCAGCAATCAGCCATTGTTCCCGTTCGGCTTTGGCCTGTCTTACACCCGCTTCCGCTATGCCAACCTGCGCCTGTTGCCCGCCGAGATCGCGGCAGGCGAGGCCGTGCGTGTCCAGGTCGAAGTGACCAACATCGGCGACCGCTTGGGGGACGAAATCGTCCAACTCTATATCCATGATCAGGTGAGCAGCATTACCTGTCCGGTGCAGGAACTTAAAGGCTTCCGTCGGGTGTCTCTGGCGCCAGGGGAGACCAGAATCGTCGAATTCGAATTGACTTCTGATCAACTGGCATCCCTGGATGCTGACATGCAATGGCGCGTGGAGCCGGGTTTGTTCGATATCCTGGTCGGCGGCAGTTCGGTGGATACGCTGCGCGCGGTGCTCAAAGTGACCTAGCCCTGGATTGCCAGGGCGGGCCGAGCATAACTGGCTCGCATTGCCTGCCTCACTCCAGCGAGACCTCCAGTCGCTCGCCGTCCGCTTCCACCTGTTTGGGGCTTTCTGCCACTCCGTCGCGCGTTAGCAACTCGCGCAGCCGCGCCAGTTTGCCTTCTTCCAGGTCGGTGGTGAACTGCCCGCCAGCGTATAACACGGTGTTGACCAGCCCCATCGGCAGGCGCAGGTCCATCTTCATCATCCCTGAGTTCAGATCGCTGACGCGCACGCGCAGATGGCGTCGCTGGGCGCTGGCCTCGGGTTGGGGCACCAGCCGCGCCCATGCCCCGTGATCCACGCTCTCCAGCATCTGGCTGGCAGCCTGGGCGGAGATTTTGCCCTGTTCGAGTTGTTCGATGATATCGATGCGCTTATCCACCACCGCCCAGCGAGCGCGGTTGACGCGCTGTTCCAGAAGGTAAAACGCCGCTGCAGCCACGATGCCCACCACCCCCGCTGCATACCATAGCCAGTTGGGGTTCAGGTTATCCAGCACCAGCCCCGCCAGCAGCGGCCCGATGGCGAAGGGAATCACCCAACTGAAGCCAAAGACCGCCATGTAGCGCCCGCGCATCTCCTCCGGCGCAAACTGGGTCACGATCGCCTGTCCCAGCGGGCTGACCATCATCTCGCCGATAGTAATAATCACCATCGCCACCAGGAAGAAGAAATACAGCGAGACGAAGCCGTACATCGCAAAGCCGAAGGCGTAGAGCAGGGTACCCACGGTCATGATAATCAGCGGGCGATAGCGCGACACCCAGCGGGTGATTGGGAACTGGAACAACACCACCATGGCCGCGTTCAAGGCCAGGATATAGCTGAAGCCCTGCTCATTGACGCCGTAGTTATCTCGCAGGAAGACCGCCAGGGTGGTGTTCATCTGGATGTAAACCAGCACCATCAGCGCCGAAGCGCCCAGGAACCACACGAACGCCTTGTCTCGCAGGGCAGCTCCATAGCCGACGAACGTTTGCAAGATGCTCTCCTGCGGCTCGCCGGCCTCTTTTTGGGTTGGACGGGTTTCCTTGATGGCGAAGAACACCACGGTTGCGGTGATCGTGCTGGTGATGGCGTCGCTGATGAACAGCAACAGATACGAGCGAGAGGCCAGCAGGCCGCCGATCAATGGGCCGATCACCACCGCCAGGTTGAACACCACGCGCAAGATGCCAAAGCCCTCGGCGCGCTTTTCCTCCGGCAGCAGGTCGGCCACCATGGCTTGCTGCGCCGGTCCGCCGGCATCGGCCAGCATCCCCACCACGATGACCACCACCAGGAAGATCTCGAGCTGGTTGGTGACGCCCATCAGCACCGCTGAGAGGGCGCTCATCGTCAGGCCGAACAGCAGCATCCCTTTGCGACCGAAGCGGTCGGTCAGCGCGCCGCCGATCATGCTCCCTACCACGCTGGAGATGGCAAATAGGCCGAAGAAGACGCCCACCTGGGTCATGTTGATGCCGAACTTGCGCGTCATGTACAGGGTGAAGAAGGGAAACAGCATCGCCCCGCCCAGGCGGTCGATGAACGTAGCGCCCACCAGCACCCAAAACTGCCGCGGGAACTCCTGGAAGATGCGCTGTGCTTTCTGCCACTGGTTGCCCAGGGGCGCGATGGGATGTTTTGATTCAGACATAGCAGGGGTTTCTCTGTGGGTTGGTCATAGCGAATGGAGGCTATTTTACCGCTTAATCGTAGTCTCATCCAAAATTCAGCGGGAGAATGTTTGCATCTGGGTGCAGAAATCGGTATAATCGGCAGGATGTTACCCCTGAACTGGAGCAGAAACCGTGGCGGTGCGCCTGCGCAGCTACGCAAATCCGCATAACACCCTCGGCCTGACCACTTCCACCTGGAGGGAGTTGCTCAGACTTGCGCTGAGCTATGGCTGGCAACCGATGGGCAGTGTATCCTCGGAAGATGTCGCAACAGACTTGTTGCTGGCGGGCTTCTCGAACCGCGAATTGGACGACGAGCGTTTTTCGATAGAACGCAACCCGGCGCGCTGGCTTCCGCAGGTCTTGCTGGATACCTATTTCCCCAACTCCCCTGAGCGCCCCGGCGGGCCAGCCTCCGGTCGGCGGCTGGTGTTGCTCGAGGATGCGCTCAATCTGGTCGATGCGCTGGATCGCGGCTATCAAAATTACGAGCCGCTTCGCCTGCCGGCTTCCTATTTCCTGTTCGAGCCGGATGACCCGGCGCTGAACCTGCGCCCCAGCCTGGGCGCGCTGGCGGCGGCGATCGCGGTCTGTCGCCAGGGCTCGTTCTCGATCGAGCCCTGGCGTTAGCAGGGCCGCACACGGATCACGCCATTGGCGGAGGCAGACGCCGCAGGCGCGCCAGGCTGACGCTGATCAATCCCAGCCCCAACAAGACGACCGAACCGATCAGGGCCGCGGCAGCGGGGTCCAGCGTTTGCCACCAGGCCGACTGCGGCTGCGCCCAGGGTGAGTTGCCGCTCTCTCCTGTTCCCTGTCCGGCCGCGTGGGGTTGGCCTGCGCCCGATGAGTTCGCGCCGACTTTCCCCTGGGCAGTCTGCGCTCCGCCGCTGGGCAGCCTGGGCGCGCCGGAGGACTGCCACCATGGGCCGCGTATGCGGGTGGGGGTGGCGACTTCAGGCGCGGTCGGTTCCCAGGAGCGGATGAAGCCCACGATGGCCTGGATGTCCGCCTCGGTCATTCGGTCGCCCCAGGCTGGCATGGCGGTGCCGGGCACCCCCAGGGTGATGATCTGTTGCATGGCCTGGTCGCGGGTATCTGCCAGGAAGCCTTTGACGTTGAGCGAGGGGGCGCGCTGGCTGCCCTGACCTTCAGGGCCATGGCATCCAGCGCAGCTTGCGGTGTATAGCTCTGCGCCCAACGCCAGCGACTCCTCGGTCACCGGGACAGGCTGATCGGGCGCAGGGATAGCGCCGGCAGGGACTTCGTCCCAACGGGTGATCAACGTCACCAACGCCTGTAGCTCGTCGGCGCTCAGCGATTTTTCCCATCCGGCCATCAGCGTGCCGGGGACGCCGAGCTGGATAGTGCGCTGGATCTCGTCCTGCGGCTTCTGGCGCAGCGCCGGATCGTTCAGCGCCGGTGCCAACGCCGTCCCTGCGCCATCTGCCCCATGGCAGGCGACACAACTCTCCGCGTATAGAGTGACCCCTTGCACCAGCCAGTCTCCGTCTGGCAGGTCTTGCAGGCTTTCGATGACCGCCGGGTCTGGTTTGGTAGTAAATGGGACTCGCGGGGCCAAGCCCAGGTTAACCACCCGATCCTGGGTCGCTTGCCAGTCGCCGTGTTGGATGAGCAGGACAAGCTGATCGATCTGGTAATCGCTCAATGGGCCACCGTCTTCCTGGCTCCAGGCGGGCATGGAAGTGCCGTAAAGGCCGCGGGCGATCGTCTTGAACAGGGTTTGGGGGTCGCTGGCGCTCAGGTCAGGGTTGTTCAGCGCCGGGTTGGCGCCAATGCCTGTGCCGTCCAGCCCATGGCACACCGAGCAATTTTCAGCGTACAGGGTCATGGCGCCTTCTAGGTCGAGCGCCAGTTGGCCAGCCTGGGCGCTCTCGATGCGTTGTGGTTCCCGCCAGGCGTACAGCAGCAGTCCGGCGGCGATCAGCCCGGTGGCCAAGATGCCAATCAAGATTTCCAGTGTAGCAGTGGATAAACTGCGTTTTGTTTTCATGGGTACACCACCTGCGAAATTTCGTATTGCTGGCGGGAAATCGGCTGGCCGGTATCGACGATCACCTGACCATCCTGAATTTTGACGGCGAACAGGTCCAGCGGCCGCGGGGCGGGCGGATTGACCACATCACCTTCTGCGGTGAATTGTGAGCTATGGCACGGGCACACGAAGGCGTTGCTCGTCTGGTCCCAGGGCACATTGCAGCCCAGATGCGTGCAGCGCTGGTAGAGCGCCAGGAAGCCGCCGTCTGCCAGCCGGTAGAGATAGAAGCGGCCGTTAGGGATGTGCGTCACCGAGCCAGGCGGAAAATCTTCCACTAACCCGGCGGCGATCTGCCCTCCGAACTCGCCTTCGGCCAGCCGGGGCTGCATATAAGCCAGGGTGATCCCGCCCATTTCCAGCGCCACCAGGCTGCCCAGGGTCATCCAACTGAGCTTCAGGAAATCGCGGCGGGGAAGGGGATTGGATTGCGTCATCGAAGCACCTCCAGAAGATACAGGTAAAATATTGCGCTAAGCGTGCGGCTCCATCGCCCAGGGCCAATATAGCCCCATGCCCGGACCGCGAAAATAGATGCCGATCGCTGTCAGCACGGCCAACGCCACAAACAAGAAGATGAATAAAAACAAGATGCGCTCTTCCAGGTCGGACTTGAATGCTCGTTTCACCCACTCATCAAGCCCGATCAGGCCGAGCGCTATCACTGCCAGCGGGATCAGGCCGTTGGAGATCAGACTTGGCCAGGTGGGCAGCCAGCCGCTCCAGTCCAGTACGAACTCATCCAGCACGACCCAGACAGGCGTGATCAGCAAAGACAGCCCGGCCGCCAGCGCTGCCAGGGCGCGCCCGCGGCGCGAACGGAAATACACCCCCACATTTTGAACCTTCACGTCGTAAAACGGCAGCAGCGCCAGCGCCCCCAGCGCCAGGGCAGGAATCAGCACTGCGCCGACCAATGGGTGAAAGTGCAAGAGCAGCTCTTGAATGCCCAAGAAGTACCACGGCGCTTTGGCGGGGTTGGGGCTGATCTGCGGATTGGCAATGCCCTCCAGCGGCGCCGGAACAGCCATCGACCATAACAGCAGAATCGTCAGCCAGGCGACCGCCCAGACCAACTCGCGCCGCACCAGGTGTGGGATGGTGGTCACCCGCTCCATTTTAGGCTCTGCTTCTTCCTCGGCAGAGCGCGGGATGGTCAGCCCGCCGTCCTTGCGCACCCGCCAGAAGTGATACGACATCAATGCCAGAATGGAGAGCGGGATGAAGCTGATGTGCAGCGAATAGAAGTTCAGCAATGTGGCTGCGCCCACTTCCGGCCCGCCGAGCAACAGGCGGTTGACGAAGCCGCCCACCAGTGGGATGTAATTGACGATGCTGGTGCCTACGGTGATCGCCCAAAACGCCAGTTGGTCCCAGGGCAGCAGGTAACCGGTGAAGTTTGCCCCCAACACCAGCACCAGCATTCCCACTCCGAGCAGCCAGTTCAGCTCCCGCGGCGGCTTGTGCGCGCCGGTGAAGAACACCCGCAGCAGGTGTAGCACGCTGACAACGATCAACAGGTTGGCCGACCAGTGGTGCAGGTTGCGCAGCAGGTCGCCGAACCAGGTATCGGAACGCAGCGCCAGGATGTCCAGATAGGCCTGGTTGGGGCTGGGGGTGTAGTTCATTTCCAGGAAAATGCCGGTGAGGCCCAGGATGACCATCAGCAGCGCCGCCAGGCCACCTAACCCCCAGGTGTAGCTCCAGCGGAGGGTGCGCTCGGGGATTTTGGCCGGGTGCAAGTGCAGCACCAGGCTGTCCACCACCATGCGCATCCGCCCGCGGTCGTCGCTCGGAATGCCTGCCGGGATCAGCCTGGCGCGCATCCGCTCGAACATTGAGGGAACTTGCTGGGGTTGTTCCTGTATCTGTTCTGGTTCGCTCATATCGCTACCTCCACGTTTTCTCTTCGTTATCTGCATCCAACTTTGGCGTTCGTTTGCTGTGAGCTATCCAAAAGTGTACCGAGCGGAATTGAAGGGCGCGTGTGTATTGTGTGAAGAATTTGTGAAGTGATCTCCTTTTCTTCACAAATTCTTCTTATCTTGTGCATCGGTTATTCATATCCCCTTGCTATACTGATTTTCAAGCGTGTTGGATGAATTCCAGCGCAACGAACCCAAAAATCAACCATCTGAGAAAGGCTCAGTAGAGGAGGTCGAGATGTTCAAGAGGATTTTGATCATTGGTCTGGGGGTGGTGATCGTGGCGGCGGTAGGGGTTAGCGCCTACAATGTGTTCGCCGGTTCGGTTGCCCGGGATGCCGTTGGCGCAGAGAGCGTCGCCCAGTTGGGTAACCCACAGGTCGGGGCGACCAATGTAGGCAGGGGAGCGCAGGCTGGCGCGAGCGGATATCGCCAGGCGGCGCAGCCTGGCGCAGCTGCCCAAAGCGGGGTTTGGCAGAACAATGGAGCAGGCCAGGGCGGTGGTCAGGGCAATCGCTACGGTCAGGGCGGCCGTGGGCGCGGTCAAACCCAGGGACAGGGCGCAGGCGCGCAAACTGGCGTCTCCAACCCCCAGGCGGCCGCCAATGAAATCATCACCCTGCACGGTGTGGTCAGCAATTTCGCTGCTCCGAACTTCACCCTGACCACCGACGACGGGCAGAGCGTGGCGGTGCAACTGGGCAACCCGCGCTTTTCATCCGAGTTGGGGATTTCACTCAAGGATGGCGATGTG
Source organism: uncultured Anaerolinea sp. (assembly GCA_964503145.1). Classification (GTDB taxonomy): domain Bacteria; phylum Chloroflexota; class Anaerolineae; order Anaerolineales; family UBA4823; genus RBG-16-57-11. The sequence continues at coordinate 751,754 of CAZCYV010000001.1, read as the reverse complement.
GTCACCCTGACCGGTTTCTATGAAACCGCCGGTTCCTTCGCCGCCAGCACGATCACCCTGGACGCTACCGGGCAGACGTATGTGCTGCGCGATGCGACCAATGGTCGCCCGATGTGGGCTGGAGGGCCGAAGACTCCCTAGATTTTCGAATCGCAACTTAGCCCTGTAAACCAACAGGCCTGCCAGGCATTTCCGGCAGGCCTGTCCCTTTTATGAGAATTGCCAGGTGACAAAGGGACAAAAATGTGACATAATCAGAGTGGCTCACATTTCCCATCTGGAGGTAGTGCGATGATAGCGCCCCCACAGGTTGCCTTTCTGGTGTTGCTCTCAGGGTTTCTGCTGGCGGGGTGCGGTAGGGCGGCCTCCACGCCCCAACCTGTGGACACGCTGCGCGCACCTTCTGGAACGCCCGCCTCTCCTCAGCCCAGCGCCACCCAGATGCTGCCCACTGTGACGCCAACACTGCCTATAACGCCGAGCCCGACCGCGCCGACTTTGCCGCCGGCGTTCACACCTCCCCCTAGCGCCATCCCTACGACCCCAGGACACACGCCGACCCCAAATCCGCCCCAGGTAGGCCTGTGGCATGGCGGCGGCGAGAAATTGTTGCTGGATTTCTTCGTCCGCCTCATGGATGGGCAGGCTTATATCTTCGATGTGGGGATCTTATGGGAAGGCCGCGACGAGTGTGAACTGAATGCCCGCTATGATGTGCTTCTGCCGCTGAACGAAAATGGCTTCACCATGACTTACTCGCAGAGCGATATCACCTTCGAGCTTCACGGGACTGTCGTTTCACCGGTGGTGATCGAAGGACTTCTTGACCTGCGCTACAGGGGTTGCGGAAATCACCAGATCAAGTGGCGAGCGGTGCCCAAGAGCGGCCTCGTCCAGCGGCCTTAAGCTGGCTCTCGCGTCAGGATCAATGAAAAAACACTGCCGGCCGGCAGTGTTTTTTATTTCGGGGTTTAGCAAGGTGGCGCGGTGTAACCCTATTTTGGGCAGGCGCCCGGCCCGATCCGCCCAGCGTTATAGGCGCTCAGCACCTTGACCAGCTTCAAGGCAAGGTTGAAATCCGCGCTGCGCACCTTGATCTTGCGCGTGTACTGGTATTTCACCAGCAACTGGCGCGCCTGGTCGAAGGCGGCCTGCACTTCGGCGGGCATATAGGCGCCGTTGAGCGCGTTGAGTTCGGCGGCGATGTATTCTCCCGCCAGGATGGCGTAAGCATCCGTCGGTTTGGCCTTCGGCCAGATCATCTGGTAATAGGAACGCCCGGTGTCCAGAAACTCGACGTTCGAACCCTGGGTCGGTTTACCGTTTACATCCAATCCCCGAATGGCGTTCCACCCCGAGTCGAAGGGTTGGGGGCCATGTTCGCTGCGGGTGCGCCAGTAGCCACGCGTGCGCGTGCAGCCCAAAGTCTGTCCCTGGCAATTGTAGCCCGGGGCGGGGTCGATGAAGATGCCCGAGGCGATGGCATTATCGGCGCTGGGATCATTGTTGCAGGCATGGGTGGCGTCCACGCGCAAGGTGACCTTGAACGGCCCGCTCAGCGTCCAGCGCACATATTTGCCGCGGGTGAACCCATTCAACTCCACGGCCGGGGCCAGCTCCTGGGTGGTGTGGAAATCGTACAGGTGGTAGGCCTGGCTGCGCAACGCGCCGCACTCGGGCGAGGGGCCGTCGTAATCCACCGCGTACACGCTGAGTTGGAAGACGCCCGCCTGCTGGCTGGAGATATCCACGTAAAGGTCGCCGTCGTCCTGCGGAGCAAAGCGCTCGCCGCCGTCCGTCCAGGTCGTCGCCCGGCGCACGGTGATCGCCGGGTTGGGGTTCTGCAAGGCGCGGTTGTCGCCTTCGGTGCTCCACACCCAGGCCATCGCCCGGTCGACGCTGGGCGGATCGCCGGTATCCCATTGCACATTCGCTCCATTCAGTGGGTCCACCCGAACAGGACTGGCGAAGCCACCAGTCAAGGTGTGGCTGGCAATATCTGTGCATACGTCCGGCTGGTTGACCGGGTTCTGGCGGTTGAACAGGATGTAACCCAGACTGCCGTAGGTCCGCTGACCCTCCCACAGTGGGGACTGGCTGAACGCCGAAGTCCACGCGCCGCGGGTGGTTGTATCTTGATCAGCGGCGCAGACCTTGCCGGTGCAGCTCGAACCACCTGGCTGTGGGTCGAAGAACACCCCTTGTACGATCGCCCTGCCGCTGGGGTTGCCGGCCCCCGGCGCATGGCTGAATTCGAGCCTCTCGCCTGCGGCCAGGTTCACCAGGAAGCGCTGGTAGATACCGCCCGCAGCGTCGCTCACCGCCGCCGCGGCGCATTCCCCGGCGATGCACAGGCGGACCTCCTGCGCGCCGCCGGAGCCATCGCCATCCAGCACGTAAACCGCCACCTGATACGCCCCAGCGGGCAAGTCGGCGACCTGATAGCGCAAGGGTAAGGCAGAACAGGTTCCCTCTCCGGCGGCCAACGCCGCGCTGACCGTGGAGCATCCGCCATCCGGGTTGCGCAGCACCCCCGCCAAAGACTTTGGACAACCGGCGTATGGGAAATAGGTCACATCGCGGCTGCCGTCGCCGTTCACATCCAGGTCGAAGAGATCGACCAGCTCCTGAGAGCCGCCGCCGCGATAGCTGGCGCTGGCTCCGCCTTCGCAGTAGGGGAAGCTGGGCGGCAGGCTGCGATCCACGCCCGGAAGCACCGGCGCAGCGCAGCCGAAAGGCGAAATGGCCCCCCCAAGCACGTAGCCGCAGGCCCCATATTTGCCGATCCAGTTTCCAGAGGTGGTTTCGTCGATCACGGGTTCGCCGATCACCGCCCCCAAAGCTTTGGCGCCCAGGCTGCCCGCCAGCGCAGTCGTGATTGCAACCAGCAGCAGGGCAGCCAGCCAGATCATCGATCGGATGCGATTCATATAAGCCTCCTGTCAGACAGAATGGATCACTCACCCGGCGCTGCACACTGCAACCCGGATACAGCACAGAAACCGGCGCAGTTGGCCGGTTTCGCTACTGGCTCCCCAGAGACCTCCCCTTGTCGGCCTTGCTCGACAGGATAAGCGACCAGTTCCGGCCTCTGGATCTACGCCTCCGAATGATGTGTGCAGCCGTGAAATTGACATTAATATAACATAAATAGATTCGCCTGTCCAGCGGCCTATTTACAGGTTCTATATGCCGTTCTTATGCAATATTTATGCCGGATTGGAGGTTGTAACGATGCGTTTAGCTATGGGAAGGCGTAGTCGCCCGTCCTTGCAGATAATCGGGAAGCTGGCTCAGCCGTTGTAAAGTGTCGATCGGATGCACAATCTCCCCTACGTCCATCTCGTGCGCCCAGGTGTTGGCGTAGGGCACCAGCACTGCGCGCCCGCCGATCTGCAGCACCGGCAGGATATCGGAGCGCAGCGAATTGCCCACCATCAAGAAGCGCTGCGGCGGGATGCCGTAGCGCTCCAGGATGGCGCGGTAAACCGCGGGCGATTTATCGGCCACCACCTCCACCCAGCGGAAATATACCCCCAGGCCCGAATCCTCGATCTTGCGCATCTGCTCCGCAGGGTCGCCCTTGGTGATCAGCATCAGTGGGTAACTCTGCGACAGGGAGGCCAGGGTTTCGCCCACACCGTCGATCAGGCGTACTTCGGCGGAGAGCATCTCGCGGGCGAAGCTCAGGATGGCGGCGATCTTCTCCGCAGCCACGCGGCCCTCGGTCAGCTCCAGCGCCGCTTCGATCATCGACAGGATGAAGCTCTTGATCCCGTAGCCGTAATGGCGCACATTCTCCATCTCGATCTCGTCCAGCCGCCGCGCGCATTCCTCCGGTTCATGGCATTCGGAGAGCAGGCGGATGAACTTCTCTTTGGCCTGGGTGTAAAGATATTCGTTATCCCACAGCGTGTCGTCGGCGTCGAAGGCAATCACCTGCAGGTCGTCCATCCGGCTCATTCGACCCCTCCGGCGCGGCCGCTGCAGAAGCGAATGGCGCTCTGGGCCAGGATTTCCGCCAGCCTCACGCATGACTCCAGATCGACCCACTCCTCGGCGGAGTGCAGCCCCTGCCCAACCGGCCCAAGCAGCACCGAGGGGATGCCCGCCTGTGCCAGGATCGCCGCGTCGGTCCAGAAGGAGACGCCGCAAGGCTGGGGAGCTTCTCCCAAGTGCGCTTGCATGACGCTCGAAATCGCCTGCACGATCTCCTCCTGCGCCTCGACCACGAAGGGCGGACGGTGGATCAGCGTCTTCAGTTCGGCGCGAAAGCGCGGCTCGGGCTGGGCGCACCGCTCCAGGAGGCGGCGCAACTCCTGTTCGGCCTGCTCCACCGTCTCGCCAGGGATGGTGCGCCGCTCGATCATCAGGTAGCAGCTTGCAGGGTAGGTGCTCATCTCCGTCCCACCGCGGATGATCGAGGCGTGCAACGAGGGCGGGCCGACCAGGGGATGGGGCGGGCGCTTCAGCAATTCCTGCTCCAGCGTGTTCAGTTCGCCCAGGAAGCGCCCCATCAGCAGGATGGCGTCGATGCCCTCCTGGTAGCGGCTGCCATGCGCCGCTCTGCCGATGGTCTCCACTTCGAAACCGGCGAAGCCGCGATGCGCCAGCGCCAGCTTCAGGTCGGTCGGCTCGGTCACGATGGCTGCGTCGGCGCGGTAGCGCTGCACCAGATGATCGCTGCCCAGGCTGGCGTACTCCTCGTCGGCTACCGCCGCCAGGAGTAGATCGCCCTCCAGTTCGATTCCGGCGCGGTTCAGCGCCTGCACCGCGGCCAGCATGGCCGCCAGGCTGCCCTTCATGTCCTGGCTGCCGCGCCCGTACAGTCGGCCGGCTCGAATCACTGGGGTGAAGGGTTGCTCCATGCCGTTCAACCCCACCGTATCCATGTGCGCGTTCCACATTAATGTCTTGCCACCGCCGCGCCCTGGCCGTCTGCCGACCACGTTTACCCGTCCGGGCGCAATCTCATCCACCTGGACTTCCAGGCCCAGCGCCTGCATTGCCTCGGCCAGGTAGGCGCCAATCTGGGCTTCGCCCGGCCCATCGGCGACCAGGGAAGCGTTGATCGAATTGATCGCCACCAGATCGGAAAGGGTTTGGATGAGATATGCGTCATCGATGCTCAGAGTCGGCATGGTGAAGCCTCCTAAACGAGAGATTATCCGCCGCGGTAGCGCCGCCATGCCAGGCGGAGCAGCCGGCGCCCGGCGACCAGGCTGCTCACCATCAGCGCCGCAGGGATGGCGCAGGCGACCGCCAGGGTGAAGGCATCGTCGGCTATCGTCAGGCCGGCGGCGCTCAACAGGCTAAAGGCGACGAAAGACACCACGAAAAAGGTGAGCAGGTTGACCAGCAGCCACAGCAGGACTGCCTTGAATATGCGCCACAGCAGTTGCGGCAGGCTGAGCGGCGGTTCTGAATTGGGGGGCGCTTCGGGCATGCCCGAATTATACTGCTAATCGTCAGCGTCGCTACCCTGTGCAGCGGCATCCATCCGCTGCGGGGCCGCTTCACGGTTGCGCGCCGCCGTCACTTCCGCCAGGATAGCCAGGGCGATCTCCTCCGGGGTTTGCGCGCCGATGTCCAGGCCGATCGGGCCGTGTAGCCGCGCCAGCAGGGCCGGGTCCGCGCCTGCCGCCAGCAACCGCTCCCGCCGCGCCTGTTGGGTCTTGCGGCTGCCCAGCGCCCCGACGTAAAACGCCGGGCTGGGCAGGGCGATCTTCAGCGCCGGGTCGTCCAGCTTGGGGTCGTGGGTGAGCATCACGATGGCGGTGTTGGGGGTGATCTCGATCTGCGTCAGCGCCTCGTCCGGCCAGGCCTGGATCAGGCGGTCGGCGTGTGCAAAGCGCTCCGGGCTTCCAAAGGCGCGACGGGGGTCGATCACGACGGTCTGGTAGCCGAGGGTCCTGGCCAGCGCCGCCAGAGCGATGGCGATGTGCACCCCGCCGACCATCACCAGCGTGGGCGCCGACTGGTAAACCTCGCAGAAGACTTCGCCTGCGGGGATTTCTATACGCTCCGAGCGACCTGTCTCCAACGCTCGCAGCGCCGCCTGCACAGCGAAGGGCGTAACCTCGGGCGGCAGGTTGCCCATCAGCTCCCCATCCGACCGCATAATCAGGCTCTGACCGACCCATTGCGCCGCCCCACGCAGCAGGGTGACCACGGCAAAGGCGCCTTCCTGCGCCAGGATGTTGCGCAACATCTGGTAGAATCCCGCCTCCAGCAGGTTGACAAAGACAGCGATCTGTCCGCCGCAGGCCAGCCCCACCTCCCAGGCAGTCTCGTCCGAAACGCCGAAGTGCAGCAACTGCGGCTGCCCGCTCTTCAGCACCTCGAAGGCCGCTTCCACGACCGCGCCCTCCACACACCCCCCGCTGACCGAACCGGCGATCTGCCCGGCAGGAGTGACGGCCATTTTGGCGCCGACCCGCCGCGGCGATGAGCCCCAGGTCTGCACCACCGTTGCCAGGGCGATGCTCTGTCCTTGTTCCAGCCAGCGGTCGATCTCTTGGATAATCTCGCGCATTGCCGCTTCTTCTCTGGCGATTGATCCTGGCCGCGTCGCTCTAAAGAGACCCCTCAAGAGCCAAAGCGCCCCGCGTCGAGGGCCTGCCAGGCAGACCGGCGCGCCGCCGCCAATACATCCTTCAAGGGCAGGTTCAGCCTGCGCGCCAGTTCACGGCAATCCTCGTACTCCGGCTTGAGGTTGACGATCCTGTCGCCCAGCCGCGCCAGCTTGACGCGCACCGTCCCGTACGGCGTCTGCACGGCGGCGATCTCGCGTTGCAGCATATGCTTGGTCACCGGGTAGCTGCGCACGCCGATCGAGGTCGACTCGGTGAAGATGATGCGCAGCAACTCGTCCAGCGAGGTCGGGTAAGCCAGCACATGCAGGATCTGCCCCGGGCGGCCTTTCTTCATTTGCACTGGGATGAGCAGCACATCCAGCGCGCCGGCGTCCAGCAGCTTTTCCGTCAGGGCCTCGAAAAGCTCCGGTTCCATATCGTCCAGGCTGGCCTCCAGCACCAGCGCCGGGCTTTCGTGGTAGCCGCCTGGCCCCACCGGAGTCTGATGCTGTTCGGGGAAGGGCTCCCGCGACGGGCCGCCGGCCGGGGCGGTCAGCGCCTGGGCTGCAGCGGGCGATATGCCCGCCGGTTCGTCGCTAATCTCGCCCAGGAAGACCCGCAGCGTGTTGGGGAATTGGCGTTCCCGCTTGCCAGCCCCATAGCCGACGGCGTGGAGGGTCATCGGCGGCATGGGGCCATAGCCGTTGGCCAGGCTGGTCAGGATCGCCGCGCCGGTGGGCGTCACCAGCTCGCCGCGCGCTTCGCTGGTATAGACCGGGACGCCTACGATCAGCCGCGCCGTCGCCGGCGCCGGGACGGGCAGCAGGCCGTGCTGGCTGCGCACAAAGCCCGACCCCAGGTGCAGCGGCGAGGCGTAGATCGCCTCCACCCCCAGCAACTCCAGGGCGATCGCCGAGCCGACAATGTCGATGATTGCGTCCACCCCGCCCACTTCGTGAAAATGCACTCGCTCCAGCGGCGCGCCGTGCACCTGGCTTTCAGCCTCTCCCAGGCGGGTGAAGATGCGCTTTGCCCTGTCTTTCACCCGTTCCGACAGCGGACTGCTATCGATCAGCGCCAGGATTTCGCTCAAGCTGCGGTGCGCGTGCTCATCTGGGCCAGGCGCATCGCCAGGGTGGAGGTGATGCTCTGCGCTTGTGGCTTCTGCGTCCATCGGCGCGGCGACTTCGACGTATTCGCTATCGGCCAGCCGCCCGCCGTTGGCGTCGTCCAGGATCACGTTGAATTGCATCGCCTGAACGCCGCGCTTTTGCACTCGCTGGATTTGCAGGCGATAGCCCTGCAGCGGCAGCTTACGCAGTTCCTCGGCCAGCCGTTGCGGATCAGCGCCCAGGTCGATCAGTGCCCCCAGGGTCATGTCGCCGCTGATGCCGGCGAAACAATCGAAATACGCGACCTTCATGCCCCTCCCAAAGCCGTCAACGGGATCAGACCGGCGGCCGCGACCGGCTCATTCAGGCTGCCGCGCCGATAGCCCGCCAGGTCCATCGTGACGTAGGCAAAGCCAAGCTGGCGAAAGCGCTCCACGATAGCGGCGGCGTGGGAAAGCAGCCGGCTCATCTCCCCTTCAGCCACTTCGATGCGGGCAATATCGCCATGATGACGGACGCGGTACTGCTGAAAACCCAGCTCCCACAAATAATCCTCGGCCTCTTCCACCTGGCGCAGCTTTTCCACGGTGATTTGAGTTCCGTAGGGGAAGCGCGATGACAGGCAGGCGGCGGCGGGCTTGTCCCACACCGGCAGGCCGAAGCGCTGCGCAAGCTGGCGGATTTCGGCTTTGCCCAATCCGACCTCCTTTAGCGGCGAGCGCACGCCGAATTCCCGCGCCGCGTTGGCGCCAGGGCGATGGTCGCCCTGGTCGTCGGTGTTTTCGCCGTAGCAGATCGTCTGATAGCCCAGCGCCCGCGCCCGGCGCTCGATCTGGCCAAAGGTCTCCAGCTTACAGAAATAACAGCGGTCCACCGGATTGGCGGTATAGCGCGGGTTGTCCATCTCGTGGCTCTGGAAGACGATATGGCGGATGCCGATGTGTTGCGCCAGCCGCCGGGCCTCGGCCAGCTCGCGCCGCGGCAGGGAGGGCGAATCGGCGGTCATGGCGATGGTGCGCTCCCCCAGCGCCTCGTGCGCTGCCTGCGCCAGCAGGGCGCTATCCACGCCGCCGGACAACGCCACCACTGCGCTGCCCATCTCCGCCAGCGTCTGCAGCAGCCGTTGATACTTGGTTTCGAGTTCTTGATGGTTCTCTAACACGTGTTTGACCTTTCATACCACTAAGTTGCGCTTATTGGGCCGAGGCCGTCGCTCTCGGCTACAGCGGGGGCCGTTGAACCTATCGCCGGCTGAACCCGGCCGGGCGTTTCTTCATAGAGCTGGTTCATCAGGCTGGCAGCGAACCCCGCTCCAAACCCATTATCGATGTTGACCACGGTGACGCCCGAGGCGCAACTGTTCAGCATGCCCAGCAGCGCCGCCAGCCCACCGAAGCTGGCCCCGTAGCCGATGCTGGTGGGCACGGCGATCACCGGGCGTCTCACCAGGCCGCCCACCACGCTGGGCAGGGCGCCTTCCATTCCCGCCACGACGATCAGCACGGTCGCCTTTTGGATGCTTTCATAGTGCGCCAACAAGCGATGCAGCCCGGCCACGCCCACGTCGTACAGGCGCTCCACCGGATTGCCCATCACCTCAGCCGTAACCGCCGCCTCTTCGGCCACCGGCAGGTCGGACGTGCCGGCGCTGATCACCAGGATCGTGCCCCTACGCCTGGGCAGCGGCTGCGGCTCATAAACGATTACCCGCGCCAACTCAGCGTAGCGCACGCCAGGGATGGCCGCCTGTACCGCGGCGTACACCTCGGGCGAGGCGCGCGTCGCCAGCACCGGGCCGGCTCCCTGGGTCAGGCGCTGCAGGATGGCGACCACCTGCTCGGCCCGCTTGCCTTCGCAGTACACCACTTCAGGGAAGCCATTACGCAATGGGCGGTGCGAATCGACCTTGGCAAAGCCCAAGTCGATGAAGGGCAGGTTTCGTAGCTCTTCGAGGGCTTCGTCGATCGGTGTGCGCCCCTGGCGGACGTCGTTCAATAATTCACGCAGATAATTTTCATCCATAGCACTTCTTATGCCAAAAAGACTTTCGATACGACGATCGCTGCATTGAATCGCGCCTCATTATACCCATTTTGCGGCGCAGCCTGGTCAACTGGCCGCCGCCACGCGTCCCTGGCTGTAGGTTTTGGCGCGCAGAAACGCCTGGTGACAGGCGTGGGTCACGGCGATCTATCAGGGGAACGAACGAGCTGGCTGTCTCGGTAGTTGAGCCCTGCCTTAGATCAGCCCCTCTTGCTGGAAGCGGCTAAAGCCCTGCTACGTCAGCGCCCCCAGCTACAGTTAGAAGCTAACTTTACCCCAATTTGTCGAATTGTGCAACCATCGACTCCACCGTCAGTGTGCCGGGATCGAAGCCTAGGTGCGCTGCGCCTTGCGCCAGTTGAGTGATCTGCGGCGGCTCCAGGAAGGTCTGTTTGAGCAACTCGGTCTGCTTGAACACCTGGCTGGTGGGCCCATCCGCCAGGATGCGCCCCTGGCCCATGGCGATCACCCGTCGGGCGTACTGCGCCACGATCGGCATGTCGTGGGTGATAATGATAATAATGTGCCCGTGGTTTTCGTTCAGGTCACGCAGGAAATCCATGATCTCGAAGGACTGGCGGGCATCCTGGCCGGTGGTCGGTTCGTCCACGATGATCAGCTTGGGACGCAGCGCCAGGATCGAGGCGATGGCAACGCGCTGCCGCAGCCCTTTCGAGAGGAAGAAAGGGTGCTCGGTGAAGTATTGTTCCGGCAGGCCAACCACCTGAGCAGCCTCAATCACGCGCTCCTTCACCTCCTCCTCGGGCAGCAGGATATTGCGCGGTCCATAGGCGATCTCATCCCAGCAGTTGTTGTTGAAAAGCTGATGATCAGGGTTCTGAAAGACGTATCCCACCCGCCGCACCATCTGCACGATAGGGGTGGTCTTGGAGTTCAAGCCGTCCACGATCACGTCGCCGCTGGTAGGCTTGAACAAGCCGTTCAGGCACTTGGAAAGCGTGGTCTTGCCCGAGCCGTTCTGTCCGATGAAAGCGATGAACTCGCCATCCGAGATTTCCAGGTTGATGTCTTTGAGCGCCTGGGTGCCGTCGGGGTAGGTGTAGTTCAGGTTGATGACCTGTACGAAAGGTTTCTGATCGTTCATGCCAGACTCCCCTTGATCGTGGACCGAGAGGCCATCAGCCTTTCTAGCTTTTCCAGCCCTTCCGCAACGTCGAGCGGCAGTTCGCCGACGTAGCGCCCTTTCTTCGTCAGGGCATGGAAGAAGCGCATGGCTCCCGGCGGAGAGATGCCCTTCTCCAGCAGTAGGTCGATCTGTTGGAAGAACGCCCGCGTCTCGGCGTCCAGGATCAACTCGCCATCCGAGAGCAGCAGCATGCGGTCCGCCAGCGGGATCAGGTTCTCCAGGCTGTGTTCGATCACGATCACCGTGTTCCTGCTCTGCTTCAGCCGCGCCAGCACGTCGAAGACGCGCTTGCGGCTGACCGGGTCGAGCATCGAGGTCGGCTCGTCCAGGATCAGCACCTGCGGTGTCATCGCCAGCACCGCCGCCAGCGCCACGCGCTGCTTCTGCCCGCCGGAGATTTCATAGGGCGGTTTGAGCAGCAAGGGCTTGAGTTCGGTCAATTCGGTGACCCATTCCAGGCGCTCACGGATTTCGGGGATGGTCATCCCCAAATTCTCCATCCCAAATACCAGCTCGTCCTCCACTGTCATGGCAGTGAACTGCGCTTCGGGGTCGGAGAACACCAGCCCCACCTTCTGCTGCAACTGGCCGCGGGGGTATTCTTCGACCTCCCGGCCGTCGATTTTGACCGCGCCGAACTTGATGCCGTGATATTGCCCTGGGATCAGTCCGTTCAGGGAATAGGCCAGGGTGGTTTTCCCCGAGCCATTGGGGCCGATGATGCCGACGAAAGCGCCTTCGTCGATGCTCAGGTTGATCGACTTGAGCGCCGCTTCGGGGGTGTTGAGATATTGCCAGGTGTAGTTTTCGATTTCGATGAGTGCAGCCATGCGGATTTTCCTTAGCTCAGGGCCTGGTAGAGCCAGTTCAACAGCAGCGATGTTTCCAGGCTGAACATGCCCAGGCCATAGCGCATCACCAGCAAGCTGACGAACAAGGCGCTGATCAGGATCACCAGCACAGTGTCGTGAGGCCTGAAGGTGTAATGCGTCAGGATGTAATCGGCGCGCTTCACCCGCGCCGCCTCGCCGGTGAAGGCGTAGCCGCGGGCGACCAGGGCGTTGGTGAATTCCTCGGTGCGGCGCAGCGACAGCGCAAACAGCGGGATCATGTACATGATGTATTTGCGAATTTTGTACGCCAGCGATTTGCCGCTGGTGTCGAAGCCCCGCGCCTGCTCTGCCTGGCGCACGATCTGGAAATCCTCCAGCACCATGCCGGAAGCGCGCAGCGCCATAGCAAAGACGTAGGTGACCACGAAGGGGATGCGCACGCTGCGCATGGCGACGATCACATCCCGCTCGCGCGAGGTGGTCAGGAAGAACACCATTGTGGCGATCATCGGCAGGATGCGGCAGTACACCACCGTCGCATCGCGAATGCGCTCCCAATAGAAGCGCACTCCGATCGCCTGGAACAGCAACTCGTACTCTGGATGCACCCCGCCCAGCACGGTGTAAGACAGCAGGATGATCCAGCCCATCGAGATGGCCACCGGGATGTAGATGCGCAGGATGCGCAGGTCCACCTTGCTGTACACCATCAGCGCCAGGATGATCACCATCATCAGCAGGTTGATCTCCGGCGAAGGGATGAACATCGGGAACAAGCTGACGACCAGCAAGAAATACAGTTTTACAAAGGGGTGGACGGCATAGATGGGCGATTCGTTTGGGACATAGCCCAGCAGCGTTTTGTTCATACCTGGTTCTCGATTCAGATTGCGTGGCTCGCATGGCGAGCCACGGTAATGTCAGAAGCGTATTTTACCATTGGAAGGGGTGAAACCTGCAGCGGCCTGCGCCCAGGCGCGCTGAAACGCAAGCTTCACCCCTGACGAATAGAGGCGGGTTGTTCGTGTCGCCGCGCTATGCCCACCACTGCTTGACGAAGGCCGCCGTGCGGATCACCACCGCCGACAGCGCCTTCAGCAGGATGAAGTTGAACACGATGCCGGCGATCATGTTGCCGCCGAACCAGCCCCAGATGAACAGCGGAACCGAATCGGTGTTCAGCAGGCCAAAGCCGCGCAGCACCACCAGCGGCGACCATAGCGAGCCAAAACCGCTCGAAACCACCATCGCCAGGAACAGGATCAGGTAGTCTCGGCCGCTCTTCAGGCGCGGGTCGGCCTTGAAGTAGCGGAAAGCCCAGGCCGGCAAGAAACCCTGGACAAAGTTCGCCGGCACGTAGGCCAGCGAGACATAGAAGGGCGTGCCGGCGATGGCGTTAGAGAAGAAGGGGAAGATTGCCCCGGCCAGGACGCCCCACATGCCAAACCAGATCGAGCCGACCTGCTGCACCGCAATGCCGGTCCAGAAGAAGTTCACTCCAAAGCCCAGCGGGAAGCTGATGCTGCCCCAGGCGCCGACGACGAAGCCGATGCCGATCAGCAGCGCCATGGTCACGATGTGGATCACGCCCACAGAGCGCTTTTCTCCCGGCTGCACAGTCCAGATCTGCTCAGCGGTCATTTCAGAAGTCATGGCGGTCATAGGATACTCCTTGCTGAAGATTTGAGATTGAAAATGGGGTGGAAAAGGAAAACAAAACAGGGAACGTGATGCAGACCTCGTCGAAGAACACCTCCTGATGTAAAAGATTGTAGTTGTCCAGACATTTCTTAACCTTTTCTTAATCTTGGGGCGCCACTCTATCTAACACCGCTCTCGCAAAAAGGTCGCGCATTCGACCGACGCGCATGCGGTATAATTCTTCCCATGTTGGAAATTTCACTGCTCGAGCCCATCGATTACTTGGTGATTGGACACCTGACGGTGGATGTAAGTCCGCAGGGTCAGCGTTTGGGCGGCACAGTTGCCTATGCGGGGTTGATGGCGCAGGCGCTGGGCCTGCGAGTGGGGATTGTGACCTCCTGGGGAGATGAACTCCCGCTCGAACCGCTCAACCGCATCCCGGTCGCCAGCTTCCCCACAGAGCGCAGCACCACCTTTGAGAACATCTACACTTCCAATGGGCGCATCCAATACCTGCGCCACGTAGCTCCTAACTTAGATTACTATCAAATCCCCGAGCCGTGGCGCAGGGCCAGCATCGTCCACCTGGGGCCGGTCGCCCAGGAGGTGGAGCCAGGGCTGGTGCGCCAGTTTCCTTCGGCGCTGATCGGCGTCACCCCCCAGGGCTGGCTGCGCAGTTGGGGCGCGGATGGTCGGGTGGTGGCCTCGGAGTGGCCCGAAGCTTCCTTCGTGCTGTCCCGCGTCGGCGCTGCCGTGATCAGCGTCGAAGACGTGGAGTATGATGAAGAGCGCATCGATGAGATGGCCGCGGTGTGCCGGGTGCTGGCGGTCACTGAGGGCGAGCAAGGGGCGCGCCTGTACTGGAACGGCGACGTGCGCCGCTTCCGCGCGCCGCGCGTCGAAGTGGTCGATGAAACCGGCGCCGGCGATGTCTTCGCCGCCTGTTTTTTCGCTCGCCTGTACACCACGCGCGATCCCTGGGAGGCAGCTCGCTTCGCCACCCAGCTCAGCGCCATCTCCGTCACCCGCCCGGGTCTGCTAGGCATTCCCACGCCAGAAGAGGTCGAAGCCTGCACGGTGGAGGTATATTAGTCTGCGATGGTGCGCATTTACACTCTGGCCAACCAGAAGGGCGGCGTTGGCAAGACCACCACGGCGATCAACCTGGGGGCGTATCTGGCCTATTACGGCCAGAAGGTACTCCTGGTCGATCTGGACCCCCAGGCCAACGCCACCTCCTGCTTGAAGATCGATAAACAGACCGTCAAGGGCGGCACCTACGAAGCGTTGATCAACCCGGCCGCCGCAGGCGGCTATATCCTGCACAACCCGCGCCTGAGGCTTTCCCTGCTGCCAGCCTCGCCGGCTTTGGCAGGCGCCGAGGTCGAACTGGTCACCGAACTGGCGCGCGAAAGCCGCCTGAAGCGCGCCCTGGAACCGATCGCCGAGCGCTATGACTATATCTTGATCGACTGCCCGCCCTCGTTGGGCCTGCTTACCCTGAACGGTCTGGTGGCCGGGCGCAGCGGCGTGATCATCCCGGTGCAGTGCGAATATCTTTCCTTGGAGGGCCTGGGGCAGCTTACCTATACCATCGACCGCGTGCGCCAGGCGCTCTTTTCCGAATTGACCCTGCGCGGCGTGGTGCTCACCATGTACGACGGCCGCACCAATCTCTCCAACGACGTGGTCAAAGAAGTGCGCCGCTATTTCGGCGACAAGGTGTTCAAGTCCCTGGTGCCGCGCAGCGTTCGCCTGGCGGAGGCGCCCTCGTACGGGCAGCCGATCTCGGTCTATGCGCCTTCTTCCAGCGCTGCCCACGCCTACGCTGCCCTGGCGCAGGAAATTCTGGCCGGGGATGGTCTGCCCATCCCCGCCCTGGATGCGCAGGCATGAGTCGACGAACCGGTCTGGGACGCGGCCTCGATGCGCTGATCCCCGGCGGTCCTCCGCCGGTGGGTGGCGTCAGCCAGATCCCGGTGGATGCCATCAGCCCCAATCCGCGCCAGCCGCGCACCCGCTTTGACGCTGAGGAGCTGGCCGGGCTGGCCGCCTCGATCGCCGAGCATGGTATGTTGCAGCCGCTCATCGTCACTCGCGACGAAGATCACGATCGTTACGTCCTGGTGGCCGGCGAACGGCGCTGGCTGGCGGCGCGCCAGGCCGGGCTGACCCACGTCCCGGCGATCCTGCGCGAGGCCAGCGATCAGCAGCGTTTGGAGCTGGCATTGATCGAAAACGTGCAGCGCGCCGACCTGGCCCCGCTGGAGACCGCTGACGCCTACCGCCAGCTTGTCGAAGATTTCGGCCTGTCCCATGAAGAGATCGCCGCGCGGGTGGGCAAGAGCCGCGCCGCGGTCACCAACACCCTGCGCCTGCTCAAGCTGCCCGAGGCGGTGCGCGGGGCGTTGGCCGAAGGCAGGATCAGCGAAGGCCACGCTCGCGCCTTGTTGGCCCTGCCCACCCCCCAGGCGCAATCCGCCGCCCTGGCGACCATCCTGGCGCATGACCTCAACGTGCGCCAGACCGAGGCGCTGGTGCGACGGCTGAGCGGCGAGCGGCCCGCGCCACAGGAAAAGCCTGCCAAGCCCCCCGAGGTGGCCGACCTGGAGAACCGCCTGGAAGCTTCTCTGGGCACCCGCGTCAGCCTGAACCGCCGCAGCCAGGGCCGCGGCACGCTGACCATCCACTTCTACTCCGACGAAGAGCTGGACGCTCTGATCGAACGCCTGCTTGGGTGATCCATGTACCTCTACAATGCTCGAATTTACACCCTGGACCGCGCTCATCCCACAGCCAGCGCTCTGGCAATCCGCGATGGGCGCATCGCTGCCATCGGCGGCGAAGACGATATTCCCCCCGAATTGAAGCGCCGCCCGCTCAATCTAGGCGGCCGCACCGTTTTGCCTGGCCTGACCGATGCCCACATCCACCTGGAGCATTACGCTCTCGGCCTGCAAAAGGTGGATTGCGAGACCGCCACGCGCCAGGAGTGCCTGGCGCGCGTCGCCGAGCGCTCCCGCCGCACCCCACCCGGCGAATGGATCATCGGCCATGGATGGAATCAGAACGTCTGGCCGGAGGGCTTCGGCGCGGCCACCGACCTGGACGCCGTCGCCCCTGACCATCCGGTTTACCTGACCGCCAAATCGCTCCACGCCGCCTGGGTCAACACCGCCGCCCTGCGCCGGGCGAACCTCTCCGCCGCCACGCCCGATCCCGCGGGCGGGCGCTTCGGGCGCGACGCCGCGGGAAACCTGAATGGGATCCTCTTCGAAAGCGCCATGGAAGCCGTGAGCGCGGCCATCCCGGCGCCGACGGAAGAACAGGTCGCCCAGGCCATCTCGCAGGCGCAAAAGTCCCTGTGGCGCATGGGCCTCACCGGGGCGCACGACTTCGACCGCCGTCGCTGCTTTGTCGCGTTGCAGATGCTGCGCCAACGCGGCGAGTTGCGCCTGCGGGTGTTGAAGAGCATCCCCCAGGAAGACCTGCCGCACGCCGCCGCGTTAGGGTTGCGCAGCGGGCTGGGCGATGACTGGCTGCGCATCGGCGGGGTGAAGCTGTTCGCCGATGGCGCCCTCGGCCCGCAGACCGCCGCCATGCTCCAGCCCTACGCCGGCGACCCGCAAAACCGCGGCATGTTGTTGATGGACGCCGAGGAGATTTTCGAGCATGGCCGCCAGGCGCTGGAAAACGGCCTGCCGCTGGCGGTGCACGCCATCGGCGACCGCGCCAACCATGAAGTGCTGGAGGCCATCCGCCAGCTTCGCCATCTGGAGCAGGAACTGCGCCAGGCTTCCGCCGCGCCGGCCCGACCCCTGCGCCACCGCATCGAGCACGTCCAGGTGATTCATCCGGACGACGCCGCCCGCCTGGCGCAACTGGGCGTGGTGGCCTCGATGCAGCCCATCCATGCCACCTCGGATATGCTGATGGCCGACCGCTATTGGGGGGAACGCGCTGCCCTGTCCTACGCCTGGAAAACGCAGCTCGAATATGGCGCGACGCTGGCCTTCGGCTCGGATGCGCCGGTCGAATCGCCCAATCCCTTCTGGGGGTTGCACGCCGCCGTCACCCGGCAGCGCCAGGATGGCAGCCCCGGTCCGCAGGGCTGGTATCCAGAACAGCGCCTCAGCCTGGAACAGGCCTTGCACGGCTATACCACCGGCGCCGCCTACGTTGCTGGCTGGGAAGGTCGCCTGGGACGTTTGGCCCCTGGCTATCTGGCCGACCTGATCGTATTGGAGCGCGACCCGTTCGAGTGCCCGCCGCAGGAGCTGCACACGTTCAGCCCTACCGCCACAATGGTTGGCGGGGATTGGGTTTTCCAGGAAGGGCTATAACAACAGCCAGGGCTCGGACACGCCATTCATGGCAACGGTGGTTTCATTCACCCGCACGGCCCAGGGGCGGGTTGCGGTGCGCTCGGCCCAGCTCGGGTCGGTGAACTCGATGCGCAGGTTGAACGGCGGCTCCAGGCGATAGGGCTGCAGGCTACCGATCTTGCCCATGGCGCGGCGGGCGGTTTCACGAATCACCTGGCGCGCTTTCTGCGGTGCCAGCGAGATCGCCGGGGCGACTTTCAGACCCTTTGCGCTTTCCGCCAATCCCTCTTTCACCACGGCCACTTCAATACCCGGCGCCAGGGCTTGGGCTTCCTGCGCCGCGGCTCGGTCGCCGCTCAAGAAGACCAGCGGCACGCCATATAGCCCGGCGATGTAGCAGTTCATCCAGATCTCGCCTACCGGCATGTCATTGACATAGTAGCCGGAGACCAGTCCCCAAAAGCTATGCGCCATCACCGCGCCCGGCGTTCCGGCGCGGGCGTGCAGGCCGAGCTGGAACAATCCGCCGAAGCTGCTGTCCAGCCCTTGCGGGCCGCCATCGCCGGCGCCCATCACCAGCCTGCACTCAGGGTGCAGCAGCTCCACGTCCAACCCGCCGGGGAAATTGCCGTGTCCATCCCAGGCGACGATCTCGGTTGCGCCGCCTTCGAGCGCGCCCTCGACCAGGGCGTTCAGCTCCAACGTCGCCAGCCGCCGCGCCTGGTCCAGATAAGGGGCGTAATACTCTCGGGAAACCTCCCAATGGCACTGCTGGCTAAAATCGATCACCCCAGCCACACCTTCCAGATCACAGACAACGTAGATTTTCATGTTTGTTTCCTCTGGATTGCATTGTTTTGCATGTCTGCGGTAAAAGATAGACGCCCGCCGAGATGCGCTTCTTGCTGGCGGATGCGCTCCCGGGGGTAGTCACATCCACCTCCAGAAAGCCGTGAAACATGTGTCTGCGACAGGCGTTCCACCCCGCGTCCAATACAAGCTGGCGGGAACGCGGGAAAGGCTGGACTTCGAACGCATCTTTCAATGGATGCGCCTGTGGGATCTACTGCGCTTGCACTTGCACCAATTCAGCGAACACGATCAGCCGTTGCAGGTAGGTGCGCAGCTCGCTGTTCCAGTCGGTGCAGGTGATCAGGGTGAGCTGGGGTTTCTCGGTGGGAGCAATCACGCTCAGGTCGGTGTCGGGCACCACGCGCTGCTCGCGCACGCGGTAGGTGTACACCTTCTGCTGAGTGTACACGATCACCTGGTCGCCGGGCTTGAGTTGTTTCAGGTTCCAGAACGGCCCCGGGCTGCCGTCCACCAGGTCCACGTGCCCCGCCAGGCCGGTGTTGCCGCCCAGCCCGGGCCAGGAGGTGTCGCCCATCCAGGCTACTTCCTGCTTGAGTCCGCCGATCAGCCAGGTGCTGCCGCTGAAGGGCACGTACTTGACCACGGTGTCCACGTTGATCGCCGGGATGACGATGCGCGTCACCGCGCTGGGGTCTGGCGGACCGCCGTCAGGCCCAACGGAAGGCATCGCCGTGGGGGTGGGGATGGGGTAATCAGGCAGCACCGACGGCGTGGGGGTTGGCGCCAGGTGGGCGATCTCGGTAGGCAGCGGCTCAATGGTGGGTGCGGGCGGGATTTCGCTTGGCCGCGTCTCCAGGAAGGGCGCTTCCGTCTCGCTGGGCGGCTGCGCCGGACCGGGCAGTCTAGGGGTCGGCGAAGGCTCGATGGGGCGAGTGGGCGCAGCGGTCGCCAGAGGCGGCTTATCCCCTGCCAGCGAGGCCAGTTGCGCCGGCGGCGGCTCCGATGGTCGCAGCAGCGCCGCGCCCAGACCGGCGATCAGCGCCAACAGCACCAGCCCCAGGCCGCCGCGAGCGGCGCGCCCGGCGTATAGCGGGCGGTTGGCGCGTGCCCATAGGCTATAGCCCAGCAACGCGACCGCCAGCAGGCCCATAACGAGCGCCAGCAGGCCCAGGGCGCCAGAAGCCAGTTCCTGGACGGCGCCTTGCGCCGGCTCGCCATCTACCGGTTCTAACGGGGCGATGAAACCTGTCCCTGGCAGCGCCGAGGACGGCAAGGCGCGGTAGGCCACGGTATTCGAGCGCAGCGTCCTGCCGCCCGGCGACCAGCTCATCTCGGCGTAGTTGCGGTACACCTTGGTGGCGGTCAGGGTGTTGTTCACTCGAGTGGTCACCACGATGCTGGCGCGCTCGTTGGGATTCAGCGTACCCACCAGCACTTCCAGGGTGCGCGCGCCGGTGTTCAACGTGGCCGTGCCGCGCGTCGTCGTGGCGCTGACTAAATCCAGGATGTCTTCGAACTGATCGGTGACCCGCACGTTGTTGACGGCTGCATCGCCGGTGTTGCGCACATCGATGTAAAAGGTGAAGGTCTCGCCCACCCTGGCCTGGAGCGGGTTGACGTCCTTGATGATGCGCATCCTGGTCTCCGGCGACTCGAGCACGGTATTCGTGTCGGTGAAGACAGAGGTGACTCGGGCGTTGGTATCTGCATCGCGGCCGACCGCCAGGATTCTGTTCACTGCCGCAGAGCCTGATTCGGCGTTCGACGCCACCGCCGCCCCGACGCGGAAGGTGACCTTCTCGCCTGGGGTGAGCGGGTCGTTCAGGGTGATGCGGCAGTAACTGCTGTTGGGACAACTGCCGGTGGCCACGTTGCCCAGGTTCAAACCGGTGACGGAGAGCGGACTGAACAGGGTGTCTGTCAGCACCACCTGGTTGACCTGCACGTTGCCGGTGTTGGTGACTGCGATGGTGTACGAAATGGTCGATCCGGCGTACACCTGGCTCAAGTTGTCGCTCTTGGTCACATGCAGCGCGCCGCCGGGGAAGACGGTGAAGGTGACTTCATTCGAGTCCACCGTGTTGAGCGGGCTGCCCCAGGACACGCTGGCGATGTTGGTGAACTCCTGCTGGAAGTTGATGCTGGCGTTGCCGACGACGGTGAAGCTAAACGAAAATTCGCCCCCTGCAGCCAGCGACGCCCGGCGAAACAAATAGGTGCGCGTGATCGGGTCCCAAAAACTGCCGCTAGGGATCGGGAAACGCAGGTCCAGCCCGACCGGGATTTCCTCGGTGACGGTGATGCCGCCGGTGATGTCAATGGAAGTGGGATTGACCACGCGGATGGTGGTCACGATCGGCTGCCCCACCGTGGCGGTGATCGGCACGTTGGGGGAGTTGGGAGTGGTCACGGACTTCTCAATCAGCAGCCCCCCGATCACGACGCTGGCGCTGTCCGAATTATTGCTGGTTATCCAGTCTCCCCTTGCGGCGCCGGTCGGCCCCAAGGAGCTGATGATTCGGGCGGTGTTGTTGATCTGTCCCGAAGCCCCGGGATTGACGTTAAAGACCAAAGTAGTACGCACCTCGCCGTCCACCGCTAAAAGCCCGTTATAGGTCCACAGACCCGTGCCAGGAGTATAGACCCCGGCGCTGCCGTCGTTCGGTATTTGCTGGACAAAGGTAAACGAGCCGGACGGAAGGTTGAGGTCCTCGACGGTGAAGCTGTTCACCGAGTTTGGCCCATTGTTGGTGATTGCCAGGGTGTAGCGGATTTCATCACCGATATCTGCAGTGATCGGCGAGACGGTTTTGGAAAACTCCAGGTCGGCGCTGTTGATCGGGATTGTCAGATTGACAACATTGTTCGCCGCGTTGCTGTCATCGACCGACAGTTCCACCTGTGTGAGCACGCTGGGCTGAATATCCGGTGAGACGGCAACGTTGATGGTCAACGTATCAATGGTCGTGGTAACCGGGCCGTTGTAATCGCAGTCGATCTGGGTGGTGACGTTGAAGCAGGTCCACCGCCCTGAGTTGGTTGGCGACCAGGAGATGCCGTCTGGCAGTTGGGCGAACACGTTGAGCACAGAAGGGATGGCTCCACTAGGGAAGGGCTGGCCGTTGACCGTGATGACGTAGCGATTGTTGGTCGCCCCAACTTGAAATTCGCCGTTTGGACGGACTTCGACAGCAAGGGCAAAGTCAAACGCCGGTTGTTGCAACGGCGCATTCCGCCCGCTCTCGCGCGGCGCCGCCTGCGCCTTCAGCGCTTTCAGCCCGGTGAACAGCAGCGCCATGCTCAGCAGCAGCGCCCCTAGCGGCAGCACAATCCTGCGCCACGCCGCGCTTGGTTGGTCCGTCTTCATGCCACACCCTCCAGGGAGTAGGTCAGTTGGATTGATCTGAATTTAATTATATCATTGTTCCAATTCGACCCAAGCATCGATGTCGCTCCCTAGCAGAAGCCCTCTTGTATGATTGAGCTGAAGAACGCCGGCTTGCGGATATGGTGTTTCTGGCAGAATTGCCTGATCTGATCAGCCGAAATTGATAAGACAGTCAGCTCCGTACACTTATCGTAAGGTTTTCCCGCACTTGACAATCCGCCCCCTCAATGATAATATGACAACGATACCATATGGTATCGTTGTCATATTATGGCCACCCTCTACGATGTCGCCAAACGCGCCGGCGTTGCTCCCATCACCGTCTCGCGCGTGATCAATAATACGGGCTATGTCAGCCAGGAGACCCGCCAGCGCGTGCTGGCTGCAGCCGAAGAGCTGGGCTATGTGCCCAACCGCCTGGCCAGCAGCCTGCGCTCCCGCCGCAGCAAGGTGCTTGCCCTGGTGCTGGCCGATATCTCCAATCCCTTCTTCACCCTGATCGCCCGCGGCGTAGAAGACGCTGCCAGCGACCAGGGCTACATGGTCATCTACTGCAACACCGACGAATCCGAGGATGAAGAGCGAAAGTACATCGATTTGCTGCTGCAAAACCGCGTCGATGGCATCCTGCTGGTGCCGGCGCTGAGCGGCCTGAGCGCCATCCAGGCCGCTCAGCGCAACAACACGCCGCTGGTGGTGATCGACCGCCGTCCGCCTGGCGCGAGCGTGGATTCGGTGCGCGGCGACTCGTTCGGAGGCGCCTATAAGCTGGGGCTGCTGCTGCTTGGCCTGGGGCACCGCCGCATCGCTTTGCTCAATGGCCCGGCCGGGGTCTCTACCGCCGAAGAGCGCCGGGACGGCCTGATTCGCGCCCTGGATGATGCGAACATCCCGCTCAGAGACCGGCTCACCTTTAGTGGGCGCTTCACCACCGCCAGCGGGCGCCAGATGGCCCTGCAGGCGCTGGCTATGGACCCGCCGCCCACTGCCCTGTTCGCCGCCAACAACTTCATCGCCCTGGGCGCGCTGCAGGCCGTACAAGAATGCGGGCTGCGCGTGCCCCAGGATATCGCCCTGGTCGGCTTTGACGACCTGCCAGACGCGCTGGTGGCCTTCCCCTTTCTCACCGTCGCTGTCCAGCCGGCCTACGAGATGGCGCAGAAAGCAACTGAATTGCTGCTGGCGCGCCTGGCCGGCGCCGGCCCGGCCGAGCCGCAGGAGATCATTCTGCCCACCCGGCTGATCGTGCGCCAATCTTCGGGCGGCCCCCTGGCCAGCACAGACGTTGAAACCCGTCCCTGCCCATGAGTTCACCGCGACGCGCCGCCAGGCCGCCAAATTTTTTGTGCCTTCTGTACCTCGCTGGTTAATCCAACTTCGATTAAGGAACTATAGGAGAGATCCAATGAAACACAACCTGACCGCTGCCACCGACCCCGAGCTGCGCAAAGATGACCTGATCGTTATCACCGGCGCTGGCGGCTTCATCGCCGGCGCGCTCACCCGCTATGTCCACGACCAGGGCTTTACCCGCATCCGCGCCATCGACAAGAAACCGCTGCCGCAGTGGTATCAGCGCGTCGAGGGCGTCGAGAACCTGTGCCTGGACCTGAGCGAGAAGGAGAACGCGGTCCGTGCCGTGGAGGGCGCTGTAGAGGTGTACAACCTGGCCGCCGACATGGGCGGCATGGGCTTCATCGAGCGCTTCCGCGTGGAGTGCCTGCGCAGCATCTTGATCAACACCCACCTGCTCGAGGCCGCTTACCGCGCCGGCGTGCGGCGCTACTTCTTCTCCTCCTCTGCTTGCGCCTACAATACGACCCTGCAGCAAGACCCTAATTCGCGCGCCCTCAAGGAATCCGACGCTTACCCGGCGATGGCCGAGCGCGGCTACGGCTGGGAAAAGCTGATGTCCGAGATGTTTTGCCAGGAGTATTGGGCCGAGCGCGGTATGAAAACCGCCATTGCCCGCTTCCATAACGTTTACGGCCCCCACGGCACCTGGTTTGGCGGGCGCGAAAAAGCCCCTGCCGCCCTGTGTCGCAAGGTGATCGAAGCCAAAGACACCGGCGTGCATGAGATCGAAATCTGGGGCGATGGGACGCAGACGCGCAGCTTCATGTATATCGATGATTGTGTGTTAGGGGTGGACATGATCATGCATTCGGACGCCCTGATCGCCACTCCGATCAACCTGGGCTCCAGCGAACTGGTCTCCATCAATGAGCTGGTTAGCCTGATCGAAGACATCGCCGGGGTGCGCCTGCAGCGCAGGTATGACCCGAGCGCTCCGCGCGGCGTCGCTGGCCGCAACAGTGACAACACCTTCATCCGCTCTGTGTTGGGTTGGGAGCCAAGCACTCCGCTGCGCCAGGGCCTGGCCAAAACATATGCCTGGATCGAAGAACAATACTACGCCCGCAAGGCCGGCCGGCGCGTGGTCGAAGAAATTGTGAGCCTGGCGTAATGGCGGGTAAAGTGGATTAAGCCACAGAGACATGGAGCGCGCTGAGCTTTTATCCAGAATCCCCCTTTGATCTCGGCGTCCCTGTGGTTAAATACACCTCCCGAAAAGGTACAAACCGGATGAACGCTGAGCCTGACATCACCCCTGTCATAGGCGCTATTCCTTATCGGCTGGCGCTGGCGGGTGGATGGATTGACCAGCCCTTCGTCTCGCGGTGCAATCCCGATCCACCCGGATCAATGGTGGTGGTGGCCGTTGAGCCGCAGTTTTTCTTTATGGATCGCTGCGGCATGGGCACCAGCACGCGCAAGGTGGCGATGGCTCTTTGGGGGGAGCAGTTGCCCGATGGCAACCCGGCGGAGCTGGTGCGTCAGCTCTACCGCGCCGAGAACCAGGGCAAAGCCGAACCCTCCGGATCGCAGGATATGGCCGGGCTGATCTACCCCGGTATCAACCGCCTGGATTACGACGCCGGTTTCGAAGGCGGCTATTTCCCCGTGCACGTCGAATCCTGCAACGATCCGCAGATTGCCGGCTGGCTGGGCCAGGTGATCCATATTTTGCCCGTCGCGCCGCGCCCGGCAGGGTATAATCCATTGGGCGTGAAGAACCTGGACCGGGAATGGATTCGCCGCCTGGGGCAGAGCGGCAAAGATTGCTATCAGGCTATCCTGAATCGCGATGCTGCTGCGTTGGGCGAGTCCATGAACGAGTGCATGCGCTGCTGGGAGGCGATCTTGCCGCATACCGTGCGCCATTCCAGCCTGACCGTGGACCTGGTGAGCCTGTTGGAATATTATCAGAAGCATTACCCCGGCGCGATGTACTCCGGCTGCGGCGGCGGCTATCTGTTCGTCGTTTCTGAAACACCTGTGCCCGGTGCGCTGCACGCAAAGGTGCGCCTGGCGCAGACAATGAGGAAGCATACATGAGAAATGTGGTTGTGAGCGGCAGTTTCGATGATCTGCGCGCCCGGCAGGTGCGCTTCCTGCACGAGGCCTCCCGCCTGGGGAAGGTTCAGGTTTTCCTGTGGGCAGATGAGGCGGTGCAGGCGCATACCGGCGCGCCGCCGAAATTTCCCCTGGAGGAGCGCCAGTATCTGCTCGAGTCGCTACGCTATGTGCAGCGCGTCGAAGTCGTCTGGCCGCAGGATGCCGACGCCTTGCCTTATCTGGAGGAGGACGATCCACCCATCTGGGTGGTGGAGCCGACCGAGCATAACGAGCGCAAACGCATGTTCGCCGCCTCGTTTGGGCTGGGTTACCGGGTGATCAGCGAAGATGATCTATCGGGCTGGCCGGCCTCGCCCGTCGCGCCCACCACCGGACGGAAAAAGGTGATCGTCACCGGCTGCTATGACTGGCTGCACTCCGGGCACGTGCGCTTCTTCGAAGAGGCCGCGCAACTTGGAGAGCTGTACGTGGCGGTCGGGCACGACGCCAACGTGCGCCTGCTCAAGGGCGAAGGCCACCCCTTTTTCGGCCAGGAGCAGCGGCGCTACATGGTGCAGGCGGTGCGCTACGTACATCAGGCGCTGATCACTTCCGGCGACGGCTGGATGGACGCCGAGCCAGAGATCGCCCGCCTGCAGCCGGACATCTACGCCGTCAACGAGGACGGCGACCGACCCGAAAAGCGCCAGTTTTGTCTGGAGCATGGCCTGGAATACGTGGTGTTGAAGCGGCTGCCCAAGGCAGGCCTGCCGCGCCGTGAGAGCACCGCCCTGCGTGGATATTGACCGGAGGTGAGCGATGGACTACGCCGTGATCATGGCCGGGGGTTCGGGAACCCGCCTGTGGCCGCTGAGCCGAGAGAACCGCCCCAAGCAATCCCTGCAACTGGTGGGCGAGCGCAGCATGTTCCAACACGCTGTGGAACGCCTGACGCCGCTCTTCCCGCCAGAGCGGATCTGGGTGGTGACCCGCGCCGCCCATGCCGACCTGCTTCGCGCCCAAGCCCCGGAGCTGCCCGCAGCGAATCTGATCCTGGAGCCAGAGGGGCGCGGCACCGCTCCGGCGATCGGCCTGGCGGCAATCCATCTGCGGCGCGCTGACCCGCAAGCCGTGATGGCCGTGCTGACCGCCGATCACTACATCGCCGATACGCAGCGCTTTCGCCAGGTGCTGGCCGCGGCGCTGCAGGTGGCCCGCCAGGGCTACCTGGTCACCCTGGGCATTCAGCCCAGCAGCCCCTCCACCGGCTACGGTTATATCGAGCAAGGGCCGCCCCTGGGCGAAGTGGATGGCTTTTCGGTCTATCATGTGCGCCGCTTCACCGAGAAGCCCAACCGCGAAACCGCCGTGCGCATGGTCGCCGGGGGCATTTACTCCTGGAACAGCGGCATGTTCATCTGGCGGGTCGCGCGCATCCTGGAAGAGTTCCAGCGCCAGATGCCCAAATTTTATGATCAGTTGATGGAAGTGGATGCCGCCCTGGGTACACCGGATTATCCGGCGGTGCTCAACCGAGTCTGGCCGCAGATTGACCGGCAGACCATCGATTACGGTGTTATGGAAGGGGCGCAGGACGTGGCAGTGATCCCGGTGGATATGGGCTGGAGCGATATCGGCAGTTGGGGCAGCCTGGTGGAGTTGCTACCCGCAGATGAGCAGGGGAACATCCGGGTAGGCGAGTCGTTGACCATCGACACCCACAACACACTGATCTTCGGCGATCAACGCCTGATCGCCGCCGTGGGCGTGCGCGACCTGATCATCGTCGATGCTGGCGACGCCCTGCTGGTGTGTCATAAAGATCAGGAGCAGCGCGTGCGCGAGCTGGTCGATGCGCTCAAGAAGCGCGGCCGTGAAGATTTGACGTAGATACAAGACGGCGCAGTTTGGGAGGACAATCGATGAAGGTGAACCCGGCCATCTTTAAAGCCTATGACATCCGCGGCATTTACCCCATCGAGCTGGACGAGGAGATCGCTTACCGCGTAGGGCGGGCGTTTGCCGTCCTCCTCCAGCCGCGCCAGGTGATCGTCGGGCGAGATATGCGCCTCTCCGGGCCGTCCCTGATGGCCGCCGTCTGCCGCGGCCTGACCGACCAGGGCGCCGACGTGCTGGATATTGGCATGGTCAGCACCGACCAATACTACTACGCCTGCGCCACATTGGATCTGCCGGGGATGATGGTCACCGCCTCGCACAACCCCAAGGCCTACAACGGCTTCAAGATGGTGCGGCGCATGCCTTACCTCCTTAGCGGCGACGCCGGCATTCAGGACATCCGCCGCCTGGTGGAGCAGGAGGCCTTTCCCCGACCCGCACGCCGCGGCCAGATCATCCCCAAGGATTTTCAGGAAGATTTCATCGCCAAGGTGCTGTCGATCATCGACGTGGACGCGGTGCGCCCGCTGAAAGTGGTGGTGGACACCGGCAACGGCATGGTCGGCCCGATCCTGAAGCAGGTCTTCAGTCGCCTGCCGGTCGAGCTGATCGGGCTATATCTGGAGCCGGATGGCAACCTGCCCAACCATGGCCTGGACCCCTTGCAGCCGGAGAACCGCGCCGAATTGCAGCGCCGCGTGGTCGCCGAGGGCGCAGACCTGGGCCTGGCCTTTGACGGCGACGGCGATCGCTTCTTCACTATTGACGATCGCGGTCGGTTCGTCTCTGGCGATTTCCTCACCGCGATCATGGGCAGCTATTTGCTAGAAAAGCATCCTGGCGCTAAGATCATCTACGATGTGCGCGCCTCCCTGGCGGTGCCCGAGTTGATCGCCGCCGCCGGCGGGGTGCCGCTGATGGAGCGCGTCGGCCACGCTTTCATCAAGCGGCGCATGGCCGATGAGCAGGCGCTCTTCGCCGGCGAGGTCACCGGCCATTACTATTTCAAGGATTTCTTCTACGCCGATTCGGGCATCGTCCCCGCCCTGGTGTTGCTGGAGTTGCTCTCGCGCCGCGGGGCGCGCCTCTCGGAGCTGCTGCGGCCGCTGGAAGAGACGTATTTCATCTCCGGCGAGATCAACTCCACCGTGGCCGATCCGCAGGCCAAGATGCAGGAACTGGCGCGCCGTTACGCCGACGGGCAGCAGCACACCCTGGATGGCATCTCGGTAGATTACCCCGACTGGCGCTTCAACGTGCGCCCGTCCAACACCGAGCCGCTGCTGCGCCTGAACCTGGAGGCCAGGAGCCGCGCCGAGATGGAGCGCCGGCGCGACGAAGTGCTGGCGGTGATCCGCGGCTGAGGCGCAGCGCTTGGCAGGGCGCTAACGGGCGGAGGTCAACCGCGCTGCCGCTTGATCGACATCGGCGGCGAAGGTCACAAAGCGGCGCTGTGCCTCGGGGATGTAGCGGTCGAAGGCGCGGTAGAACTGTTCGATGGTCGCCCGCCAGCCGGGGCCGACCAGGATCAGCGGGCGCAGGGGTATGGCGCCAATCAGCAGATGGTTCCACATGAGCATGATCTCGGCCAGGGTGCCGGGGCCGCCGGGCAGGGCAATGGCCGCGTCACAGCCGTCGATCAGGGCGAACAGCCGCTGGCGCAGGGTGGCGAAGCGCCGCTCCTCCATCACCCAGCGATTAGGGCGCACCGGCCGCCAGGCCTCGATCTCGTCGCAGGTCACCCCGATCACATGGCCGCCCGCTTCGGCCGCGCCGCGTGACACTGCTTCCATCGTCCCGATGTATCCGCCGGTCAGCACGGCAAAGCCGGCCTCTCCCAGCAGCCTCCCCAGGCGCTGCGCCTGGGCGTAGTCCTGTTCATCTGGATTGGAACCGCCGAACACGCTGACATAGCGGATCTGGGGGCGTTCAATTTCCGGCAGCGTCGGTTGCATGATTTTGATCCCACTTGCGAGTGTAATTTTTGTGCAGCTTATCGAGGATCGCCTGCTCCAGGTCGATCCCTGCCAGGCTGGCGATCTGCAAAAGGTACAGCGCCACGTCGGCCAGTTCCTCGGCCAGGCCCTGCGGATCGTCCAGGCGCTCATTCCACTGGAAATGCTCCAAAACCTCGTTGGCCTCCAGGCTGAGCGAGATCGCCAGGTTGCGCAACGTCTGCGGGCGGGGGCTATCCGCGGCGTACCAGCCCTGGGAGCGCACGAAGTCATGCATCGCCTGAGTCAATTCGTGCAGTTCCATCGGCTACGCCTCCTCGTGGAGCGCCGCCAGAGCCGCCTGGGCGGAACGGCGTTGCTCGGGATGCCAGCCCGGCTCGCTCGCCATGCGCTGCAGATGTTCGAGCACCGCCAGGCGTTGCTCGGCGTTCAGGGTCTGGAACGCCGCCCGCACCGCTCCCGCCTGGCGCGAGAGCAGCGCGTCCCATAAGGCTTCCAGGTCTGTGAATTGCGCTGTGTCTTCAACCATGGGCGCTATTATCTCACACTTAGGGCTTGGCCGTCGGGTTTTTCCGCCGCTCCGAGGCCGGCCTGGACCTCAAGGGGCTTCAACTTGATGTGCAATCTGACGTATAATACCCGCATGGAGATCATCCTGACCCATGAGCAGGCGGATTTCGACGCCCTGGCCTCGCTGTTGGGGGCGCATCTGCTGCTCGAGACGGCTATCCCGGTGCTGCCGCGGCGCATGAACCGCAACGTGCGCGCCTTTTTGGCCTTGTACGGCGCAGAGCTGCCCTTCGTCGATCCGCGCGACCTCCCCAACCAGCCGGTCGAGAAGGTGATCCTGGTGGACACCCAGTCGATCGTCAGCGTGCGCGGCATGACCCCTGAAACACAGATTGAGGTGATCGACCACCACCCGATCCGCGAGCACCTTCCACCTTCCTGGTCGGTGACCACCCACGACATCGGCGCCACCACTACCCTGCTGGTGGAAGAGCTGCAAGAGCGTAACGGGCTGCTCAATCCGATCCACGCCACCTTGCTGTTGCTAGGCATCTATGAGGACACCGGCTCCCTGACCTACACCCGCACCACGCCGCGCGACCTGCGGGCGGCGGCCGTGCTGTTGGAGCATGGCGCCAGCCTGAGCATTGCCTCCGACTACCTGAACCACCCTCTTTCTCAATCCCAACAGGCGCTTTATGACCACCTGCGCGCCAACGCCAAGACTCTGCATATTCACGGCCATACCATTGTAGTCGCTACTGGTCATGCCCAGAATCTGGATGAAGAGCTTTCCTCGATCACCCATAAGCTGCGCGACCTGCTCGATCCCGATGCGATCTTCGTCCTGGTCACCACTCGCGGCGGAGTGCAGTTCATCGCTCGCTCCACCACTGACCACATCGATGTGTCGGCGGTGGCGGCGCGCTTTGGCGGCGGCGGACATGAACGCGCCGCGGCCTGCCTGATTCGCGGCCGCGATTTGGAGAGTGTGCAGGCCGAGTTGCTCGAAGCTCTGCCGCAATACGTCCGCCCGGCGATCACCGTGGCGCAGATCATGTCGCGCGGCCCGCAAGTGCTTCATCCGGATACGCCGGTCGAAGAGGCCCATCGCCGTATGCGCCTGTATGGTTATGAGGGCTACCCGGTGGTCGATCAGGGGCGGGTGGTGGGGTTGATCACCCGCCGGGCAGTGGATCGCACCCTGTCCCATAAGCTCAATTACCCCGTCTCACAGGTGATGGAAGTGGGCAGCTACAGCGTTGCGCCGAGCGATTCGATCGAACAGGTGCAGCGCCTGGTGACCGAAACTGGCTGGGGGCAGATCCCGGTGGTGGACCCCGAAAGCGGGGCGATTGTGGGCATCGTCACCCGCACAGACCTGCTGAAGAACCTGGCGCCAGAGCCACTGACCCCCGGTCGTTTGAACCTGGCGGCGCGCCTGGAGACTGTCCTGCCACAGGACCGGCTGGCGTTGCTACAGGCTATCGCCGAGGCGGCTTACGAGCAGCGCGCTGCCTTGTACATCGTCGGCGGTTTCGTGCGTGATCTGCTGCTCGAACGCCCCAGCCTGGATTTCGACCTGGTGGTCGAAGGCGACGCCATCGCCCTGGCGCGCGCCCTGGCCGAGCGCTTCGGCGGCCGGGTGACCGGGCACGCCCGCTTCGGCACGGCCAAGTGGCACCTGTCGGATTCCGGTCGGGGAAAGCCCTGCAGCATGCAAGTAGAGGGGCTGCCCAGCGTCGATCTGGTCTCCGCCCGCACCGAGTTTTACACCCATCCCACTGCCTTGCCAACCGTCGAGCGCGGCAGCATCAAGCTCGACCTGCACCGCCGCGATTTCACCATTAACACCCTGGCGCTGCGCCTGGATGGGCGGCATTACGGCGAACTGCACGATTACTGGGGCGGCCTGGCAGACCTGCGCGCCGGGCTGGTGCGAGTGCTGCATTCGCTGTCCTTCATCGATGATCCGACGCGCATCTTGCGGGCGGCGCGCTTCGAGCAGCGCTTTGGCTTCCGCATCGAGCAGCGCACCATGCAACTACTGCTGGAGGCGCGCCCATTGATCGAGCGCCTGTCTGGGGACCGCATCCGCCACGAGTTGAACCTGATCCTGGATTCCGACTTCGCGGTGCAGATCCTCAGTCGTTTGCACAGCCTGGACTTGCTGCGCGCTATCCACCCCAACCTGAGTTGGGATGAGGGGGTGCAAGCGTGCCTGAAACTGCTGGAGGACCTGCAACCCGAGCCGGAGTGGGGGCTGGGCGAAGAGCCGGCGGTGCTGCGCCGCGAACTGAGCTACACCCTGTGGTTGATCGATCTGAAGCCCGAACAGGCGAATGGCGTGCTGCGCCGCTTGAAGCTGCCGATGCAACTGGCGCGGGTGATCCAGGCGGCGTGCGCCTTGTGGCAGGATCGCCACAGCCTGGCGGCGGCGCACCCCAGCCAGATCACCGCCCGGCTAGAGGAAGCCCCGCCCCTGGCGCGCTATGCGCTCTACCTGGCGACCCCGGACGAGCATCTGCGCAGCGTGCTGTTCACCTTCGCCGCCCGCTGGCAGAAGGTGCGCCCGGTCACCGATGGGCATGCCTTGAAAGCGCTCGGCCTGGCGCCCGGCCCGCGCTATCGTCAGATCTTGGGCGCCCTGCGCACCGCCTGGCTGGATGGCCTGGTGCACACTCCCGAGGAAGAGCGGGCGCTCCTGGATCGGCTGCTGGCGGAGGGCGAGGCGCTGCTCTCCAGGACGGACGCCGCATGACTCAACATATTGCCCTGCCTTCTCTGGACGAACCCGACTGGCGTTCCCGTTTGCAGGTGCGCCAGGTCGTTCAGCAGGATCTGCCGGCCCTGGAATGGGACGGGGAATACCTGCATTTCCGCCGCCTTTACCGGGATATCTATCGCAGCGCCTGCCAGGGTCGGGCGGTGTTATGGGTGGCGCAGTTGGATCCGGTGGGGATCGTCGGTCAGGTCTTTGTCCAACTCGATAGCGCCCGCAAGGAACTGGCGGATGGCGTCACCCGAGCTTATATCTATGGTTTCCGCGTTCGCCCCAGGTATCGCCGACTGGGGATCGGCGGGCAGATGTTGCTCACCGCCGAGCAAGACCTGGCGCGCCGCTCCTTCAAAATTGCCACGCTCAACGTCGGGCAGGAGAATGTGGAGGCGCGCCGCTTTTATGAGCGCCACGGTTATCGGGTGGTGGCGGAGGAGCCGGGGCGCTGGTCTTACATCGACCATCAGGGGAAGCGCCGTGAAGTGCATGAACCCGCCTGGCGTATGGAAAAGCGCCTGGAGGGGTATTAAAAATTTGTGAGACCGAGCAGCGCGATATTGCATTCGCTCCTCTTCTGTGATAGAATTTAGGCGTTGTAGCTAGCGGGCAACGCTACTGGCATTGACGAAAAGTGGGCAACCCCCACTTTTCTGCGTGTAAGGCAGGTAGTTTGTCGCAAAATGCGCCCCAGGCGCGTGGTGTGACACAGTTTCGCTCCAGGCGGAGAAAGATCAGGAATGAAGAACGAGTTTGTCTTAGCCTTCAATGAGGTGCTTGAGGAAAAGGGGCTGCCTAAGGATGTGGTGATCGAAGCACTGCAGGCTGCGCTGGCTTCGGCCTATCGGCGGCATGTCAACGCTTCGAACGCGCAGCGTGTGGATGCGGTTATTGATCCCGAAACGGGTAAGGTCACCATCTATGCCGAAAAAGAGGTGGTGGATAAAGTCGAAGATGAGCGCACAGAGGTATCGTTAAAGGATGCGCTGAAAGTTGACGAGAACGCCACCCTGGGTAGCATGGTGGTGGTGGAGACCACTCCCAAGAACTTCGGCCGGGTGGCTGCCCAAACCGCGCGCCAGGTGATCCAGCAGCGCATTCGCGAAGCGGAACGAGACGCGCAACTCAATCACTTCGGCAAGCAGGTGGGCGAGATCATCTCCGGTGTGGTGCAGGCGGTCAACGCCCAGGGCGTCACCCTGGGGTTGGAGATGAAAGCTGAAGGCGTTATGCCGCGGGCGCACATGATCCCCGGAGAGCGCTTTCGCGTTCACGACCGGGTGCGCGCTCTGTTGCTCGAGGTCAAGCCCACGCCGCGTGGTCCGCAGATCATCCTCTCGCGCGCCCATCGCAATTTCCTGCGCCGTTTGTTGGAGAACGAAGTGCCGGAAATCTATCACGGCCTGGTCGAAATCCGCTCCATCGCCCGTGAGCCTGGGCAGCGCTCCAAGGTGGCTGTGGCGGCCCTGCAATCCGGCGTAGATCCCGTCGGCGCTTGCGTGGGCATCCGCGGCGTGCGCATCCAAGCGATCGTGCGCGAGCTGAACGATGAGAAGATCGATGTGATCGAGTGGAGCGCCGATCCGGCGGTGTACATCGCCAAGGCGCTCAGCCCGGCGCGCGTCTCGGGCGTTTACCTGAACGACGCCGCCAAGGGCGCTAAGACGGCCACAGTGGTGGTGCCCGAGGATCAACTCAGTCTGGCGATTGGGCGAGATGGTCAGAACGCCCGCCTGGCGGCCAAGCTCACCGCCTGGCGCATCGATATCAAGAGCCTGCCCGAGGCGGCCAGCGATGCCCGCGACAAACTGCTGCACGATCCGGAATACGCCGAACTCGCCAGCCACGAGGCCGACGTGCTTCCACAGGTGGAGGCCATCCTGGCCAAGAAGGCCGAAGGCCGCCCAGTTACCCCCGAAGAATACCACCTGCTCACCCAGTTCGTGGACCGGGTCGAGCGCGGGGTGATCCGCCAGCGCAAAGAAGAGCAGCAGGTGGAAGACGAGGCGGTGATACAGGCCCGCGCCAGCATCCCGCCGGCGGCCTTTGAGATCCCGCTGGAGAAGTTCGATGTTTCCGACCGCGTCTACGCGGTGATCAGCGAGACGGGGCTGCAGAGCGTGGGCGACCTGATGCTCCAGATGAAGCTGGACCCCGACTCGATCTGGAAGTTGAGCGGTATGGGGCCGAAGGCCATGCAGGAGTTGCAATCTGCCCTGGATCGGCTGGAAGCCGAATTGCCGCCAGCAGAGGCGGAGGCCCCGGCGGAGGAAATCGAAGCGGCGGCTGCAGAAGAAGTGCCCGCCCCAGAAGCCGAAGAGCTGGCGCCTGCCGCGCCTGAAGTCGAGGTCGAAGAGCTGGCTGCGCCCGAAGCCGAGGCCGAGGCGGTGGCCGAGCAGCCCGAAGCTTTGGAAGAAGCCTTGCCGCAGGAAGAGGCCGTCGCGCCGCTGGCTGAGGCCGAGGAGGAAGAACCCAGCACCTTCGATCAGTTGTTTGCCTTGCGTCCCGAGGTCATCGCCTATGAAGTCGTGGGTGATGACGACGAGGATGGTGAAGACGACAAGAAGAAGAAAAAGAAGAAGAAAAAGTTTGTGGAGATGGAGTACGACCCGGAACGCAACGCCATGGTTGTCAAGAAGAAGCGCAAACGTGGCGGCGAATGGGACGACGAAGCCTCCTGGTAGTACTGATCTTTCCTGTTTCAGGGAGATTGAGTGCCGAAGAAGAAGGTAGTTCGCAAAAAACACGTGCCCCAACGCACCTGCGTGGGCTGTCGCCAGGTCTTGCCGAAGCGCTCTTTGATCCGCATTGTGCGCTCCGGCGAGACGGTACAGGTCGATCCTTCGGGCAAGATGGCTGGGCGTGGCGCGTATCTGCACAACCAGCGCTCTTGCTGGGAGCGTGGCTTGAAAGGCGCACTATCCCATGCGCTGAAGACGGAGTTGACGGAAGGGGACCGGCAAACTTTGCTGGCGTTTATGAATTCTTTGCCAGAAGATGAGCCTGCGCATGAGGAAGCGCAGCATGTTGGCTGAGCGGATGCTTCTGAAGTTGCAGGTACTGGAGCTCCTCTCCGGCGCAAGGTTGTCGATGGACGGTGGAAACTCCGCTGCGCCATCGGTGCAGCAGACCGCTGCATGGCGATTTGCTGAAGTGTCCGACCTGTCATGAGCGTATAGCCGTATTCAGTTCACCTGAATCGCTCGTTCGGGCACGGACCGAAGTTATTTATGTTAAGGAGGTGCCCTATGAGCGATAATGGGCGTCGCACAATCCAGATTACCCTCCCCGCCACGATCACCGTTCGTGATCTGGCGCAGGCGATCAAATCTAGCCCGATCGAGATCATCAAGAGCCTGATGGCCAATGGAGTCATGGCCAACATCAACCAGCAGATCGATTTCGATACCGCTGCCATTGTCGCTGCGGAGATGGGTTACGAGGCGACCCTGGAAACTCCCCAGGCTAAAGAAGAAGAGGAAGCTGGTGAGATCCCCCAGTGGCGGCGGATCATCGCTGGCGAGGATCCCAAGGACCTGGTCGTCCGCCCGCCGGTGGTCACCATCCTGGGACATGTCGATCATGGCAAGACCACGCTGCTGGACGCTATTCGCCACACCAACGTGGCCGAGGGCGAAGCCGGCGGTATCACCCAGCACATTGGCGCCTATCAGGTGGAATTGAAAGGCCAGACGATCACCTTTTTGGACACCCCCGGCCACGCCGCTTTCACGGCGATGCGCGCCCGCGGCGCGCAGGGCGCCGACATTGTCGTGCTGGTCGTGGCGGCCGACGACGGCGTGATGCCCCAGACCAAAGAAGCCATCGCCCATGCCCGGGCGGCGCGTGTGCCGATCATCGTGGCGATGAACAAGATCGACAAGCCCAACGCCGACCGCGAGCGCGTCAAACAGCAGCTTGCCGAGGTCGGCCTGGTGCCGGACGATTGGGACGGCGACACCATCGTCGTGCCGATCTCCGCCAAGCGCCGCCAGGGCATCGAGGATCTGCTGGAGGCGATCTTGTTGGTGGCCGAGAGCATGGATATCCGCGCCAATCCCAAGGGCAAAGTGATCGGCACGGTCATCGAGGCCGAGCGCGACCGCGCCAAGGGCGTGTTGGCCACGTTGTTGGTGCAGAACGGGACGCTCAAAGTGGGTGATGTGGTCGTGGCTGGGACTGCCCATGGCCGTCTGCGGGCAATGTTCGATTACCGCGGGCGCAAGCTGCACAAAGCCGGCCCTTCGACGCCGGTCTCGGTGATGGGGCTGGATGAAGTCCCTCAGGCGGGCGATATCTTTCAGGTGGTGGAATCGGAACGTGAGGCGCGGGAGATTATCTATGAGCGCCAGGCAGCAAAGGGCAAGGAGGCCGCTGCGGCCAGGACTGCTGTCACCCTGGAGCAACTATTCGACCGCTTCCAGGCCGGGGAAATCCGCGAGTTGCGCCTGATTATCAAAGCCGACGTGCAAGGTTCTCTGGAGCCGATCGTCTCGTCGCTGAACGACTTGAATAAAGGCGACATCAAAGTGAACATTTTGCACGCCGAGACGGGTAATATTGGTGAGAACGACGTCATGCTGGCGGCGGCTTCCAAGGCCATCGTGATCGGTTTCAACGTCCAACCGGATGCGGCTGCCCGACGACTTGCAGAAGCTGAGGGCGTTTCGATCCGAATCTATGATATCATTTATCGTCTGACGGAAGATGTGGAAAAAGCCCTCAAGGGCATGCTGGAACCAGAGGAAAAAGAGACGGTTATCGGGCACGCCGAGGTGCGAGCAGTTTTCCATATCTCTAAAGTTGGTAATGTTGCTGGTTGCCGGGTGACGGATGGCGAAGTGCGGAGGAACGCGCGGGTGCGCGTCATCCGCAGTGGTAACTCGATCCACGAGGGGCCGATCAGTTCGCTGAAGCACCTTCAAGAAGACGTGCGCGAAGTGCGCGCCGGCTTCGAGTGCGGCATCGGGCTGAAAGGCTTCGACGATATCCAGGTGGGTGACCGACTGGAGTGCTACATCATCGAGAAAGTAGCCGTAGCCTGAGCCCAGGCTGGCAATACTAAGAGGAGAGAAAGTGGTCTCTAAGTTGCGCTTGCAGCGCATCAACGATCGCATCCGCGAGGAGCTATCGGAGATGCTGCTGCAAGAAATATCTGACCCAAGGTTGGAAGGCATCTCGATCACCGATGTCAAGGTCGATCGTGAGCTTGCCTATGCGGATATCTTCGTCTCTGCCCTGGAGGGTAGCGTACGCTGGCAGGAGATTCACGAAGGCTTGCAGCACGCCGCGGGCTACCTGCGCCGACAGCTTTCCCAGCGGGTAGAACTGCGCGTCTTTCCGCGCCTGCGCTTTCGTTGGGATCCGACCTTCGAGCGCGCCGAACGGATCGAGCAGTTGATTGCCTCGCTGCACGA
Organism: uncultured Anaerolinea sp.; assembly: GCA_964503145.1. Lineage (GTDB taxonomy): Bacteria > Chloroflexota > Anaerolineae > Anaerolineales > UBA4823 > RBG-16-57-11. The sequence continues at coordinate 713,918 of CAZCYV010000001.1, read as the reverse complement.
AGCTTCACAAAGCGACGTGCCGCGCGGCGAAACCTTGGACGCGCCGCCTGCGGCGCAGACGAGCGGGGAGAAGGAAGATGACACTAGATAACGCCCTGCTCCGGCAGGCGATCGAAGGACTCGATTCTGCGCAGCGTACGTTGGTGGTGTGTCATCTTCGCCCGGATGGCGACGCGATTGGCTCTTTGTTAGGGTTGGGGCTGGCGCTGCGCTCGCAGGGCAAACAGGTTCAAATGGTGTCCGAGGACGGCGTGCCGCCGGCTTGCCGCCACCTGCCAGGCAGCCAGGAGATCTCCCGCCGTCCGCAGGGCGATTTCGACCTGGTGTGCGTGGTGGATAGCTCCGACCCGCGGCGGGTGGGCGCGGCAATCCCAGAGGGCGCAGCCATAGACCTCAACATCGATCACCATCCGACCAACACGTTTTTCGCCCGTATCAACCTGGTGGACGATCAGGCGGCCTCTACGGCGGAGCTGATCGCCGCTTTGCTCTCGCTCTGGGGCGTGGAGATCACCCCGGATATCGCCGCGGCCCTGCTCACCGGCCTGGTCACCGACACGATCGGCTTTCGCACCTCGAATGTGACCCCGCGCACTCTACGCCTGGCCGCCGAGCTGATGGAGCACGGCGCTGACCTGGCGATGCTCTACCGCCGCGCCCTGGTGGATCGCTCCTTCGAAGCCATGCGGCTGTGGGGGGCGGGCCTCTCCAGGCTGGAGCGCAACGGGCGCCTGCTGTGGACAACGCTGACTCTGGATGACCGCAACGCGGCCCAATACCCTGGCCGCGATGACGCCGATTTGATCAACGTTTTGAGCGCCGTAGAAGGCGCAGATATCTCGGTTATCTTTGTCGAACAACCCAATGGACGAGTTAAAGTAAGCTGGCGCGCTCAGCCCGGCTTCGATGTCTCCAAGATCGCCGCCAGCCTGGGCGGCGGTGGACACGCTGCTGCCGCAGGCGCAGAAGTCCAGGGCGGCCTGCCGGAAGTTCAGGCGCAGATCCTGGAGCTCACGCGCCCATTGTTGAATGGAGGAAAAAATGTTTGAAAAGAGGGATGCATATAACAATTCTGCAAAAGGCAGGACCCCACCCAACGCCGATTCGGATGATGTGCGCAACGTCGTCTCGGGCGTGTTGGTCGTGGATAAGCCTGTTGGCCTGACCTCGCACGATGTGGTGCAGATCATCCGTCGTGGGACGGGCATCCGCCGCGCTGGCCATACCGGCACCCTCGACCCGCGCGCTTCCGGCGTGCTGGTGGTGCTGATCGGGCCGGCGGTGCGCCTGAGCGAGTACGTCTCCGCTTCGGATAAACGCTACCAGGCTACCATCCGCCTGGGGAGCTCGACCGACACCTACGATTCAGAAGGCATGATCACTGGCACCCCCACGGTCTCTGTGGACGATATCACCGAGGAGCGCTTCAACGAGGTGCTGCAGCGCTTCGTCGGCGAGATCGAGCAGGTGCCGCCGCCCTACTCGGCGGTCAAGGTGCAGGGGCGGCGCGCTTACAACATGGCCCGCGAAGGCGAAGAAGTGGAGCTGACCCCGCGCATTATCAAGGTGTACAGTCTGGAAGTCCTGGAATGGGCGCCGCCCGAAGTAGTGATCGATGTGTATTGCTCTTCGGGCACTTACGTGCGCTCGCTGGCCAACGACCTGGGCCGGGAGTTGGGCACCGGCGCGCACCTGGTGGGCCTGCGCCGCACTAAGAGCGGTCGCTTTACCCTGCGTGACGCCATCCCCCTGCGCCGCCTGCAGGAGACCTTTGACGCCGGCACCTGGTATCGCCATCTGATCCCAGCAGCCGAAGCCCTGGCCGACTGGCCGATGGTCGAACTGGACGCCGACCAGGTCGAGTTGATCCGCCATGGGCATCGCATCCCGGCCGAGCCTGGCCAAAGCGGGCTGGCGCGGGGTGTCTCGCAGCAGGGCGACCTGGTGGCGCTGTTGGAAGTCGATCCCGCCACCCAGGAGTGGCAACCGCGCAAGGTGTTCTTCCAATCCTGACCTCGAACCGGGCCTGAATGCTGCATCACACCTCGCTGCAAGACCTGCATCTGCAAGGCGTCTGGCTGACGATCGGATCGTTCGACGGGGTGCATCGAGGCCATCAGGCCATCTTACGCAAGCTCACCGCCGGGGCGCGCGCTTCTGGCGCTCCAGCAGTGGTGCTTACCTTTTTCCCTCATCCTTCCATCGTCCTGCGCGGCCGTTCGGGGCCGTTTTACCTGACCACCCCGGAGGAGCGGGCCGCCCTACTCGGAGAGCTGGGGGTGGATCGCGTGATCACTCTGCCCTTCGATCGGGAGCTAGCCAGCCAGACCGCGCGCCAGTTCGTGCAGGCGCTGGTCGATCATCTGGGCCTGCGCCACTTGTGCATCGGGCACGATTTCGCCCTGGGCCGCGATCGCCAGGGCGACCTGCCCTATCTGCAAAATCTGGGTCGGGAGATGGGCTTCACCGTCCATGTGATGCAGCCGATCCGTCTGCAAGGCGAGGTTGTCTCCTCCAGCCGCATTCGCGCCGCCCTGACGCAGGGGGATGTGCGCCTGGCGAACGCGCTGCTGGGGCGGCGCTACCAGGTGCAAGGCCAGGTCGTCCCTGGAGATGGCCGCGGCCGCACCATCGGCATCCCCACCGCCAACCTGGAGGTGTGGCCAGAGCGCCTTTTGCCCAGGACCGGGGTTTATGCCTGTCTGGCCTGTGTGGATGGGCGGGTGCAGCGCGCCGTAGCCAACATCGGCGTGCGCCCGACCTTCGAACACCAGGATCCGACGCCGCGCCTGGAGGCGCACCTGCTGGATTATGACAACGACCTGTACGGCAAGACCATCAGCGTCAGCTTCGTCTCCCGCCTGCGCGATGAGCAGCGCTTCAGCAGCGCTTCGGCGCTGGTGGAACAGATCGACGCCGATATCCGCCAGGCGCGCCGGCTTTTGCGGGTAAAGGACGAAAGGTGGTGAAGCATGAGGCAATATCTGGACTTGTTGCAGCACATCTTGGATCACGGCGTGTACAAAGACGACCGCACCGGCACGGGGACGCTCTCGGTCTTTGGCTATCAGATGCGCTTCAACCTTCAGGAGGGTTTCCCTCTCTTGACCACCAAGAAGCTGCACCTGAAGTCGATCATCTATGAACTGCTGTGGTTCCTGCGCGGCGAGACTAACATCCGCTATCTGCAGGAGCATGGCGTGCATATCTGGGACGAGTGGGCCGATGAAAACGGCGAGCTTGGGCCGGTGTATGGCAGCCAATGGCGCGCCTGGCGCACCGCCGATGGGCGCACTGTGGATCAGATTTCCCAGGTGGTCGAGCAGATCCAGCGCAACCCCAACTCGCGTCGCCTGATCGTCAGCGCCTGGAATCCGGGCGAGGTGGATCGTATGGCGCTGCCGCCCTGCCATGCTCTGTTCCAGTTCTACGTGGCCGAGGGCCGCCTCTCGTGTCAGCTCTATCAGCGCTCGGCGGATGTCTTTCTCGGCGTCCCGTTCAACATCGCTTCCTATGCCCTGCTGACGCTGATGATGGCGCAGGTGTGCGGGCTGCAGCCGGGCGAGTTCATCCACACCTTTGGCGATGTGCACCTGTACCGCAATCACCTGGATCAGGCCCGCCTGCAACTCACCCGCCAGCCCTATCCGCTGCCGCAGATGCGCCTCAACCCGGAGGTGCGCTCGATCTTCGGCTTCCAGTATGAGGATTTCGAGCTGCTCAATTATCAGGCGCATCCGCATATCAAAGCCGAGGTGTCGGTGTAAGGCACAGGGCGGGCTTAGATTCGACCTACAAGGCATATTCAACGGTGTTAGTTTCACTTATCGTTGCCATGGACGAAGAGCAGGGCATCGGCAAAGGGGGCAGGGTCCCCTGGCGCTTGAGCGATGACCTGCGGCGCTTCAAAGCGCTCACCATGGGGCATCATCTGATCGTGGGCCGCAAGACCTGGGAGTCGATTGGCAGGCCGCTGCCGGGGCGCAGGCTGGTGATCGTCACCCGCAACCCGGGTTATCGCCCGCTGAATTGCCCGGACTGCGTGGTAGCGAACTCATTGCAGACGGCGCTGGACGTGGCGCGCCGAGCGGGCGAGACCGAAGCCTTTATCGGCGGCGGCGGCGAGATCTATGCCCAGGCGCTGCACCTGGCGGATCGCCTCTATCTGACCACTGTCCATACCCGTGCCGGCTGCGATGTGTTCTTCCCGGAGTTCGACCTGCAGGGGTGGGTAGAAATCGAACATTGCGAATACCCGGCGGACTCGAAGAACGAGTATGGGTTCTTGTGTCAGGTTTTTGAGAAGCCATAGCCGGTCGATTTGCTTCCTGAAGATCGAAATTCCATACACCAGGTTGAAATTCCTGTTAGATAACAGACCCATTTATGGCGCAGAAATCCAGAGGACGAGCGCCTTGATTAGCGAACTATCTCTACGCTATAGGGCCCCCATCAGCCGGATCTTCATATCCTATTCTGACCGGTTGAATCTGGAGAGCCTGTTGCTACGCAATATCGCGTCGATGCAATCGCACCATGAGGGGCACCACAACGCAATTGCTTGATAAAGCCCAACGGGCCATCGATGCTGCTAAGATATCGTTATGGGAAGGTGCAAAACTGCCCTTGACAAATCGCGCCTTTCCCATATAATCCGACACAATTGCATGACTGAAAGACTATGAAGAGGACGAGTAGGCGCCAAAACGGCGTTCCAGAGAGCGGGAAGCGGTGAAAGCCCGTACGCACGCTGGCGTTGAATGGACCTCGGAGTTGCAGGGCGAAAAGCAGCAGGCTGAGTAGTCCGTGCCGGAGTTGCCGCCGTTATCTGGGCAAAGGGTATTCGCGAGAGATCGCACGTACCCGCAACGAGTGAGGCTGGCCTCTTTCCCCTGTCGCAACACCGACAGGGTTTTTCGTTAACCGATCCGCCAGCCTAACCGGGGTGGCACCACGGACAGCGCGTTCGTCCCCAAGATGGGCGAGCGCGTTTTTGTTTTCCCGCCGGCTCGGGGTGACGCCCCAAGACGCAGCTCGCAAACTCATCCAATCCATTTTTAATTTTGTGAAGGAGGAACCCATGACTACCAAAGCATCTTCTCAAACCCGTTTTCTTCTCGGCGAAGAGGATCTGCCCAAATTCTGGTACAACATCAACGCCGATAGCCCGGTGCCGCCGGCGCCGGTGTTGCACCCGGCCACCATGGAACCGGTCACCCCGGATTTCCTCTCGGTGCTCTTCCCCATGGACCTGATCTTGCAGGAGATCAGCACCGAGCGCTACATCGAAATCCCTCAGGAAGTGCGCGAGATATACAAGCTCTACCGGCCCACCCCGCTGCTGCGCGCCCGCCGCCTGGAAAAAGCGCTGGACACCCCGGCGCATATCTACTATAAGCATGAGGGCGTCTCGCCGGTGGGCAGCCACAAGCCCAACACCGCCATCGCCCAGGCCTTCTACAACAAGATTGCCGGCACCAAGGCGCTGACCACCGAGACGGGCGCCGGGCAGTGGGGCTCCGCGCTGGCGCTGGCGGGCAGCTTCTTCGATATGAACATCGAAGTGTACATGGTCAAAGTCTCTTACAATCAAAAGCCCTATCGCCGGGTGTTGATGGAGACCTTCGGCGCGCAGGTGTTCGCCAGCCCTACCGACCGCACCAACTACGGCCGCGCCCTGCTGGCGGAAAACCCGGATAACCCCGGCTCCCTGGGCATCGCCATCTCCGAGGCGGTGGAAGTCGCCGCCACTTCCGGCGGCGCCAAGAAATACAGCCTGGGTTCGGTGCTCAACCACGTCCTGTTACATCAGACGGTCATCGGCGAAGAAGCGCTCAAGCAGATGGACATGGCGGGCGAATACCCCGATGTGGTGATCGGCTGCGTGGGCGGCGGCTCGAACTTCGGCGGCATCGCCTATCCCTTCCTGCGCATGAACCTGCGGGAAGGCAAAAAGACCCGCCTGCTGGCCGTGGAACCTACCGCCACCCCCTCACTGACCAAAGGCCTGTACACCTTCGATTATGGCGATACTGCTCGCATGGCCCCTATCGTCAAAATGCACACCTTGGGACATGCTTTCGTGCCCCCGCCCATTCACGCCGGCGGCCTGCGCTATCACGGCATGGCCCCCAGCATCTGTGCTCTCTACGACGCTGGGTACATCGAAGCGCGGGCGGTGCCGCAACTGGCGACTTTTGACGCTGCGGTGCAGTTTGCCCGCGCCGAGGGCATTGTGCCTGCGCCCGAGAGCGCCCATGCCATCCGCGCCGCCATCGACGAAGCCCTGGAGGCAAAGGAGAAGGGCGAGCCGCGGGTGATCCTGTTCAACCTCTCCGGGCACGGCAACTTCGATATGGCCGCCTACCAGGCATATTTCAGCGGAAAGCTGGAGGATTACGAATATCCTGCCGAAGCGGTGCAAGCGGCCATGGCCAGCCTGCCCCATCCGCCGGTGATGGCGTAATTCCGTTTCGGGCCTCCCACCGCTAGCTAATTCTGGCGGCGGGAGGCCCGCCGCGGCCTATTTACGCCCCAGCCCGTAGGCCTTGAGCACCGGCACGACGAACAGAAAGCCCGTGTGTGGTTCGTCCAGGTCGCCGATGATGTGCTGGGCGATCTCGATCATCTTTTCCACCAGCGCTTCATCTTCGACCACAGACAGGATCGTGCGGTGCGACTCTTCGCGCACGCCCAGAAAGTTTTGCAGGTTAGGCATCAGCGGCAGGTCGTCCAACAGGCCGGCCTTCTTGATTCTGCCCATGCCGGTGCTGTTTAGGAGAGTCGCCCCGCTGACGCCGATTGTTTCCCAGGTGTCCAGAATCTTTGGACAATCATCTGGGTCATCGACCACCAATACCACCAGGTAACTCATTCTGTCTCTCCTTTAGCTGCAGGTCGGACTTCGACCCCAGATTCGCGGGCTGGCGATGGCGTTTTTGAAAAAGAGGCCCGCAATAGCGGCGGCGTCAGCAAGGTGGTAATGATCACCACCCCTACCACCGCCGAAAAGATCACCTCATCGATCAGCCCCTGGGCCACGCCCACCGAGGCAACGATCAGCCCCACTTCGCCACGCGACATCATTCCGATGCCAAGCTGCAGAGCCTCCTGCCGGTTCAGGCCTCCCAGCAGCGCTCCGCTGCCCGCCCCGATGACCTTGCCCAGGACGGCTACCCCGGTCATAGCGACGAACAGCCAGAAAGCGTTTCCCCACAGTTCGCGCAGATTTGCCGTCAGGCCAACATTGATGAAGAAGATCGGCACGAACAGCCCATAAGCCAGAGAGACGATTCCGCTTTCGATGCGTTCCTTGACCGAACTGCGGGCGAAGAGCAAACCGGCCAGGAAGGCGCCGGTGATACCTGCCATGCCTCCCAGTTCCTCGGCCGCCCAGCCATACAACAAGATGACCACAATGGTGAAAGCGATCAACCCCTGGCTGATGGGCAGGTTGGTGATCCTGCGGCTGGCGCGGGGCAGCACCAACCAGCCCAGCGCGGAGGCCAGGAAAAGGAACAGCACCATGCGGGTGAGCACAACGATGATCCTCTCCAGCCCGCCAGGGGTTTCGGCCAGCACCAGGGCGGTGAACGCTGAAAGCCCCAACACCACCAGGATATCATCGAAAACCGCCGCCCCCAACAGCGCAATCCCCACCCGGCTGCGCAGGACTCCCAGCTCGATCAGAGTCTGAGCTGATATGCTGACGCTGGTAGCCGCCAGGATCAACCCCACAAAGATCGAATCTGCCAGCGCCATCCCGAAAGCCTGCCCGACTGCTGTACCCAGCAACAGCGGAAACACCACCCCTAAGACCCCTGAAAATGCCGCCACCTTGCCGGTTTTGAGCAGGTCGCTAAAGTGCAGCTCCAGCCCAGCCAGGAACATCAACAGCATTACCCCCAGATCCGCCATCTCGGTGATCACTTCGGCGAGATGCTTATCGGTGAAATAGGGAATGTGCAGGATATCCACCAGCGTAGGGCCAAGCAACAGGCCCACCAGTAGCTCCCCCAACACCGAGGGTTGCCCGAGACGGTAACTGAGATAGCCGCCCACCTTGGCGGCGCTGATGAGCAGCGCCATAGCCAGGGAGAACTGCAGAAACGGAGTCAATGGATCATGCCTCCTTGCGTCGAATTTGCCATTTTTCGAATTCGATGAGCCAGAACACCAGGCTGCTCAGCCCCAGGCTGATCGCCAGGTCCTGCATCGGCAGCGGGCGAGTGTAGAAAACGCCTTGCAGGAAGGGCAGATATAATACCACCAATTGTGAGACGAACACCAGGCTGGCCAGCGCCATCCCCGGCAGGTTCGAGGTCAGGCCACTCGTGAAGAACGACTCTCGCCTGGAGCGCGTCGCCAGCGCCTGCGCCATCTGGCTGAAGGCCAGGGTGGTGAAAGTCATCGTCTGCCAGGGGCCGGAGGGGTCGCGCTGCCAGTAGAAATAGCCCACGCCCAATGCCAGCAGGCCGATCAGCGCCCCCACCCAGGCGACGTGTCGCCCTAAACCGCTGCTGAAGATGCCCTCTTTGGGCGAATATGGCGGTCGGCGCATGATGTCCTTTTCCGGCGGTTCCAGCCCCAGCCCCAGCCCCAGCAGGCCATCGGTGAGCAGGTTCAGCCACAGCAGTTGCAATGGCTCCAGCGGCAGCGGCTTGCCTAAAAGCGGCGCCAGCAGCATCACCGAGACCTTGCCAATATTACCCGCCACCGAGAACTTGATGAACTTGCGCAGGTTGTCGTAAATGGTGCGGCCTTCTTCCACTGCCGCTACGATGGTGGCGAAATTGTCGTCTCGCAGCACCATATCTGCAGCTTCTTTGGCCACGTCGGTGCCGGTGATGCCCATGGCGACGCCGATGTCGGCGCGCTTGAGCGCCGGGGCGTCGTTTACCCCGTCGCCGGTCATCGAGACGATCTCGCCCCGGCTTTGCAGCGCCTGCACGATGCGCAGCTTGTGTTCCGGGGAGACGCGGGCATAAACCGACACCTCGGCGACCACCTGCCTCAGTTCGGCGTCGTCCATGCGGCTCAGATCCAGCCCGGTCAGCGCCTGCGCCTGGGCCGCGTCCGCTGGGATGATCCCTAACTGGCGGGCGATCTCCCGCGCCGTCAGGGGGTGGTCGCCGGTGATCATCACCGGGCGGATGCCGGCCTTCTGGCAGGTCTGCACGGCGTCGCGCACTTCAGGGCGCGGCGGGTCGATCATCCCGAACAGCCCGATCAAGGTCAGACCGTTTTCCAACTCGGACTTGGGAGGCGCTTCATCCCAGGCGCGGGCAGCCACGCCGAGCACGCGCATTCCCTGTCCTGCCAGTTGATTGTTGGCTTTTTCCACACGCGCCCGCCATTCACCCTGCAGCGGATGCGCTTGCCCATCCAGCCAGACGTGGGTGCAGATGTCGAGCAGGTTATCCACCGCGCCCTTGGTGAAGGACACATACGGCGCGTCAGTCACCGGCTGCTCGAAGATGACCGATAAATCGCCCAGCCGCTCGCGGTCGAAGCGATGCAGCGTGGTCATCAGCTTGCGTTCCGAATCGAAGGGCACTTCATCCAGGCGTGGCAGCGCGGCCTGAAGCTGATCCTTCAATAGGTTGTAGCGCGCTGCGGCGATCAGCAGCGCCGCCTCGGTCGGGTCGCCGATGGTCTGGATGCGCCCGGAGTCGGGGGAGATGCTCAGGCTGGCGTCGTTGCACAGCGCCCCACCCACCAGCAAGATGGCGATGGTGTCTGGCTGGCCGCTCAGCGCCGTCCAGTCGATCGCTTCCTCCGTGACGCGCCCTGGTTCCAGGGTGGGCATGCGGTTGCGCATCTCCTCGGTCACGTTCACGGTGTGCCCGGCCACATCCAGCACCATCACGGTCATGCGGTTCTCGGTCAGCGTGCCGGTCTTATCCGAACAGATCACCGTCACCGAGCCAAGAGTCTCCACTGCCGGCAGCTTGCGGATCAGGGCGTTACGTTTGAGCATACGCTGGGCGCCCACCGCCAGGGTGATCGTCACCACCGCCGGAAGGCCCTCGGGCACGATGGCCACAGCGACGCTGACCGCCGTCAGCAACATATCCCGCAGCAGTTCGCCGCTCAGCAGGCCGACCAGAAAGATCAGCCCCGACACGGCGAAGCCCACCACTGCCAGCAGCTTGCCCAGTTGGTCGAGCCGTTTCTGCAGTGGGGTGAGCTCGCTGCCCACCTCCTGCAGCAACGAGGCCACCTTTCCCAGCTCGGTCTGCGCGCCGGTCTCGACGACCAGCGCTTTGCCGCGGCCATAGGTCACCACCGTGCCCATATGGGCCATGTTGCGCCGATCACCGATCCCCAGGTCATGGTCGGGGAAAGCCCGGGTCTCCTTCTCCACCGGCTCCGATTCTCCGGTGAGCGTGGCCTCCTGGATGCGCAGGTTGACCGACTCCAGCAGGCGCGCGTCCGCCGGGACCAGGTTGCCGGCCTCCAGAAGGATCACGTCGCCGGGGACGAGCTGCGCTGCCGGCAGCTCCACCAGCGCACCCTCGCGCAGCACGCGCACCAGCGGCGAGGCCAGCTTGCGCAGCGCCGCCATCGCCTGCTCGGCGCGGTATTCCTGAACAAAGCCCAGCAGCCCGAACAGGATGACGATCGCCCCAATCGCAATAGCATCCTTGAATTCTCCCAGGATAGCGGAAAGCAGCGCCGCGCCGATCAGGATCACCACCAACACTGCGCTGAATTGCTCCCACAGGATGCGCCAGGGGGAGCGCACGTCCCCTTCGGCGATCTCGTTGGGGCCATATTTTTGCAGGCGCTGCGCCGCTTCCTGGTTGCTCAGTCCCTGCTGGGCATCGCTGGCCAACACTACCAGCGCTTCATCGGTGGAGAGCTTGTACCACTCGGTCATCGATTCTGGTCACTCTGTTGAAAAAGGATAGCTTCCATACGTGTAATCTGGCGGCTTTCAGATGATCCGAGCCGCCAGATTACTGCAAGGCCGAGCGTAAGACGCAGCCTACGTTCAGGCCTGGATGGAAATCGATAAGGATCAGGCGTCTAAGGGCAATTATACCCCGAGTTCGGCGCGCAGCCGCAGATAGCGCATCACCTGCTCACGGGAGAGCAGCCCCACGGTGCGGTTATCCTGCACGACTGCGGCGTGATGCGCCTCGTTCTCTTCCATCATTTGCAGCGCAGCCAGCAATTCCGCGCCAGCCTCCACCTGCAACAGGCGCTGGATTGGCACCATTGCTTGCCCCACGGTGGTGAAGCGCCACTGCGCCTGGGGGATGCGGGTAATGTCTTGCAGGGTGATCAGCCCGGCTACGGTTCCATCGTAGTTGACGACGAAGAATGCCGATTCACCGCTCTGTAGCACCCGCTCCTCGACCACCTGGCTCAGCGGTGTCAGCGGGGAGATCATCCCCGGCTCGCGCTCCATCGCCTGCCACACGCTCACGCCACGCAGTTTCTGCTGGACGCGCATCTGCTGACCGGCGGAAGCTGCGGCGTTCTGCAGAAACCAACCGATGAAGATCAGCCACAGGCCGTTGATCGCCTGTCCGGTGAACAGGCTTAGCAGGCCCAGGCTGATGAAGCCGAAGGCCACCAACTGCCCACCGGCGGAGGCGATCTGTGTGGCGCGGGCCTGACTACCGGTAATTTTCCAGATGATCGAGCGCAGCACGCGCCCGCCATCCAGCGGGAAGCCAGGGATCATGTTGAACAACACCAGCAAGAAGTTCAACCGCATCAGATACTCACTGGGCGCGGCCAGCAGCGGGATGTTGCGGTCGATCAGGTACAGTACGCCGAAGGCGCCGGCCAGCGCCAGGCTGACCAGCGGGCCGGCGATGGCGATGCGGAATTCCGCTCCAGGCGTCTCCGGCTCACGCGTGATCTGCGCCACGCCGCCGAAGACGAACAGGGTGATGCCCTTCACCGGGATGCGATTGCGCAGGGCGATCAGCGCATGTCCCAGCTCGTGCAGCAGCACCGAACCAAAGAGCAAAACCGTGGTTATCGCCGCCAGGACAAGGTGTACACCTGTCGAGAGCTGCGGGTACTCACCAGGGAAATAGCCCGTGCCCAGGGAGAATAGCACCAGGCCGAAGACCAGAAACCAGCTCAGGTGCAATCCAATAGGAATGCCCCAGATTCGTCCGAGTTTCACACTTGCATTCATCTTATACTACCTTCACCTTCTATCGTCATACCACTAAAGACATTGCGAGGCGCTCGTCTGTCGCTCATTCTTCCTGGCGCAGCCCGGTGAGCAGGAAGACGTAGTACAGCAGGGTCGAGATCGCCTGCACTGCGCCGGCCACATAGGTCAGCGCTGCCGCGTCCAGAACCTGATTCACCCCGCCCATCTCCTGTGGCAGGATGATGCTCTGCGTCGCCAGGGCCAGCTTGGCGCGGCGGCTGGCGTCGAATTCTACTGGCAGGGTGACGATGGCGAAAACGGCGGTCCCGGCGAAGAGCAGCACGCCCAACCAGGCCAGCGACGTGCCCACCACCGGCAGCATCAGGATTCCCAGGATGAAAACGATCGGCCCGATCCAGCTGCCGATGCTCACCGCTGGCACCATCAAGGAGCGCAGGCGCAGAGCGGCATAGCCCTGGGCGTCCTGGATGGCGTGACCGGCCTCGTGGGCGGCAATCCCCGCCGCGGCTGTGCTGGGGCTATTATAGACCTCCGGGCTCAGGCGCAGCACTTTTTCGCGCGGGTCGTAATGGTCGCTCAGGAAGCCCTGGACTGGCTCGACGCGCACATGATGCAAACCGTTGAAATTCAGCACCCGTCGCGCCACCTCAGCGCCGGTCAGCCCGCTGCGGATGCGCTCCTGCGAGTAACGCCTGAAGGCGGAAGTAACCTTCCATTGCGCCCACAGCCCTAAGATCAGCGCAGGCAGGCTGATCACAATGTACATCGGGTCAAACCAGATTGGCAACATCTAGACTTATCCTCCTCGAAGCCCCTATTATGGGCATGATATCTACAAACCAGAAGTCGAATTAGAAAAGCCAGCACAAGCCCACTGCTTTGTGAACCCATGCTGGCCTATTGTCAACTAACGTAAGCCCTGGACTTGCGCTCTTTGAACAATCAGCCAGAACTTCTGACCTTGTATATATCAAGAAAAGGCCCTGATGTCAATATTTTGTACAGGATTCTTATATAATTCTTACTCAAATGGCCGCCCAGATGGGCGGCCATTCGCGGCGTCGGATCCTGGCAAATGAGAGCTTAGCGGTCGTCTGGGCGTTTGGCAGCGCGCGGCGAGCGGCTGCGCAGGTCGTCGCGCTGAGCAGATTTCATCGGGATGCCCGCCTGGTAGGCCGCCGAGGCGATGGCATGCGCTACGGCGGGGGAAGAGAGCAGCAAGAAGCCAATCAGCACTACCCCCTTGCCCAGGCTGACTGGGGTGAGCAGGATGGCGGCGATGAGCAACAACACCGTGCCATAGACGCTGACCTTGCCGGTGGCGTGCAGCCGGGCATAGACATCGGGCAGGCGCAGCAACCCCAGGATGCCCAAGATCGAGAACAACGTGCCTGCCAGCAGGGCGATCAATCCGAGGATTTGGCTGAGCAGTATCATCCTAGAAAACCCGCTGATCGGCGATGTATTTGGCCAGCGCAATCGAAGAGATCGCTCCCAGCGCCGCCAGGCCGATGGCAATATCAATATACAGGCTGTTTTGCTCGATGATGGCGATGAGCACCAGGATGGCCGCCGTCAGGGTGGCGGTGACATCTAGGCCGATCAGCCGGTCGATGATGTTTTCGCCGCGCCACACCCGCCAGACGCATACCAGCGCCATTCCCACATGGGCGATCAACGCTCCCCAAATCGCATAGTTGAGCAGGGTATCCATAATCATTCCTATTCAAAAATCTTGCTCAGAAGCTCCTGGCGCAGCTTCTGAGCCTCAGCGATGTACATCGCCGATTGGCTGGCGTCCAGGCAATGGACATACAACGTACCCCGGTCGTCCATACCCAGCACCAGCTCGCCGGGCGTCAGGGAGATGGCGTGGGCGCTCAGGGCGGTGCCCAGTTCGCTGTGGCAGCCGGCGTCGATCGCCACGATCCCTGGCTTGATCGGCAGATCGGGTTTGAGCAACATCTGGGCGACCTGGACGGCGCTCTGGATCATATCTACCAATAGGACCCCCAGGTAGCGCAGCAGCGACCACAGGGCGATGGGCAAGCGCTTCCAGTCGAAAGAAAGCGTCTTGGGGCGCACCAGCAAACCGATCCCGAGGCCAATAACCAGCCCGGCGACAATGTTGGCCGGTTCAAGGTTGCCGGTCAGCGCCAGGTAGATCATCAGGATCAGGATCGCCATTTGCACTGATGAATTCAAAGTGCCCATCTTAACCTCCCAACACCGCTCGAATGTACAGCGCCGGGTCGTTGAGCCAGGCGACCACGCGTAAGGATAAGCTCACCAAAGGCTCAGCCCACAGCCCTAGGGCCAGGCAGGCGCCCACCAGGATGGCCGGGACGATCAGGCTATCTCCTTCTGGTTTGGTCTTGGCGGCTGTTGGGGGCGTCTCCCACCAGATGCGCATAAACGAGCGGGCGACATACACCAGGGAGACCAGGCTGGCGACGCCGATCACTGCCAGGGCCAGGAAAGCTCCGGCGCCTACCCCGCTCTGGAACACCACCAGCTTGCTGATGAAGCCGTTGGTTGGGGGCAGCCCTGCCAGGGCGATGCCGCCCAACAGGAATAGCGCGCCCGCCGCGGGGCTGGCTTTGCCTACTCCCACCAGGTTCTCGAAGGCGGCGCTCTTCACCGCCGCCCGGCTGGTGATGGCTCCCGCCAGCATCAGCATCGCCGATTTGATCAGGCTGTGGTTGAAGGTGAAGATCAGCGCTGCGGCCATCGAAAGCCGCGTCCCCCAGCCGATGGCGACCAGGATGAAGCCGATCTGCCCCAGGGTGGAATAAGCCAGCATGCGTTTGGCGTTGTGCGTGCCGGCAGCCGCCAACCCGCCCACCACCACGCCGACGCACCCCAGCACGACCAGAACCAGGCGAATTTCGGCTGCCCGATCGAGGAACAGCAGGGTGGTCATGCGGATGAAGCCGTACACCCCCAGCTTGACGATCACCGAGGAGAGCAGCGCTGACACCGGCGTGGGCGCGGCGGTGTGAAAGTCGGGCTGCCAGAAATGGAACGGCACCACGGCGCTCTTGACCATGAAGAAGGCCAGCAACAGGGCGATGGCCATCCGGGTCAGCGGCCGGTCTGGCGCCGCGCCGATCTGGCGCGCCAGGTCGGCCATGTTCAGCGTGCCGTAGGTGGCATACAGCGCTCCGCAAGCCAGCAACAGGAACATCGACGCCAGCAAACTGATGTAGAAGTATTTATAGGCTGCCTCCACACCGAAGCGGTCGTCGGCAATGGCGGTCAACACCGCGCCGGAGATGACCATCAGCTCGGCGAAGACGAACAGATTGAACAGGTCGCCGGTCAGCAGGGCGCCGGTCAGGCCGGTCGCCAGGGCCAGGAACACCGGGTAGAAGGCCGGATAGCGGACGCATTTATCCCGGCAGCCGGTGGCGTACAGGATGCCTGCTGCCAGCACGATCTGGCTCATCAGCGCCATGAAGGCCGACAGGTGATCGCCCACCAGGCTTATCCCGAAGGGGGCTGGCCAGCCGCCGATCTGAAAGACGACCGGCTGCCCGCTGGTCATCACCGTGTACAGCAGCGCCGCGCTGCACAGCGTCGCGCTCAGGATAGCGATCACGGTGATGGCAACCTGCCAGCCGGGGCGCCTGCGCGTCGCCAGCCCCAGGGCGGCGCCGGTCAGCGGCAGCACGATCGGCAGCAGCACCAGCCAGGCTTCGTTCACCGCTTCAACTCCTGAATCTGATCCGAGTCGCTGGTCTTGTAGCGCACCGAGATGATATACAACATGCCAAGCACGAAGGCAAAGCCGCCCATGCTGATGATGATGGCGGTGAGCACCATCGCCTGCGGTAGCGGGTCGCTGATCTGCCCGCTCGCTCCGGCGTAGGCTGCGACCACGCCCTGGTAAGCGCCGCTGGTGAACAGGAACAGGTTGATAGCGTTGGACAGGATGATCAGCCCAATCGCCGAGCGGATCACGTTGCGGCGCAAGAGCTGGAAGATGCCCACCGCAAACAAAATCCCTATCGCCAGGGCGGTCAGCAGGTCGCTCATGGCTCTTTTCCCTTCTGGGCCGCTGGCTCTTGCCCGATCGCCTTGAGCAGGGCGTCGCTTTCGAGGTCCAGTTCCTTGGGGCGTCCCAGGTTGTCCAGGATATAAGTGGCGCTGCCCAGCACGGTCAGGCAGATCGAAACTTCGAAGATGAACGAATTGCTCAGGTTGAAGCCCTGCGGCAGGGGCAAATGCAGCAGCTTGCCGTAATCCAGCGGCGCCATGAAAGCGGAGCGGTACAGCGCGCTCAACAGGCCGTTCACCAGCCCCAGCAACAGCCCGGCGGCGATCAGGTAGCCCGAACGCAGCCAGGGGAGCTGCCGCTTGGTGGCCTGGTAGCCGAAGACCACATACCAGAAGCCCACCGCCAGGCTAACGAAGACCCCGGCGGTGAAACCGTCTCCAGGCTGGTCGTGCCCATACATCAACTGGATCGCCGCCAGCAGCAGCGCCAGGGGCATCAGGGCGTAGGCCAGAAGGTGCAGCAGCGGCGAAGTGGGCAAACCACCAACACCGGTCACCGGGTGTTGGCCGGCAGCCAGGGGCGCGGGCTCGGCTCCCTCACGGTCGCCAGCCTTGCGCGCTGCGTAGTGTAGCAGCGTATGGATTCCCAGCCCGGCGCAGGCGAAAACTACGATCTCGAACAGGGTGTCGAAGCCGCGGAAATCGACCAGGATTGCCCCGACGATGTCTTTGGCGCCGGTGAGCGGCTTGGCGTTCTCGGCGTAATAAGGCGAGACCTGGCTGACGTGCGGCCGGGTAGCCAGGGAGACGTACGCCAGCGTCGTCACGATCAGCCCGCTGGCCAGGGCGATCAACGCATCGCGCAGCAGGCCGGGTCGGCTCTGCCGGTAGGTGAACTCGCGCGCCTTTTCTCGCTGCGCTCGCGGCAGACGCGCCAGGCTGAGCACCAGAATCACCGTGGCCAGCAGATCCACGATGATCTGCACCAGGGCCACATCCGGCGCCGGTTCCAGGGTGAACCACACCGCCACCGCCAGCCCAGAGACCCCCAGCGCCAGCACTGCGGACAGATCGCGCCGGATAAAGACCGTGATCAGCGAAGACAACATCGCCAGCGTCAGGGTGAAGACGCGCAGCAACTCCGTCCACCTGAAGGTTCCCAGCGAGGCCAGCGGCTGGGCGCGCAGGAAATCCAGCGGGAAGGCGTTGAACGTCAGGATCAGCCCCCCCAGGGCCGCCAACATGTACACCAGGTATTTGCGCAGACGCCCGTTCTGCAACTGCGTCGTCCAATCCGCCAGCCCGTCGATCCCGCGTATGACTCCGTCATAGAGCGCGTTGAACGAGAAGGCAGGTAGAAAAGCTTGCAGGGTGGGGCGGATACGGCTGCGCACGTAGAACAACCCGAAGCCTACGCTGACGGCGACGATGCTCAAGAGCAAGGGTACCGTGATGCCCGTCCACAACGCCAGCGATACCTTGACCTTGGCGCCGTACGAAGCACCCGCCGCGCTGGCCAGGAAGGCCGCCAGGAATTGCGGCTCGGGCAGCACGCCCAGGGCCAGCGAGATTGTCGCCGGGATGGCGGGCATCAGCCACATTCCGGCGGCGGGATCGTGACCGCGCGCCGGATGCGCCGCATCGGCTGGCTTCCCCAGGAAGGTGTGGTACACGAACAGCCCGGCCTGCATCAGTAAAAAGGCCCCGGCGATGACAGTCGCCCAGGGGAAGATGAAGCCAATGAGCGGCGGTAGGGAGGGGTGCACTGCGGCCGCCAGCAAGGTCTCTTTGGCCAGGAAGCCAAACAGCGGCGGCAGGCCGGCCATGGAGAGGCCGGCGACGAAGGCGATGGCGGTGGTGAAAGGCATTGCCCGGCGCAATCCGCCCAAGCGGCGCAGGTCGCGCGTGCCGGTTGCATGATCCACGATTCCGGCAATCATGAACAGCGCCGATTTGTACAGCGCATGGGCGGTGATGCTGATCACCAGGGCTTTGAAGGCGATTTCGGTGTCCTGACCGATCAGCGCCACCATGACGCCAAGCTGGCTGATGGTGGAATAAGCCAGCAGCGCCTTCAGGTCGTTCTGCTTCAGGCCAAGATAAGCGCCGGTGAGCATCGTGATCAGCCCCACGCCGGTGAGCAGGTAGAACCACAGGTCGGTGAAGCCCAAAGCGGGGTTCAGGCGCGCCAGCAGGTAAATCCCCGCCTTGACCATCGTCGCTGAGTGCAGGTAGGCGCTGGCCGGAGTGGGCGCGCTCATCGCCTGCGGCAGCCAGATGTGCGCCGGCGCCTGGGCGCTCTTGGTGAAGGCACCAAAGGCGATCAGCCCCAGCAAGACCGGATAGAAGGGGCTGCTGCGCAGGGCCTCGCCGTTGGATAGAATGGCGGCGTAATCCATCCCCCCGGCAACCTCGCCGATGAAAACGAACCCCGCCAGCATGGCGATCCCGCCGCCGGCAGTGATGAACAGCGCTTTGAAGGCGCCCTTGCGGGCCTCTTCGTCTTTGTACTTATAAGCGATCAGCAGGAAGGAGGTCAGGCTGGTGGCCTCCCAGAAGATGAACAAGGTGATCAAGTCGCCGGCCATCACCAGCCCGAGCATGGCGGCCATGAAGGCCAGCAGGTAGGCCTGGAAGCGCCAACAGGAGACGTCCTTTTCGAAATAGTAACCGGTGTAGATCACCACCAGCGCCCCGATGCCGGTGACCAGCAGCGCGAACAGGGCACTCAGCCCATCGTAATACAACGACAGCGAAAGCCCCAGCGAAGGCATCCATTGGAGTTGGGCGCTCAGGGCTTTTCCGTTGGGAATCTGGGCGGCCAGCCAGATCAGCGCCGCGAAGGCCGCCGTCGGAAAGAGCGCCAGGCTCCAGGCCATGCGCCGCGGCGAGGGTGGCCGCCAGGCGTAAGCGAAAGCCAGCAAGGGCGAGGCGCCGATCAACAACAGGGGGATGAGCAATGCTGTCGTCATGCTTTTGCGGTGTGAAAGCCTGGGCTATTATACCCGCGCCGTTTCGCCTTTGCAGTTCGATGGGGGCCGAACTTGCAAGGTTCAACCCCAATCGTTCAGGTTGGTATCCACGGTCAGCACCACGATGCGCTCTCCGGTGCTGGTGCTCATATCCGTGTGCAGGCTGATCAGGCGCGCCCCGCACACCTGGCGCACCATCTCCACCAGGTGCGGGCGAGCGGTCTCGAAGAGTTGCCGCCGGATCTCCTTCACCAGCAGCATCCCCTCGCGGCTCTCGGCCAGCTTCTGTTCGGCCGACGTCAGCACGCCACGCAGGCGCACCAGGATCATATCCTGGATGATGAATGTGCGCGCGTCCACTGGCCCACGGCCGAAGTACTCCTTTTCGAAGCGAATCATCGCTTTAGTGAACTCATCTTCCATTTCGCCGCGAGACTTGTTTTTCATGGGGCGCCTTCCTAATTACTTAGAATGAAGGATTTCAGCGATCACCCGGCGGCCGCGAACCAGCCCGGGTGCAGTAAACAGGGCAAAGCCGGTCAGGCGGATCAAGGAACTGATCATCAGACCGCCGCTCAGGCCGACGTGATCGGAGAGCCAGGTGCCCGCCAGGGGCGCCAGGACGGTTGCCAGGTGGGTCATGCTCTGCGCCAGCGAGACAAAGGTGGCGCTGTATTCGACGGGCACCGTTTTCATCAGCTCATCGAAGAAGACCAGTTCCAGACCGGCCTGGAAGATACCCGAAAGCGCCGCCAGCGCAACGATCAGCACTTCGGTTTGGGTGGCCGCCACCAGCGCGGGATACAGGCTCAGGCTCAGCGTGGAGCACAGGATGACGAACCGCGAGCCGCGCTTACGCGATTGCCGAGGCCACAGGAAGTAACCGATGAGCAATGTGGCCGTTTGGGCGGTGCTGAAGTAGCCGATCCAGGCGTCGCTGGCCTGCACTTCGCGCACGTAATAGAGCGGCAGCAGTGGGGTCGCCAGCAACATGCCAAACTGGAAAACGAAGCGCCGAACGGAGAAGTTGATGAAGTCACGCTGTGCCAGCACCAGCTTGAAGTATTCGCTCACCCGCTGGCGTACTGTCCGCCCGGGTAGCGGCGGGGGCGGCTGGCTGTCCGGCAGGGCGATGCGGCTGGAATAATAGAAGCTCAGCAATCCCCCGACGGACAGACCCAGGAAGATCACCTGATAATTGACCGGGAAGTTGAAAAGTTCCAGCACTTGCCCGGCGATGGCGACGGTGATGGAGTTGGTCAGCCCCAGGATCGACCAGCGACGGCTCATCAGGTCGAAGCGATGTTCGGGCCCGGCGACGGCGTTCATCACCACCGAGAAACACACCGCCAGCGCAGTTTGGGGGATGGTCGCCAGCGCCCAGATCGCCAGGATGGTCAGGATCAAATAGCCTTCCGGGACGAAGAACGGCGCCAAGCCGGTGGCGGCATAGGCCGAGACCACCAGCAGGCGCGAGGCGCTGAACCAGGGCACGATGTTGCGCCGGCTCTGCAGAAAGCGGCCGATGAGGACCGCCAGCAGCAAGCCGGTGAAGCCGGGCAAGGAGGTCAGCAGGCCGATTTGCAGGTTCGACGCCCCCAGGCGCGTCAGGAAGACCGGCAGGAACGGCGCCGCGGCGCTGGTCAGCCCAACGGCGATGGCATCGATCTGGACGTAGCGGAAGTTTTTGTGTTGCGCGCCGATCACATCTGGCGGCGCCACCGACCAGCGGGGGAATCTCACTCAGGCCTCGACCAGTTCTTCTTTCAGCGCCCCGTATAGATACCAGTAGGTCTGGCGTGGGAAGCTTGCGGCCAGGTTGGCCTCCCACACGAACTCCCCAGGTCTGAAACACGCCCGCAGGATGCGATCCAGCCCCTGGAGCGCCTCGAGTTCGGCGGCCGGGAGGTCGCTCGCTTCTGTGCTCAGCAGGTGAAGCTGAACGCGCCGCCCGACCTCGTAGGCGTAACGGTCATAATGCGCCGAAGGCTTTTCGCGATACTCTTCCAGGTAATCGCGCCACAGCTTCAGCCGGGCGTGGAAGTCCTGGCGCGCCTTGTTGCCCCAGGCGGTTTGCCAGCGCTGGCAGAGCGCCTCGAGGCGCTGCTCCTGGCGGGTCAACTCCGCCTGCTGATCGAAAGTCTGGGCAGTAGCCCGCAAGCGCTGGCGCGCCAGCAGGATGCCGCCCGGGGTGAGTTGGGGATAGGGCGGCTGGCCTTTTGGCGGTCGGACGCCGATCGGCCAGTACAGTTCTTTTGCCAGCAGGTAAGCCTCGAACTGGTCGATGGCCGCCTCTAGATAGCGAAGGTCGTATTCAAAGGTGGGCATCGGTCTCAATCACAAGCGATAACGCCAATGCAGACGGCGCTGCACTGGCGTCATGTTCTGAAATTTTCGGCGATTCAATTGTACAACGGATTGGCTAAACCAACAACCGCAGCGGCTGCTCCAGGTAGGGGGCTAGGGCTTGCAGGAAGCGCGCCGCCTCGGCGCCATCGCTCACCCGATGATCCACCGAGATCGTGGCTTTCATGCGCCAGCCGGGCTGGATCTGCCCGTCCTTGACCACCGCCATTTCCTGCGCCGAGCCAACCGCCAGGATGGCCGCCTCGGGTGGGTTGATGATGGCGATGAAGTGCTCGACATCGAACATGCCCAGGTTGCTGATTGAGAAGGTGGAGCCTTCGATGTCCTCCGGGCGCACCTTGCCTTCGCGGGCGCGCGCCGCCATGCTACGCACCTCTATGGCGATCTGGCGCAGCGGCTTGCGGTCGGCGTCGCGGCACACCACGGTGAGCAGGCCGCCCTCCACCGCCACTGCCACGCCGATGTTCACCGCCCCATGGCGCAC
This sequence comes from uncultured Anaerolinea sp., assembly GCA_964503145.1. GTDB lineage: Bacteria > Chloroflexota > Anaerolineae > Anaerolineales > UBA4823 > RBG-16-57-11. The sequence goes on along the minus strand of CAZCYV010000001.1, from coordinate 691,954 downwards.
GATCTGGTCGTTCTGTAGCGAGGCGTTCAAGTTGGGGAACTGGCGCAGCGCCAACGCGGCGGCCTTGACGATGAAATCGTTGACCGAGATCTTCTCTTCATCGGGCAGCAGGGCGTTGACCTGCGCCCGCAGCTCAAGCAGCGCCGCCACATCGTACTGGTGGGTGACGTAAAAATGCGGCGCCTGCTGCTTGGCTTCGACCATGCGCCGCCCGATCGCCACCCGCAGGCGGTTCAGCGGCACGACCTCATCCGCAGGCGCGGGGGCGTATGCCAGCGGCGCCAACGGAATGGGCGTCGGGGCCGGTTTTGCCGCCGGGGTGGGCGCAGGGGCAGGCGCCGCAGCGGCCGCCGGGGCCGCCAGGTAGGCCTCGACATCCCGTTTGGTGATCCGTCCGCCTGGCCCACTGCCCGCCACGGCCTGCAGGTCGATGCGCATCTCGGCGGCCATACGCCGCGCCAGCGGCGAGGCTTTCACCCCGCCGGGCAATTTTCCGGCTTCGGCGGTCGCGGGCGCAGCGGCGGGTTGGGCCGGCGTTGGCGCTTCCGCAGGCGCAGGCGCGGCTGCGGGCGTGGGGGCGCCTTCGGCCTGCGGCGCTGCCGCGGCGATGCTCTCCAGGCTCTCCCCTGGCGCAGCCACCACCGCGATGGGCGTGTTCACCGGCACGACCTCTCCGGCAGGCACCAGGTGTTTGGCGACGATGCCATCGAAGGCCGACTCCACCTCAACGGTCGCCTTGTCCGTCTCGATCTCAGCCAGCACCGCCCCCTTCTTCACCGGCTCGCCTTCCTGGATCACCCAGCGCACCAGCGTGCCCTCAGCCATGTCGAAGCCCAGCTTGGGCATGGTGACGATTTCGGCCATCACAGCACCTCCTTGACCGCCCGAATGACATCTTCTACTTGCGGCAGGGCCATCTGCTCCAGCGCCCGATTGTACGGCAAGGGCACTTCCTTCTGCGCCACGCGCTGGATCGGCGCGTCGACGTAGTCGAACGCCTCTTCATAAATTCGCGCTGCGACCTCCGAACCGACGCCGTAGGAACGCCAGCCTTCCTCGACGATCACCGCCCGGTTGGTGCGCTTGAAAGACTCCAGCACCGGCCCCATATCCAGCGGGCGCAGCGAGCGCAGATCGACGATTTCCGCCTCGATGCCTTGTTTGCTCAACTGCTCGGCAGCCTTGGTCGAGATTTCCAGCATCTTGCTGTAGGTGACGATGGTGACATCCCGCCCCGGGCGCTGAATCTTGGATTGGCCGATCGGGGTGGTGTAATCGCCTTCGGGCACTTCGCCGCGCATCTGGTACAGCGTGGCGTGTTCGATGAACAGCACCGGATCCAGCGAGCGGATCGCCGTCTTGAGCATGCCCTTGGCATCTTCGGGCGTGCCCGGGGCGACCACTTTCAGGCCCGGGAAGTGGGCAAAGACCGCGTCGGGGGTCTGCGAATGGGTGGCGCCGAGTTGTCGCCCGCCGCCGCCTACCGCCCGTATCACCAGCGGCAACACCATCTGCCCGCCGAACATGTAATGCAACTTGGCGGCCTCGTTGACGATGTGGTCCATCGCCGAAAAGGCGAAGTTGATGGTCATCAGCTCGGCCACCGGGCGCAGGCCGGTCAGCGCCGCGCCGATGGCTGCGCCGACGATCGCCGCTTCGGCGATGGGGGTGTCGCGCACCCGCTCGCCGCCGAAGTGATCATAGAAACCCTTAGTGACGGCGTACGTGCCGCCCCAAACCCCCACTTCCTCGCCCAGGATGAACACGCGGGGGTCACGTTCCATTTCCTCCCATAAAGCCTGGGAGATGGCTTCGCGCATCGTTATCTTAGCCATGGCGCTATTCCTCCGCGTAAACATGCTGGAAAAGGGCCTCCGGCACCGGCTCGGGGCTGCTCTCGGCGAACTGCACCGCGGCGGCGGTCTCCTCTTCCGCTTTTTGCTCCAGGGCGTCCAGTTCGGCTTCGCTGGCGATGCCCTGCTCGATCAGCGCCTTGCGGTAGATGCCGATCGGGTCGTTCTCCTGCCATTTGCGTACTTCCTCTGGTTTGCGGTAGCGCTCTGGGTCGCCCATCGAGTGGCCGCGGAAGCGGTAGGTTTCGACCTCCAGGAAGAACGGGCCGTTGCCGGCGCGGACGAAGGCGATGGCCTCTTCAGCGGCCTGGCGCACCTTCAGCACGTCCATGCCGTCCACGCAATCGTTGGGGATGCAATAGCCTTCTGCCTTCTGGCGGATTTCCGAGACTGCGGAGGCGCGTTCCACGGCGGTGCCCATACCGTACTGGTTGTTCTCGCACACCCATAGCACCGGCAGGTTCCACACCTTGGACAGGTTTAGCGCTTCGTGGAAATAGCCGATGTTGGTGGCGCCATCGCCGAACATGCAGATCGTCACCCCGTCGTTCTTCTGGTACTGGTCGCCCAGCGCCAGCCCGGCGGCAATGGGCAGGTGCGCGCCGACGATGGCGTGGCCGCCCCAAAAATTCTTGGTCACATCGGCCATGTGCATCGAGCCGCCCTTGCCTTTGGAGACGCCGGTGGCCTTGCCCAGCAGCTCCGCCATCACCTGATTCGCGGGCAGGCCGCAGTTGATCGCCACGCCGTGATCGCGGTAGGCGGTGATCACCCGATCCTGCGGCTGGCGCGCCGAGATCAGGCCGGTGCTCACCGCTTCCTGGCCGATGTACAAATGCAGAAAGCCGCCGATCTTGCCTTGCTGGTAGAGCTGGGCGGCGGCTTCTTCCACCAAACGGATCAACACCATTTGGTAATACAAATCCAGATATTCTTCTTTTTCCATCTGTGAGCCTCTTTCAACAACACACTCGATTCGGAGTGTTGAGTATGATTCCAATTGGGTTACACAAAACAACACCGGGGAAGCCCCGGCGGTGCAAGTTCAATACAGCGGGCTTTGGCTCAGCCAGCGCAAAATTATACTATAACTCTCCATTTTATTTCTTAATTCTATATCAGATCGCTGGACGGCTCATGGCTGCGGCGGCGCGGCGCATTCGTCCATTCCTCCCATCTCGACCGGGAAGGGCAGCCCCCAGGCGGCGATCGGCGAATCGGGCGGCGCTTGGTCGGTCGCCCCCGGCTCGCCCTGATAAGCAATGCGCCCGGTGCGCACATGCAGCACCAGGATCGCTGCCTCCTCTTCGTCGGCCAGCTTTCCAATCAGCGCCAGGAATTCGCCGTCGGGGCTCCATAGCAGGCTGCGCGCCCCTTCGGCGGCCAGGAGCAGGCGGCTCTCGCCGATGCCGATATCCACCAGGTACACCCCGCTGGAGCGCCCGTTGCGGCCCTCCCCCGCCACGGCCAGGCGGCGGCTGTCGGGCGAGAAAGCGAAGGAGATCGCGCCCAGGTCGGGCAGTGGCTGGTAGATCGCCCGAATCTGGCTCAGGTTGAACCAGCGTACCGCGTCATCCGCCGGGGCTGCGCCGTCGCTGGCGGCGTTAAAGGCCAACCGCCGCCCGTCCGGGGAGCGGACGCAGCGCAGCGTCCACGGCAAGCCAAAGCGTGTCATTCCCAGGCGATAGCCATCGGCGATCAGCTCGGCAGGCTGGGCGGCCAGGTCGCGGTCGGCGTTGGCCACCGCCGGATCGCGGACGAACTGAAAGGCCAGCCGGCTTCTGCGGGGGTCGAAGCCGGGCGGCGTCGGGTCGGCCTGCAGCGCCGGGCGCTCCAGCGGCGCAGTCGCCGAGGTGGGGGTGGGCGGCAGGGCAGCCAGGGCCAGTTCATCGGCAGCTGGTCGCGCCTGGCGCAGGCTCGCCGCGGTGATCAGCGCGGGGGGCGGCTCACTGCGATCCAGGGAGAGCGAAGTGATCACCGCTTCATCGCTCAAGGTCTGGAAATCGCCGCCGGTGTAAGTCTGCACTTTGAGGATGATGCCGGTCTGAGCGTCCAGCCACAGGCGCGCTTCTCGCTGACCCTGCAAGTTGATCCAATCGAAGACCACGGCCTCCCTCCCGGCAAGGCTGGCCGTCTGCACGCTGCGGAAATCCCCTGGCCGCAGCGCCCAGGGCGAAATGGCCGGGAAGACCATCCAGCGCAGCGGCTCGACCGGCAGCAATTCCTCCAGCGCGCCGCCCCAGGGCTGGCTGCGGCTGGCGTCTGCCGCCGCGCTGCGCCAGAAGATGCGATCCTGAGCGCCCATGTAGGCTTCTGTTGGCGGCCCCGATAGCAGCCCGTGCAGCACGATGCTCTGGTCGGGCTGTAAAATCCACGCCTGGGTGCGATAGGCGCGCGGCAGGCCGGAATAGCTCAACGGCCCGTAGCGCCAGGTCTGCAGGTCAGCGCTCAGACTGCGCCAGAGCCTGGGGCTTTGCTCCCAGCGATTCAGGATCAATTCGGCGCGTGAGCGCCGGCTGAGCGGTTCGACCCTGGGCGGCGTGGGCAGCGCTACCAGCGCGCCGCCGGGCGTGGGCGCGGCGGGTTGCGCCCTGCCGGATATCTGCGCGCTCAGCAGCCAGCTCCCCAGGACGCCCGTCAGGCACAGCAACACCAGCGCAGCGAGGCTCAGCGCCGCGGTCATGCGCCGGTAGGGCCTGGATTGTTCCCACCGCTGTCGTATCCCGGCGGCCAGCGCCTCGACCTGTTCCGCCAATGCCTGCAGGTCTGTTTCGCTGAGCGTCGGGGCAGGCCAGCGCGCTTGCAGCACCGCCGCCGCGTAACAATCCGCGGGTACCCCCAGCTCGGCGGGTAACCTCGGCAAGACGTCCGCTTCTGGGATGGCTTGCGGCGAGACCTTTTCAAGCAATTGGCATAGCTGGCTGTGGAAACGGGATACCTGCGCCAGGGCGGCCCTCTGGCTCACTTTGAGCGCCGCCGCGGCTCTCTCTGGCTGCCAACCCAACACGTACACCAGCGTCAGCAGGCGGTGTTCCATTGTTCCCAAGCGATCGACAGCGCGGTTGAAGCGTACGATGGCCGGCTCGACCATCCAGCTCGCGATCGGCGCGGTTTCCTCCGCCTGCGGAGCGGGCGCGGAGAGGGTGGCTTTTTTGTGCCCCAGCGTCTTGAGCGCAGCTTCGTATAGTCGTCGTTCGATCTGCGCCGCCGGGCGGCGCTCCCGCTCCAGCCAGGTCTCGGCGAAGACGCGCAGCGCCGTCTGGCGCGCCGCTTTAGCGTCGCCCAGCCCGCTCAGCGCCAACCGGTACACGTCGGCGTAGTGCGCTCTTAAGGCGTTCAGCAACCCTTCAGACGAAGAAGCTCCAGCCTCTGGGGTCTGCGGCAAGGCGGTCATACGCCAGGATTCTATCATTCATTTATGTCAATCGGTACCCATTGCAGGGCTGTGCGCATACCGCCCCTTGGCCAGGACTTATCCTGTTGCTTCACCGATTAATTGTTTCTAAGCTTACCACGACCAACATCATTACCAGCGGTTTGCTGGGCGATCAAGGCCTGGCAGGGTTTGGTGTGCTTGATTTTGCCCCGCTGGGCGTCTTCGTTGTTTTGGCCGAGGAGGTTTATGTGATCGTGGTGAAAATGTCGCACTCGGAGCCGAATTTGATCGTTTTAGCCGAGGGGATGCGGAGGTGGAAGACCTCCTCTGCCAGGGCCTGGCAGGCGTCAGGGAACATGCTGGTCACCGTCCTCCTGGCGATACTCTTTGGCGACTATGTCGGAGAGATCATGCTTGGCGGGGCGGGCGCCCAGGCTTTGCTCGCCAGCCTGGTGATCCTGACGGTCCTGTTATCGCAAATGATGCACGGCGCAGCAATGGCGGAGGTCGTGATCTTTTTGTTGCCCATATTTTGGCCGTTGACTCCGGTCCCCAGATAAACGCCAGCCGACCTCCATACGCGGTCGAATTGTCGCTGCAAGCGAAGCGCGGCAGCGCTCCGGATCATTTCGCTTGGCCCACAAAGCGCAGATGGCTCTTATTGAGCGGGGTGAACCGGCCGGTAGTGGAGTATACTTGTCTCTATGCTTGGTATGAGTGTGCGCTTGCCCGCCGCGGTGAAGGATAATACTGTATGATGGAGCGCCGGTTCACGCCGGACGCCGCGCAGCGCTTTTACGATGCGTTGGCTGGCCGTTATGACGGATTCGCGTTGTTCGAGGCGCGCGCCAGGCAATTGGCCTTGGATCGTCTGGAACCGACCGCCGGGCAATTCGTCCTGAATGTAGGTTTGGGCACTGGCGCGCACTATCGCGAAGCTGTAGAATGGGTGGGTGAACGGGGCATGGCTGCGGGCATCGACCTTTCCTTCTCGATGTTGCGAGTGGCGCAAAGCCGGGGCATCACCGCCCTGGCGCAGGCGGATGGCGCCTGGCTGCCGTTCGCCCTGGCCAGCTTCGATCGCTTGCTGTGCACCTACGTCCTGGATCTGGTCGCCTGGGCGGACCTGCCGCGCTGGCTGTCCGAGTTTCGGCGCGTTCTCAAGCCCCACGGCTGCATGGCGCTGGTCAGCCTGACCGAAGGCGTCAATCTTGTCAGTCGGGTGTTCGTCGCCATCTGGAAGCTGGCCTATCGGGTCAGCCCGCTGGCCTGCGGCGGCTGTCGCCCGCTCCAGCTTGCCGGACTGGTGCGCCAGGCCGGATTTGAGCGAGTGGAGCGCCAGGTGGTGCTCCAATTTGGCGTGCCCAGTGAATTGTTGCTGGCCGGGTGAGTTGTCGCAAAAATCGTCGATCAAAATGATCCTTGCAGAAGACTTAAGCAAACATTTCGATGGCCTCCGGGCGGTGGATGGCCTCGACCTCCAGGTGAACCAGGGCGAGGTGTTTGGCTTCCTGGGCCCGAACGGCGCCGGCAAGACCACCACCGTGCGCATGCTCACCAGCCTTATCGCGCCCACCCGCGGGCGCGCCGTGGTCAATGGCTTTACCCTGGGGCGTCAGGACGTCCAAATCCGTCGCACCGTGGGCCTGCTCACCGAGACACCCGGCCTTTACGACAATCTGAGCGCTGAGTACAACCTGCGCATCTTCGCCAACCTGTACGAAGTCAAGGATGTCCACGGCCAGGTGGAGAAGTATCTGCGCATGCTTGGCCTGTGGGAGCGCCGCTTCGAACCTACCGCCACTTTCTCCAAAGGCATGAAACAGAAGCTGGCCATCGCCCGCGCCCTGCTCCACGAGCCACCACTCCTGTTCCTGGACGAGCCGACCGCCGCCCTGGATCCCGAATCCGCCCGACTGGTGCGCGATTTCATTGCCGAACTGCGCCGCGAAGGGCGCACCATCTTCCTGTGCACCCACAACCTGGACGAGGCCGACCGCTTGTGCGATCGCATCGCAGTGTTCAAGACCCGCCTGCTGGTGGTGGATACCCCCGAGCAACTGCGCCGCCGTTTCTTCGGCCGCAAGGTCGTGTTCCACCTGCGCAGCCTGGAGCCGGAGTGGGTCGGCAGAGTAGCGGCGCTGCCTTTCGTGCAAGAAGCGCAGGCTGTGGATCAGCGCTTGTTGGTGACCCTGGATGACCCCGAGGCCCACAATCCGGAGATCGTGCGCCTGCTGGTCAACGTGGGAGCCGATGTCCAGTTCGTCGGCGAATTGCGCCACTCTCTGGAGGATGTTTATCTGCGCCTGGTGCGCAACGGATGACGCCTCGATCTGGGCAGAGATGCAAACGTTATGAACAAAATCCTGACGATCCTGAAAAAAGAATGGCTGGAAGTCTTCAAGAACCGCATGGTGCTGTTCTCGGTGATCTTCCTGCCGCTGATGCTGACCGCCATCCCGTTGGTGATCCTGTTCAGCATGCGCGGCGAGGCCGCCGCCATGCAGGCCAGCGATATCCCCGAACAGGTGGGCGCCTTCTGCTCGCCGGGGCTGAGCGCCAGCGAATGCTTCCAGGTGTACATGGTCAGCCAGTTCATGCTCATGTTCATGATCCTGCCTCTGATCATCCCTGCGTCAATCTCGGCGTATTCGATCGTCGGGGAAAAGACCAGCCGCACCCTGGAGCCGTTGCTGGCCACGCCGATCTCTACCCTGGAGCTTCTGCTGGCCAAAAGCCTGGCCGCCCTGTTGCCGGCGGTCCTGGCGACTTTCGCCGCCTTTGGGCTGTTTGCCCTAGGGGCGCGCCTGCTGATCAGCAACCCGGTGATGTTCGCCGCTATGCTCGACCTGCGCTGGCTGGCGGCGGTCTTCCTGGTCGGCCCGCTGCTGGCCCTGGTTTCGGTCAACTTCAGCGTCATCGTCTCCTCGCGGGTCAACGATCCTCGCGTCGCCGAACAGCTCACTGCGTTGCTCATCATCCCGCTGTTGGCAGTGTTCTTCGGCCAGATGGCGGGTTTGTTCGTCTTGAACCGCGACCTGGTCTTGATCGGCGCGGCTTTCTTGCTGCTGATCGATGTGATCTTGATCTTTCTATCTACTCAGATATTCGAGCGCGAGACGATCCTGACGCGCTGGAAGTAGCCCTGCGGCTTCAGGCGGCCCTGGAGTGGGCCGGGAACCAACGGCACAGCCTTGGCGTCTTTTGAAAGGCAATCCCGAGGGACAGTCATGCGGAAGCGACTTCTGCTCATCCTTGCATTTTTGGTCTTTAGCAGCGCCCGGCTGGCCTTTGCGCAGCAAGACGCCGAATTGCGCCTCACCCTGCGGCGCAATTTCGGCTACGCTTCGGGCATGGGCGATATCCAGGGAGCGTTCACCCTGCGCGCCAGCGGCCCGGCGGATTTGCAGCGGGTGGTCTTCTATCTCGATGGCGAGCAAATGGGCGAAGCGTTCGGGCCGCCTTTCGAGCTGGCCTTCCACACCGATAGCTACCCGCTTGGCCAGCACACCCTGTCCGCTGTGGGCTACACTGCGGCGGGCAGGCAGGTGACCGCGCCGCCGGTTCAGGTCAATTTCGTCTCTGCCAACGAAGGCTTCCGGGCGGGCATGCGCATCGTCTTGCCGTTGCTGATCCTCGTGTTGGGGGCGATGGGGTTGTCTTTTGCGCTCTCTTTTGCCGTGTCGGGCAGGCTCAAGGAGTTGCCGGCCGGCGCGCCGCGCCGCTATGGCCTCGCCGGCGGGGCGATTTGCCCGCGCTGTCGGCGGCCGTTCTCGCGTCACTTCTTCTCGCCCAACCTGCTGGTGGGCAAGCTGGAGCGCTGCCCATTCTGCGGAAAGTGGAGCGTTCTGCCCGCCCAACCGCTTTCTGCCCTGCGAGCTGCCGAGGCGGCGGAGCTGGAGGCGGTCGGCGCAGCGCCTGTCCCTCCGGAAAACGAAGAAGACCGCCTGCGCAAGGCGCTAGACGAGTCGCGCTATACGGAGTTATAGATGAGCAAACCCATGCCTCTGCGCGTGTTGCTTTTGGCGATGCTGGTCTTGGGGCTGAGTTGCGGGTGCAATTTCACCCGCTACACCCGCGCAACCGAGACACCCACCTCGAGCGCGCCGCCGTCCACCCCAGGCCCAGCCGGCGAAACCCCGCTCGAACCGCCGGCCTCGCCGCGGCCCGCTGTCACCCGGCTGGCCGAGCCTGCCACGCCGGCCGCCGGTTCGCTGCGCGTGGTGTACACCAAGGATGGGAATCTGTGGCTCTGGCAGGACGGCGAGACCCGACAACTCACCTCCGGCGGCCCGGCCTACAATCCCAGCCTATCGCCAGACGGCCGGACGGTGGCTTTTCTGCGCCCGGCGGGTGGTTATCACACCGAACTTTGGGCGGTCGAACTGGATGGGACGGATGAGCGCCGCTTGGTGAGCATCACCGATCTGGACATCATTGGCGGCGGGGTGCGCGACCGCAGCGCTGTCGCCATCAACCCCTATCACTACGCCTGGATGCCAGGCGGGCGCAGCCTGGCCTTCAACACTCAACAGGTATTCGACGGCCCTGGCCTGAGCCTGCTGGATGACCTGCATTTGGTGGACGCCGACAACGGTACGATCACCAACCTGTTCCTGGCGGGGTGGGGTGGGGAGTTCGTCTATTCTCCAGATGGCAGCCAGATCGCCATTTCCAGGCCGGATATGCTGATCCTGACCAACGCTGATGGCAGCGATTACCGGCCAGTGCTGCGCTATGAGCCGGTGCTCACCTATAGCGAATATCGCTACTATGCCGTGCCGCGCTGGTCGGCGGACGGCGACTACCTGCGCCTGGCGCTGCCGCCGGTCGATTCGCTGGCTCAGCCCGCTCAGCCTACCACCCTGTGGAAGATCCCCGCCGATGGCGGCGACGCCATCCAGGAAGGCGCCATCCTGGCAGTGCCGTTCTTCGATGAGCCGGTGCGCTATTCGCCCGACCTAAAGCGGCTGGCGTTCCTGCGCGAGGTCGGGCAACCCAGCGAAAATCGGCGCGAACTGCTGTTGGCCACCTTCGACGGTCAGGGAGAATGGGCCTACGCCTCTGGCCCCTTGATGCACTTCGAGAGCTGGTCTCCGGACGGAAGGCGCTTCCTATACACCCTGGGTGACGAGCAGGAAGCCTGGTTGGGCGGGCTGGACGGCGCGCCGCAGCCCCTGCCGGGCGAGCGTTTCGGGGTGAGCAACGTGCGCTGGGTCAGCCCTACCCAGATACTCTACGTAGCGCAGCGGGTGGGCGCTTTCGAGTTGTATTTGCAAGATTTGGAGGCTGGCGCGCGGCTGCTGGACGTCGCCACCGAAGTCTTGCCGGTGTATGATTTCTTGCCTTAGGGGGCAGACTCAGCCTGGTTCTGGGCCGGTCGCCACCGGTCGACGCTGGTCGGCGATCCATTCGCTCCACGAACCGGCGTATAGTTTGGCCTCGCCCATGCCGGCGATGAGCATCGCCAGCACGCTGTGGATCGAAGTGACCCCCGAACCGCAGTAGAAGACCGTCCGCTCGGCAGGCGTTTCGCCGAGCAGCGCCTGGTAATACGTTCGCAATTCCTCGGGGGCGCGGAATTTGCCCTCTGCGTTCAGATTGTCGGTGTATGGGGCGTTGATCGCCCCGGGGATGTGCCCCGCCACCGGATCGATCGGTTCCACCTCGCCGCGATAGCGCTCTGGGGCGCGCACGTCGATTACTCGGTAGCTCGGATCGCGCTGTAGCCGTTCCACCTGTTGGGTGGTCAGATACATCCCCTGCCGTGGCCGGGCGATGAAGGTCTGCGGCGAGCGCGTTTCCCGTCCGCCCCGCAGCGGCAGATCCTCGCTGAGCCAGCCCTGCCAGCCGCCGTCCAGCACGGCAACCGCATCGTGCCCCAGCCAGCGCAGCATCCACCACAGCCGCACCGCCGCCAGCGAGCCGCCCTGGTCGTCGTAAGCCACCACCTGCATCCCCGGCCCGATGCCCATCTTTCCGAAGCGGCGCGCCGCCTCTTCGGGGGTGGGCAGCGGATGGCGCCCGGTGACGCCGGGGATGATCGGCGCCGAAAGGTCGCGATCCAGGTGCGCGTAGACCGCTCCGGCGATGTGCGCCTTGAGGTAATAGGCTTCTTTTTCGTCGGGTTGCGAGAGCAGGAAGCGGCAGTCAAAGATGATCCAGTTCGGATCGTCCAGGTGCGCCGCCAGTTCTTGCGGCGAGATGAGCAGTGTGTGGGTCATGATCAAGCGCTTTCTGAGGTTTAATGTCAGCTAGGTTCTGGATTGCCCAAATTATACTTCCAAAGACCTTTACTGGGTTTAACCGCTGCAATTATGCAGGGTCGAATTTGAGTATCAAAGCCGCCAGTTAAAAAGAAATTCTGCTAAGTTGCGTTCTTAGCAGAATTCTTGTTGGGATGACGATCTTGATCAGTGTCTCAGGTGGCGCAGGCAGCTGCCTACTTCTTAGGTTGAGTCAGGTCTCGAACTTTTGCAACCAGTGTGGGAACCCCGTCCACCAATTTGGCTTTCACAACCACCTTAGTGCAGCCAGGGATCTCCACAGGTCCAAGGCTCATTACCTGGGTCTCAGTACCGGCCAGGTTGACTGTGATGGTGTATACGCCAGCAGGAAGCGTGAGCGGTCCGACGGTATCCCTAAATTCGAAGGTGAAAGCATAACCGCCGTTGACGTATACATCTACAGGCAACTCCATGGGCAGCCCAAGGGGTTTGCCGTTGACGCCGTGAATGGCCAGTAAAATGAATGTTTCACATTTACCGTCTGGCGGCGGTGGTTTGGTTCCGGCAAAGGCTGGCGTTGCCACTGCGCTGAACATGATGACAAGCGCCAGTAGAACGGATGCAAACTTCCAAGCTCGTTTCATATCTAACCTCCCGAAGAACTGATAATCGTGGAACTAATGAACCTTCAACTGTTGGATTGGATATAGAATGATAGCCACGCTGAATTGTTGCGTTGTGTAAGATGTCATCCCTACATAAAATATACTATCATAATTCACGAAAATTGATGTTAAAAATCGGTTAAGGAGATACTCCATGAAAGCCACATTTTCAACCACTATATTGAGGGATGAAAAGGTGAGCGCCACCGGTCGACGCCGATCGGCGATCCATTCGCTCCACGAACCGGCGTATAGTTTGGCCTCGCCCATGCCGGCGATGAGCATCGCCAGCACGCTGTGGATCGAAGTGACCCCCGAACCGCAGTAGAAGACCGTCCGCTCGGCAGGCGTTTCGCCGAGCAGCGCCTGGTAATACGTTCGCAATTCCTCGGGGGCGCGGAATTTGCCCTCTGCGTTCAGATTGTCGGTGTATGGGGCGTTGATCGCCCCGGGGATGTGCCCCGCCACCGGATCGATCGGTTCCACCTCGCCGCGATAGCGCTCTGGGGCGCGCACGTCGATTACTCGGTAGCTCGGATCGCGCTGTAGCCGTTCCACCTGTTGGGTGGTCAGATACATCCCCTGCCGTGGCCGGGCGATGAAGGTCTGCGGCGAGCGCGTTTCCCGTCCGCCCCGCAGCGGCAGATCCTCGCTGAGCCAGCCCTGCCAGCCGCCGTCCAGCACGGCAACCGCATCGTGCCCCAGCCAGCGCAGCATCCACCACAGCCGCACCGCCGCCAGCGAGCCGCCCTGGTCGTCGTAAGCCACCACCTGCATCCCCGGCCCGATGCCCATCTTTCCGAAGCGGCGCGCCGCCTCTTCGGGGGTGGGCAGCGGATGGCGCCCGGTGACGCCGGGGATGATCGGCGCCGAAAGGTCGCGATCCAGGTGCGCGTAGACCGCTCCGGCGATGTGCGCCTTGAGGTAATAGGCTTCTTTTTCGTCGGGTTGCGAGAGCAGGAAGCGGCAGTCAAAGATGATCCAGTTCGGATCGTCCAGGTGCGCCGCCAGTTCTTGCGGCGAGATGAGCAGTGTGTGGGTCGTCGTGAAGTCCTTTGTGAAGATTTTGAATTTTTTTCACCAGGTGATGTAGTATTCCGGCCTGCGGCGGCTGGCGAACAATTTGGCCAGCGCTACGCCGGCGACGAACCCGCCGACGTGCGCCCAAAAGGCCACCCCGCCCACGTCTGGCCCGCCCAAAGAGAGCAGCCCGCTGAAGAGTTGCAGCACGAACCACAACCCCAGCACGATGCTCGCCGGCAGCAGTGTCAGACGCAGGAAGAACCCCAGGGGGATGATCGTCAGCACCCGGCTTTGGGGATACAGCACCAGATAAGCGCCCAACACGGCAGAGATCGCCCCGCTTGCTCCCACGGTGGGAATCTGCGAGCCGGGGTTGGTGAGCACGTGGATCAACGAAGCCGCTACCCCGCCCACCAGATAGAACAGCAAATACTTCGCCGCGCCCATGCTGTCTTCCACATTATCGCCAAAGATCCACAGATAGAGCATGTTCCCGGCCAGGTGCGCCAGTCCGGCATGCATGAACATACTGGTGAAGATGTCGGCGATGTCTCCTGGATTCAGCCCTGCCGTCAGGTTTGCTGGGATCAAAGCGAACTGGTAAACCAGCGCTTCCTGGTAAGGCCCGGCGCTCAATTGGATCACGAAAACCAGGATATTGGCGACGATGAGCAAATAATTGGCCCACGGCACGTGTCGGGTGGGGATCTGATCTTTGATGGGGATCATCGTTGGTCGCTCCTTGGTCGTATAGACCTTGGGTAGTCAACGGGCGTCGCGCCAGCCGTTGTTGCAACGATTATACCGCCTTCGTCCTGGCGGAAAGGGCGATTTCGCGATAACAGGCCGCGCCAATGGCTTTACCGCAGCCCATCTCTATGGGATAATCAAGGCTGAATGGAGGCCCCTGCGCAAACTGCTGGCTGCAGGCGTCGCTGAACTGAAGAGGCCGTATGTCCTATTCCTCCTTGCCACCCCAACCCGCCGGCGTCAATCCTCCTGGCTCGCAGCCCTCGGGCGAGCGGCTGGCGTTGCTCTATCAACTCTCCCAGACCTTCAACTCGTCCCTGGACCTGGACGAAGTGCTCAATCGGGTGATGGATGAGGTGATCGTTGCTACGCGCGCCGAGCGCGGCTTCTTGATGCTCTACGATGAGCATGACCAGTTGGTCTTCCGCGCTGCGCGGGGCATGGATCAACACACCATTCAAGACCCGATGTTCCAGATTTCGCTCAGCGTGGTGCAGGGGGTAGCGCGGCAGGGACAGGCGGTGCTCACCGGCGATGCTCAGTTGGACCCGCGCTTCAGCATGCGCCAGAGCGTCCGGTTGCTCGGCTTGCGCTCCATCCTGTGCGTGCCGCTGCGCATCAAGGAGCGCATCCTGGGCACGATCTACGTCGATAACCGTATCCAGGCGGGCATCTTCAGCCCCGCCGACCTGGATCTGCTCACCGCCATCGCCTCCAGCGCGGCCATTGCCATCGAGAATGCTCGCTTGTACCGGGTGGCAGTGGAGAAAGGCCGCCTGGAGCGCGAACTGCAAATGGCGCGCCAGGTGCAGCTCAGCCTGCTGCCTGCGGAAGCACCCCAGGCGCCGGGCTGGGAGTTTGCCGCCCGTTGGCTGCCAGCGCGCCAGGTGGCCGGCGATTACTACGATTTCATCCCTTGCCAGAACGGGCAACTGGGACTGGTCATCGCCGATGTCTCCGATAAGGGTATGCCCGCGGCGCTGTTCATGGCTATGTCGCGCAGCATCGTCCGCGCCAGCCTGGATTCCGCCCTGGAGCCCGCTGCTGGCATCGCCCGCGCTAACCGCTTGATCTGCCAGGATTCGACCAGCGGCATGTTCATCACCCTGTTCTATGTTCTGCTCGACCCCCAGGCAGGGCAGGTGACCTATGTCAACGCCGGTCACAACCCGGCGCTCTTCTTCCAGCGCGGCAAGCGCTCCGGGCAGGGCGCTCTGCATCGGCTGAGCCGCACCGGCATGGCGCTAGGGGTGGATGAGCAGGCGCCTTACGAGCAGCGCAGCCTGGCGCTAAACCCCGGAGATTTCCTGGTGCTGTACACCGATGGCGTCACCGACGCCCTGGACCCCCACGGTCAGAGCTTCGACATGGAGCGCCTGGAGAGCGTGGTGCTGGCGCACCGCGAAGAGAGCGCCCAGCAGATCGGTGCAGCGCTGGAAAGCGCCATCCAGAACTTCACCGGCGGCGCGCCGGGCTTCGATGATATCACCTTGTTGATCGTCCGCCACAGCCTCGGATAGTCCAACTGCCTGCCTGACCCGAAAGTGGCCACGCAGAGCCTGTCAACTGTGGAGTGTTATATGAACCA
The DNA here is from genome assembly GCA_964503145.1 of uncultured Anaerolinea sp. GTDB lineage: Bacteria > Chloroflexota > Anaerolineae > Anaerolineales > UBA4823 > RBG-16-57-11. Next base: position 676,472 of record CAZCYV010000001.1, on the reverse strand, counting down.
CACTCAATCAAAATCCATACCTTACCAGATGGAATTCCATGTCTCGCGTCAGGCGCGGGAGCGCTATCAATTCGATCAGGCCCTGTTTAGCAGCCGAGGTAACGTGATCTTTGCTAATTTTCTGGCCGCGCGCCAGTTCGCCCAACAGATGAACGCCCGACGCGATCTGGCCGCCCATCCCGACCGGGCGGTGCGCGCCGGCCAGATCAACGCCATGGGGTTGATCCACGAAATCCTGCATCAGGTGGTCGAAGATTACCGCCGCTCGCGCAATCCCGTTGTGATGCAAGACGCTCTGGATTGGCTGGAAGCCCGCCTGGGGCGGGAGCAGGTGGACGCGGTGCTGCTTCAGTTCACCCGTGAGTTCCCTCCGCTGGCGGTGTACCGCGGCCAGCTCACCCCAGAAGAATACCTGGCCGGCGACTCGCTTCGGGATGACGGCAGCCTGGCTTCCAACCGTCAGCTTGCGCTGGAAGAGCTGTTGATGCTGTGGCTGGATAACGAAAATCCGGCCTTTCAACCCTTTGCGGAGCTTTTCGACGACGCCGACCTGGAGCGCCAGCGCATCTACCCGCGATTGATCCGCTCACTGGCCGATTTCTTCGAGACGCAACCCACCTACGGCCCGGAGAACCAGAGCCTGATCGAAGTGTTGCGCGCCCCGGCCAAGGCGCATCCCGATTCGCTGTTTGCCCAACTGGAATACATCCGCACTCGTTGGGGGAGCATGCTCCCCTTCATCCTGGTGCGCCTGATGAGCAGCCTGGACCTGATTCGTGAAGAGGAAAAACCGGTCTTCGGCCCGGGCGGGCCTGGACCGGCGCTGGTCTATGAGTTCAAAGGTGAGGAATATCTCTACGAGCCGGAGCGCTTCAGCCCCGACCTGGATTGGATGCCCAATCTGGTGTTGCTTGCCAAGAACACCTACGTTTGGCTCGACCAACTCTCGCGCAAATACAAACGCCCTATCACCCATCTGGATCACATCCCGGACGAAGAATTGGAAACGCTGGCTCGCTGGGGCTTCACCGGGCTGTGGCTGATCGGCCTTTGGGAACGCAGCCCGGCATCGCAGAAGATCAAGCAACTGCGCGGCAACCCCGACGCCGTCGCTTCGGCCTATTCGCTCTTCGATTACACCATCGCCAAAGACCTGGGCGGCGACGAGGCTTACCAGGTGCTGCGCAATCGCGCCTGGCGTTACGGCATCCGTCTGGCTTCGGATATGGTGCCCAATCACATGGGCATCGACTCGCGCTGGGTGATCGAACACCCCGACTGGTTCATTCAGCTCCCCTACAGCCCCTTTCCGGGCTACACCTTCAACGGGGTAGATCTCTCCTGGGACGAGCGGGTGGGCATCTACCTGGAAGATCACTACTATGACAACACCGACGCCGCGGTGGTCTTCAAACGGGTGGATCGTTGGACAGGCGACACCCGCTACATCTACCACGGCAACGACGGCACCTCCATGCCGTGGAACGACACCGCCCAACTCAACTACCTGCTGCCCGAAGTGCGCGAAGCCGTCATCCAGACCATCCTGCACGTGGCGCGCATGTTCCCCATCATCCGCTTCGACGCCGCCATGACCCTGGCCAAGCGCCACTACCATCGCCTGTGGTTCCCGGAGCCGGGCAGCGGCGGCGATATCCCCAGCCGCGCCGAGCATGGCCTGACCAAGGCGCAGTTCGATCAGGCCTTCCCGGAGGAGTTCTGGCGCATGGTGGTCGATCGCGTCGCCCAGGAGGCCCCCGATACGCTGCTGCTGGCCGAAGCCTTCTGGCTGATGGAGGGCTATTTCGTGCGCACCCTGGGCATGCACCGCGTCTATAACAGCGCCTTCATGAACATGATGCGCGACGAGAAGAACCAGGAATACCGCCTGGTGATCAAGAACACCCTGGAGTTCGACCCGGAGATCCTCAAGCGTTACGTCAATTTCATGAACAACCCCGACGAGCGCACCGCGGTGGATCAGTTCGGCAAGGGCGATAAGTACTTCGGCGTTTGCACCCTGCTGGCCACCCTGCCCGGCCTGCCCATGTTTGGCCACGGGCAGATCGAAGGCTTCGCCGAGAAGTACGGCATGGAATTCCGCTATCCCAAGTGGCACGAGCAGCCCGATGAGGCGCTGATCGAACGTCACCAGCGGCAGATCTTTCCCCTGCTGCGGCGGCGTTATCTCTTCGCCGAGGTGCGGGATTTCCTGTTATATGATCTGTACACACCCGAAGGCTCCGTCAACGAGGACGTCTTCGCCTACTCCAACCGCGCCGGCGAGGAGCGCGCCCTGGTGGTGTATCACAACCGCTACGCCGAGGCGCGCGGCTGGATTCATTCCTCGGCAGCCTTCGCCGTCAAGACCGGCGAGGGCGACGAGAAGACTCTGGAGCGGCGCACCCTGGGCGAGGGGCTGGGATTGCGTGACGACCCAAACTATTACGTGCGCTTTCGGGAGCATATCCGCGGGTTGGAGTATCTGCGCAACAGCCAGGAACTGGTCCGGCAGGGCTTTTACGTCGAGCTTGGCGCTTACGATTGTCGCGTGTACCTGGATTTTCGCCTGGTGCAGGACGATCCGGAAGGCAACTACGCCCGCCTGGCGGCGCGCCTGGCGGGCGGCGGTGTGCCCAGCATCGACGAGGCGTTGCGCGAGATGGTCCTGGAGCCGCTGCTGATCCCCTTCCGCGAGCTGGTCAATCCAGGCATGTTCCGCTGGTTGATCCAGAATCGCGCCGAAGCGGATAGCTTCAACCCGGTCAACTTCAACCTGGCGCTGGAGGAAACTGAGCGCAAGTACCTGGCGTTCCTGCAGGCGGCGGCGCAGCATCTGCAGCAGGCCCACGAAGCCCAGGCGGCTGCGCCAGCGGCGGTCGGGGAGGTTGCAGAAGGCGCGTCAACCGAGGCGCAGGCCGTAACCGAAGAGAAAGCGGGCGGCGCGGGCGAAGCGATGGCGCTGGCCGAACTGGCGTTGCAGGTGCGCCGGCGGGTGAAAGCCTTGCTGGAACTTTCCACGCTGAAGAAAGACCTGGCCAAGCGCCCGACAGCCTACCGACAGGCGATCAGCTATCTGCTGGATGGTCCGACTGGAGCAAACCCGTTGAACGCTGGCCAACCGGAAACTTGGGGCGTGATGCTGGCGTGTCTGTTCCTGGCGCCGCTGGGAGAACTCGGCGGAGAGGCGGACGGCGCCGGGCGCAACCGCGCCCTAGTAGATGAGTGGCTGCTGGGCAAGCAACTCCGCGACGCGCTGCAGGAAATGGGCGTGGAAGCTGGCGCGGCCGCCCGCAGCCTGCCTCTACTGCGCCTGCTGTTGGGGCAGGCCGGTTGGTCGAGCGAAGGCGAGCCGCAGGCGATAGCTGAACGCCTGCTGCAGGGCTGGCTCAAAGACGAGGACGCCCGCCGCTACCTCAAGGTTCACACCTACGAGGGCGTGGCGTGGTACAACAAGGAGTGCTTCGAGGAGTTGGTCTGGTGGAGCTTTGCGGCGGAGGTCATCCCGCTATTCGCCGCAGAGACGCTCAGCCCGGCGCAGCTTGCGCAGCGGGTCGCCTCGGCCTACGCCACGGCGAGCCTGCTGCTCGAGGCGCATCAGAAATCGGGCTATCAGGTGGAGCGGCTGAAGATCCGCTGAACGTCAAAGGCGAGAGAGATAGCCGGCGAAAACCTGCGCCGCGCTCAAACCGCTGCGCGGGCTGACCACCTGTTGCAGGTTGTAGATCGCCTTGGCGGACAGATCGACGCCGGTGGCCTGGCGCACCAGGCGCACCGCCTGCGCCGCGTAAGCCACGCAGTTTTTTGGCTCGATGCGGTCAAAGTCCTCGAAAAACCAGCCGCAGGAGGTGTACATGCGCTGCCGCTCGCGTTGCGCTTCCAGCAACAGCGCCGCCCGCTGCGCCTGGGCGTGGGTCAGCGTGCGCTCGGATTGCTCGCCGAGCAGCGCCGCCAGGCTTGTCTCCCCCAGCAGCACGTGAATGTAACGCTGGCGTAGCCGCCAGGGATCGTCCACCAGCGGCCTGAGCGCCTCCAGGTATAGCCCATCTAGCTCGTCTGCCAGCAGGTCGAACGCCTGGCGCAGGTGTGCCTTCCATTCTCCTCGGCCCGGCGTGCACGGGCACGTCCCGCTCCAGCGCGCCACGCCGTGATGGCAGCTCCATGAAGTGCGCTCCAGGATGCGCACCGACTGGCGCGGCGGGTGTTCCTGCAGCCACAGCGCCGGGTAGGTGGGCTGCAGGCCGACCGCGCTAGACGCGCCATTGACCAGGTGCGCCAGGAAGTGGTCGCGGTAGTTCTTATGGTGGCCGTATAGCTCGCCGTCCGAGGCGATCACCAGCAGTTGCGGCTGGCCGCGACGGGCCTTTTCGGGGTTGAAGTGGGGTTTCAACAGCTTCAAGGCGAAATGGTCGGCGTTGATCGTGGCTTCGGCGTCGAAGCTCACCCGTCCGCTCAATTCCCGCTGGTAGAAGAAGACCGTGATCGTGCGCCCTCCTGGCAGCGAGACCAGATACGGCTCGGTGGGGTCCACCTGGCGCGATTCGGCCTGCCAGGGCGCCAGGATGGTGAATTGCGCGCCCAGCTCCGCCAGCACTTCCAGCGTCTCATAGTCCACGGCGGCTTCGGGCAGCCACATGCCCTGGGCTTTGCGCCCGAAGCGGTGCTCAAACTCTGCTAGCCCCCAATACACCTGGGTCAGTTTGTCCTGGCGGTTCGAGAGCGGCAGGATGGTGTGGTTGTACGCCTGGGCGATGGCGTTGCCCACGCCGTAGCGCTGCACGTTTGCTCGGTCCTGAGCCACGATCATGCGCAGCGTGTCCGGGTAGCGCGCCGCCATCCAGGAGAACAGGGTCGGGCCAATGTTGAAGCTGATCTTACTGAAATTGCCCAGCGCAGCGTTCGGCCGATAGCATTCGGCGTGGATGCGCTCGTTCCAGTTGGGATAGGGGGCGCAGCCGGTTTCGATGGGGATCTCTCCGGTCAGGGGGTCTTCGCGCGGCGGTTGGTAGAAGTGAGCGTGGATGCTAAAAGCGCTCAGGCTCATATACTTACGTTCTCGATGTCAGCAGATTGCACATTTATTATTTTAATTCAAAAGTCGGCAAAAGGAGCTATTGATCCTGTAATTTCGTAGGCTATTGCCAAGAGCATCCGGTGCCACAAAAGCACCTGTTTCTTGAGGCTGCGCCGTGGGTTGCTTCGCTAGAGCTGCTGGCCACAGCCTCCCTGAACGACTTTGAGCATTTTCTTGACATTGGACTGAAGTTATCCTAGAATTAGAACATTGCGCAAGCAAAATAGAGGGTCTGTGCGCCTGAAATTTCAATCAATTGGCTATCTATCAACGCTTGGAGATCGGGGAGAGCCATCCGCGTCCAGGCTTTTTGCGATCGGATGAGTGTTTTAATCCACAGTCGTGAGGGGATAGGATATGAACGACACCATCAATTGTTCAAACTGCCAGGCCATCCTCCATCGGGAGGATCAATATTGCTGCAAATGCGGCGCAAATCTGCGGATAAGGTCTCCCTTGTTGGCCGAAACGCGCCGGCAAGTTTCACTTCTCGACCCTCTGGCCCGAATTGGGTACAGCATTTTGAGTCACTGCGCGCCAGGTTTTCCACTGCGTTGGGAGACTTTCCGCCGGGCGCTGGAGGATGCCTGGGAAAGACGAGGCGGCCCGTCTTCAATGGATGCAGTCTTGAAGGGTCTGGAAATGCGTGAGCTGGCATGCTCATCAGGGTTGGGTCCATATACGCACAGGGCAGGGCCGGAATTCGTCCGTATGGTGAAAGAGCCTGATCGCTCGATAGCTCTGCGCGCCATCGCCGACGCGCTGACGGATGATGCTTTCGAGGTGACCTTGGGGCGCTTTCGAAGTGATCTGGAGTTATTGCTGCCCCATCTGCCGGTGGTCGCCAGTTGGGCAGAAGAAGCGGGTTTGCCCCAAGCTGTTGACCTGTGGCAGTATTTCGGCAATTATTGGTTCTGGCGGAGAGAATACCACGTTGCGCAGAGCCTGTATGAGCGGGCATATGACTTGAGCGTGAAGCTCTGGGGGGATCGCCATGAAGTAACGGCAATCTGCCAATGCAACCTGGGAAAAACGCACCACGCGCTGGGGGAAGAGGCGGTTGCTCTGAACTGTTATGAGGCCGCAATCCCCGTCTTGTTAGAGGCCTCCAAGGGTTTCGATGCGACCTATGACCCCAGGCCGCGCGCCGCCGTGGCTTTTGCGTTAAACGATCTGGGCGCGCTGTTGCATAAGCTCGAGATCCTCGACAGGGCTAAAAAGTGCCTGGAGACCGCGCGCTTGATTTTGAAGGATTTGGGTGGAGACTACACGCGCTTCTTGTCTACGGTGGAATACCATTATGGCATGTTGTTGTGCGATCTGGAGGAGTGGCGCGATGCCCAGGATCATCTGTTGCAGGCTTTGTGCGCCGATGGGGATGGGCGGGTGATCGAGCCCCCGGAAGTCGCCCGGATCGTCGAGAGCTTGCGCCAGGTGTCAGCCAGATTGAACGGCGACTGATCATGAATTGAGCATCATAAACACAAGCAAGAATAGACCCACCCCCACGATCAGCAAGGCTTCAGCGCAGGTAAGCCCCTGCGGCCGCGCCTCGGCGGTTTCGGCGATCGGGCTGCCATAAGCCCGCCAGCGGCCGCCGTTGCGCTCATAGCTGCTCTCGGCATAACCGGCTGCGCCCATCATCGCCGCCACCCCATCGATGCGCTCATCCCATGGGATGTAGGGCAGGCTGCGCAGGCCGCTGCGTGGGTCGGTGCCCTCGGCGATGCGCGCATTGTGCCAGCGGATCGCCTCCTCGTAGGCGTCGTTGATGACCTGGTCGATGCGGTCGAGACGCCAGTCGCCATTGCCCACCGGGGGGTGAGGCTGGTTCTGGCGGTTTTCAGCATTGCGGAACAGCTGATCGACATACTGGTCGATCTCGTCATACTCCATAGTACACCAAATCGTAGATCACACTTTTTCTCCTGATAGGTCAAAGCTTGCTGCACAATCCCCCCGGGCAGGCAGGAAAATGGGTTGCAGGTGCGCCCAATCGTTTTCATCGGCTGGATGGAATTATGGAGGATGATCGCTTGGTGGGCTGAATAGTTGTTTACCGGAGTTGTTGCGTGACATGGAAACACCTCACGAACGGGATGCCTGACATAGAACATACGTTCTGGTATATTATAAATAGATCATACGTTCTTTGTCAAGATGCAAATTGAAGGGAATTCGAGATGGATTTTGAATGCAACCTAACTCTAAAGGAATCCCAACCTGTGCTCTCTATCCGCGCCCGCATCGCCGAGCAAGACCTACCCGCCCTGGTCGGCCGCGCCTTCGGTGCAGTCGCCCAGTACCTCAGCGAGCTGGGCGAAGCCCCGGCTGGCCCGTCATTCGCTGCATACTACAATATGGATATGCAGGATCTGGATACCGAGCTGGGCTTTCCGGTCGGAGGCGCGCTTCCAGGAACTGGAGAGATCCAGGCCGGTGAAATCCCTGGGGGTTGGCAGGTCTCGCTAATCTATACTGGTCCCTACCCGGGAATGGGATTGGCCTATCAAGCGCTGACTGAATTTGTTCAAGCCAGCGGCCGTGAGCCGACCGGCGTGGCGATCGAATTCTATCTCAACTCTCCAATGGATACCCCCGCCGAAAGGTTACAGACGCTGATTATCTTTCCGCTGAAATCCTGACAGCTATAGATTCAGCCAGCGCCGGGTGGCGTTGGGCAGTTCGGCCAGCGGCCCCACTTTCACCGTGCACGGCGGCAGCGAATCCAGGAACAGGCGGCCGTACTTCTTGCTCAGCACTCGCCGGTCGAGCACTGCCACCACGCCGCGGTCGTACTGTGTGCGGATCAGGCGACCAAAGCCCTGGCGGAAGCGCAGGATGGCCTCGGGCAGGCTATACTGCGAGAAGGGGTCGTCGAAGGTCTCCGAGCGGGCGGCGACGATCGGGTCGGAGGGCACGGCGAAGGGCAGCTTGGCGATCACCAGCACAGACAGCGCCTCGCCAGGGATGTCCACGCCTTCCCAGAAAGCGCGCGTGCCCAGCAGTACCGCCCGGTCGGCGTTGCGGAAGGTCTCCAGCAAGGTATGGGGCGAGGCGCCTTCCCCCTGCTCGTACACCAGGATGTCGTCCCGCGCCAGGATGGGAGCGATGGCGTGCGAGGTGCGCTTGAGCTGATCATACGAGGTGAACAACGCCAGGGTGCGCCCGCCGACAGCCCGGGCTACCTGCACCAGCCCGTTTTCAACGCCGCGCTGATGCCCATTGCGGTCGGTGGGTTCGGCGATGTCGTTGACCAGGTAGAGCAAAGCGGCGGTCTCGTAGTCGAAGGGCGAACCCAGCGCCAGCTCATCGGCGTCCACTGCGTTCAGTCGCCCGCGCAGATAGTCGAACTCTCCGGCAGCGGTCAGCGTAGCCGAGGTTAGAATTACCGAGGTCTTCTCGTGCCACAGGTGACGCTCCATCAACGGCCCGATGTGCAGCGGCGCAGCGTGCAGCGAGGGCTGAAAGCCGTTGTTGGTCACTTCCGCCCAGTAAATCTGGTCTTCTTGTGGCCGGAACACTAAGGCGTTGACGTTGACCCGGAACTCGTCCAGGCGGCGGAACAGGTTGACCAAACTGCCGTAGAGTTCCCGATCCTCTTCGGCCAGCGCCTCCTGAATTTCGGCCAGCCCTTGGGCCAGCTTTTCGATCATCTCCAGCATCGGCCTCAACGTGGCTTCGACTTCGTCCCAGGCCAGTTCGACTTCTTGCCAGGCGGGCTGGGTGCGAGTGGCTTCGACGATGCGCTCCTGATGCGAATACATCCCCACGGTGTTGCCGTCGCGCTGTTCGCGCAGGAAGTGGTCCACGCTGACGAAGAACTGCCGCGCCAGGTTCTCGAAGCGGAAGGCCAGGTCAGTGATGCGCTGCACCATGTGGTTGAGCAGGGCGTATTCGCCCGGGGTGAGTACTGGCGGCTGAGCGGCGGTCAACAGCCAGCCGAGCACGCCAGCGCTGGGTCCGCCCAGCGTGCGGATGGCGCGCTCGATGTCGTTGTAGGTGACGTGGAAGCTCAAGGCGTTGGTGGTGGCGTCTTCCAGATGGTGCCCCTCGTCCACGATCAGGTATTCATAATCCGGGAGGACGCGGTTGTGGGTTGCCACGTCGGAGAGCAGCAGGGCGTGGTTGACGATCAGGATGTGGGCGCTCTGCGCCTGCTGGCGCACGCGGTAGAACGGGCAGGCGCCGCCGGTGGACTTTAGGCAGTTTTCGGCGCTGCAATTTTCGTCCTCGGCGGAGATGCGCATCCACACCTGGTTCTCGGCGGAGCCGTTCAGGTTGATCTCGGCGCGGTCGCCGGTGTGCGTGGCCTGTAGCCAGACCAGCGCCTTGCCCAGCACGCGCATCTCGTCGGCGGTCTCCGGCCCGCGGCGGCGCAGGCTCTCCAGGCGGCGTGGGCACAGGTAGTTGGCGCGGCCCTTCAGCACTACGGCGCGCAGGTCGATCCCCAGCGCCTGACGCAGGTCAGGGATATCTTTGTTGATGAGCTGATCCTGCAAGTTGATCGTGTTGGTGGAGATAACCACCCGGCGGCGGTTGTGCAGCGCCCACAGCGCCGCCGGGATCAGGTAGGCCATGCTCTTGCCGGTGCCGGTGCCGGCCTCGACCAGCAAGTGGCGGCCCTGGCTCAGCGCCTGGGTGACGGCGCGCAGCATCTCCACCTGTTGCGAGCGGTATTCGAAGTGGGGGAAATGATGGGCGAAGAGGCCGCCCGGTTCCAGGATCGAGGCCACCTCTTCGGGGTCGAGCGGTCGCGGTTCTTCTACCGGTTGAAGCGGCTCGATATCGTCGCGCGGCCGCTCGTCGAACAGCGGGCCGTAATAGCGATGGCGCAGCGACGCCGATGAGACGACCTCGCGGGTGCGCTCGCGCAGCGCCAGCCGGAACGGCCAGTGCCCGCTCCACTCCAGCCCATCCGAGAGGTGCACAATCTCGGCCAGCAGGGGCAAGGGCATGGCCAGGGCCTCTTCGTACAGGCGCAAGAAGACGCCGCGGGTGGCGTGAGCGTCATCCAGGGCGCGGTGGGTGGCGGGGTAGGGCACGCCCAGCGCCTGCGCCAGCGCCCCCAGGTTATAGCGCCCGGCGTTGGGCACCAATACCGCGGCCATTTCATACGTGTCCAGCGTCGGGTTATTCTTCAGCACGCCATGCTTGCGCAGGAAGGACAGGTCGAAACGGATGTTGTGCCCCAGGATGGGGGCGTCTCCCGCCAGATGGGTCAGCTCAGGCAGCGCCTCGCGGAGTGACGGCGATTGCAACACCATTTGATCGGTGATGCCGGTGAGCTGGGTGATAAAGGGCGGGATGCGCCGGCCGGGGTGCACCAGTGTGCTCCACTGCGCTTCGACGCGGTGACCTTTGAAGCGCACCGCGCCGATCTCGATCACGGCGTCTTTATCCGCGTCCAGGCCGGTGGTTTCGATATCCAGAGCGACAATGCTTTCCATCAGCGCCGATTATACCCCCTGGGCGCAGGGTTATTGGGAGATATATGGACCTGAAGCTGATTTCAGCTTTCGGCGTGACCGGATTGGGGTTCAGCGTTCAAGGATTTACCCTGCCCTTGTTTTTCGGACAACTCCAGTTGTCTTGGACCGGATTTGATCGCCTCAGCTTGCACCCTCAACCACTCCGGCAGCTTTGAGAATTCCACTGGGAATGGATAAGGTAAGGGAAGAGCCCCTTTTTGGATCAACTGGCGATTCCCTTCTGGCATTTCTGGATGTTCCAAGATAAACACCGGAACCCATCCCGCTTTCAATGCCTCTGTTGCGCCAGCCCAGGTTCCGCCTTTCTCAACATCGCTGGCTACAACGACTGCATAATCAGCCAGGGCATAGATTAACTTGTTTCGTCCCATCGCTGCGCCAACAGAAAAGCCTGCGTTGGGTGCATAAGGCGTAGCCAGGCACAAATCGCCGCGACTGAGCGCCATTCGAATATCAGGAGCGCGGATCGCCCTCTCCAGACTATCTGCCAGAATACCCACTGCTGTGCCGCGCCCATCCAAAGCTGCTCTCATGCTGATCGTATCAACGCCTTTGGCGCCGCCTGTATAAAGCACCAAACCTGACCATGCGCAGGCATTCCCGATATACGCGGCGCAATCCATTCCCACCTGATCCACATTACGGGAGCCTACAACAGCGATGCCGGGTTGTCCCAAAAGCTCTCTATTGCCGGCATAAAATAACACCGCCGGGGCTGAATCTCTCAAACGCTGGCGATACCGAGGGGGATAGTCCTCGTCCGCTCGGGTTATAACCCTGATTCCGAGTGATTCCAATCGTTCTAAATCGAATGGCAATGATCCACGACGCTCCAGCAGGCTGTATATCCTCCCGGTTTCTTTGCTTGACAAACCGAGTCGCGTCGCAAGGTCTTGTTCGGAAAAATCTAGGAGCGATGCGGGACGCAGAGAACTTGCTTGAAGCTTGCGCGCTAGAGGATTCCAGTCGCGCAGGGTTAATGGAGCTGGGTCTGGAGCGGACGACAAACCCAAGTGCGAGCAGAGCATCAATATGACCTGTGAATCGGCAGAGAGTATCATGCGTTCATATTCCTGCCGGACGCCTGGGCAAGCGTGAATGGATATACCTGACCACTGCCGTGAATGCGCAACAGATAGCCTGCCATGGTCAACGTCCAGCCAGAGTCAATAATATCATCAACCAGTAACACCGGCTCAGGCAAAACGTTTCCCTTCACCGCTAAAGTGCCAATTACATTTCGAGCTTGCATGGCGCTGTTTTGCATGGTTTTTTGTTCGGGTGGTTCCCCGGTTCGCACCAGAACAGGCAGAAAAGGGATCCCAAATTTGAATGCCAACCGGTTCGCAAAATCTTGCACCAGGGTTGGATGGCGGTGAGATGGGATGGCTGTCAGCCAGGTTGGAAACGGATCAGGCTTCCATTGGTCAACGATCAAGCGGAGGCTTGCTTCTATCAATTCATCGGAAAAATGGCCATCACAATACTTCCCATCGCGAACCAGTTTCCCCCAGCCAGCATCGCCGTAGTAACATAAGGAGCGACCAGGGCAATTTTGCATTTCAGGTGGAATGACTCGTTTCTGCTCTGGAAACAAGCCATAAGGCCAGTGTTTGCGCGGCAGAATTGGGATCGAAGCCCCTTTTAGGAAGTTTTCTGCCTTAATGATCAATTCCTGGGAAACTATATTGGGCAATCCTTTGCCACGGCAATTTGCGCAACGACCACATGGTTTTGGATCGGGATCGTCCAGTGCCCTCAACAGGTATTCCATCAAACAACCTTTGTGCTCCAGATAAGCCTGCATCTGGCTCTTCTCGAGGCGCCGCAGCGTAAGGACGCGTTCAATTCGCTCAATATCTGGCTGCCAGGGATTGGGAGTCCGGAAATAGAGCACCTTCCCATTATAAGTTGTCCCAACCGCGCCATCGACCTCAAGTAACTTTAGCGCCTTCTCAGCCACCCCTTGAGCAACATTCACATAGGATAACAACTCGTTGAAAGAAAGCGCCTCATGCTTTTCTAGCGCCTCAAGTATTTCGTGCATCGTTTGCATACTTGGGAAGGCTGTCTCAATGAAGTAATCCTGAATTTCGTCATCTTCCACCCCGCTCAACAAGATGCCATAGGCGCGGTCCGTCGCTCGACCAGCGCGCCCGACTTGTTGATAGTAGGCTATGACCGATCCTGGCCGTTGAAAGTGGATGACAAAGCCAACGTCCGGCTTGTCGAAACCCATGCCCAGGGCGACTGTGGCAACTAAGATTTTGATCTCGTTGCGCAAAAAGGCCTGCTCCAGAGCTGGTCGATCTATCTCTGTGTCATTTCCGGCGTGGTAGGCTTCGGCGTTGAAGCCATTTCTCTTGAGCCATTCTGCCACTCGTTGAGTGTCCGCCACAGTGAGGCAGTACACAATTCCACTTCCTGGAAATTTGGGCAAATTTTCAACCAACCAGGCCAACCGTTCACTTTGATTGGCTAGGCGGATGCATTGTAGACGTAGCGTCTGGCGATCTAGCGGCCCGCGTAAAATGACCAACCCCTCGCCAAGTTGATGCTGGATATCTTCAATTACTCGATTGTTTGCTGTAGCTGTAGTTCCCAAAATAGGTGTGCCTTTAGGAAGCATCTGCAGAATGCGCACAATCCGGCGGTAATCAGGACGGAAATCATGCCCCCAGTCAGAAATGCAATGGGCTTCATCCACGACGAACAAGCCAACTTGACCTGCCATGCCAGGCAGGATTGATTTTTGGAAGCGTTCATTGTTCAGGCGTTCTGGAGAGATCAATAGGATGTCGCATTCGTTTCGTGATAACGCGCTCTCAGCGATATCCCAATCCTGTCGGTTAGTGCTATTAATTGTGAATGCCCGAATGCCAATTCTGCTTGCCATGTCGATCTGGTTGCGCATGAGCGAAAGCAGCGGGCTGATGAGCAGCGTTGGGCCAGTGCCTTGGTCGCGAAGCAATTTGGTTGCAAGGAAGTAAACCAGGCTCTTGCCCCAACCAGTTCTCTGAACCACCAAAACGCGCTGTTTCTTGGATACAATTGCCTCTATGGCTTCCCATTGGCCGGGCCGGAAAGCAGCCCGCTCACCAATCATTTCATTGAGTAGTCTTTGGGCTTTGGTGAACATTACGCTCTTCCTTGATTTCGGCTAATTGGTTTCCCATTCTCCCAAACATTCATCAGGCCTGATATTACCGATAAAACCATTTTCGCCTGCGGCAACCCTGGTCTTGCTTCAACGTATCACCAGTGGCAAGAACAACTGACCGTTGAGCGGCAAATACCTTGCCAGCCCATAGTACGCTCGGCTGCCAATCAGGCTGAATCTGCCACCGACCCAGCTCAGGCCTTCGGAATCGCACAGTACCACGTTGACCAGGCCATCTCCATGCGCAGCCTGATAGGCGTCCTGGAAGGTCGGATCAGTAACGCCGTCGGAGTCAAGATGCCTGACGATGGGGTTGCGTGAAAATGAAGCCTCCTGACCTCCCAGCCAGATCGACCCATCGTTTGCCTGGACGCAAACACTTTTGGTCGTATGGACATTTGCAGGCGAGGTGAAGCTTTCGTCCAGAGAGCCGTTGCTGTTCAAGCGCGCCAGCGCCGGATGCACTTCGCCGTTCACCAGCCCGAAATTTCCCCCTGCCAACACCTTCCCGCTGGCGAGCAGCGTCACGCTGTAGAGCATGGCGGTGTTGTATAGATCTACCATGAAGAGGGGAGGCGCGAAGCTGTTGTCGGTGTTGCCGTCAGCGTTCAGGCGCACCAGGCCGGGGTATGGCTGGCCGTTGTATTGATTGAAGCTGCCTGCGACGAGGATTTTCCCATCCGCCTGCACAGCCAGATCGTACACGCTTCCACCGGCATTGCCGACGACGAAGGTATCATCCTCTCCTGAAAAGTCGGCCTTCAAGCGCCTGACGCCGGCGCCCCAATCGCTTCCAACCAGCACCTTACCGTCGCTCTGGCGCTCCAGGGTGGAGACGCGGTCATAATGGTTGCTGGCCGACAGATTGGTCAGGCTGCCGTCGGCGGCAATTAGATACAACCCTGCATCCCTGAAACCGGCCACCGCCCTGCCATCCGGCAAAGCCAGCGCAGCCTGACTCCAACCTCCTGGCTGATCGGCGAAGGGCCGAAAGTTCGTGTCCAGGCTGCTGTTGGCGAGCAACCGGGCCAATCCAAAGCGTGGGGAACCGTTTACATGGCTGAAATTGCCAGCGACCAGCAACCGGCCGTCCGCGTAGCGGCTCAGGTCGTAAATTTCCGCCTCGTCGCCGACGAGCGGCTTGAAAGCGGACACCTTCTCCAGGCCATTATCCGCCAGATCCAGCAGCGCCAGGCCGTCGAACAGCCCAATCTGGCCGGCTGTTTTCGGCCGCCCGTAGCCCCCGACCACCACCCTGCCGTCGCTGCGTAAAGCCAGAGCCAGCACATCTGCCTCGTCCCCGAAGGAGGTCATCGTCCGGTAAGTACCGTTGGCGGCATAGCGCCATACCTGCGCCTCGTGCGCCGTCGGGCTGCCGTTGATGCACACCCCCGAATACCACCCGCCAACCAAAAAGCCGCCATCGGGCAGCGGCAGCACGGCGGTGATCGACTGGAACAGATCCGGGTTGGGGGAGAGGGCGGGTTTGGCCGCGCCATTGGCCGTATACCAGGCGAACGGGTCGTCTCCGCAGATGTCCGTTCCACCTACGACGACTGAGTCGTCGCTCAACACGGCCACCCGCTTGCTCTCTCGGAATCCGCCTGACACGAACGAGGTGTCCAAAGAGCCGTTGCTGTTCAAGCGCGCCAGCCCGTTTTGAGCCGCGCTGTTGTAGGTGCTGAAATCGCCTGCGATGATGTATTTACCACTGCTCTGCCGGGCGATATCTATGACGGCGCCGTCTGGCCCGCTGCCCACGCCGCGGAAGGCTGGGTCAGCCGTGCCATCCAGATTCAAGCGGGCAATTTTGGGCGTGGGCTGGGTGAAATCGCCGCCGATGACGATCTTGCTGCCGTCCACCAGAACGGCGTAAACCTGCCCGTTGACCTGTAGGGGATCGAATGTAATGTCCAGCGTCCCGTTGGATTGCAGGCGAAGGAGGAAATACGTCGTCGGCAGGCCGGCTTTTTTGAACCGCCCGGCGATCAGGATCTTGCCATCGCCCTGCAGGGCTGCGGCATTGACTTCTTGTACTTGCAGGTCGGGGTCAACCCGAAAGGTTGTATCCAATGTGCCATCGCTGTTGAGCATCGCCAGGCTGCGCGGGGCTGCCAACCCACCGATAGAGACAAAACCGCCCCCGACCACCACGCGCCCATTGCTGAGCGGGATCATCGCATTCACTTTGCCGGGTATGGTGAAGGTGGCCGGGCTGTAGGAGAAAAATTCCTCTGTGCTTTGAACCAGATCGTACGCCCCGATGGGGATGGGTTGGGCAAGGGCATACACCAAAATAAGCGAGAGCAAAAGGCGCGCTGCAGCGATGAGATGGTGCATTTTGGACTCCTTTCGTGCTTAATGTTCGCCTTCGATCAGATACATCTGCCCGATGTGGCACCTGAACCGTTGACGCAACCCAGCGGCTTCAGGGCGAGCGGCGGTTGGGCTTTTCCCCTCTGTCATGAACCACGCGGATAACCCCAACACCGGATCAGCGCATCTTCAGCCGGTTTGTGAACGATGAAGCAAAGACCGTTTTAGGGACGATTATAGCGAACCTGTTGCCTTTCGCAAGCCGCGGAGGGGTCGTTTTTGCTTACAATGTTGTAATGAGGCGGCTGATGGTGTTGGCACGGGGTGAAAATCGGGGGCAAATCTTGTGAGTGCGCTGGCATCCACTTCACTGACCGGCGATAATTGATCGGCTGGATGTACTGAAACAATTAATCGGACGGGCCGGACCTCGCACCAGGTATCGCACGCGATAACCCATCTCAAGCAGGTGTGGCACCAGCCCCGCGCCGATGTAACCCGTGGCGCTGGTGACCAGGGTAAGCTTTTGAAATGCGATTACCCTAGGTGGCGCGGTATTAATTCCATGCGAATAGTGACAAATATCACTTGCCGGAAGAGATTGCAGTTAGTAAACTAAGATAAGGAATAATGGCAATAACTACGTGATTTGTTGGATTATTTTAGGAGGGGTTAAGATGGATCCAGTTGTGCTGATTGTAAGTATAGTTGTTAGCTATTTGTTGGGCTCAATTTCATTTGCTCGCCTGGTTCCTCGCATTGTCGACCCGAAAGCTGATCTGAGTGATGTTTCGCTACCTGTGCAAAACAGCGATGAACGGATGCCCATGCTCGCTATGGGTGCCAACACGGCTTCGATCAAGTATGGAGCGAAAATTGGCTGCACTGCAGGTTTGCTCGACATATTAAAGGCACTCTTACCGACGCTGGCATTACGGTTGATTTATCCGGATGAGATTTATTACCTGATGGCCGCGATTGCGGGTTTTATCGGTCATTGTTGGCCAGTGTATTATGGCTTCAAGGGAGGTCGTGGAATATCCCCGTTTTACGGTGGCATGCTGGCGATTGATCCGCTTGGCGCGTTGGTGGTTGCCATTACGTCCATGTTTATCGGGATGGTCTTGCTCAAGGAACTTCTGGTCGCTTACACTGGAGGCGTCTTTCTAACCATCATCTGGTTTGCAATCACCCGCGGTTGGGGTGTCCATTTGATCTATGCGTTGATTATCAGCATGCTTTTCCTCATCGCGATGATCCCAGAGATTAAAATGGTGCGAGGAATATACCAGAAATATGGCAAAGGAGATATGCGCGCCAGCATGAGCACATTTCCGATGGGTCAAGCAATGCTCAAGCTGATGAGTGCGCTCAAAATACAACGCAAGTAATCCAAATTGAGGGCGGAATGAAATATCTTGTATCGTTGCATACACTCCGACCACCGGCTTGTATTGGCAACAAGGCTTTGAATCTACACCGGCTTTGGCGGAAGAAATTTAACATTCCAAAAACTATTGTTTGTACATGGAAAGCCTATCTGGATTACCGCTGCCAGGGGCAGGCAGTTGTTGATAGCGTCTTGAAAGAATTGGAGCGGGCGATCTTACCCGGCAGGACCTACGCGATACGCTCCTCAGCTAATATCGAAGATAGCACCCAGCGGTCATTTGCGGGACAATTTACCAGCTTTTTAAACGTGCGTGGTGTGGACCAGGTCATTCAGGCTGTGCAGGCTATCTGGGATACTGCTGAGGCTGAGGGGGTTCAAACTTACCTGCAACGCAGCACGAAGCTGGCAGATCAGCTCCTCATCGCAGTGATCATTCAAGAGATGATCGAACCAATCCTATCGGGAGTGTCATTCTCACTGAATCCGATCACGGGTCAGGAGGAAATCATTGTGGAAGCGGTACGCGGCGACGGTACCCAACTGGCGCAATCGGGAATTACACCTATGCGCTGGGTGAGCCGCTGGGGTGCTGTGTTGGAAAAGCCAGATGATGAGCAACTGCCAGACGGCTTAATCGAACAGATTATCCAGCAGACGAAACAGCTTGCGCGCCTGCTCCGGCGGGATATCGACCTGGAGTGGGTTTACGATGGGAAAATGCTGTACTGGGTGCAGCTTCGCGATATTACTGCATTGCATGAGGGCGATATCTACAGTAACCAGATTGCGCGCGAGATGACGCCCGGGTTGATTAAACCATTGGTTTGGTCGACCTCTATACCCATCCCTACGCGCCAGTGGGTACGAATTCTGAATGAATTGGTGGGTGATACCCAAATTCAGCCGGAGTGCCTGGTGAAGGCTTTTCACTACCGTGCCTACTACAATATGGGGCAGTTTGGCCGCGTTTTTGCACGCCTGGGAATGCCCCGCGATTCTTTAGAGCGGATGATGGGGATGCTGCCGCCAGGCGCCAGCCGACCAAAATTCATGCCAGGCCCATCTTTTCTACTGAAAGCCCCGAGGGTCGCTCGCTTTGTCTTAGATAAGTTGCGCTTTGGCCCACGCGCAGAGCGGGATTATGTACAACTGCAACAGGAAGCGCGAGCTTATTCTGCTTTGCTCTCAGCTCAGGATCATCCCAAGCTTCTACTAGAGCGGGTTAGCCAGATTATCAACCTGCAAGAGAAGATCACCTATAACACGATTTTGTGCATTCTGCTGATGCAGATTTACAGCGCTCTGCTGCGCAGCTATTTGAAAAGCCGGAAGGTGAATCCCGATCAGTTTAACCTCACCGATCAATGGGATAAGCTGCAAGCCTTTGATCCTAATCTGCACCTGGCTAATTTGCATCAGCAATACCAGGCCCTAGAACCGCAGTTTAAAGAGCGCCTAAGGCAGGGCGACCTGCAATTCTTGGAACAGGAGCAGGCATTATCCGATTTTCACCAGCAGCTTCTGCAATTTCTTGATCGTTTCGGTCACTTAAGCGATAGCACGGTGGACTTTACCAGTGTTCCTTGGCGTGAGACACCGGAGATGATTCTGCGCCTGGTATGCGAGTTCAGCCCGCCAGAGACGAAAGCAGCCTGCAACATTGGCTTGCAGGATTTGAAGAGCGGGCCGCTTGGTTTTCGTTATCTAGGCTATGTTTATCAGCGCGCTCGGGCTTTTCGCCTGTATCGCGAAATGTACAGCTCACTGTACACCTATACACTCATGTTGCTGCGCGATAACTTTCACGCCCTGGGAGCAGGCATGGTTGTTGAAGGTCTGTTATCTTGTTGGGAAGATATATTTTTTCTATATTGGAAAGAGTTGCAAGACTGGGTAGCAGGTGTGAGAGATGGGAGGGACTTTGCTGCTCTGGTTGCTGAGCGTAAAGCCGAGATGGAGCGCAGCCGGGATGCGCTCGTCCCGGATGTGATTTATGGTGACTCTTTGCCGCCGCTGGTTCCCGCTAGTGCCGATAAGCTGCAAGGCATCCCAACTTCTCGTGGTTACTACGCCGGACGGGTAAAAGTTGTCCGCGGATTGAACGATTTTCAAAAACTTGAGCCGGGAGATGTGCTTGTGATACCCTACTCGGATGTAGGATGGACGCCGCTGTTTGCCAAGGCCGGGGCTGTCATCGCCGAGTCGGGGGGCATCCTTTCCCACAGCTCGATTATAGCCCGCGAATATAACATCCCAGCAGTGGTTTCGGTGAAGGCAGCAATGGACTTGCCGGACGGCGCCCTGGTCGAAGTGGATGGATACAAAGGTGTGATCTATCTAAAAGATGTCCACCAGCCAGCTCGGGTGGAAAAGGAGTAACCAATGCCGGTAATGGAAGCCAAAGGCATAACGAAGCAATATCAACTGGGCGGTAGCCGGGTTAATGCCCTGGCAGGGGTCGATTTCGTGGTAGAAAAAGGCGAGTTTGTCGCTATTATGGGACCGTCGGGGAGCGGCAAGTCGACTTTGTTGCACATGATCGGCGGACTTGACCAGCCATCAAGCGGTGAAGTGATCCTGGCAGGAGCTCGACTTTCCCAATTAAAAGATAAGAAAGTAACCCTGTTGCGAAGGCGCAACATTGGGTTCGTCTTTCAGTTTTTCAACTTGCTGCCCACACTTTCAGCGGAGGAAAACATCACCCTGCCACTGTTGATCGACGGCCAGAATCCGAAGGCTTATCAGCAACGGCTGAATTCTCTGTTGCAACTGACCGGGCTTAGCGACCGCCGTGGACACAAACCTGACCAGCTCTCAGGCGGTGAGCAGCAGCGGGTGGCCCTGGCGCGGGCCTTGATCACCGAGCCGGCCGTCCTGCTGGCCGATGAGCCAACCGGCAACCTGGACTCGAAGACCGGCACGGCAATTATGGAGCTGTTGCGCCAATCGTGCGATCAGTTAAGTCAAACGATTGTAGTGGTAACTCACGATCCACGCGCGGCTGCATATGCCGACCGGGTCGTCTTTCTGCGCGATGGCCGCCTGGACGGCGAGCTGGTCTTTGCGCCCGATACCCAGTTGGCCGAGAAACTTCGACAGATCCTCGAGCGTATGAGCGCGTTAGGAGATTAACTCGCCAAACACCGATGAGACTCTTGCGTCTGCTTTCTTTACGTTCCTTGACTGCCCGCCCAATGCGAGTCTTATTGAGCACATTTGGGATCGTCCTGGGTGTGGCTGCAATTATTGCGATCGGTGTAACCAATCAGGCTGCGCTGAACTCCGTCACCCAGTTGTTCGAAAACACTTCTGGCAAGGCTGACCTGATCATCACCAGCCGGGAAGCCGATGGGAGAGGCATCCCGGAAACTACCGTACAACGCGTGGAAAAGGTGCCGGGCGTCGAAGCGGCGCTGCCTTCCTTGCACGCCCAGACTGTGCTTGCCAATCAATCCCCAAGCGACGACATTGGTCTGAGTTTCTTTGGCACAGACCTGGGTGGGCTGCTGCTGTATGGTATCGACCCGCTTCATGATAGCCAGGTGCGCAGTTATAGCATTGTCGAAGGCCGTTTCCTCTCTCTAGATCCAGAGGCAAATGAGGTCGTGCTGGTCAAATCCTTTGCCGATCAAAACGAGCTGGCGGTCGGAAAATATATCGAATTTGTGGCCTCTGGGCAGGTTGTGAGGCTGCGCATCGTAGGTCTGATGGAGAAAGAAGGACCAGGGCAGTTGAACAATGGCGCTTTTGGCGTTCTACCCCTGGTCTGCGCTCAAAGATTGTTCGACCGCAGCGGAGAGATTGATCAAGTCGATCTGGTGATGTCGCCGGGTTTGTCCAGCGATGAGCTGGAGCGCCAACGGCTGAACCTTGCATCTTATCTGGGCGAGGCGTACGCGGTGATTTATCCGGCATCTCAGGGGCGGCGTATGATCCAGATGCTCAGCAACTACCAGATCGGTCTGAATTTCCTGTCTGCAATGGCGCTGTTTGTGGGCGCATTCCTGATCTACAATGCCTTTTCTATGACGGTAGTGGAGCGCACCCGTGAATTCGGTATGCTGCGCACATTGGGGATGACGCGGGGCCAGGTGACCTCTCAGGTGCTGGTTGAAGCTATATCGATGGGCATCATTGGCTCTTTACTGGGTATTGGTTTGGGACTTCTGATGGCGCGAGGGCTTTCTCGGCTGATGGCTGTTATGTTAGCGCAAGAGATAACCCAAGCCCAGGCGCCGCACAGCCTGCTAATAATTGCATTCTCTGTTGGGGTATTGGTTGCGGTGGCTGCGGCGATGCTGCCGGCTTTACGGGCAGGCTTTGTTTCACCACTGGAAGCGCTGCGCGTGCGCGCACTGTCGCGCCAGGGTTGGCTGATCCGCTACGGTTGGATCCTGGGAATTGTTCTGCTGGTAGTGGCCGGTTTGGGTCTGGTGTTTAACCCCTTTCCAGATGATCCGCAATTTCGTTTTGGCAGCATAATGGTATTTGCGCTATTTTTTGGCGGCGCGCTGGTTATCCCTGTCACCGTCTCCGCCTGGGAGCACATGGCTCGTCCTTTGATGGGCTTTCTGTTCGGACGGGTTGGCCAGTTGGGCAGCCGGAATATTCAACGCTCCCGCTTGAGAACTACTTTGACTGTTGCTGCCTTGATGATCGGCGTTGCCATGATCGTGATCGTGTGGGTGATGACCGGCTCCTTTAAAGGCGATCTGGATGAATGGCTGGAGGGCTATATCGGCGGTGATATTTATATAACCTC
Source organism: uncultured Anaerolinea sp. (assembly GCA_964503145.1). Lineage (GTDB taxonomy): Bacteria > Chloroflexota > Anaerolineae > Anaerolineales > UBA4823 > RBG-16-57-11. Next base: position 654,275 of record CAZCYV010000001.1, on the reverse strand, counting down.
CTTGGTACCCATTCGTGAAAATGTCATTCGGCGGATTGAAGCGCTGCCCGGCGTGGAAGCTGTTGCCCCGGTGCGCTATTTTGAGGTCGATTGGCGCTTGCCTGACCGAAACTGGGAGAAGGTTAATTTCATGGCGTTCGATCCGGTTTCTTATTCGCAGGTGACCAACTTTGTTTTTAGTCAGGCATATCCAGATTCCCTGGATCGGATGAGCCGCGGCGGGCACGTGTTCATCTCCACTGTAATTGCCGAGAAGTATGCACTGGCGCCAGGTGACCAGTTGCAGCTCAAGACACGTTTGGGAGGAACGCCCTTCACTGTGGCTGCGGTAACAGTCGATTTTTCCAATCAAGGCTTGGTCATGAATGGATCGTGGCGTGATATGGAACACTATTTTCGACTCAGTGGGGCGAATACGCTGCTGGTGAAGGTGTCACCTGGCGCTTCACCCGATCAGGTGGGTGAAGAAATCGACGCTCGCTATGGCAAAGACGAGCGACTGGTGATCGTGTCCAACGAAACCCTGTTGGGTCGAATTACCACGCTCATGCAACAGGCCTTTCAGATGTTCGATGTACTTGCGCTGATCGCCATGCTGGTGGGATTCATGGGCATCACCAACACACTCACCATGAATGTGATGGAGCGCACCCAGGAAATCGGCATGCTGCGGGCGGTAGGGATGACCCGCGGTCAGGTGGTGCGGATGATATTATCCGAAGCAGCGCTGATGGGCCTGATTGGCGGCCTGATGGGACTGGTGTTTGGCGTAGCCTTGAGTCGCCTGTTCCTGACCGCCATGACCAGCATGTCGGGCTACCGGATTACTTATGTTCTGCCGCTGGAGAACATCCTGGCTGCCCTGGTGATCGCGTTTCTCACTTCGCAGGTGGCGGCGCTGCTCCCCACATTACGCGCCGCGCGTATCCGCATATTGGAAGCCATTCAGTATGAGTAAGTTATCCAGAGGGCGGATTTGTCAGACTCCGCCATCTTTCCATACTACACCAACGGAACCCGCCTGGTGATTCTTGAATCTCCCTATTGCACCATAATCGCACCACTGCTCCGTTTCATCGATAAAGTCGACGCCGCCCGCCAGCCCGGCGAGACGATCACCGTCGTGGTACCGGAATTCGTCAACCAGACCTGGTGGGAGAAGCTGTTGCACATGCAGACGGCCACCTTGTTGCGTTCGGTGCTCATCAATCGCCCAGGGATCGTTATCCTGGAGGTGCCGTACCAGGTCTCTGCGAATGGGAGAATATGGGTTTAGTGAATCGCCTCTCAGAAATGACGTTTACTTCGTTATAACGCGGCTGGCGGCGCGGCGAAGTCGGTCGCGGATCGCCAGCCCTAAACCCTGCTCGCCGAAATCACGCGCCAGAATGACCTCGACACCTTGCTCATCCAGCGCGCGAAGGCCAGCATATAGGTTGCGCGCAACGCTTTCCAGGTCAGCAGCAGAGCCCAGTGTAAAGACCTTGAGGGGCAGATCGTCGAAAAACGGACGATCTTCGTCCGCGAGCAGCAGCCCCACCTGCCGCCCCTCGGTCAGGTGCTGGCGCGCCAGCCGGGCTATATCCGCAACGGCCTCTTCGATAGTCGGCAGGATGACCAACCAGAGTTCGGCGCGCGGGGCATAATGCTTGGCCATTAAGCCCGGGGAAGGTTGTGAAATGGAGGGGGATACAGGCTCTCTTGCGGTCTCGCTGTACACGGCTACCGGCCCGATGACCGCCTCAAGCGCTTCGCGGGTGATTCCGCCCGGCCTGAGGATCATCCATGGCGTCCTCGTCACATCCAACACCGTCGACTCGACGCCGATCGGCGTTGGGCCGCCGTCGAGGATCAGATCGACCAGATCGCCAAGGTCGGCAAGCACGTGTTGCGCCGTTGTTGGGCTGACGCTGCCGAAGCGGTTGGCCGAGGGGGCTGCGATGGGCACGCCGCAGGCGCGCAGCAAGGCTTGCGCAATCGGATTGGATGGGACGCGCACCGCCACCGTCTCCAGGCCGGCGGAGACGTTCTTGGGCACAGCGGGCCGTTTCGGGAGGATGAGCGTGAGCGGGCCAGGCCAAAATGTGCGCGACAGGGTCTGAACGATTGGAGGAATAGAGTGCGCTACGCCGGGCAGGTCGTCCGCTGAAGCCAGGTGGACGATCAGCGGGTCCGTCGCCGGACGACCTTTGGCGATGAAAATGCGCGCCACCGCCTGCGAGTCAAGAGAGTTGGCGCCCAGACCATACACGGTTTCGGTGGGGAAGGCCACCAACCGGCCGCCCAGGATTTCAGCGGCTGCCTGTTCGATGGCCTCGGTCTCCGGCGCATCAGGATCGACGGTGAGGATGCGGGTCATAGGCTGCTCCATTCACCTGGTTCATCTCCGGCGAGAAAGACGCCGCTCAACGGAACATGAGCGATCATGGCTATGGCCAACGGCAAGAGCCTGCTGTCTGGTCGGGTGCTACTCTGCACGATGGCTGCCCTGCCTTTCAGTATAACGGTTGATCAAGGAGGGTGATAATTGACCCATATTTCACCGCCAGAGGCATCAAAGAAACCATAGCTCATCGAGCTATGGTTTCGAGGGGTTTCGCGCTGCGAAGACCGAGTAGCGGGGCCCAGATTCGAACTGGGGACCTTCGGGTTATGAGCCCGACGAGCTGCCACTGCTCCACCCCGCAGTAAATTCTGCGCGCTCAGCGGGCGTGTTCTGCCTGTCGAGCGGACGTGATTTTATCACGTCCCGTGAGAAGCGTCAAGCCACCCGCAGGCGAGATTCCACGCCTTTTCCCTTTACGGCGCAGCGTTAGGCGAGTCGATGAACAGCGACAGCCAGCGCTGCAGGTTGCTGACCTCAGGTGTGGTGATCACCGGCCGCGGCGCCGGCGTGGGCGTGACCTGCAGGGCTTGCACTGGCACGACCACATAATCGCCGGGGCGCGCCATGTGGTTCTCGTAGCCCCACTTGATCGCCGCCGCGTCCGAGGTGGCGTAGGCGATCTCCGCCTCCAACGCCGCCTTGGTCGCCTGCTTGCTCTCCAGCCGCGCGCTTACCGCCTCGCGCTCGGCACGCAACCGGTTCAACTCCGCGGTGCGGCTGTTGAATTCCATCACCAGGTAGGCCAGCAAAACCAATGAAACGACCACTACGACGTATCGCATGGAGCACTCCGCTCTAAAGTGACGCTGATCACTACGCTATTCATCATACCTTAAGCTTGAAAATCGCGCAAGTGTTCTAGGATGTGTTTCATCGTTACCCTGCTGCAATTCTTGTGCCACGCGGCAAGGACCGACCGCTCGGCGGGAAAGCAAATGCGACGCATGCCCATGCGTCGCATTGGTGGATGCCGAAGGTGGGAGTCGAACCCACACGAGAGTAATCTCACTACGCCCTGAACGTAGCGCGTCTGCCAGTTCCGCCACTTCGGCTGAAAGGGTCGCTTGCGCCGGTTATTTTACCCCGAATTTCATTTTTGTCAACCTGCATTTCTTTGCCGTGAGAAGTCGCACATGCTATAATGTATGCAAGAAAAGGCAATGGGCAATTGGCTGGAACAGGTTCTTAAGCTCCTATCGACCGAGACGGGCAGCCTGACTTATCACCTGGTGCTGTCCTTTTCCATTGCGGGCGCGCTACAATTGGCCTTGAACCAGGGGGCGCACAGCGTACCGGCGCGCCGCCAGCGCATGCTGCTGGGGCTGGGCGTCCTGCTCACGCTGCAACTCATCCTGTTCACCATCTCTGGCCTCTCCTGGCAGGCTTTCCTGATCGGTGAGCAGGTCTTGCCGCCGCTGGATCGCGCCTTCTATCTGTTGAGCATCGTGCTGATCGTCTGGTTATGGTGCTATCCAGACCCCTCCCCCCTGGCAGACGCCGGGACCCTGTTGCTGGGCCTGATGGCCGCCGCCGCAGCAGTGATGGGCGCGCTATGGTGGCCCACGCAGCCGGTTGACCTGCCCTTCAACCGCTTGCCGGTGGATGTGGCGGCGCAGTTCATTGGCCTGGCGATCCTTTTGTTTGGCGCGCTCAGCCTGCTCGCCCGCAAGCCTGAAGCCTGGGGCTATGGCCTGTTCATGTTCCTGTGCCTGGCGACGGGCAACGGGCTGCACCTGCTGCTCCCGCCCTCCGGCGGCGATTACCCTATCGCCGTGCGCCTGTGCCAGATGATCGCCTATCCCTTCCTGTTCTTGCTTGGGCAGCGCTTCCCGGTCGCCGCGACGCAACCTTCGCCGCCCGCCTCCCAGGCGCTGGCGGCCGCCGCTCCGCCCGCTGAAACCGCCCTGCCCGGCGATCCGCAGACCTGGCAGACTCTGCACAAGCTGGCCGCAGAGAGCGATTCGCAGCAGCTTGCTCGCGGCATCGCCGAATTGGTGTCTCGAACCTTTGAGGCCGACCTTTGCCTGCTGCTTTCCACGCCCGATGTGCAGGGCAAGATCTTTGTCCGCAGCGCCTACGACCGCCACGCCCAGCGCCACCTGCAGCCCGCCCCCCTGGACAGTCGTCAGTTCCCCACACTGACCTCGGCGCTGCGCATGGGGCGCGCCCGGCGCCTCCCCGGCGATAGCGCTGCCCCCGACCTGGCTGCGCTGGCGCAGGCCCTGGGCCTGGAAAAGACCGGCAACCTGCTGCTCACCCCAGTGCTGGCCCCCGATGGTCAGCCCACCGCCGGCCTGCTGTTGCTCTCGCCGGCTTCCGGCAAAGATTGGAACCCCGGCGAGACCGCCGCCCTGGGCATCTTGGGCAAATTGCTGGTGCAGTTCTTGCAACGCAGTCAGGAGATGATCGGCTTGAAGCAAGACCTGGCTCAGACGCGCCAAAACCTGCGCCTGGCGCAGGAACAGGCGCAACAGGCGACGGAAGAACGGCAGAAGCTGCGCGATCAACTTGCCGTGCTGCAGGAAAACAGCCAGCGTGACCATCAACAACTGGTCGCCCTGGCTGGGATCAGCGCCGCGCACCAGGCGGCCCAGCAGGCCCTGGCCGATTTGCGCGCTGAGAACGAGCAACTCAAACAGGCCGCCCTGCTGGCCGAAAAATCGCTGGCCGAGAAGACCCAGGCCCTGGGCGGAGAGCTGCGCCTGGCGCTGGAGGAGATCGCTCTGCTGCGCCAATCGCTCGGCGAGGCCGAAGAAAAGATCACTGCGTTGAAGCTTTCGCAACCCGAAGCAGCCTCGACCGGCGCGCAGCTCGAATCGATTGCGGCCATCGCCCAGGATATGCGCCAGCCGCTGGCTTCGATCTCCGGCTACATCGATTTTCTGCTCGGCGAGACCATCGGCATCTTGGGCGCCAACCAGCGCAAATACCTGGAGCGCATGCGCATCTCTGTCGAACGCATCAGCCGCCTGCTGGACGACCTGATGCAGGTGGCTTCGCCGGAAAGCAGCGCGGCGCATCTGGAGTTCGAAGAAGTGGATGTCGCCCAGGTATTGCAGCGCGCCGTCGCCGAGAGCAACCGCGCTCTGCACGAGAAGCGCATCTCGCTTAACCTCGACCTGCCCCAACAGCCCCTGTTGATCAACACCGACCGCCACGCGCTGAAAAAGGTCTTCGGTCAGTTGCTTAGCAACGCCGGCGCCGCTTCTCCTCAGGGCGGGAGCGTGCGGGTCAAGGCGCGCCTGGAAACCTCGGATAGCGATCTGGATTATGTGTTGGTGCAGGTGGCCGACAGCGGCGGCGGCATCGCCCCGCAAGATATGCTTCACGTTTTTTCGCTGCAATCCGCGGCAGGCTCGATCCAGGGCCTGGGCGCTTCGGGCGCAGAGCTTTCCCGCATGAAGACCCTGGTCGAAGCCCTGGGCGGGCGCGCCTGGGTGGATAGCGACCCGGGCAACGGTGCCATCTTCAGCGTCCTGCTGCCGGTGAAGAAGCTGTTCGAAGGCGGCAACGGTCGGGGCGAGAATCGATGAGCGGGCCGCGGCAGGTCTTTCTGGGCTTGTTCATGACGCTGCTCTCCAGCGCCATCGTCCTGGGCAGCCTGTCGCTCTCGCTGGTGGAGAGCGGTTACCGGCTGGGGCAGGCGCCGTCCGGCCCACTGGGCGAAATGCTCTTCAGCGGCGAGCCGGTGCTGCAACTGGCCGGCTCGGAGCCGCAGCAGGCTTCGCCGTCGGCTCCCAGCGAGGTAGTGGTCATCCTGACGCCCACCTCGAACGTTTGCGTCCACCCGGCGGGCTGGATCAAGATCATCGTCCGCCCGGAGCACACTCTGCGCACCCTGGCGCACCTGTACGATACCAGTGTGGCGCTGCTCAAGGCCGGCAACTGTATGAAGACCGAGAGCCTGGTGGTGAACTCCGAGTTGTATGTGCCGCCGGCCCCGCCGCGCACCCCCACGCCGCGTCCCCGTCCCACCTATCGCCCGCCAGTGTATCCTACCCCTTACCCGACTGTACCGCCGTGGTATCCCACCCGCACGCCGGTCACGCCGCCGACGCAGCCGCCGCCCACCAGCCCACCACCGACACAGCCTCCGCCGCCCACGCTGCCGCCGCCACCGCCGCCCACCAGCCCGCCACCGACGCAGCCGCCGCCCACCAGTCCACCGCCGACGGAGCCTCCGCCGCCCACCAGTCCACCACCAACGGAGCCTCCGCCGCCTACCAGTCCACCACCAACGGAGCCGCCACCCCCGCCGCCTACCGCTCAGCAGCCGCCTCCGCCGCCGCCAACTGCTCCGCCTCCGGAGCCGACGCTCCCGCCGCCGCCCGCCACGCCACTGGCGCCCGGCCAGCCGCTCTAATCGTCTCGATCTTCGCCGTCTGGAGGAGAACTTCGTTGAAGCCTCGCCCAACCCTTTCCATTGTCCCAGCGCTTTTGCTCTTCACCTTGCTGGCCGTCTTGCTCTCGGGCTGTGGGTCGCCGCTGGTCGCCGCCGCGCCGGTGTCGGCGGTGGCGCTGCAAGGCACCCTGCGCGCCACCTACGTCCTGGCCCCGCCCGACGCCACTGCCACGCCTACCCCCTTCCAGCCGCTGCCGCCCACTCCCCTGCCAGGGCAGGCCACGCCAGAGCCGGGCGTCCCCCTGGCCCCCTCGTTCACTCCCACTGCCTCGCCCACCCCGCAGATCACCCTGCCCGCTGGCGGCCTGCCCGCCGAGCAGGCCCTGGAGGCCCTGCCCAGCCAGATTAACATCCTGCTTCTGGGCGCCGACCGCCGCCCCTGGGATCGCCAGTTCCGCACCGATACCATCATCCTGCTGACCCTGAACTCCGACCTGGGCCAGGTGAATATCACCTCCTTCCCCCGCGACCTGTACATCACCATTCCTGGCTACGGGATGGACCGCATCAACACCGCCTGGACGCACGGCGGGTACAAGCTGCTGGCGCAGACCTTCAAGCACAACTTCGGCATCACCCCCGATTATTACGTCCTGATCGAGTTCTCGTCCTTCAAGAAGATCATCGACAACCTGGGCGGGCTGGATGTGAACGTGGCCGAGGCGGTCTCCGACTACCGCGCCGGCTACTGGGTCACCATCCCCAAGGGCAAGGTGCACATGGACGCCGACACGGTGCTATGGTACGTGCGCACCCGCAAGACCACCAACGACATCGCCCGCAACCGCCGCCAGCAGGAAGTGCTGCAAGCCATCTTCGACAAGCTGGTCTCGATGGACGCCCTGCGCCGCGCGCCGGAGTTCTACAACCTGTACAAAGACAGCGTCAAGACCGACATCACCCTGGTGGACGCCCTGAAATGGCTGCCCTTTGCCGCCAAGATCGCCGAGACGCGCAACATCCGCCAGTTTGCCCTGACCTACAACCATGTCTATGATTACATCACTCCCGGCGGGGCGATGGTGTTGGTGCCGAACCAGGAACAGATGATGAAGATCATCCGAAAGTCTCAGAATTTGAGATAGATGACCTGGCCTGCGGGTCCTGGTGGCCCGCAGGCTTTTATGGTTATCCCTGACAGGGTCATTCCATTGGCGCTACAAGGCAAAGGTTTTTACATCTGGCAAATCCGCCGCACCGAGGGCGGCAGCGCCTCGGCGATCGCCAACCTGGCGGTGCAGGCCGGGCTGACGCATACGCTGATCAAGATCGCCGATGGCGACCACGCCTATAACCTGGACCCCACCACTGGCGCCGACCTGGTGCCGCCAGTGCTCAGCGCCCTGCGCAACCGCGGCATCCAGGTATGGGGCTGGCATTACGTCTATGGCTACGATCCGAACGCCGAGGCAGATATCGCCATCCAGCGCGTCCAGCAGTTGGGCGTGGATGGCTACGTGATCGACGCCGAATCGCAGTACGAAGAGCCGGGCCGCGATGCCGCCGCCCGCCAGTTCATGAGCCGCCTGCGCGCCGCCCTGCCCACCTTTCCCGTCGCCCTGAGTTCCTTCCGTTTCCCCACCTACCACCCTAGCTTCCCCTGGCAGGCTTTCCTGGAGCGGGTAGATATCAACATGCCGCAGGTATATTGGGTAGGGGCGCACAACCCGGGCGATCAACTCACCCGCTGCTTGCGCGAATTCGAGGCCATCACCCCTTTTCGCCCGATCATCCCCACCGGCTCCGCCTACCTGCAGGGGAGCTGGCAACCCACCCCGGCGGAGATGGTCGAGTTCATGGACACCGCCCGCGCCCTGAACATGGACGCGGCCAATTTCTGGGAGTGGGCGCATACCCGCCAGTATCTGCCGGCGCTGTGGGACGCTATCGCCGCTTACAACTGGCCCATCGACCCGTCCAATCAGGACATCGTGACGCGCTATTTCACCGCCCTGAACGCCCATAGCCCCGCCCAGGCGGCAATGCTCTACGCCAGCAACGGGGTGCACGTCACCCCGCAACGCACCGTCCAGGGCGCAGCGGACATCCATTTGTGGTATGAGGCGCTCTTCAATCAGATCCTGCCCAATGCGACCTTCACCCTGACGGAGCAGGGCGGGACGCAAGGCTCGCGCCACTTCACCTGGACGGCGACTTCCAGCGCCGGCGCGGTCAGCGATGGCCAGGACACCTTTGGGCTGGTGGCCGGGCAGATCGTGTATCACTATACCCAGTTTACGGTGGTGGAATAAAAAATCGGGGGATAGATTCTTAGGGCGGGCCCGGGTAGAGGATACTGTAAAAGCACAATCCAGCCGCCCAAAGCGAATAATTGCATTAGCGGAATGCAGTCGATACTGATCGCTGCCCATCAGTTCCTTGCGAGTAACCCCACAGCGCCGTGCGTATTCCTGGCTGGAGGAAACCAGGCGCAGTTTCTCAGGAGCTTCAGCCAGTTTTCCCACCGGCCAGGCAGGATTGATCAGGAAACGAGTCAGGCCACTCATTGGTGTGTCAAGAGTGCAAAACTACGGATGCTTTTCATCCGCTAAAAAGTATGACAAATTCTTCCTCCTCTTAGGGGGATAGCAAGTAAAATATCCCGTGCATCAGGAACACAAGTTCAGGCGATTAACCCTAAAAGTGGGCCGCGCTCGATCGAAAGCATCTATGATGAGTTGCTCAGTTCACCGGGGACGCTCGAAGTGGCTCTGGAGAATTTGGACCAATTCGATGCGTTCGTCATTGCCTGTTATAGCGATCATCCGACTGTGTACGCGCTGCGTGAAATCACGGAAAAACCGGTTTTGGGCATCGCAGAGGCATCCATGTATGTGGCCTGCATGCTGGGGCATCGATTCAGCGTAGTGACCACCAACCGCGAATGGGAGCCTTTGCTGTGGGATGCTGTGCGACATTATGGCATGGCGGAGCGTTGCGCTTCTGTCCGCTCGACCGGTATGCCCGTCCTGGCGTTGGAATCCGCCAGCCCCGAAGAAACATATGCCATGATCCTGAACGCCTCCCGGCAGGCGATAGAGCAGGATGGCGCAGAGGTGATTTGCCTGGGATGCGCCGGTATGAGCGGACTGGACAAGAAGCTGGAAAGCGAGCTTCACGTTCCGGTAGTGGACGGCGTTGTGAGCGCATTGAAGTTGCTGGAAGGACTGATCGGTTACGGTGTGCGTACCAGCAAGCGCCTGGCATATTCTCGACCAGGCTATAAAGAGTTGCTCGGTTATGCGGATATCTTCAGCAAACCCTACAAGAGTGATCAGCCAGAGACGAGCAAATAATGGACCCTTACCTGAAAGCTACTTATGAAGAGACCCTACAGGCGATACAGGAGGGCGGCGTCCCGATCGGTTCGGTGCTGGTGTTGGATGGGGTCATTGTTGGGCGGGGGCGCAATCGGCAGAGGCAGATGAATAGCATCATCCGCCATGCTGAGATGGATTGCATCGATAATGCGGTTGGATTGAGCAACGCCGATTTTCGCCGCTGTGTGATCTACACCTCTCTGTCGCCCTGTGAAATGTGCGCCGGGGCGATTGTTTTCTTTGGGATACCCAAAGTGGTTATCGCCGAAAATCAGAACTATCGCGGCGCGGAAGATTTTCTGCGCAACCAGGGGGTGGAAGTAATCGTCTTGAACGATCCACAATTCATCGATCTGCTCCGAGATTTTGACCGCGATCATCCTGGAGTCTGGAATAAGGGAGATTGACCTTATGGATGTCGAGGGACAAACAAGTTCGGTGCAAATCAATCCTGTAATTCGCTTGATGCGCTCGCATCGTTCGATCCGAAAATTCACGGCCCAATCGATACCGGCTGGGTGGGTTGAGACGATTGTCGAATCTGCCCAGTGGGCTTCGTCAACTTGTTTTCGCCAGGTATATAGCGTGATCGCGATTGTCGATCCCGTGCGCAAACGCGAATTGCGAAGGCTGTGTGGTGGGCAGCGCTGGGTGGAGGAATGCCCGGTGTTCCTGTAAGCCTCCTCCAGAGGAAGGGCGGTATCAACTCCGCCAGATCCTCTACGCTCAAGGATTTGACTTGGGATGAAACGCGAATCACCGGTGTGATCGCGCGACGGTCAGTTCGTCCTTCGAGACTGTGGACTTCGCCGTCCTGAAAAGAGACGTTAGAATGGAATCGATCCGTGAACTATATCGCATCGGCTATGGCCCTTCGAGCAGCCATACCATGGGGCCACGCAAAGCTGCCGAGGTGTTCAAAGAACGCTATCCGGTGGCTCAGAAGTACCGGGTCACTTTATTTGGAAGCCTGGCGGCCACCGGAAAAGGGCATCTGACGGATATTGCTATCCAGGAAGCGCTCGCCCCGATGCCGGTGGAAATCATCTGGAAGCCTGCTGAGTTGCTCCCCTTGCATCCGAACGGCATGCAATTCGAGGCGCTCCTGGCCGACGGAAGGACATCTGAGCCCTGGCAGGTGTATAGCCTGGGCGGCGGCGCGATTGGGGATGGTACCCACTCGAAACAGGAAGAGGTGTACGATTTGCACACGCTGACGGACATCATGGAAAGATGCGGCCAGCGAGGCCAGGCATTTTGGGAATATGTCGAAGAGCGCGAAGGCAAAGACATCTGGCCGTTCCTGAAAAGGATCTGGGAGACCATGTTAGAGGCGATGGACCGCGGGCTTACGACGGAAGGTGTCCTTCCGGGCGGTTTGAATGTGCCCCGCAAAGCCTGGGCGTTTTACCGAAAGACCATTACCGCCGGAGAGCACTCAAAGCGGCAGGGGCTTCTCTACGCCTATGCGCTGGCTGTATCGGAGGAAAACGCCGCCGGAGGGCAGGTGGTGACAGCGCCGACTTGTGGCTCTTGCGGCGTGTTGCCATCGGTTTTGCGTTATGTGCAGGAATATTTCCGCTGCCCAGAGGATTCGATCCTGCGCGCTCTGGCGACTGCCGGGCTGATCGGAAATCTGATCAAGCACAATGCCTCCATTTCCGGCGCCCAGGTCGGCTGTCAGGGGGAGGTAGGGGCGGCATGCGCCATGGCGGCTAGCGCGGCGGCGCAACTGATGGGGGGGACCATCCGCCAGGTAGAGTACGCCGCAGCGATGGCGCTGGAACATCACCTGGGCTTGACTTGCGACCCGGTCGCCGGGCTGGTGCAGATTCCCTGCATCGAACGCAACGCTTTTGCGGCCAACCGGGCGATGGACTGCGCAGATTATGCATTGTTCACGGATGGAACTCATTTGATCCCCTTCGATGAAGTTGTAGCGGTTATGCTCGAGACCGGGAATAACCTGCCGTCGCTGTATCGCGAAACTGCCTCGGGCGGTTTGGCGGCTGCCTATCGGCGACGGGTGGATGATCTGGAGTCTGAAGGCGATGATTGACTTGCTGCTGCGCAATGCTTCGGTTCAGGATAGTCCAGGACAAATTGATCTGGCGGTCGATCACGGCGTTATTATTGATCGCGGCGTTGGGCTTGACCATCCTGCGGCCTGTACCTTTGACTTGAAAGGCAGGCTGCTGATACCTGGCTTCGTCGAAAGCCATGTGCATTTGGATATCGCCCTGATGAATGACTGGGTTCGACCTGGAAGACCCCGGCCGTTTCGTTCCCCGGCCGAGTTGAACCAGGCCGTCGAGCAGCGTCGGAGAAGTTTCACGCGAGAAGAGATCGAGCAGCGTGCGAGCGAAGCCGTGGAGCTTGCCAGTCGACACGGCGTCACAGCCATGCGCGCTCAATGCCATGTGGATCCGGAAGTGGGACTGCGCCATCTCGAGGCGCTGGTGGCCGTGCGCGAGAAATATCGCCATCGGATCCCACTCCAGATCGTCGCCTTTCCCCAACAAGGTTTGTTCAGCCAGCCAGGCAGCCTGGATTTATTTGTCAGCGCCTTTCGTTATGGCGCGGATGTCATGGGGTGCGCCAGCAATCTGGAACGCGGTCAGGGGGTGGATTTTCGCAAACACATCGACGCTGCTATCGACCTGGCGATGGAAATGGACGTGGATCTGGATGTGCACGCCGATCTAGGGATTCCGGCGTCGGTTGGGCTGGAGGATCTGGAGGTCGTCTATTGCGCCCGGCGGGTGATCGAAAACGGCTACCAAGGACGGGTGACCGCCGGGCATGTCTGCGCGCTGGACTCGGCTTTGCCAGAGGTTGCAGAGGAAGCCATCGCGCTCATTCAGGAGGCTCAGATCAGCGTGATCAGCCAGCCCGACATGTATCGCCTGGGGCGCGAGGACACCCATAGCGTGCGTCGAGGTTTGACGCGCGTCAAACAACTGCTGGCCGCTGGCGTCAACGTCGCTTATGCCTCCAACAATGTGCGGGATGCGTTTCGGCCGCTGGGCAACTTCGACCTGCTGGAGGAGGGGCTGATACTGGCCTATGGCGCTCATATGGATAGCGTGGAGGAGCTGGAAACGCTGCTGAAGATGTCCACCTATAATGCGGCCAGGTTGATGCGGCTGAAGGGGTATGGCCTGCAGCCCGGTTGCCAGGCCGATTTCGTGATCCTGGATGCGCCCTCGCCCTCGGCGGCGATCGTTGACCAGGCTGAAAAGCTCTATGTGTTCAAAGCCGGGCAATTGGTAGCCCAAAATCGGCGCGCCAGTTCGCTGATCGACCCGCCATACGCTCTTCCGGCGGCTGTCGATCTCTGCGGTTGCAAGACGCCGTTTTAGACGATTGGCAATGGATGATAAGGGGGATAATGCTTATAACAGGCTGCCATCGCGCCGCGCTAAAAACGCATCGCTTGCAATGACTGGGTCGCTTGCTAGGGCAAGATTTCTGCGTAGATATACTGCGCAGAAGCGTACCCCAGAATGACCTGCCGCTCTTCTACTTGCAGGGTCAGTGTTTGATTAAAAGGCAGCACTTCTACCACCTGCGCTGTGGCGCCGGGTAACACGCCATTTTCGTGCAGATATCGCAATAGCGCCAGGTTGTCCTCGGCAAATTCGTGGATGCGGCGGATGACGACCTGTTGGCCGGGCTGCAGGGCGGTGAGCGGCGGCCATTGACGGGTGACATGCTCGCAACCGGGGAAGGGGTTGCCGTGGGGGCAGGTTTGCGGGTATCCCAGTTCTTCCTCCAACCGCTTTTCGATTTGGGGCGAGATGGCGTGCTCGATGCCGTGGGCCTCGTGATGGGTCTCCAATATCGGGACTTTAAGCATCTTAACTAGAAGCCACTCGGCGAGCATGTGCCGACGCGTGACAGAGTAGGCCGCGGCGCGGCCGGTCTCGGTGAGATGCACGCCCTTGCGGCCTTTTCCAGAGATCCAGCCGTCGCGCTCCATACGCTTTAGCGTCATCGTTACCGTCGCTGGAGCCACACCAAACATTTCCGCCAGGCGAGCAGCCACGATTTCCCCGTGATCGCGCTCCATCACGTGCATTGCCATCAGGTAATCTTCGACCGTGTGGGTGGGGCGCTGTTCTTCTGTTTCTGGGTGGGATTTCGCCATAGTTTTCCTGGCTTTCCGGACAATATTAGTCTGGACTAAATATAATAATTAGTATATACTATCTTTTATCTGAGACATAAGCATTTTAGCACACAATGGAGAAAACATTATGTCTTACTTCTATCGAATCAGCGCCCTGTTGGCGCTGCTGACAGTTGTTCTGGGGGCCTGCGCTGCCCCGGTTGCGGTCACCGCACCCCAGGCCGGAGTCGGCGGCAGGTTGGTGATATACTCCGGACGCTCCGAGCCGTTGCTCAAACCGGTGTTGGATGCGTTCAAGACCGCTCATCCCGAAGTAGAGATCCTGCTCAAGGCTGGCAGTAACAGCGAGATCGCCAACGCATTGCTGGAAGAACGCGCTAATCCCCAGGCGGATGTCTTCATCTCCACCGAGTTATTCACCATCCAATCCCTGGCCGCTCAGGGCGTCTTCGAGGCTTATCGCCCTGCCGGCGCCGAGAGCCTCCCTGCAGAGTTTCGCAGTCCAGAGGGCGTCTGGGTGGGGCTTACCCGGCGGGTGCGTGTGATCATGTATAACACCGATCTGGTTTCAGCAGACGAAGCTCCGAAATCCATTTTCGAGCTGACCGATCCGAAATGGAAGGGACAAATTGCCGCCGCCGGCTCCACCAATGGCTCGATGCAGGCGCAGATTGCGGTGATGCGCAGCCTGTTGGGCGAAGCGCCGACGGAAGAATGGCTGAGAGGCCTGCTGGATAACCAGGTCACATTCTTCGGCGGCCACACCGATGTGCGCAAAGCGGTCGGCGCCGGCGAATTCAAGCTTGGCCTGGTCAATCACTATTATTATTATCTGCAACTCGCCGAAGGCAGCCCGGTGGGGGTGGTGTTCCCGGATCAGGGCGAGGGACAGATCGGTCTGATCAGCAACGCCACCGCGGCTGCGATCGTCAAGGGCGGAAAAAACCCTGCTGCAGCCAAAGCGCTGCTGGATTTTCTGCTCTCAGCGCAGGGGCAAAAATTGTTCGCCGAGGAGAATTACGAGTATCCCTTGCTGCCCGGCGTCGGCGTGCGCGAGGGCGTCCAGCCGCTAGAAGGCCTGCGCTTTGCTGAAGTGGACCTCAACAAGGCTGTCGCCGATTTCGACGCCACTTTTGACCTGATCGAAAGGGTGGGATTGCCCTGACAGAGAGCAGCGCAAGCTGCTGAACCCGCTGCTCCAATCATACTCAACTCCTATGGACGCATCTCTGACTCGCTCTGTTTTGCGAATTGCGCCTCGGAGGTATAACCTGCGCCTGGCGCTGGCAGCAGGCGCTGTGGCGCTGTTTGTGGCTGTCCCATTGGTCTATATCTTCGTGCGCGCGCTGGGAGCCGAGCCTGAAGCCTGGATGCGGCTGCTGCAGACCCGCATCTGGAAGCTGTTGAGCAATACCCTGCTGCTGACGGCGGCGGTGACTGTTGGCGCGTTGCTGATCGGCGCCAGCATGGCCTGGCTGACCGAACGCAGCGACCTGCCGGGGCGAAAAGCCTTGCGCTGGCTGCTGGCGATGCCGCTGGCCATCCCCTCTTACATCGGTGGGATCGCCTACCTGGCGCTGTTGCGTTCGCCGGGCGGATTGATCCCGCAGGCGCTGGCGGAATGGTTTGGACGGCCAATCCCGACGCCCAGCCCATTGGGATTTTGGGGTGCAGCGATTGTGCTCAGCCTGTTCACCTATCCCTATGTCTATCTGCTCAGCGGGGCGGCTTTCCGTTCGTTTCACGCCTCGCTGGAGGAGGTGGCGCGCGTCTCTGGCTGTTCCCCCTGGCAGGTAGCCTGGCGAGTCACCCTGCCGGCGTTGCGCCCCAGCCTGGCAGCAGGGGCCTTGCTGGTGGCGCTGGATACCCTGGCCGAATACGGCACAGTGGCCCTGCTGCGATACGAGACCTTTTCTTCGGCGATTTTCGTTCAACTCTCTGGGCGGTACGATCGCTCGGCGGCGTCTGTGCTCAGCGGCGTGCTGGTCGCCCTGGCAGTCTTGGTCCTGACGGCGGAGTTGAGGTTGCAGGGACAGGCGCGCTTCACCCAATTGGAAAGCGGCTGGCGTCCGCCGCCTCGGGTTGCGCTCGGCTGGTGGCGCATCCCGGCCCTGCTATGGGTGCTGGGGATTGTTGCCGCCAGCCTTTTTGCGCCAGTGTCGCTTTTCCTGGCTTGGAGTTTTCGAGCGGCGCTGGATACGCAGACTCTGGCTTCGGTGTTGCAGACTGGCTCGCAAGGCTTCGGTAATTTTATCTGGAACAGCCTGTGGACGTCGGCGCTGGCCGCCGCGCTGGCCGTGGCGCTATCGCTGCCGGTGGCCCTGTTTGCCGTCCGTCACCCCTCTCGCCTGTCGCGCTTCATTGCTTCCTTTTGCCAGATTGGCTACGCCATTCCCGGCGTGGTGACTGCGCTCAGCCTGGTGCTGCTGATCAACCGGGCGCTGCCCTGGCTGTACGCTACGCCGCTGGTGGTGGTGCTGGCGTACGTGCTGCGCCACATGCCTCAGGCGGTGCGGGCCAGCGGTTCGGCGCTGGGGCAACTCTCCCCAACTTTAGAAGAGGCGGCCCGCACCCTGGGAAAGAATTCCTGGCAGACCTTGCTGCGGGTCACTTTGCCGCTGACCCTGCCTGGGCTGCTGGCCGGCGGCGCGCTGGTCTTCTTGACTTCGCTCAAGGAGCTGCCGGCGACGCTGTTGTTGCGCCCGGCGGGTTTTGACACGCTCGCCGTGCGTGTCTGGATCTGGACGAACGACGGGTTTTATATTCAGGCTGCGCCGGCGGCGCTGTTCTTAGTGCTGGCCTCAGCCGCGCCTTTATACTTCCTTCTGCGCAGGGAGCGCATTTTCAGATGAGCATGTTGATTGTGGAACATCTCAGTAAAAGCTTTCCGCTGGGTCAACGGGCGGCGGTGAACGATGTTTCCTTGAAGGTGTCGGAAAATGAGATACTGGCTTTAGTCGGGCCAAGCGGCTGCGGCAAGACCACCACGCTGCGGCTGATCGCCGGGCTGGAGCGCCCAGATGCCGGCCGGATCGGCATCGCTGGGCTTACCGTCGCGGATCACGAGACCTTTTTGCCGCCCGAGCGGCGTAAAATTGGCATGGTGTTCCAGGATCATGCCTTGTTTCCACACTTGAGCGTCTTTCAGAATGTGGCTTTCGGTTTGCGCGGCAAGGGTCGCCGTGAAATCCGTTCCATTGTAGAAGGAATGCTGGACCTGGTTGGGCTGGCGGGATTCGCCAATCGCTATCCCCACGCCCTGTCTGGCGGCGAGCGCCAGCGGGTGGCACTGGCGCGGGCGCTGGCGCCGCGCCCGGCGCTGATTTTGATGGACGAACCGTTTAGCGGCCTGGATGCAGATATGCGCCTGCAATTGCGTGAACAGGTGCGCAGCATCTTGAAAACGATGCAGGCCACTGCGATCTTTGTCACCCATGACCAGGAAGAGGCATTGTTCATGGGCGATCAATTGGGCGTCATGCAGCAGGGCAGGCTGTTGCAGGTCGGCGCGCCAGAGGAGATCTTTCACGCTTCGGCCACGCAATTCGTGGCTGAATTCATGGGCAACACCGACTTTCTGCCTGGCGAGGCTCTGCCAGCAGGGGTTCGCACCGAACTCGGCTTCTTGCCACAGCCGCTGCCCCTTTCAGAAGCTACGCCAGTACAGGTGGCGTTGCGCGCCGACGATGTCGATTTCGAGCCACAGACGGAGGGCGGCAACGCAGTCATTACCCGACGTTACTTCCGCGGCGGGTATAATATGTACCAGCTTCAGTTGGACTCAGGCCATCTGTTGCACGCTATCAAAGAACATGCGCTCATCCTGCCCGTTGGCTTGCGCGTTCAGGCGCGGATCGCCGCTGGCCATCCGCTGGCGGTGTTCTACCGGGGGCAGGCGGTCAGATAGAGGAAGGTTTTGCCCATGCAGGTTTCACCCGAAATTCGACAACAGCTTCTGGTTTTTCAGCGTCTGGAGCTTACCGAACATCACATCTATCAGCGCCTGGCGCAGATTGTCCAACCTGCTGAAAACCGTATGGTGCTCGAAAAAATCTCGCAGGACGAACTGCGCCACTACCAGGATTGGAAAAAATACACCGGACAGGACGTCAATCCCGATCACTGGGCGATTTGGAAATACGTTTTGATCAGCCGCGTCTTTGGATTCACCTTTGGCATCAAGCTGATGGAGCGCGGCGAAGAGCAGGCCCAATCCAACTACGCCGAGTTGCGCAGTGCGATCCCTGAAATCGACGCCTGGATCCAGGACGAAAATGCGCACGAACAGGCGCTGATCGGCATGCTGGACGAAGAGCGCCTGCAATACGCTGGATCGGTCGTGCTGGGGTTGAATGACGCTCTGGTGGAGCTAACCGGCGCATTGGCTGGCCTGACGCTCGCGCTTCAGAACGCCCAGTTGATTGCCTTATCGGGGCTGATCACTGGCATCGCCGCGGCAATGTCGATGGCGGCGTCCGAATATCTGTCGACGCGCTCCGAAAAAACCGCCAAACGCCCGGTGAGAGCGGCGGTCTATACCGGCATTGCCTATATCCTGACCGTCAGCCTGCTGATTTTGCCTTATCTGCTCTTCAGCAACTACTACCTTAACCTTGGCCTGGCTCTAGCTACCGCCGTATTGATCATTGCCGCGTTCAACTATTACATTTCGGTCGCCAAGGATGAGCCTTTTCGCGAACGTTTTTTGGAGATGGCGCTCTTAAGCCTGAGCGTGGCCGGAGTCTCGTTCGTGATCGGCTACCTCATCCGCATTTTCTTGGGGATCGAGATTTAGGCCAGGGTCATCCATCGGCGGTTGAAATCAGGCCTCCAACGCTTCTGCCACGATCTCGGCAATATCCAGCACCTGCACTTCGCTGTTGGCGTCTTTGCGGGCATCGTTGAGCATCGTCATGCAGAAGGGGCAGCCTACAGCCACGGTCTGCGCGCCGGTCTGAAGCGCTTCCTTGAACCGGTTGGCGCTGACCCGCTCGACGCCGTGCTCCTCTTCTTTCCACATCTGCGCCCCGCCGGCCCCACAACAGAAAGATTGCATGCCGTGGCGGGGCATTTCTAGCAGATCCGCACCCAGGCTGTTGAGCACCTGACGCGGCGCATCCAGGATCAGATTGTGACGTCCCAGATAGCAGGGGTCATGGAAGGTGAGCTTCTCCAACCCATCGCGCTTCAACCTGAGCTTCCCTGCGGCGATCAACTCATTGATCAGTTGGGTGTGATGAACGACCGTGTAGTTTCCGCCGAAGGCCGGGTATTCGTTCTTCAGGGTGTGCAGACAGTGGGGGCAAGTGGTGACGATGCGTTTGGGCTTGATTTCGTTGAGGATTTCGACGTTTGCGGTCGCCAGCCCGAAGAAGAGATCCTCCTTGCCGGCGCGGCGGGCCGAATCGCCGGTGCACTGCTCGCCTTCGCCCAACACGGCATAGTTGACGCCTGCGGCGTTGAGAATGCGGGCGAAGGCGCGCGCCGTCTTTTGCGCCCGGGCGTCTGTGGCCGGCGCACAACCCACCCACCACAGGATTTCTGGCTCAGGGTTCTCATCGATGGTGGTGACCGGCATGCCTTCTGTCCATTTCATCCGCTCGGCGGGTGAAACGCCCCACGGATTCATCTGGCGTTCCATGCCGCGGAAGGCCGCCTGCAATTGCTTGGGGAATTGATTCTCCATTAACACCAGAGCGCGGCGGATGTCCAGGATATCGCGCATTGGCTCGTTGTTCACCGGGCAGATATCCACGCAGGCGCCGCAGGCCGTGCAGGCCCACACCGCCTCTACTGGGATGGCGAACTCGATCAAAGTCTGTGAGCTTTGCTCCCCCCTGGCCAGGCGCCCGCCTTCGGCGTTCAAAAAGTAGCGCTTGTTGATCTCCAGCGCAGCCGGGGAAAGCACCTTGCCGGTATTGTATGCCGGGCAGACCTGCTGGCAGCGGTAGCACATGATGCAGGCGTAGGCATCCATGATCTGCTCCCAGCCCAGGTCTTCCAGGCGGGTTGCGCCGAACTGCTCCAGGCTTTCATCGTCGAAGTCGATTTTGCTCAGTTCGCCGATCGAGCGCCGTTCCGGTTTGAGCAAGAAATTGAGCGGCGCGAAGAACAGGTGGATGTGCTTGGAAATCAGGAAGTAGGGCATGAACGCCAGGATGGTGCCCAGCGCCAGCCAGAAACTGACGTGCTCACCTGCCGTCAGGGCCGCTACGCTCCCGCTGCTCCATAAGCCGGCCACCGTCGAGGCGAATGGCTGCCATGCGTCGGCCTGACCTTCCAGCGCGATGGCGAAGGATTGTCCCAGGAAGCGCGAACCCACATGGATCAAGATGAATGAACCGACGATGGCTGAGTCGCGCAGAATGCCGAAGCGCGCCTGCGGATGCAACAGAACGTCCTTGCGGGCAGTCAGATCAGGGGTTTTCAGGACGAAGCGGCGTAGCAGCATGGCAACCATTCCTAACAGGACGCCCACGGTGAGCAAGTCGCCGAGCAGGCGGTAAATCCCGCCGATTGCGCCCGTCCCCAGAAAGGCAAAACCGGGAATGAATGCCTCCAGGACGTCGCCTAGATTGATCAGCAAATAATAAAGAAAGCCCCAGGCGATCAGGGCATGGAAAAGGCTGGGCCAGAAGCGGATTTTGAAGGTCGGTTGCAGCACGGCCACTTTGATCAGCGCCGACGCCAGTCGTCGACGCGCCAGGTTCAGGTCGGGCTTTCCATGGCCGCGCAACAGGGTACGGTAGATCCGTTGCGCCACGCGGAAGGCCGCGTAAGCGGAGGCCAGAGCGGCGAGCACGAACAGGATTTTTTCGACCAGTGTGAGCATGATATCCCTCCGGCTAGGATCAGATTGTGGGAAGGTGCTTAAGGGTGAATTGTGCCCGAATGTACAATCTGCTTCAGTTTACCATAATCTTCCCCGTATGGAGCACAAATGTGACCTTTGTCGTACCGCGCTGCGTCAAATGCCATCGAAAATGGCTGGCGAGCCAGCCGCGAGCCCGCTGTCCTGGGGCAAGTTATAAGTTTGGCCTAGCGTTGGTCGAAATAAGCCAGGGCGGCCTGGATGACCGGATCGGTCTCCTGGGTGACCTCTTCCCAAACGCTGACGACCGTCTGGTCGGGGATGATGCCGGTCTCTTCCCAATCTTCGTCGATTGGATTGGGCGGGCGGAACGTAAAGGTAGCAATCTGAGCGCGCGCGCCATCGCTCAAGTCGTATATAGAGAGAATTTCTACATTCCCGTCGGTCTTTTCGCCGATCAGATAGGCCCGCCCAAGATTCTTAAGCACCCCGGCGAACACTTCGCCAAAGCTGGCCGTGCCGGGGCCGACCAGCACCACCAACGGCATGTTTTGCGAACCGCCGATGTCCATGCCGGGTACTCGTAGAGGGGTTTCCCGCTCCCGATCCACAATATAGCCCATCAGCCCCTTGGCGAAATAGTTCATCGTGTCCAACAGGACATCGCTGGCGCCGCCGGGGTTGAAGCGGTTATCCAGGATCAGCCCATCCAGCGGCGCTTCGGCGGACATCTGATTCAGCGCCTGGGCGATGCTTTCATCCATGGTGGTATCGGCGAAGGAGGTCATGAAAATGTAGCCGATGCGTTTGCCTTGAGGCGTGGTGAGCACTGAAAAGGGCACCGGCAATGCGCCGCCGACGCGCTGGCGGGTGATGGAGATCGTCCGCGGCTGCTCGCCGGGCGATTGCACCGTGACATTGATGGTAGTGCCCTCGGGGCCGCGCAGCAGGTTCTGGCGGGCGCCATCCTCGCCGACCACCGGTTGCCCATCCACTGCCAGGATATTATCGTGCATCTTGATCCCGGCTTGCTCCGCCGGGCTGCCGGGGTAGACCAGCAGCACCGCCAGGCTGCGCTTTTCGGGCACCAGATAGCTGCGCACGCCGATGCCGACATAATCCACCTCGCCCAGGCGCATTTGATCGTCCTCTCTCGCTTCACGTGGGCTGAGGTAGCTCGAATGGTCGTCGCCCAGGCGGAAGATCATCTCTCGCATCGCATCATAGAACGCTTCATCACTAAGACCAGCTTCGATCCGTCGGCGATAAACCTGTCTGATCCCATTCCAGTCCAGGCCATTGAAATCGGGGTAAAGATAATTCTGATTGACGATGTTCCACAATTCCTCGAAGGCAGCGAGTTGGCGGGTAATTGCCTGGGGATCGCTGGTCGGCAACGGGGTCAGAGAGGGGATCGGCGTAGGCGTGGCGGTGGGCAGCGGGGTCGCTGTGGGTGTTGCGGTCTGGGTCGGGGTGGGCGATGGTACCGTAGGCGAGGGTGGCAGGGGGGACGCAGTGGCGGTGGGGGGGATGGCGGTGGCCGTTGGCGGCTCGGTCGGGGAGGCCAGCCACTGCCCCTGGGTGGCTTTGCATGCCAGGGGCGCCAGCAGGAACACCAAGAGCAGCAATCTGCGCAGCAGATGCATGGGGATGATTCGTGAAAAGAGTTGGGCTGGCATACAGACGCGTTCTCAGCCTGGGATCCGAAGCCGATAGAAGGTTAATAACCGCCCGAACTGTACAGAGATTCGTCGGTGGGTGTCTTGCCGGAAGGATCCCAGACGTAAACCCAATCGCCGATCTGGCTCCAATCGAACAGCCAATGCGCGTCGCCCACCGTCAGGTTGACGCAGCCGTGGGATTGCTCGAAGCCCATCTTGGCGCGCCAGTAAGCCCCGTGCAGGGCGCGCGCCTGATCGAAATACATCGTCCAGGGGACGTCTTCCAGGTAATAGGCGTCTGAGCGGTCGGCCTCGAAAGCGCCGGTCATCGGCGTTTTTTCGTGTTTTTCGTAGATCTGGAAGACCCCGGGGCGCGTCCAGAACGGCTCGGCGCCGCTGGCGATCAGGGTGGCGAAGACCAGGCGCCGCTGGTCATACACGGCCAGGGTCTGGTCGAAGAGATTGACCTCGATCCAGCGGTCGCCGGTCACGCCGGCGGGCGGGTTCGGATTAGGCAGCACGCGGGCGACGAATTTCCCCGGCAGCCATTCGTCGGGACCGATCATATACCAGGGCTCGTTGTTGACCTGCTCCGTGGCAAACACCTGCACGATATCGTACAGGTTGAGCAGGCGGCCGGTGTAGTCCGGCGTATCATAGCCGGGGGTGCGCTTGGTCTCGATCTGTGGCGTCTGGGCGAAGTAAGTCAGCACCCAACCGAAGGCGGTGGTGGGTGTGTTGTTGAAGGTGATGCCGTGCGGTTGGGGGATCGCCCCCAGGCGCGAGATGTAATTGCCGGTGATCCATGCCCCAGGCCGAATTTCGTATAGCTTCTTGCCGCCGGCCTGCTGTTCGTTTGTGTAGGAGACGTACACGAAACTGCCATCCAGGCGCTCGGCGGCCGATTTTCGATTGCCGTTGACCGCAGCGTCAACAGATGAGAATACTGGCGCAGGCAGATTGCGTACTTCAGCATATCTCACATCCACATTACCCAGCGCCGGATCGATGCGGCTATAAGCCAGTGGCGGCAGCGGCAGGGTGATGCCCTTCTCTGCCATGCGGCTCAGGTAGGCGGAAGGCCCCACTGGCAGGCAATCGCCCGGCTGATAGGTGTAAACTCCAGGCAGGCACAACGCCAGCGGCGGCGCCGGATTACCCGATTGCGGCTGCCTGGCCGCTGCAGCGGGCTGAGCCATGCCCAGGAGCGCGGCGATCAAAGCCACCAGGAGGCAAAGCAATATACTTCTGGACATCGTATTCTCCATCCGCCGTTGCGGATGCCCCCAATTGTACCCAAAGGACGCCGCTCAGGGTTGCGAAAACGCGCGATACTCATTGACTGTTAACGATTGACCAAATCGGGCTGGCCCGTAAGTCGGTCAAAGAATCGCCATGTGCTTCAGCGAAGCGCCATTATAATACAGCGCGTATGTCAACCAACCTCACGCCCCTTCAAATCTGGTTGCTGGCAATCCGTCCGAAGACGCTACCTGCGGCAGCCGCTTCGACCATCGTCGGCGCGGCCGCTGCCTTTTACGATGGGATGTTTCGTCTCGGGCCGGCGGTAGCCTGTCTGCTGGCGGCGCTCTTGCTGCAGATCGGCGCGAACCTGGCCAATGACGTGTTCGATTATTATCGCGGCGCCGATACCCAGGCGCGCCTGGGCCCGGTGCGCGTCACCCAGGCCGGCCTGCTCAAACCCGGGCAGGTGCTGCTGGGGATGTGGGTGGTTTTTGGGCTGGCGGCGCTGCTGGGGCTGTATCTCTTCCTGGAGGCGGGCTGGCCGGTGTTGCTGATTGGCCTCGCCAGCATTGCTGCGGCGGTCGCCTATACCGGCGGGCCGTTTCCTTTTGGCTATTATGGTCTGGGAGATCTGGTGGTCTTCATCTTCTTCGGCCCTGTGGCGGTTTGCGGCACGTATTTCGTCCAGGCGGGACGGGTTTCGTCGCTTTCGTTGTGGTCTTCTCTGCCGATGGGGTTCCTGATCACCGCCATCCTAGTGGTGAACAACCTGCGCGACATCGCCACCGATCGCGCCGCAGGCAAGCGGACTCTGGCGGTGCGCCTGGGGGAAAGCGGCACGCGTTGGGAATATCTGCTTTGCCTGGCAGCCGCGTACCTCGTTCCGTTCCTGATGGGGATGGTTGGCTTTTCTTATTGGGGATTGTTGTCCTGGTTTTCGCTGCCTCTGGCTGCCTCTCAGACGCGCCTGGTGTGGACTCAGGCGGGCCGCCCGCTCAACCTGGCGCTGGCCGGCACCGGCCGCCTGACGCTGGTTTATGGTTTGCTCTTTTCGCTGGGGTTGCTTGTCTCGGCCTGGTCTGTCAGCCTGTAGCCGGAAGCGATCACTGTGGTGGAAACCTCGGCGATCAATCAATGGGCATATTGCCAGGGGCAAAGGCGGCGCTCCAGCCAGTCCACGGTGAAATACAGCCCCAGTCCCATCAGGCTCAAGGCCACGATCCCGGCGTACATGGCGGGGTAATCGAACAGCGTGCTGCCGGAATAGTAAATGTAATAGCCCAGACCGCGACGGGTGGCGAACAACTCGGCCACGTACAGCACGGCCACCGCCGTCCCGACCGACTGCCGCAGCGCAGTCAGGATGGCCGGCAGGCTGGCGGGCCAATACACGAAGCGGAACAACGCTCGCCGCCCCGCCCCCAGGCTGCGGACGCTCTGGATCAACTCAGGGCGAATGCCGGCTGCCTGGTCGCGCACCAGCACCAGAATCTGGAAGAACAGGATCATGAAGATCAAGACGATTTTGGCCAGGTCGCCGATGCCCAGAAACAGCAGCACGATGGGCACCAGGACGACCTTGGGGATCGGATAGAGCAGGTAGATGACCGGCGAGAACAAGCGGTTCAGGTGTTGGGATTGGCCCAGCGCCAGACCGGCCGGCACAGCCAGGGCGATCGCCAGCGCGGTGCTGGCGACCACCCGCCACAGGCTGGCAAGCAAGTGCCCGGGAAGTTCACCAAAGACCAACTCTCTGAAGAACGCCTGTAAAACAGCCACCGGCGTGGGCAGGATGGGCTGATCGATGATCAGGGCCAGGATTTGCCACAGCGCCAGCAGGCCAATCACCGCCAGGGACAGGTCGCGTCGCTTCATGCAGGGATTTCCATCCGCTGGCGCAGCTCACGGCACAAGGCGGTGTATTCTGGTGAATCGCGGAACCCGGGCTGCGCTGCCCCGGGGTTTTCGATCACCTCGGCCCGCGTGTTGGGCGGCTGACCAAGCAACAGAATCTTGCGCCCCAGGATGGCGGCTTCTTCAATGGCATGGGTGACGATGACCAGGGTCAGCTCCTGTTCGGCCCAAAGTTCCAGGATCAGGTTTTGCAGGCTTTGGCGAGTGGGGGCATCTAGAGATGAAAAAGGCTCATCCATCAGCAGCAGGTCGGGCTGCAGCGCCAGCGTTCGAGCGATGGCCGTGCGCTGGCGCTGCCCGCCGGAGAGCTGCCCGGGGAACTGATCCTGGAAGGGTATCAGCCCCAGCCGCGCCAGCCAGGGATCCAGGTCAACGTTGGGGCGGAAGTCTTCCGGGGCATGTTTGCCGTCTGGCCCATAGAACGCGCGCACCCGCAACCCCAGCTCGGCGTTCTGGCGAACGGTGGCCCAGGGCAACAAGCCGTAATCCTGCAGGATCAGGCCGGTGTGCGGTCGGGGGCGCGTCAGAGGCTGACCATCGATCAGCACCCGCCCGGCGGTCGGCATGCGCAGCCCTGCCAGCAGGTACAGCAGGGTGGTCTTGCCACAGCCGGATGGCCCCAGGACGGCCCAGGCCTCGCCGCGCCCGGCGCTCCAACTGAAATCCTTGAAAATGGTCAGTTGGTTTGGGAAGGTGTAGGTCAGCGACTCCAGACGGATCATGCTTGGTATATCTGAACGCCAAGTTGGCGATTCTGCTCAGGGCAAGAAGCTTGGATTGACCGAATCGGCGTAGGAGACGTCCTGGCTCAGCAAGCCTCGATCTTTTGCCCAGGCCAGCATGTCGGCCCATTGCTCCGCAGTGGGCACGCCGGCGGTGACGAAAGTGGGCACCTTGAAGGAGCTGGCCAGCGGCTGTGGCACGACCTTCTGCTCCACCAGCAGGTTTCCGTACTTCGTTGGATCTGCGTTGATCAATTGGGTGGCCTCTTCGATGGCGGCCAGGAAACCGCGGATCGCTTCAGGGCTCTGGTCAATGATCGCCTTGCGGAAGGTGATCGTGCTGAAGCTGTATTCCGGATGCGCCGTGTCATCCAGGATCAGGCGAGCGCCCTGTTGCAGCG
This sequence comes from uncultured Anaerolinea sp., assembly GCA_964503145.1. Lineage (GTDB taxonomy): Bacteria > Chloroflexota > Anaerolineae > Anaerolineales > UBA4823 > RBG-16-57-11. The sequence continues at coordinate 627,281 of CAZCYV010000001.1, read as the reverse complement.
CCAGGGAGACGGCCGGTTCGGGCAGGGTGGCGGCCTTCAACTCGCCGGTGCCCAGCAGGTTCAGCCGGTCGGGGATCCTGGGGACGGCGATGGTGCGGATGTCGCCTGGGGCAAAGCCTTCCGCCTGCAGCAAGCGATCAGTCAGATAGTCGATCACAGTGCCCTGCGAGATGCCGATCTCCACGCCTTTGAGCTCCTCGAGCGCGTCGATCTCACTCTTGCCGGAGGCCAGGATGCTGAACAGGGCGGTATCGCTGGTGGCCGCGCGGGCGTAGCGGACGATTTGCACCTGCACCTGCTCTTTGTTGAAGAGCGCTGTGGAGAGGGCTTCGTTGATCATTCCGTCGGCCTGTCCTGCAGCGATCAGTTGGTCGCGCTCCGGCGCCGAGGCCACCGGCACGAACTCCACGCTCACGCCGTGCTTCTCGAACAGGCCTTCCTGCTGCGCCACGTACATGGGCAACGCGTCCAGCACGGGCAGCACGGCGATCTTCAGTGTGACCGGTTTGGCGGCCGGGGCGCAGGCTGCGAGCGCCAGGCCGAACAGGGCGATCAGGTAAACCAATCGCATCAAGAATCGATTCGCGTTCATCTCAGTTACTCCTTGCGAGCTTTATGATGATATGCAAAGCGGTGATTTGGGGCAGGAGCTTTGGTCGAGGGACGTTGCCGAACCAGACCCCCGCCTGGCAGCGTTGCACAAACCTGGGATCGTGCAACACCGCATTGCAAAACTGCAAGATTATAGCACGATCTATAGATACATCGCTAAGGATTGTGTTAAAATAACGCTGGTCACTTGACAGACGACCACGCCCGGGGCGGAATCCGCCGTGCACAGTTCTTGCAACACCCTGGCTGAGGCGCGGCGTTTGCTTGAACAGACCAGCCAGGCGAGTGGTCACTCAAAAGACCGGAGACAGCAGTTCCAAGTCGAGTAAGGAGGCTTGAGCCTTGACAAAATCACGTTCTCAACTCATGGTCGAGCGTCTGCGGGATCTCCAGGCTTCCTCGCCGGATATCGAGGCCTCTGCCGTGGTCAGCGTGGATGGTCTGAGCATCGCCTCTGCGCTGCCACAAGGGGTCGAGGAAGACCGGGTCTCTGCTATGTCTGCGGCGATGCTCTCTCTGGGGGAGCGGATCGCCTCGGAATTGGGCCGTGGCTCGCTGGAACAGGTGTACATCAAGGGCCAGCAGGGTTACGTCATCCTGATGTCGGTCGGAGAAGAGGCCGTGTTGACCGCGCTGGCGCGCGAGCAAGCCAAGTTGGGCCTGATCTTCCTGGATATGCGGCGCGCGGCCGAAGCTCTGGCAAAACTGATCTGAAGGGTTAACAGGCTATGGACCCAATACCGAAGAGCGAATACTATTACGCCAATAAGATCGCCCTGATCACCTTGAAAGCTCTTGAAGAGGTGATGGGCAAAAACGGCCTGAATGCCATTTTGAACCTGGCGCATTTACCGCACTTGATCGATAACTTGCCCCCAGATAACCTGGAGCGCGAGTTCAATTTCTCTGACTTCTCGGCGTTGAACCTGGCGCTGGAGGAGATGTATGGGCCGCGCGGCGGTCGCGGCCTGGCGTTGCGCGCCGGGCGGGCGGCTTTTGCCGATGCGCTGCGGAATTTTGGCGCCCTGGCCGGCGCCGGCGACCTGGCCTTCAAGGTGCTTCCGCTGCACGCCAAAATGCGCATTGGCATTCCGGCGATGGCGCGCATCTTCAGCCAGATCAGCGATCAATATTCCACGGTCGAAGAAAAAGAAAACGAATTCATTTACACGATCCATCGCTGCCCGGTGTGCTGGGGCCGCAAGAACGTTGATAAGCCGGTGTGCTTCATCGCCGTCGGCCTGCTCCAGGAAGGATTGAAATGGGTCTCTGGCGGCAACGAGTTCCGCGTCAACGAGTCAAAATGCGTGGCAATGGGCGATCCGGTGTGCGAGTTTGTCATCCAGAAGACGCCGATCAGCTAAGGTAAGGATTTGCGCGTGGCCGAAGAAAAACCCACCCTGCTGATTGTCGAAGATGATGTGGATGTGGCGGAGATGGTGTCTGCCTATTTCCGCGTCCAGGGCTATGAGGTGTTCACGGTCAATTGGGGCGAAGATGCCCTCAAGGCGTGCCGCACCAATCATCCCGATCTGATCATCCTGGATATCCGCCTGCCGGACATCGACGGCTTCGAAGTGGCGCGCCGCCTGCGCAGCAACCAGCGTACCCAAGACATCCCGATCATCTTTCTGACCGAGAAGCGCGAGCGGGCCGACCGCATGCAGGGGCTGGAGCTTGGCGCGGATGATTACATCACCAAGCCTTTCGACATTCAGGAGCTGCGCTTGCGGGTGCGCAATTCGTTGCGCCGTGCAGAGCCGTCCATGCTGACCAACCCGGTGACCGGCCTTCCGGAGGGCGCCCTGGTGGATGAGCGTTTGCAGGAGTGCCTTTCCGCAGATAACTGGGCATTACTGATGATCGCCATCGATAATTTCAGCGAATTCCGCGAGGCTTATGGCTTCGTCGCTTCTGACGACGTTCAGCGGGCGATCAGCCTGATCATGCACAACGCCATGCGCGATATCGGCAGCACCAGCGATTTCATCGGCCAGCTAGGTCCCACAGAGTTCATCCTGGTGACCCAACCGGCGAACCTGGCGGCAATCACCGAGCGCATCAGTTCGCGGCTGGAACAGTCTTTGGACTATTTTTACCCGCTCAAAGATCGCGCCGCCCAGCCCCTTTCGGGGGGGCGCCTGGGCGTGCGCATGGGCAAATTAACTGCCAGCGATGGGCCATTCAAAGATTTGGAAGACCTAAAGAAGAAGCTGGCGCATCGACTTGGGTAGAGCGTAACCGCCTGTGCGCCTGACGGTCGTTATTCCCACTTACAATGAGGCGGAGAACCTTCCTAAGCTGGTCTCCGCTTTATTGACGCTGCCCCTTGAGAACCTGAGCCTGCTGGTCGTGGATGATAACAGCCCAGACGGCACCGGCGAGTTGGCTGAGATGCTGGCCTTCGAGCATCCGGGGTGCATTAAGGTGCTTCATCGCCGCGGCAAGGCTGGCCTGGGCACGGCGTACATCACCGGCTTCCAGTACGCCCTCAAGGATGGCGCCACGGCCATCGCCCAGATGGACGCCGATTTTTCTCACCCGCCGGAGAAGCTGGTCGAACTGGCCGAAACGCTGCAAACCTGCGATGTGGCGTTGGGCTCGCGCTACGTTCCTGGGGGCAGCGTCGATGAGCATTGGCCGTTGTGGCGCAAGGGCCTGTCGGCCTGGGGCAACTTTTACGCCCGTACCATCCTCGGGCTGCCCATTCGGGACGTGACCGGCGGCTTTCGCATGTGGCGCCGGGAGACTCTGTTGCGGATGCCACTGGAGTTGCTGCGCTCGAACGGCTATTCCTTTCAGATCGAGCTGGCCTATGTGGCGCACCTGTTGGGCTTTGTGCAAAAAGAAGTGCCGATCTATTTTGCCGACCGACGTTGGGGGCAATCCAAGATGTCTTTTCGCATTCAGCGCGAAGCCGCCATCCGCGTGTGGCAGATGCGCTTTCGCTACCGCTCCTTAAAGTCTCAACGCTGAATTTGTGAGCTCATACCCGGCAACTCGCTCGAATATCCGGCATCTTTACGCCGATATCTTTTGGTTTGGCCTGCTTAGCGGCAGCGCCATGGCGTTTCTTAACGTCTATGCCGCCCGCCTGGGAGCGAGCGGATTGCAGATCGGCCTGCTGACCGCTGGCCCGGCGGTTGTGAATTTGTGGGTCTCTTTGCCGGCAGGCTCCTGGCTCGAGGGGCGGCCGCTGATCCCGATTACTTTCTGGACCAGCCTGGCTTCGCGGCTCCTCTATGTCTTGCTGATCTTTCTCCCCTGGCTCTTTGGGGATCGGCTTCAAATTTCGGTCATGATCTGGCTGACGCTGCTGCTGTCCTTCCCCGCAGCGATCCTGGCCATCAGCTTCAACGCCTTATTCGCTGGCGTGGTCCCTGAAGATCGCCGCGCTGACGTGGTCGGCAGGCGGAACGCGATCCTGGCGATCAGCATGATCCTCTCGACGTTGCTGAGCGGCCTGATCCTCGACCATGTCATTTTCCCCTTGAATTACCAGATCGTCTTCGCGATAGGGGCGGTGGGCGGATGGATGAGCAGCTACCACCTGGGGCAATTACAGGCAACTGACCCGTTGACGGCGGGTGGGGTGGGTAATCCGCGCTCTGACGCTGCTCGGGCTCGCCCGGCAAGCTGGCCATTTCTGCGCCTTCCGGCGATGCGGCTGGAGCTGTTGCGCGGCTCCTTTGGCCGGTTCATGGCGGCGTACTTCATCTTTTACACTTTCCAGTACCTGTGTCTGCCGTTGTTTCCCCTGGCCTACGTGCACGACCTGAAGCTCACCGACGGGATGATCAGCCTGGGCAGTGGCCTGTTCTATGTGACCATGTTCCTGATCTCGCTGCGCCTGAGCCGCCTGGCAAACCGCTTTGGCCATCGCGCTTTGTTGGCTGCGGCTGGCATGGCCTTCAGCATTTATCCCCTGTTGTTGGGCGCAGCCCGCGGCCCGTTGCTCTATTGGGTGGCCTCGGCCCTGGGTGGGCTGGTCTGGGGGACGATCAGCGCCAGCCTGATCAACCGCTTGATGGAGCGTGTCCCGTTGCAGCAGCGCGCCGCCGGCATGGCGCTGCACAACCTGGCTTTCAACCTGGGCATTCTGGCCGGTTCGTTGTCAGGGCCGGCGTTGGGCGAATGGCTGGGTGTGCAACCCGCCTTGCTGCTCGGTTCCGGCTTGCGTTTCCTGGCTGGGGTTCTGCTGCTGCTATGGGGATGAGATTTCACGTCACCTCCTGGAGCGCAGCAGTCAGCGCTCCCCATTCATCCAGGCTGAGCGTTTCGGCTCGCCGCTGCGGGTCGATGCCTGCCTGGCGCAGCAGCGCCTCCGCCCGGGCGGGCTTCCATCCCATGCCGGAGGCCAGGGCGTTGCGCAGCGTCTTGCGCTTCTGGGCGAAACCGGCCTTCGCCAGCCGGAAAAAATCCCCCAGTTGCGTCGCAGGAAGGCGCGGCTGCTCGTACAGGTCGACGCGGATCACCGCCGAGTCGACCTTCGGAGGCGGGTAGAACGCGCCTGCTGGGATGTGCGCCGCCACCTGGGGGCGACCATAGACCTGCACGCTCAAAGCCAGCAGGCTCATCTCGCCCGGGGTCGCGCAAATGCGCTGCGCCACTTCGCTCTGTACGGTGAGCGTCAGCCTTTTGGGCGGATGGCGCGTTTCCAGCAGATGGCGGATCAGGGCGGAGGTGATGTAATAAGGGATGTTGGCGACCACGCAGTAATCCGGTGTGGCGCCCGCTTCGCGCATCACCTCATCTGGGTCGAGCGCCAGGATGTCTCCGTGCACGATCTGGACGTTGGGAAAGTCGGAAAGGACCTCTTGCAAGATCGGGATCAGCCCTGCATCCAGCTCCACGGCCACCACCCGGCGGATGCGCTTTGCCAGCAGACGGGTCAGGCTCCCCAGCCCAGGGCCGACCTCCAGCGCCGCGTCCTGGGGCTGCAATTCCGCCGCTTCCACGACGCGTTGCAGGGCCGCTTCGTCGATCAGGAAATTCTGCCCCAGTCCTTTGTGCGGGCGCAAGCCATAGCGGCGTAGCAATTCGGCAGGGCTGGGCGGGGGCGTATCCATGGCGGGTCTTCTCAGCGGGTGAACGGCAGGCTCGAAGGGCCTCCTGGAGGCGGCCAATAGTACTTCAATAGTACTTTAGAAGGGTATTATAGTCGGGATCAGGTGGCAACGGACAGTGTGTTTTTAATATATAATGGTGATACATGAGGTGGGCTTAGCAAAAGGCGTGAATAGCCGGTGTTGGGGTTATTCAGCCAGCCTGAGCGCTGACCAGATGAGGGATTCCACCATTCGATCGGTGGCGGTGGAGCACGGTGAGCAACTGAGGATATTGAAAAGCGGATCGGTGTTTGTGTAACAAAAGTCATGGAAGATGCGTTTCCCAGGTTAGGATGGATGTCCGAGCGCCAGCAGGTCGATGAGACACTCCTCCTCCAGCAGGCCCAGAAGGGTGATGCCGAAGCGTTTGGCCAGATCTACGAAATTTATTCCCCGCTGGTTTTTCGCTTCCTTTTCGCCCATCTGGATGACCAACTGGATGCAGAAGATCTGACCGAAGAGGTCTTCCTGCGCGCCTGGCAATCCCTGCCGGGCTACCGGATGCGGGGCGTGCCCTTCTCGGGCTTCCTCTTCCGGGTGGCGCGCAACGCACTTTACGACCATTACCGCCGCTCACGTAAGCGGGCCAACGACCCGGGGCTGGATCAGGAGTTGATCGACGACCTGCAACCTGACCCCGCCGTGAGCGTGCCGCTGCACCTGGAGCGCCGGGAGTTGCGCCAGACGCTCGGCCAGTTGCGTGAAGACTACCGCACCGTGCTGGTGCTGCGGTTTTTGGTGGGCCTCTCGCCCGATGAAACGGCGCAGGCGATGAGCCGTTCTTCGGGCGCAGTCCGTGTCTTACAGCACCGTGCGCTCGCCGCCGTGCGAAAATTGTTGCTCAAACAGGAGTCGGAGGATGACGCCTGACCGGCGTAAAAAGCGAGACCTTGTTTTTCAAGACTGCCTGGACCAGCTCCAGACGGGTGGGCGGAGCCTGGAAGAGGCGCTGAGCGACCACCCCGAACACGCCGCGGCGCTCAGGCCTGAGCTGGAGACCGCCCTGTGGCTGCAGAAAAGCCGCCAGGAGTTTGAACCGCGCCCCGGCTTTGTAGCTGCTTCTCGCCGCAGGCTGGTGGCGCGTATCGAAGCGCAAAGCGCCGCCCCCCGCGCGCCGAACCTGCGCTGGGCGATTTCCAGCCTGCGCTACCCGTCCACCTGGCGCGCCTACGCTCCGCGCCTGGTGATGATCTACCTGTTGCTGGTGACGCTGCTGCTGAGCGCCGGGCGCGTCTCGCGCGCCTCGCTCACCTGGCTGCCAGGGGATATCGGTTACCCCGTCAAGATCGCCATGGAAAACATCGCCGTCCTGGCGACGCCTACGGCCGCCGGCGATGCCCGCTTGCACATCCAGTTCGCTCACCGCCGCTTGATCGAAGCGCAGGCTCTGGTGTTGGAGGCGCGTTACGACCAGATCCCGGCTACGGTGAATAATTTCGCCTATCATGTGGGCCGGGCGGTGCGTTCGGTAGATCGAGTCGCCCGCCACGACCGCGGCCGGGCGCAAAGCCTGGCTTTGGATTTGCAGCATGTGCTCTCTAAGCAGACTCCGCTGGTGGTTTTGCTTTCGGGCTTCACCCCCGAAGACGCCCGCGCCGATTTTCAGAATGTCCTGACCATCGCCGAAAACGGTATCTCGGCCATGCAACGCGTGCTCGACTCGGGGGGCAGCGGCGCCAGCTTGATCGGCGCCGCGCCATTCCGCGGGCGAGCGACAACTTACAGAATTGTCAGGGGACGCCTCACGGGGTAACGTAACTTTTGTTGCGACGTTGTTAGAATGGTAATATTGTTTGACTGCCGCGTGCAGGGCCTTAGGCCCTACTCGTTTTGACGGCTTAGCGAGATGGCGAGTTGAAGCGTAATGAAATGGGAGATGCGAACCATGACCCGCTTAATCCACCCGATCTCATCTGAAACCATTCAGGGGCCAGCGCGTTCACCGCGGCCGCGCGCCGAGCGCGCCCAGGGCATGGTGGAATTTGCCCTGGTGTTGCCTTTGTTGTTGCTGCTGGTCTTCGGAATTATCGAATTGGGGCGTTTGATGGTCATCTACACCTCGGTGGCGGCGGCCAGCCGCGAAGGCGCGCGCTACGGCTCTGCTGCCGGCACATCGGACAACGGCGTCCCTTATTACTTGGATACGGCCGGCATCCAGGCGGCGGTGCGGCGCATGACGGTGCTCACCGCCCCGGATTCCATTATCATCACCTATGACCACGGCCCCGGCACCGCGCAGTTCACCCCCACCACCAGCGGCGATGTGCGCCTGCGCGACCGCATCAACGTGACCGTCACCGCCCTGTACGATCCCATCCTGGGGCTGACGCCGATTCAGCCGTTCACGATTTCTTCGACCACCAGCCGCACCATCGTCAAGGAGGTGGCCATCAGTCCGGGCACGGGTGGCAGCGGAGGCGGCAGCGGCCTGCCGACCGTGGATATCACTTTCCCCACCGCCAACCCGCACGTGGTAGAACAGGGCGAAACGATCGACTTCACCGCTGTGGCCAGCGACCCCGATGACGGGGATTTAACCGCCAGCATCGAATGGCTTTTGGATGGCGAAGTGATCGGAAGCTGTTCCGGCGGGGATTGCTTGCTCAGCACGATCCCGCCGGGCACCCACATCATCACCGCCCGGGTGACCGATTCCAGCGGCAACCTGGCCACCGATTCGGTCTCGGTGTTCATTGACCCGCCGCCGACGGTGGGCATCTGGACCCCGCATGACGGCGACCGCTTCGAACAGGGCGAGGAGATCACCTTCCTGGGCTTCGCCAGCGAAATGTTCGAAGGCGATTTGAGCCATTTGATCCAATGGTACGACAACGGCGTCTTGCTGGCGAGCAACACCCAGACCTTTGTCCGCTCGGACCTGCCCGCCGGCCTGCACACCATCACCGCCAGCGTGACCGACTCGGACGGCCAGACGGCCAGCGTTTCGCTCACGATTGTGATCGAGCCGCGCACGCCGCCCAACCTGGTCATTGTTTCGCCGGTGGATGGGGCTTACTACGCCCGCGCCTCGGCGATTGCCTTTTCGGGCGTGGCGACGGATGCTGAAGATGGCGATATCAGCGCCAGCATCGTCTGGTCGTCTGACCTGGATGGCGTCATCGGCACCGGCGCCAACGTCTCCAGTTCCACGCTGCGGGTTGGGACGCACGTGATCACCGCCAGCGTGACCGACTCGGATGGCATGACCACCACGCTCTCGATCAGCATCCGCGTCGTCGATGACCGCCCGCCGGTGGTCACCATCCTCTCGCCCACCAGCGGCGCCTCGTACAACATGGGCGTCACGATCAACTTCAGCGGCACCGCCATCGATGCCACCGATGGCAACCTGACTTCACAGCTCGTCTGGCGCTCCAGCATCGACGGCCAGATCGGCACCGGCGGCAGCTTCAGCTACTCCAGACTGACGCCCGGCGTGCACACCATCATCGCTACGGTGACCGATAGCGACGGCCTGACCGGCAGCGCCTCGGTGGTGATTTACGTCATCGAACACAATGATCCGCCCACGATCACCATCGATGCTCCCGCCAACAACGCGGCATTGGTCTCCACCCGCCCGATCAATTTCCGCGGCACCGCCAATGATCCGCAGCAAGGGCTGATCAGCGACCTGATCCGCTGGGCTTCGAGCATCAACGGCTCGCTGGGCACCGGCGCCAGCATCACCACCACCCTGAGCACAGGCTTCCACACCATTACCGCTACCGTCACCGACGCCGGCGGCTTGAGCGCCAGCGCTACCATCCGCATCACCGTTTGGCAGCCGGTGTGCCCTTCGCCGGGCACCACGGTGTGGTCGTATCAGAACAGCAACTTCGCCGACAAGGTGAGCTGGTTCCTGACCATCCCCTCCGGCGTCACTCAAACCCAGCCTTATGTGATGGACTACCTGCGCATCGCCCTGGACAATACCAGCGCTGCAGTCAGTTCGATCACCATCGAAGGCATCCCCGTGCCCAGCTCGCGCTGGGTGATCAACGGCACAATCCTGGAAGTCTTCGGCCCGGTGTGGACGGGGTACTTCCGCGCCAACAACACCATCGAGGTGATCATCGACTTCCAGCCCAAACCGCGACGCGGCTCAGATGGCCCCTTCACCCTGATGACCACCTTCCAGGGCTGCTCCAGTATCCAGACCATCACGCGCCCCTAGGGCCTGATGTAAGTTGCCTTCGAGGTGACCTGTGAAGCTTAGCAAAGCGATTGCCCTTCTGATGATGATTTTCATCCTGACCGGCCTGGCTGGGGGGATGGGGTCGCCGCCTGGAGCGGCGGCGGCTCCCGAAGCGCCCGACGAACCGGTGGACGGTTATGGTTACACCTACATCGCCGGGGTGAACGACCCCTGGATCGAAGCCAACAGCGGTACCCTGCTTACCTTCTCCAGCCCGGATGATGGCTATGCCGGGCCGCTGAACATCGATTTCAATTTCAGGTTCTACGAACAGACCTTTTCTCAGCTTTATGTCTCCACCAACGGCCTGGTGACCTTCGGCGCCTGGTCCACGGCCTACCAGAACAAGCCCATCCCCTGGACGCCCACCCCCAACAACCTGATCGCCGGGCTGTGGAGCGACCTGAAGATGCACAACGGCCGGGCTTACCTGCGCACCCTGGGCACCGCGCCGGCCAGGATCTGCGTCGTAGAATGGGAGATCTACGATCTCCCGCCGAGCAATCCTGCCGCGGTGCTGATCCTGAATTTCGAGGTCCTGCTGTACGAAAACGGTGATATCGTCTTGCAGTACAAGGAGCTGGACGGTGTCCCCAGCCGATACACCGTCGGCATCGAGGACGGGGACGGGATCAATGGCCTGCAATATCTGCCGGCGTTGGCCGAGGGCAGCGACATCCGCATCATCCGCCCCAGCCCCGGCCCACGGGTCAAGGCGCTGCCGCGCTTCCAGGGGGGCTTCGTCTATGACCTGAAGGCTCAGTACCGCTTCAGCATCGAAAACAACGGCGAGTGGGGGGCGGATGTTTACAACCTGAAGGTGGGCTCAACCGCGCCGGGATGGCAGGCCAAATTGTACGACCGCAACGGTGAGCGCCTGCTGAGCGACACCAACAGCGACGCCGTCATCGACACCGGTTCGATCGGCCAGGGCCAGGCGATCACTGTGACCCTGAAGGTCGAGGCGCCGACGACCGCCCTGCCGGGGGATTACACCACCCTGGTGTTCACCGCCACCTCCACCCTGGAGGCCTCGCGCTGGATGACCGGCAGCATACAGAGCGCCGTGCCGCTGCAGTTTTCCCAGCTCTATGTGAGCGGCGGCATCCGCATGGGGCAATTCTGGAAGGAGAACGTCATCGACCGTCAGGTGCTGCCTGTCTATCCCGGCGCGACGCTCTCGATGGAGGCGACCTCGACCGACAATTATCTGGTTGCCTGGGAGTTGCCAGGCAGTTCATCGGATGGCCTGTTCACCGAGATTTACTATAATCTTTACAATCGCCTGGGCGGTGCTGGCGAAGATAGGCTGCTCACCAACAGCGCCGAAGTGCTCCAGGAGCCGAATATCGAAATCGCAGATGCCCGGGTTCCGACCATTGCCGCCTCGCCGGATGGCCGCGTGGCTGTCGCATGGAACCTGCTCAAGTGGCGTCCGCTGACGACTGGGGCGCATGTCCCGCTGACTCGGGAGATGCTGGCCGACGAAAAGTTGGCCGTCGATTACGAAAAGAACTCGAACGTCTATTTCGCCATCCTCGACGCCGCCGGCAACCGCCTCTCCGAGCGCTATAACGTGACCCAGGATGCCGGCTGGTTCCTGACCGGCCATACTTACGAATATCCCTCTGTCACCGTCACCGGCGACGGCCGCTACGTGGTGTGCTGGATCGACCAGTTCAGCGCCGGCAGAGGCGTGCGCTGCGCTGCTCACACCTTCGACGGCCAGCAGATCAGCCAGACGGCCGTCGTGCAGGTGGCTACGGCGGGGGTGGATGTCCTGGCGCTCAATCACCTCTTGACCACGCCCTTGAGCAGCAACCGCGTCCTGGTGAGCTTTACCGAAGCCCGGACAGATGCTACCCGGGTGCGGTATGCCGTGATCAACAGCGCCGGCTCGCTGGTGTACGGACCCGTCGAACTCGCCGGGGCGGACGGCGTGCAGCCGCGCGCAGTGCAGTTCAGCAACGGCAAAATCCTGCTGGCCTGGATCGAGCAGGACGGCCGCGTGGCTTACACCTATCTGGACACAAGCTTTAGCGCTGGGCCGACGCAGTACTTTTCTCATGTCAGCCGGCGCTCCGCCGACAGCCTCTCGGTCACTCTGGAGCGAGAGGGCCAGGCGGTGTTGACCTGGGTGGACCTGGATGATCAGGACTATCTGTATTATACGGTGCTGAATCAAGACCAGGCGGTGCGCACGCCGCCGATGATCTTCATCTCTGACCCGTGGGGCGACCCGGCGTATCTGGCCAGCGCCTACGGCTTTGGCAACGCCGGCTACCTGGGCGTGTATCAGATCAGCCACCCCTTTATCAGCCGATAGGGGGCAGGAGGAGGTTTGTGGATGGAGCGAAAGAAATCATTCTTCTCCACTGAACGTGGGCAGAGCCTGGTGGAGTTTGCCGTCAGCCTGACGGTCTTGCTCATCCTGGTCGCCGGGATCTTCGACGCCGCCCGGGCGCTGTTCACCTATCTTTCGATGCGCGATGCCGCCCAGGAAGGCGCGCTGTACGCCTCGATCGATCCGACCAACACGGCGGCGATCGTCCAGCGGGCCTGCCAGGCGTCGGACCTGCTGGCCGGCTTGAATTGCCAGGAAGCCTCGGCCTGCAGCTCCTGCGATATCAGAATTGAGGTCAACCTGACCGTCAGCGGCAAAGCGTGCATGGGGGCCACCGGCGGCACGGCGCACGGCGTTGAGGTCGTGGTGGATTATCCCAATTTCCCGCTGACCATGCCCTTGATCGGTCAGCTCATCGGGCGTGAAGGGACGTACACGGTGCCGATCCGCGCCTCGGTCATCGATACCATCATCACGCCCGCCTGCCCGTAATCTCAGCCATTCAACCGATTGTTTCAATCTTTCAGGAGGTATGCGATGCAAACAAAGGAACGCAAATCAGAACAAGGCCAGGCGATCGTCCTGATCGCCCTGGCGATCATCGTGCTGCTGGGTTTCACCGCCCTGGCAGTGGATGGTAGCATGGTCTATTCAGACCGGCGCATGGTGCAAAACGCGGCTGACGCCTCGGCGCTGGCGGGCGGCGCGACTGCGGCTCGGGAGCTGGAGAACCGCGGGATCAACGAGGAGAACTGGACCGCCAGCCCGCCCAACTGTGAGGGTCAGGTGGCCGCGGCCGCGGCGGCCGGGCGGGCTGCCGCGCGCAACCGCGCCCTGGACAACGACTTCAACATCCCCGACAGCGGGATTACCCCCGGGCTGGGCGGAGTCGAAATCACTTGCGGCCAGCAGAACATCACCGCGCCGCTGGTGGGCGGCGGGAGCACCACGCTCTACACCGAGAAGTTCATGGACATCCGCACGGTGATCACCAACCGCACCGAGACCGCCTTCGCCCAGGTGCTCTTCCCCGGCGGGCTGGAGAACACCGTCAGCGCAGTCACCCGCATCCGCCCGCGGCAGTCGCTGGCCTACGGCTATGCCATCCTGGCGCTCAACCCCAACCCATGCAAAGGCAACGTGTGGGGCGTGATTTACAACGGCCTGGGCGGCGGCACCAACCAACTGACCGTCACCAATGGCGGCATCTTCTCCAATGGCTGCATGGTCGTGAACGGCAACCCGCGGATTACGGTGCAGAATGCCGGCGTGTGGTACTTCTTCACCGAGAACAACAGTGACCTGGATGATATCGTCTTCGACCCGTCGAGCTACAGCGCGCAGCAACTGGTGAACAACAACGCTTACCGCGTGCCGACCTCGGCCTATGACATCACCCCGCCGGACTGCTCAGGCCACCAGGTGGACTCGGACTTCATCGTCAACTACTATCGAAACAACAATACGCCGCTGCCCGCCGGCCTGTACTGCGTCACTGACAACCTGCGCATCAACGCCGGCGACCGCGTCGAGGGCTATGGAGTCACCATCGTGCTGAACGGCGAACTGCGTATCAACGGTAACGCCACGGTCAAGCTGACTGCACCATCGCAGAACTATGTTGGCCCGGCGATCCCTGGACTGCTGTTCTATGCCCCTCCTGGGAATGACAGCCTGCCGATCATCATCAACGGCGGATCGGACCACCAGTACGTGGGCACGATCCTGGCACCGCGGCGGTCGATCACCTTCAACGGCGATGCGATGACCGAGGCCTTCCACAGCCAGATCATCGGCTGGAACGTGACCATCGGCGGCTCGTCCAGCACCAATGTGGTCTTCAACGCCAGCGAGCAGGTCGTCCGCCCGACCTATCTAAACCTGGAGAGGTAGCGGTAGTGAGTTGAATCAATCTGTCCCTGGCGGGCATCGCCCGTCAGGGACAGAGATAGCTGCCAATGTCCGGGCAGGCGACCCGGCGGCGCCCAGAATTTCCTCCTTACCGCTGCTTCCTCTCGGACCTGACGGGGTTCGAAGGGTTCTGCCGCGCCGGACCCACCCGGACGCCCTGAAGCATACCCCAGTCGGCGACGCTTGTCAAGTTACGAAAAGCGCCGCGATCGGCATTAGAGGCCGACCGCGGCGCTTTGATTTTTCCTTGATCGTTCAGGCTTTGCGTTGCTGCAACAGCGTGGCCGCAACCAGGATCGCGGCCAGCAAGACCACGAACAGCGCCACGCCCGCCCAGCCGCCCAGCGGGGACTGACCGGCCTCGCCGCCGGGCAGCGCCGCAGTCGGAGCGAGTTGCTGCACCGGGTTCTGTTCCCCCAGCGTCAGGATGAAAGTCACCAGGTCGTCGATCTCCTGCTCGCTCAGCGGGCCGCCGTTGGCCTGGCTCCAGGCGGGCATCTGCGAGCCGCGGATGCCGTTGGAGATTGTCGCCTTCACCGAGAGGTCCGGCCGGATGGCCGGCCAGGCCTTCGCCAGGGTCGCTCCGATGCGCCCCTCGCCGTTCGGACCGTGGCACATAGCGCAGTTCTCGTCGAACAGCACCGCGCCGCGGTTGGGGTCGCCAACCACGTTAGGGGGTGGGGTGATCGGCGGGCGCAGGGTAGCAGTGGGGCGGGGCGTCAGGTTTGGGACGCCGCCGGTCTGCCAGCTCAGGATGAATTTCATGATGGCGTCGATCTCGGCGTCGCTCAGCGGGCCGCCGTTGGCCTGGCTCCAGGCGGGCATCAGTGAGCCTTGCACGCCGTTGGCGATGATCGTGCGCACGGTCAGTTCCGGGCGAATGGAGGGCCAATCCTTGGCCAGCCTGGCGCCGGTTCGCCCCTGGCCTTCCGGGCCGTGGCACACGGCGCAGTTCTCGGCGTACAGCCGCGCCCCAAGCTCGGTGGTCGGATCCTGGGCCAGCGCTTCGGCGCGCGCCGCAACGAAGGCCATGGCCAGCAGCGCCAGCGCCAGTAGAGCAACTCCCAGGTATCGCGTGGCTTTGGACATGGCTGATCTCCTACTTAAGGGACAGCAGATAAGCGATCAGGTCGGCCATATTCTGATCGGTCAGCGTAGCGCCGTAGTTCTGCGGCATCAGCCCGCTGGCGTAGCCTGAGACCAGGTAAACGTTCGGATCGACGATCGATTCGAACAGGTACTGCTCTGGCGTGGTGGCGTTGCCGGTGTACTCTGGCAAGGTCAGCTCGATTGCTGCGCGCTCGCCGATGCCGGGCTGGCCCTCGCTGGGCAGCCAAGCCGGGCCGACCGGCGCGGCGATGTGGCAGGCGGTGCATCCCAGCGAGACGGTCAGGGCCTCGCCTGCGGCGGCGTCGCCCTCGGGCAGCTCTTTGGTGATGTCGGTGCCCACCACCGGGCCTTCCGGCGCCACCGGTGCGGCCACTTCGGTGGCGGTTTCGGACCAGTTCAGGATGAAGGCGGCGATGTTGCGCACCTGGTCGTCGCGCAGCGGCCCGCCGTAGTGCTCCGAAAAAGCCGGCATCGCCGGGACGCCCTGGCCTGGATAGATTTGCGGGCGAGTGGAGGCCAGGCGCCCGCTGGAGACGGTAGCAACGATGTAATCTTCGAGCGTGCCGCTCCAACCGACGTCTTTCGTTCGCTGATCGAAGAAATAGCGGTCGTTCAGCGGCGGGCAAAGCCCGGGGATGCCCAGGCCTTGCGTCCCATGGCAGCGGCT
Organism: uncultured Anaerolinea sp.; assembly: GCA_964503145.1. Classification (GTDB taxonomy): domain Bacteria; phylum Chloroflexota; class Anaerolineae; order Anaerolineales; family UBA4823; genus RBG-16-57-11. Next base: position 611,331 of record CAZCYV010000001.1, on the reverse strand, counting down.
GCATTGCGCCTCGAACAGGGATGCACCTTGCTCGATCGCCCGGGCGTGCTGTGACCGGGCAGCCTCGGCCATGCGTTCCTCTTCGTTCAAGCCGTAGATCAACACCACCACGCTGGTGACCAGGACCATCAAGGTCCCGAGGAGGATTTGCAGGTTGATGCGGTTCATCGCCTATTCACCCCCACGCTCTCGGTGTAAGTAATCCACTCGCTCATAGGATTTCGTCTCTCCCTGGTCCGACCACACGATGCGCAGGGTGACTTTTTTGAGGTCTTTCTGCCAGTCCTCGATCACGATCAATGCCTGGGTTTCCGCGGGCAGTTTCTGAGCGTGGATGGCTTCGTTGACGCGATCGCTGTACAGCCTGAAGAACTTCTCGAAGCCTGGGCAGCCGAAATCCATATTGGGGCACATGTTGACCGGTTGAATCACGTTGACCTCATAGCTGCCGGTCTGCAGCTCATCAAAGGGCACCCGGTCTAAAGGTCCCTCGCCCTCTTGCGGGGTCATGTCTTGAATGATGCGTTGCGCCGGCTCCATCTCGATGCCGTACTGCGGCAGCCCCATGTAGCTCAGCACGACCAGCACCAGCACGGCAAAGATGCCAATGCCGACCGCAAATGGGCGCTTGTACAGGCTGCGGTGTGGGTTGCGATCGATATAGGGGACGGCGACCAGCAGGATGGCGACGATCGTCGGGATGATCACGCCCATCAAGATTTTGTCGCCCAGTTTGAGCATGCCCTGCAGCCACCAGAAATACCACGGGGCTTTCGTGTCCAGCGGCGTTACCTGGGGGTTGGCGATCGATTCCAGCGGCGCATGATATCCAAAGACCGTCACCCCCAACACCAGCACTAACAGACCCAGGGCGACGTAGAACACCTCGGTGGTCAACAGGTCGGGGATGAAGTCGATACGCTGCTTGGCGGCTTTCTTCACCTCCGGCGGGACGTCGCCTTCCTCCATGTACGCCGGCAGGGAGATGCCGTGCTCGCGCGAGACCTTGTAGTAATGGATACTGATCACCAGGATGGCCGCCAGCGGCAACAGGACGACGTGCAGCAAGTAGAAGCGCAACAGGCCATTGGCGGCGATATCGGGCGCGCCGCGCAGCAGCAGGTTGACCTCATTGCCAAAGAGCGGCGCGGCCTCGGCCATGCTGGTGCCCACGGTTACCGCCCAGTAGGCCAACTGATCCCAGGGCAGCAGGTAGCCGCTGAAGCTCAAGAACATGGTGATGCCCAACAGGACCACGCCGGTGAGCCAGGTGAACGAGCGCTCCTTTTTATATGAGCCGGTCAGATAGGTGCGCAGCATGTGCAGGGTGGTGAAGATCACCATTGCCTCCGCTCCCAGGCGATGGATGTCGCGCAGCATCTGGCCGAAGGGGACGTTGTTTGCCAGGTTGAGGATGGAGGTGTAGGCCTTCTCCGGCGAGGGCGTGTAGTAGAGCATCAAGATCAAGCCGGTGAACAACTCTACAAAGAAGAAAAAGCTGGTGAAAAAGCCCAGCCGGAAGGTGTGGGTCAGGATGGTGCTGCCGGCTTCGTAGTAGCGCGGGCGAATGTGAAACAGGAAGCTGGTGGTGTGCACCTTGTAGCGCGGGTTGGGTTTTTCGGCGGGGGGGTCGCCGCGCAGCAGATTGCGCAGCTCGTTCAGCCCCAGGCCGGCGGTGATGATGCGCACGCGGTGATCCACGGCCTGCCAGGTTTTCTGGCGCAGATCTTGCAAGTTCAATGACTTAAGCATTCGGTCACGCTCCATCAGATGGATGATTTCATGAACGGTTGGATGGGTGCAGTCGGTTTAGCCGTGCGGTTTCCCCTGGATGCGCTTGCCGGTATCCACGCGGATGATGGCATTGGGCTTGTCGGGGATGGTCAGCGGGCCGCCGTTTTCATCGGTTTGCGCCAGGACTTCGCCGCTATCCGGGTCGATGACCTCCATTACGAAGCGGTCCAGCGAGCGCGGCGCAGGCCCCAGGATATAATCCCCTTCGGGGGTGAACTGCGAGCCGTGACACGGGCAGATGAATTTCCCCTCCTGGTTGACCCAGTTGTACAGGCAGCCCAGGTGGGTGCACACTTTGTAGATCGCCAGCGCCCCCTGATTCGTGTTCGACAGCCAGAGTTTGACCTTGGGGTAATTGACCGGCGCGGACCCGGCCTGGGGTAGCTCTGCCACGGTGCCAACGGTGAACATGCCGCCGAACTCCCCCTCTTTAAAACGGGGCATGGCGAAGAGATAGGTCATGCCCGCCACGTTCAGGGTCAGGAAGCCCAAAGAGGCCAGCCAGGCGAAGTTCAGAAATTCGCGTCGATTGATCGGCTTTTTCTCAACCTGGGATGGCGACGTATCTTTAGCCATGCAATCTCCTCCAAATAAGTATCAAATGGGAAAATTATTCCATAGGGTATTCGGCGGGATTATAGCATACACATGTCGCGGCAACAAGACAAAAATGGTCATTATGGAGAACTTATCGGGTGATTCGACCATCACCTGATCTGATTATTTGCGCTCATCTTCAGAATATAATCTCTTGCGCTCATCTTCAGAATATAATCTTGCGGTCATCCAGAGTATAATCTTGGCAAATCCTGTGCTTGGGAGAGTGCGTCTATGCTGATCCAAATTCATGGCGGCCTGGCGAACACCGCCCTGTATTACACGATTGCAATGGCGGTTTGGGGGCTTTGGCGATATTTTCGCCATCAGGGCGTGGATGGTAGCTATTGGGCCGCCCTGGTGATCGCGGAAGGGCTGTACCTGGTTCAGGGCGCTCTGGGGGCCTTCCTGTTTTTTAGCGGCATCGGCCAATTGAATGGGCAGTTCATGCACATCCTTTACGGAGTGGTGGCGGTGTTGGTGGTGCCGGCCCTGTTCATGTACACCCGCGGCGACGAAACCCGCCGCGTCATGCTGGTGTACGGGGTGGGCTTTCTGTTTATGGTCGGGATTTTACTGCGCTCGATGGCGACCGCAGCTTGAGGGACGACGCTGCAGAAGGGGAGCCTGAGGCCTCTTGGTTACCCGGCGGGACTTTCTCAAGCTGAGCGGGATGTGCGTCGCGGCCACGGGGGCGGCGTGGGCCGGGCTACGCCAGCCGCGCCGCGGCGCATTCCCTTTTTCTGCCGACCAGCGGGTGGTAGCCACCCTGTGCAATGAGTGCTCTGACTCATGCGCGGTGCAGGTACATGTGGCGGGAGGGCGCGTGCTGGATGTGCAGGGCAATCCCGTCCATCCCCTGGCTTGCCAGGGGGCGTGCGATGGCTTTGAGGCAGCCCTGCGCCGCCTGGAAGCGCCAGAGCGCCTGCGAGGCCCGCTGGGGCGCTCCGCCGGGCGAGGGACGGCCTTCAAACCGATCAGTTGGCAGGCGGCTTCGGCTCTGGTCGGTCAGGCGCTGGTCGCCTATCCGCCGCATGAGATTGCCTTTGTCCTGGGTGATTTCCCCGATCATCTCAGCGATCTGGTGGGTCAACTGGCTGGCGCGTTGGGCGGGGCGTGGGTATTGCGCTACAGCTCTTCGGCCCTGCTGGACGGGCGGGTCACCCTGCAAGACGCGGTCCGCAGGCTCTTTGGCCTGCCGCGCCTGCCCTTTTTCGATCTGGCGCGCAGCGACCTGGTGTATGCCTTCGGCGCCGATGGGCAGGAGCCCTGGGTGGCGCGTCCTGGATGGCCTTCCAATCGCCCGTCCGGTCAGCGCTGGGTGCATTTTGCCGCGTTTCCCCCTTCTGGCGCTCTGGCGCAGGCTGGCGACGAATGGGTGCGCATCCGCCCTGGTAGCGAGGCGCGGCTGGCGCAGGGGCTGGGTCAGTTGATTGCCCATCTATTGATCGGTGCGCCAGCCGATCAGCCCCCGCCAACCGAGGCGCTCGAAGCCAGCCAGGCCAGCGAAGTGTCGTTGGAGGCCATGATTGACCTGGCGCGCCGTTTTATTGCTGCGCCTCGCTCGGTTGCCGTCCCAGGCGCGGGTTGTTTGGGGCAATCCGATGGCCTGGCGGCGGCGCAGGCCGTGCTGGCGCTCAACGCCAGGGCAGGGAGTTTGGGACGCGTTGGCGGGATGTACCTGGGCCCGGAAGCTCCCCTTCACCCAGAGCTGAACGGGCGCACCGCCACGCTGGCGGAGGTGCAGGCGTTGATCGAACGCATGCAGTGCGGCCAGGTAAAGGCGCTTTTCGTGCATGGGGTGGACCTGATCGCCGATCTGCCGCCGGGGCTAGGCGCGGCGCGCGCCCTGGAAAAGGTGCAGCAGGTGATCGCCTTCAATTCACTGGTCGGTGAAATGTCGGCCTGCGCCGACGCGCTGTTGCCCGATCACCTGCCGCTGGAAGGATGGGGCTACCAGAGGGTCGCTCCCGCCGCTGACCGGCCGCTGGTCTCGGCGATCCAGCCGACGCTGCCGCCGCGCTGCGCCACTCGCTCGACCGCCGACCTGCTTTTGGAGGCCGTCCAGCGCATCGGTGGGGCGCTGGCGGCCCGCCTGCCTTACCGCACAGAGCAGGAGTTTATCCGTCAGGCTGTGGAGCGTCTTCCCTGGGCGGCGGAGGTCGTCGATCCCTGGGGGCAGTGGCTGGCGCAGGGCGGGTGGTGGCGCGCGCAATCGGACCTGCTGCCGCCGGTTAGCCTGCCTTCGGCGCAGCGCCTGTTCCGAAGCGCGCCAGCGCCTCTGGCGCTCGACCCCTCCGGCGCCGAGTTCTATTTGCTCCTCGCCCGGCCTGCTCCAGGCGGAGCCGCTTTGCCTGCGCAATCCGCTGTGCCCTATCATGTGGGCATCCATCCCGCAGCCGCCCGGCGATTGGGTCTGCGCCCCCGGGACACGGTGCGCCTGGCCTCGGCCAGCGCTGAAATCGAGGCGCGGGTCGTCATGCGGCCGGATGTCCGACCGGATACGCTGGTTTTGCCGCTCGTGTTGGGTCGGCCTGGTGGTTCCAAACTCCTGGATTTGGTTTACGGGCAACAGAATGAATCGGGTGACATGGCTTACCAGACGGCTCGGGCGAGGATCTTCCCATCGGTGGGGAAGGTGCTGATCCCATAGGGTACCCCCTCCCCGGGCGAGAAACCATCCGTTGGCAGGGTGATTGTCTCGACCAATGAAAAAGGGACGGTCATTACAACTCCCCAATGCAAGGGGAGAAGTGAATGACCGTCGCCAATTGACCTGGCGGAGAGGGAGGGATTTGAACCCTCGTTCCCTTGCGGGAAACACGCTCTCCAGGCGTGCGCGCTAGGCCAGACTACGCGACCTCTCCACAAAAAACGTCACGCGGCTTTCATTCCGCGGGCGGTCTGCATTATACTACGATTTCGAGTTGCGTTCCAGGCGGCCGGCTGAAAATCAGTTGGGAAACAACTTTTCGAAAATTTCGGGCGCATAGCGGGCGACCATCTCGGATGAGATGCCGTTCTCCTGGCAGATCTCAGCGTACAGGTCGGCGCTGGGGCGCTTGCGCCGTGCCTGCGTCTCCACGTCCAGCTCCCACAGGCCGAAGCGCTGCGTCCAGCCCCGCTCCCACTCGAAGTTGTCCACCAGCGACCAGTGGAAATAGCCCTTGACCGGATAGTTAAAATTAACCGCTCGCCAGACCTGGTGCAGGTGTTGGATCAGATAGCGCGGGCGCAGCAGGTCTTTGGAGTCTTCCACGCCGTTTTCGGTGATGATGATCGGTACGCTGAACTTCAAGCCCCATTTGATCGAATCGAACAGGCCATTGGGTAGGTTGGCAATCCAGCTGTTTTCACTGACTTCGGCATCTGCGGGGTAGAAGCGCTTGCCGAAAAGCTCGTTGGCCCTGGCCAGGCTGAAAGAGACCAGTTCCTGCGTGTAGTAGTTGATGCCCAGATAATCCTGTGTGCCTTTGACCTCCGGCAGGCGGCGAGACCAGCCCGGAAAGCGCAGCACGCCGCTTTGAAAAGCGCGCGGGAAGAATTCGTTGAGCATCGAGGATTGCATCCCTGCCGCCCAGCGGTCCAGCGGCGAGGCCGGGTTGGCCGGCAGCAGCGGGTGCACATGCAAGGCGATCCCCACCCTGGCTTCTTTTTGGATTTCATGAATCGCATGATAAGCCGCTGCGTGGGCGCGCGCCAGGTTCGTGAGCACCCGCAGAGAAGCCCTGAAATCCGTCTTTCCTGGCGGCCAGATGCCCAATTGGTAGCCAAACGCCGCCAGCAGGTTCGGTTCGTTGATCGTCACCCAATAGGTGACATATTCGCGCAGCGCCTCGACCACCTTGCGCGTGAAGCGGACGAATTCATCGACCACCGATTCGTCCTCCCAGCCGCCCTTTTCTTGCAGCCACAGCGGGTCGCTGAAATGATGCAATGTGACCAAGGGGGTCATATCTCGCTCGACCAGGCCGCGCGCCATCTCTCGGTAGCGGTCGATGGCATCTTCGTCCCACTTATCTGGCACGGGCCGGACGCGGCTCCATTCCACAGAGAAGCGATGCGCGTTTTGGCGTCCTTCGGCGGCGCGATCGAAATCCTCTCGCCAGCGCCCGGCCCACCAATCGCAGGCCAGTCCGGATTTATGGCCCTGCAGGATGCGACCTGGCTGCTGTTCCCAGGCCCACCAGTTGTTATTGATGTTATTGCCCTCCACCTGATGAGAAGACGTGGCGCAGCCCCAGAGAAAGCCGCGAGGAAAGTGAAAAGTTGCCTGTGCCATAGCTCCACCTTTGTCATGGGTTGCTGGAAGTTGGTGTTGAAGTGATTATAATTGATGTTACTTTGGGTCGGAAGTTCGGCAGCGGCTTGCCGGACAGAAAGGCGAGAGAGATGAGCGAGGCTTTCATTGTGACTGCTGTGCGCACCCCGGTAGGACAGGGGAAGCCGCAGGGCGCTTTGCAGCCGCTGGCGCCGGTTGAGATTACTTCCCTGGTGCTGCAAGAAGTGATTCGTCGCGCCGGGGTAGATCCGGGATGGATTGATGACGTGATCTGGGGTTGTGTGACCCCGGTGGGGGATCAGGGCGCAAATCTGGCGCGGCTGGGAGTGCTGATGGCGGGTTTCCCGCCGAAAGTTCCGGCGGTGACGTTAAACCGCATGTGCGGTTCGAGTCAGCAGGCGGTCCACTTCGCCGCCCAGGCGATTCTCGCCGGGGATATGGATCTGGTGATCGCCGGCGGGACGGAGATGATGTCTCATCAGCCCATCGGCGCAGATTACCCCAGGGAGTGGCCGGCAAACTTTCCTTATGACCTGTTGCATCAAGGCATCAGCGCCGAGTTGATGGCTCAAAAATGGAGCCTGGGCCGGGATGAGTTGGATGATTTCGCTTATCAGAGCCATTTCCGCGCCATGCAGGCCATCCAGAAAGGCCATTTCGAACGTCAGATCCTGCCCATCACGCGCCCCGATGGCCGCGTGGTCGCCGTCGACGAGGGAGTGCGTATGCCGCCCGACCGTGAGAAGATGCGCCAGTTGAAACCGGCTTTCACGGCCGATGGCGTGATCACTGCCGGAAATTCCAGCCAGATCAGCGATGGCGCGGCAGCGCTGCTGCTGGCTTCTCCTGAAGCTATCGGACGCTACAACTTGAGTCCCATGGCGCGAGTGGTCTCCCGGAGCGTAGTAGGCTCCGACCCGGTGCTGATGCTCGACGGCCCGATCCCGGCCACCCGCCTGGTGCTGCGGCGCGCCGGCCTGAGCCTGGATGAGATCGATGTGATCGAGATCAATGAGGCTTTTGCTTCGGTCGTCCTGGCCTGGGCAAAAGAGTTGGGCGTTGACGATTTCTCCCGCGTCAACCCAAACGGCGGGGCGATCGCCCTGGGGCATCCGCTGGGCGCCACCGGCGCTGTGCTGATGACCAAGCTGGTGCACGAGCTGGAGCGCCTCGGGAAACGCTACGGCTTGCAGACGATGTGCATCGGTCATGGGCAGGCCACCGCCACGGTGCTTGAGCGCCTATGAGCCACCTGGTTTATCTGGCTCTGGGCGCCAACCTGGGCGACCGCCTGGGTAATTTGCGCGCGGCGATCCAGGCGCTGCCGCCGACGTTGCGTCTGCTCGCCGCCTCGCCGGTGTATGAGACGCCTCCTTGGGGTTATCTGGATCAGCCCGCCTTCCTGAACCAGGTGATCCTGGCCCAGACTGACCTGGCGCCGCTGGATCTGCTGCGCTGGCTGAAACAACTCGAAGCGAAGCTGGGCCGCCAGCCGGGGGAGCGGTATGGGCCGCGCCTAATCGATCTGGATATTTTGCTCTACGATGATCTACAACTCGAAACGCCAACTCTGACCATCCCGCACCCTCGCCTGGCCGAGCGGGCTTTCGTGCTGGTGCCGCTGGCAGACCTGGCGCCCGATCTGCGCCCACCCGGCTCACTCCTGTCGATCGGTGAAATACTGGCGCGCGCCGATCGGGCGGGAATTCGGCTTTTTGCGCCCGCGTGATAGCATACGATCCCGGTAAAGTTTCACTAAAACCGCCAAGTAGGGTAGAATCTGTTCGTTAGATCCACCCGCATGAACTCTAATGACGATATCAGGAGAGCGCCCATGTCGCAAATACCTCTCAAACCCCTGAAATACACGCCCGCTCCAGATGTGGGCTTCACTGCCACGCGCCGCCCGGATGGCGGCATGCACATCGTCTTTGCGAACGTCAATCGCGCTACCCTGGCGCACTGGCGCGAGTTCGCCATGGCGCATCTGGAAGACTCGGATCATCTGACCACCAACCTGTATGATCTGCGCCAGATCGAAGACCTCTCCGAGGAGGCCATCCGCTACGCCGCGGAAGTCAACAGCGACCCTGCGGTGCGCAATATCCGCCTGGCAGTGGTCGTGTCCACCGAGGCGGTCCGCCAGGCGCTGTTAGAGATCGACGCGCTCTCCGGCGGTTACGGCGTGGAGATGGGCATCTTCACCGACCCGGTTGAGGCCGAGGCCTGGTTGAGCCGTCCGCTCACCCTGGTGTCCTGAAAGCGTTTTCGATGCCATGACGATGAAATCTGCCAGCTTGACGATCGGCGATCGCACGCTGGTGTGGGGTTCCCGCACGTATGTGATGGGCGTGCTGAACATCACACCGGATAGCTTCTCCGGCGATGGGATACTGGCCAGAGGAAGCGCGCCGTTGCAGGCTGCGCTGGAGCAGGCGCGGAGCTTCGTGGATGCCGGGGCAGATATCCTGGATGTCGGCGGCGAGAGCACCCGCCCCGGCTCCCAGCCGGTGGACGCCGAGCAGGAGATGGAGCGCGTTTTGCCGGTAATCCGCGCTTTGGCAGCCGAATTCGACGTCTTGATTTCCGTGGATACCTACCGCGCCCAGGTGGCGGAAGCGGCCTTGCAAGCTGGCGCCGCGATGGTGAACGACGTATGGGGGCTGCGCGCCGATCCGCAACTGGCTGCGGTGGTCGCCGGCCATCAGGCGCCGGTCATCTTGATGCACAACCGCAGCTCCTGGGCGCATGCAGAGGTCAGGGAGCGCCTGGGTGGGCGCTATGTGGGCATGCAATACGACGATCTGTTGGGGGATGTCTGCCGCGAATTGCTGGAGAGCGTGGCGCTGGCGCATGCGGCGGGCATTCCCGATGAGCGCATCATCCTCGATCCGGGCATCGGCTTCGGGAAGACGGTGGAGCAAAACCTGGAACTGATCAATCGCTTGGGTGAGATCCGCGCGCTGGGATATCCGGTGTTGTTGGGTCCGTCGCGCAAATCGTTCATCGGCTATACCCTCGATCTGCCGCCCGAGCAGCGCCTGGAAGGCACGGCGGCGGCTGTGGCAATTGGCATCGATCGTGGCGCAGATATTGTGCGCGTTCACGATGTCCGTGAGATGGTACGCGTGGCGCGCATGACCGATGCTCTCGTGCGCCGCGCGCAAGTGGTAGATAGGTAATCTTTCAAGGAGTGGTTATGACCCAAGACTATTTCAACGCCCGTCATGTTTTGAAGACCGCACATGGCGATTATCTCATCTTTCGATTGGAAAGCCTGGAGAAGGCCGGCCTCACCCATCTGGATCGGCTCCCATTTTCGATCCGCATCATGCTCGAGTCGGTGTTGCGCCAGTGCAATGAAAAAGAAATTACCCGCCAGGATGTGATCAACCTGGCAGGCTGGCAGCCGCGCGCTGCAGAGCGCCCTTCGCTGCCGTTTGCCCCGGCGCGAGTGATCATGCAGGATTTCACCGGCGTTCCCGCAGTGGTGGACCTGGCGGCGATGCGCTCGGCGATGGCCCGCCTGGGCGGCGATCCCAAGAAGATCAATCCCCTGGTGCCGGTCGATCTGGTGATCGACCATTCGGTGCAGGTGGATTTCTTTGCCATCCCTGATGCACTCTCGCGCAACGCCGAGCTGGAATTTCAGCGCAACCGCGAGCGCTATGAATTTCTGCGTTGGGGGCAAAAGGCCTTCGCCAACTTCCGCGTCGTCCCGCCTGCCACCGGGATCGTTCACCAGGTCAACCTGGAATATCTGGCCTCGTTGGTGATGACCAAAGCGCAAGATGGCGAACTGATCGCTTTCCCCGATACGCTGGTCGGCACCGACTCGCACACCACGATGATCAATGGCCTGGGGGTCGTGGGGTGGGGCGTGGGCGGCATCGAGGCCGAGGCCGCCATGCTGGGCCAGCCCATCGACCTGGTGACGCCAGAGGTCATCGGTTTCAAGCTGTACGGCGAGTTGCGCGAAGGCGTGACCGCCACCGATTTGACGTTGACCGTGACCCAGATGTTGCGCAAGAAGGGCGTGGTGGAAAAGTTCGTCGAGTTCTACGGCCCTGGGCTGGCTTCCATGTCGCTGCCTGATCGGGCCACGATCGCCAATATGGCGCCCGAATACGGCGCGACGATCGGCTTCTTCCCGGTGGATGACGAGACGCTGCGCTATTTGCGCCTGACCGGTCGCCCGGCGGAGTTGATCGATCGCGTGGAGCGTTACTGTAAAGAGCAGGGCCTTTTCCGCACCGCTTCTACGCCTGACCCAGAATTTACCGATAACCTGGAGCTCGATCTGAGCAGCGTTGAGCCCAGCCTGGCAGGCCCGAAGCGCCCCCAGGATCGCGTGCCGCTGAGCGAAGTGCCGCGCAGCTTCAAGCTAGCCCTGACTGCGCCGGTGAAGGAGCGCGGTTACGAACTGACCGCAGAGCAATTGGCGCGCCGCGCTGTGCTGGGGACGAATGGCAAAACAGTCGAAATGGGGCACGGAGCGGTGGTGATCGCGGCGATCACTTCCTGTACCAACACTTCCAACCCCTCGGTGCTTGTCGGCGCCGGCCTGCTGGCGCGCAATGCCGTGGCGCGCGGCCTGAAGGTCAAGCCTTATGTCAAGACCAGCCTGGCGCCTGGCTCGCGAGTGGTCACCGAATACCTGCAGCAGGCCGGTCTGCTGGAGCCGCTGGCTGCGTTGGGCTTCAACGTGGTTGGCTATGGCTGCACCACATGCATCGGCAATTCCGGCCCGTTGCCGCCGGATGTTGTTCAGGCGATCACCAGCACCGATCTGGTGGCCGCAGCGGTGCTTTCGGGCAATCGTAATTTCGAAGGGCGTGTGCACCCATACGTGCGCGCCAACTACCTGGCCTCGCCGCCGCTGGTGGTGGCCTATGCCCTGGCGGGCGCAATGGACAAGGATCTGATCCATGAACCGATTGGGTTCGACCCGCAGGGTGAGCCGGTTTACCTGCGCGAGATCTGGCCCTCCGACCAGGAGATTCAAGAGGTCATCGCTCAGGTCGTGCGCCCCGAAATGTTCACCGAGAAATACGCCGATGTCTTTACGGGCAACGAGACCTGGAATGCGATCCAATCCGGCGATAGCGAGCTGTATGATTGGGATGAAGCTTCGACTTACATCCAGGAGCCGCCTTTCTTCGTGGGGTTGACGCGCGAAGTTCCGCCTGTTCAGGATATTCGCCAGGCGCGAGTGCTGGCAGTGCTGGGCGATTCGATCACCACCGACCACATCTCGCCGGCCGGCTCCATCTCTCCCGATAGCCCGGCGGGAAAGTACCTGATCGAACGCGGGGTGGCGCCGCGCGATTTCAACTCCTACGGCTCCCGACGTGGTAACGATCGGGTGATGACCCGCGGGACGTTTGCGAATATCCGCCTGAAGAACCGCATGCTACCCGGCGTCGAGGGCGGCCTGACTCTGCACTTGCCGGATGGCGAGCGCATGAGCATCTATGATGCGGCGATGAAGTACCGCGAGGAGGGCGTGCCGCTGATCGTGCTGGGGGGCAAGGAGTATGGCTCCGGCTCCAGCCGCGACTGGGCCGCCAAAGGCACCCTGCTGTTGGGGATACGCGCCGTGCTGGTCGAGTCTTTCGAGCGTATCCATCGCTCCAACCTGATCGGCATGGGTGTGCTCCCGCTGGTGTTCAAGCCGGGCGAGAACGTGGATACGCTTGGCCTGACGGGCCGCGAAGTCTTCACCATTGAGGGCCTGAGCGATGACATCGCTCCTAAGAGCGAAGTCACCGTACATGCTCTTCGCGAAGATGGCAGCACGCTGACATTTAAGGCCATCGCCCGGCTGGATACGCCGATCGAGGTCGAATATTATCGCAACGGCGGCATTCTGCACACCGTCTTGCGAAATATGATGGAAAATTAGCCGAGTGGAAAATACCCGAACCGGGGAGTGATGGGATGGGACGTTCCGCGCATCACTCCCCGGTTCCGCTTAATGCCCGCTCGAAGGCGTGCTGTAACTTTGCCTCTTCCACCCCTTCATCCCAGGCGCCGATGATTTTGCCCTGTTCATTTGTCAGGTAAAATTCTGGCGCGGCGCTGAAACTGAACTGTCCAACTGTCGAAAAGCCGTGCTCTCGAAATCATGCCACACTTGGTTGGTTGCGATAGAAAGAGCTGCGCCTTTGCGGCTGAGAGGCCTCAGGATTTGCCTTCCTCTTCCGTCGCCGCCTTCACTTCACTCTTTATCTCAGCAGATTCGTCTTGTTCGCTCTTCGTCTCTCGCTCTTCCTGCTCGCCGCGTTTTCGGCTCTCGGTCAGCAGTTCCCAGCCCTGGGTGAACAGGCCAAGCTGCGCGATTGCCATCCACACCAGGAAGGCGGTCAGGCCAATCGATAGCATGCGCACGATGTTGGGAAGGTTGGCAGAAAGCGCCTCTATTTGCGCCAGCACCTGGTCGAGCGATGCCTGGTAGCCGCCAATGACCTGGTCGTATTGCGCCACGCTGGACTGGATCTGTCCCACCGAATCGGCCATCACGGTCAGGTCGGCCTCGAATGTCTGCAAGTTGCTTTGGGTGTTTTTCAGGTTGTCTTGCATGGCGAGAAAAGAGTCCGGAAGACTTTCCAGGCTCTCTGCCACGTCTCCCAGGGCGTCAGCCAGAGGCACCTCTGGGTTATAGCCGATACTCGACCCGATCAGTGGGATGCCTCTCAAGGCTCCCAAGACAGTGTCGATCGCCGCTGCGCTTTGCTGGGCAGTTCTCAATGAGGTCTGCACCGCCCGGATGGTGGTTGGCAAATCGTCTTTCATCAGGCGGGCGATTTCGTCCACCAGTGGGTTCGTCGAGCCTATCGCTTCCGCGGTGGTCTCTACGGTGGCCTGCAGATTGCCAATGAGTTCTACCGAGTTCTGCAAGGATTGCCGGGTAATCACCAATCCTTGAGAGGTTGTGCTGAGCGTCTGACCGAGCAGGTCGAGGGTATTCTGCAGGCCGGTGGTCATCGCAGTCTGAGCATTCCAGATGGCGCTCAGAGCAACGATGCTGAAGATCAGCCCTCCGATCGCAGCAAGGATCAGCAGCACCCCGATAATGCGGCGAATGATGGTCATGGTTTTCCTCCTTAGAGTTTTCTTTGGGAAAGGCGGATTTGGACTCTAAATCGATTTTATCATTATAATGCTCGCTCAGGACACAGACTGAACAAGATGAAACACATTTTGGTTACCAACGATGATGGAGTCATGGCGCCAGGGTTGCTTGCGCTGGCGTTAGAGATGCGCCAGTTGGGTAAAGTGACCGTCCTGGCGCCGGATCATAACTGGTCGGCCTCTGGACATGTCAAGACGCTGCATCGCCCGTTGCGCGTCAGGGAAGTGCGGCTGGCGGATGGCACGCCGGCGCTGGCTTCGGACGGCGCACCGTCCGATTGCGTCGCCCTGGCGATCCTGGGGCTGTTGCCAGAGAAGATCGATCTGGTGGTTTCGGGGATCAATTCCAATGCCAATTTGGGCCATGATGTCACCTATTCCGGCACGGTGACCGCAGCGATGGAAGCGGCGATCTGGGGGCTGCCCGGCGTCGCCGTTTCGCTGGATTTGCCGGAGAACCACGTTGGCGACCGGGATTTCGAACCCGCGGCGCAGATCGCCGGACGCGTAGTGCGGGCGGTGATCGAGCACGGCCTCCCCAAGAATGTGCTGCTCAATGTGAACGTCCCCTATCTTCCTATGGATCAGATTCGCGGCCTGCGCATCACCCGCCAGGGGCTGCGCGTTTACCATGACCTGCTGGTGCGGCGTGAGGACCCGCGCGGCCGCCCATACTACTGGATTGGCGGGGACGCTCCCAGCGGCGTCCCTGAAGAGGGTACCGACATCGGGGCGCTGCAAAATGGCTGGGCTTCGATCACCCCGCTGCATCTGGACTTGACCGCTTATCATGCGTTTGAGCAGTTGGAAAGCTGGCAGCTATGAGAAAAGATTAAGAATCGCCTGAAAATGTGGCAATCCACCTTGACATGACGTAGATTCGCAATAGAATCAGGCGAAATGTTTACCCCAAGAACTGTGATGTACTTACTATATCGCCCTGCGGCTGCGGCCGATGTGGGCGATTTTTTTATCTCACCCTTCCGAAAATAGAGCCTAATGGCTCTATTTTTATGCCTGAGGAACGATGAAACTGCCCGGATTGATCGATCCCCATGTACACCTGCGCGAGCCTGGCGCAACACATAAAGAGAATTGGGATAGCGGCACAGCGGCTGCGTTGGCGGGCGGCTTCACCGCTGTCCTGGCCATGCCGAACACCACACCCCCAATCACCGACGCAGACAGCCTGGCTCTGGTCGAGCGGGCCGCTTCCGGCAAAGCGCGTTGCGATTACGCTCAGTACCTGGGCGCAGGACCGGATAACGCCGCTGAGCTGGCGGAGCTTGCTCCGCGCGCTGCTGGCTTGAAAATGTACCTGGATCAGACCTTTGGCCCGCTGCGGCTGGATGACATGACCTTGTGGATGGAGCATTTCGCCCGCTGGCCGCGCCAGATGCCCATCGTCGCCCACGCCGAAAGCCGCAGCATGGCCGCGGTGATCTTGCTGGCTGCGCTATACGACCGCCCGGTGCACATCGCGCATGTCTCATTGCGCGAGGAAATCTTGCTTATCCGCTCGGCAAAGGAGAAGGGCATCCCGGTCACCTGCGAGGTCGCGCCGCATCATCTGTTCCTCACCGCCGAGGATATCCCCGCGCTGGGATCTGGGCGCAGCGAGGTCCGTCCGCGCCTGGCCTCCCCCGCCGACCGGGACGCCCTGTGGGCTAACCTGGAGGTCATCGATTGCTTTGCCACTGACCATGCCCCGCACACCCTGGAAGAGAAAGACGGTCTCAACCCGCCCCCCGGCTTTCCCGGCCTGGAGACCGCCTTGCCGCTCTTATTGACTGCGGTCTCCGAAGGACGCCTGACTTTGGAAGACCTGGTGGCGCGGATGCACACCAATCCCCGGCGCATCTTTGGCCTTCCCGAACAGCCCGAAACCTGGATCGAGATCGACCTGCGGGCGGAATGGGAGATCCGGGCCTCCGAACTGCACAGCCGCTGCGCCTGGACGCCCTTCGAAGGCTGGAAGGTGCGCGGCCGCGTGCAGCGCGTGGTGCTGCGCGGCCAGGAAGCGTACTGTTGGGACCGCAACGCCGGACGCGGCGTTGTCCTGGCGCAGCCCGGGTATGGCCGAAATCTGAGAAATTCATCTGGCCAGCGCCTGTGATCTGGCCGAGGTGTAAATTCTGATAAGGAGAAATAGAATGACCGCTTTAGTTCCCCCACCCCGAAATGAGAATCCCTACATACCGTTTGGCGATCACCGCACCGCGCCCTTCTACGGGCGAGACATTCTTTCTGTCAAGCAGTTCAGCCGCCAGGACTTAGATTACATCTTTGGCGTTGCCCATGAGATGCGCGAGATGGTGCAGCGGATCGGCACCTTTGACCTGTTAAAAGGCAAAATCCTGGCTAATCTGTTTTATGAGCCTTCCACCCGTACATCTTCTTCATTCACATCTGCGATGGAGCGCCTGGGCGGCAGCGTCATCCCGATCAACGAAGTGCGCTACTCCTCGGTCGCCAAAGGCGAGTCCCTGCCGGATACGGTGCGCACCCTGGAGTGCTATGCCGATGTGATCGTCCTGCGCCACCCCGAGGTCGGCGCTTCGGCCCTGGCGGCCAAATACGCCCGCAAGCCGATCATTAACGCTGGCGACGGGATAGGCGAGCATCCCACTCAGGCCTTGCTCGACCTGTTCACGATCCTCGAAGAGTTGAACCGCGTGGACGGGCTGACAGTGACCATGTTGGGCGACCTGAAATATGGGCGCACTGTTCATTCGCTGGCGCGCCTGCTGGCGCTGTTCCGGGTGAACATCAATTACGTTTCGCCGGATATCCTGCGCATGCCGCCGGAAATCATCATGGAGCTGAAAGAGCAGGGCGTCCCTCAGGCCGAATATGATCGCCTGGAGCCGGTGATCGCCGAGACGGATGTGCTGTATGTCACTCGCGTCCAAAAGGAGCGCTTCGAAGACCCGCAGGCATACGAAGCGGTCAAAGGCGCCTTCGTGATCACTCCCGAAACGCTGCGCGCCGCCAAAGAGCATATGATCATCATGCATCCGCTGCCTCGCGTTGGCGAGATCAGCATGGAGGTCGATGAGGACCCCCGCGCCGCCTATTTCCGCCAGATGGAGTACGGCCTGTACGTGCGCATGGCGCTGCTGGCGATGGTGCTCGGCAAAGCGTAGGGGAGAAGGTCATGGGCTTTTTCAGCCGTCTCGAAGAACGAGTGCGCCAGAGCGACTCGCTCCTGTGCGTGGGTCTGGATCCGCACTTGGCCGAGTTGCCCTCCCCCAGTGTGGAAGCGGCGCGCGCCTTTTGTATGCGCCTGATTGAGGCCACCGTCGACCTGGCTGCAGCGTACAAACCGAACGCAGCGTTCTTCGAAGTCTTTGGCGCCGAAGGGCTGCGGCTGCTGGAGGAGATCATCGCCGCCCTGCCTGCCGGAACGCCGGTGATCCTGGATGCCAAGCGCGGCGACATTGCCTCGACGGCGCAGGCCTATGCCCGGGCGGCCTTCCATACACTTCACGCGGATGCGGTCACCCTCAGTCCCTATCTGGGGCATGATTCTCTGGCGCCCTTTCTGGAAGACCCAGAACATGGCGTTTTCCTGCTGTGCAAGACCTCCAATCCTGGCTCGAGCGACCTTCAGGACTTGCCGCTCGCCCGTCTGCCGCTGGAACTCGAAATGGCTGGCGGCTATACTGTCTACGAGACTGTGGCGTTGCTGGCTCGCAAATGGAATGTGGCCGACAACCTGGGGCTGGTGGTCGGGGCGACGCACCCCGAAGCGCTGGGGCGGGTGCGCTCCCTGGCGCCGGAGCTTTGGATTCTGGCGCCAGGCGTAGGCGCGCAGGGAGGCGATCTGGAGGCGGCCCTGCGCCTCGGTCTGCGCGCCGATGGTATGGGTCTGCTGGTGCCCATCTCACGGGCGCTGTCCCAGTCTGCCAATCCCCGCCAGGCGGCGCTGGATTTGCGGGACGCCATCAACTGGCAGCGCCAGGCGCTTCGGGTTCAGGCGGCGAGGTCTCCGCTCAGCAAGCCCTCGCTGACGGGGCCGCTGGCCGAGCTGGCGGATGGTCTGCTCCAGGCGGGGTGTGTCAAATTCGGCCAGTTTACCCTCAAGTCCGGCCTGCTTTCGCCGATCTATCTCGATTTGCGCATGCTGGTAGGGTTTCCGCGCCTGTTGGAGCAGGTCGCCCGCGCTTACCTGCCGCTGTTGCGCAGCCTGCGTTTCGATCGGCTGGCGGCTTTGCCCTACGCGGCCCTGCCCATCGGCGCGGCGATCAGCCTGTACGGCGGCTGGCCAATGATCTATCCGCGCAAGGAAGTCAAGGCCTATGGCACTAAAGCCGAGATCGAGGGCGTATATGCTCCAGGCGAGCGCGTGGCCGTCATCGATGACCTGGCGACGACCGGCGGCAGTAAATTCGAGGCCATCGATAAGCTGATCGCCGCGGGCCTGCAGGTCAGCGATGTGATCGTGTTGATCGACCGTCAGTCTGGCGCAGCGCAGGCGCTGGCGCAGGCGGGCTACCGCCTGCATAGCGTGTTCACATTGGGTCAGCTTCTGGATTATTGGGAAAGCAACGGCAGCGTCCCGGTGGGGCAAATCTCCGCTGCTCGGCGGTTCATCGAGGAGAGCGCCTCGGAGTGATCTATCCGTTCTTTCGCTCGCTGCTCTTTCGGCTCGATCCTGAGCGGGCGCACGGACTGACCCTGGGGCTGATGCGCCTGGCGGGCGCATTGCCGCCCCTGGGAGTGGCTTTGCGCCGCGCCTTTGCTGCGCCTGCGTTGCCCGTGCAGGCTTTTGGGCTTTCCTTTCCCAACCCTGTGGGCCTGGCCGCCGGTTACGATAAAGACGGTTTGGGCTGGCGCGGGCTGGCCTGTCTGGGCTTCGGGCACATCGAAATCGGCACGGTGACGCCGCGCCCTCAGCTTGGCAACCCCAGGCCGCGCCTGTTTCGCCTTCCGGAGCAGCGCGCCCTGATCAATCGCATGGGTTTTCCTGGCCAGGGGGCGGAAACTGTGGCCAGGCGGTTGCGCGCGGCCCGCGCGCCGGGGCTGGTGCTGGGGGTGAACCTGGGCAAGAACAAGGATACTCCCCTGGAGAGCGCCGCGGAAGATTACCTGGCCTTGATGGAAGTCTTTGCGCCGCTGGCGGATTATCTGGCAATCAACGTCAGTTCGCCCAACACGGTGGGGCTGCGGCGTTTGCAGGCGCGCCAGGCGTTGGAAGCGTTGCTGATGCCGTTGATGCGCCTGCGCCAGGAGCAATCGATGCGCTTGCGGCGACCTTTACCGGTGTTGGTAAAGCTGGCGCCTGATCTTTCCGAGGCCGAGTTGGACGACGCCCTGGAGGCCATCACGGCGGCGGGTGTGGACGGGGTGATCGCCACCAATACCACCCTGAGCCGCGAGGGAGTCGCTGCGCCGCTTGCTGCAGAAGTGGGCGGGTTGAGCGGCGCGCCCCTGGGCGAGTTGAGCCTGAGGATGATTCGCCGCATATCCGAGCGCACCGGCGGCAGGCTGCCAATCATCGGGGTGGGCGGCATCATGAATGCTGCAGATGCCCGCGCCCGGTTGGATGCAGGCGCCACCCTGATCCAGATTTATACCGGCCTGGTGTACGCCGGGCCGGGGTTGGTGCAAGCGATCCTGCGGGATTTAGCCGCCCGACCTTAGCCAGGATGCGATAAAATGTCCTCCTACATTTATCGGTTGGAAGATGAAGGAGTGTTGGCGCATGATGCCTCGATCTGAACGCCTGGAACGCGAAGCGAATATCTGGCTGGCTACGACTCGTCCCGATGGGCGACCGCACCTAGTGCCGATCTGGTTCGTCTGGCATGATCAGAAAATTTACATTCTTACCACCCTTTCCACGGTCAAGGCGAGAAACCTTCTGGCCAATCCGCGCGCCAGCGTCGCCCTGGAAAGCGGCAGCCAGCCGGTGATCGCTGAATGCACCGCACAACTTGTGGAAAAGCCGTATCCAGATGAATTGTCTGCGGCCTTCCAGCGCAAGTACAACTGGGATATCTCGCGAGACGGGGAATACGACGGCTTGTTCGCCCTGACGCCGCAGAAGTGGCTCACCTGGACGGCGTAATTCAAGCAGGTACAGTATGTCGGATGTAGCGGGCGTCATCTTCGATATCGATGGCGTGCTGGAGTTCCGCGGGCAGGTGTACCCCGGCGCGATCGAGACGCTGGCGCAACTGCGCCGCCGGGGGATTTTGATCCGTTTTCTGACCAACAGCACGCTCAAGAGCCGCCGATCTTGCGCCGAGAAGCTTCGGCGCTCCGGCTTCGAGGCTGATGAAGAGGAAGTCGTCACAGCTTCGTATGCTGCCGCGGTTTACCTGCGGAGTTTAAATCCGCGCTCCTGTTGGGTGATGCTGGAGCGCGATGGCCTGGACGAATTCAGGGATTTCGTCATCGATGACCAAAACCCCGAATATCTGGTCGTAGGAGATAACCGCAGCCGTTTCGATTTTGCGCATCTCAACCATGCTGTCAAGTTGTTGCTCAACGGGGCAAAGCTGATCGCCATGCAGGGCGAGTTGTTGGATACCAGCATGGGCGATGTGGAGTTGAACGTGGGCGCCTGGGCGGGCATGTTGGAGCGCGCCTCCGGCGCGCCTGCGATCTATTTGGGAAAGCCCAATCCCTACAACTTTGTCCTGGCGCTCGACTCGATGGACCTGCCGAAGGAAAAAGTCCTGGTCGTGGGCGACCGTGTGCACACGGATATCCTAGGTGCTCGAAACCTTGGCTTGCGCTCCGTCCTGGTGCGCACCGGTGAATTCGCCCCGAAGGAATTGCAAGGGGGTGTGCAGCCCGATTTCGTCTGCGATTCGGTGCGCGATCTTCCTAGGGTTATTTTTTCGGCGTAGGGGTGGGCCTGGGCGGCAGCACGTATTCGAAGCGCCAGGTCGGGCTATCCACCTTGTGCAGCGACTCTGCGCTAAGCACCTCGAACCAGATGTTCCCTGGCTTCAACGGGTAATGCGCGCCATTGGGAAAGCGTAACGAGATCATATCCTGGGGTTTTCTGCGGATCCATTGAATGGCAAAGATGCGCCCTTCACGCAAGGCATAACCCTTCCCGCTGCCCTGAAGCTGGATGTCGTAGATTTCGGTCGAGTTCGACATAAAAAAATAGCTCACCGGCGCGTACAGGATCACCAGATTGTCCGCCGCCACCTGGCGGTTTTCCAGGCTGTCGTACAACGGCGCATAGGATTCTTCGCCGATTGGCGCCCGATCGGTGTCTTGCCAGCGCAGATAGCGTCTGCTCTGCGCATCGTATTCCCAATAATGGTACGACATTGGCGAAAAGCGAATTTCGACTCTGCTGGCTGCCCCTCCCCCCACAGCCAGGAGCGATTTCTCCTCGAAGTGCAGCCCTTCCAGCTGTTGCCGCCCATTGTCGATGCCTTTGTCAGTGATGTACTGGCTGAGCAGGGCGGTGTTGGTGAACAGCGTGTTGTACTCGCTCTTCGGCCCGATGCGACACATGGGTGGGCAATTTCCTGGACGCTCGATCACCAGGAACGGGGTCAGGTCGCTCTTCTCCCATAAATCGATTACCCGGTCATCGGCGTAGGCGAACGCAAAAACGCCCTTGTAGGCGCGCACAATGTGTTCATCGAAGGGCCGCGCCGAGCGAATCGGCCCAACCCGCTCGGCGTCGTTGCCATAGAACACCCCGATGAAACGGGTCAACTCGTCTTCCAGATAATACTCATAGACGTGGTCAGCGGCGTTCAATCCCCACTGTGGGCGCACGCTGCGCGGGAAGTTGGTGATCTTGATCACCATCGGCCGGCGCTCCAATCGGGCGGGGTTGGAGACTTTCAACCCGGTGAGCGGGTTGACGTCGGGAGGATAGTCCTGCGGCCCATAACCGGGCCCCCGCAGTAGGTTTGCGGGCGGCAGTGTGGGCGGGGGAAGAGGCGTGCTGGTCGGGCGTAGTTCGAACCTGGCCGCAGTAGCTGTGGGAGGGCGAGTCTTTTGCGCGAGGGCTGGCGCCAAATCGGCGGTCGGCGATGGGACGAACTGGGCGGTTGGCGGCCGGCAACCCGCCAGGATCAGCGCCAGCAGGATGCACAACAGAACAGGCGTACAGCCCCGACGCGTGAACTCGGCCGCAGGTCTTTGGTCGGTCATAGATCGACGACGCCCGCTTCCCCTTTCACGCCAGCAGAGATCAAGGGATCAGGTGTTGAAAGCGCCAGATTTGCGCGTCTGGCTGGCTGATTTGGGAGGATCTGCCGATCACCTGGAACCAGGTGTTGCCAGGTTTGAGGGCGTATAGCGAGCCATCGGTGTGCGTCAGGGTGATCGGCGAGTCCTCGGCTGGGCGATTCCAAACCAGGTTATAGACCTGCCCATCGCGAAAGGCGTAAGCCGGGCCGCTTCCGGTGAGCAAAATTTCGATCACTTCGTTGGGGCCGGGCTTGGTGCCGAAGGCATAGCGGTGCGGGGCGATCAAGATCACGACGTTATCGGCTGCAACTTGCTGCCCATTTGCCCGATCCAGCAAGGGTTCGAATGCCTCGCTAGCCTGATCCTGCGCTTCCTGGATATCCTGGAAACGCAGATAGCGTCCGCTGGCGGTGTCATAGCTCCAGTTGTTGTATGAACTGATCGAGAAACGCACATAGACGAGCTGACCTGGCTGGCCTCCAGCCGGGGGCGTTGGATCGAAAAGCAGCCCGTCCAGGTTCTGCCGCGTGTTATCAACGCCTTTCTGGGAGATATAGGCGCTCAGTTCCGCCGTGTTGGTCACCAAAAAGTTGTATCCGTTTGGATCCTGCCGGCACATGGGCGGACAATTGGCGTTGCCTTCCACCACCAGACGCGGGGCGAAATCTTTGCCGAAGAGTCGGCTATAGGTGCGCTCTTCGGCGCTGCCGAAGGCGAAGACGGTCTTGTACATCCTCACCAGGTCAATGTCTAGCAGCCGCGCCGAGCGGATAGGGCCGACAATTTCGGCGTCCTGGCTGTAGAAAATGGCATGCAGGCGGGTCAGTCCGAAATTTTGATAGTAGTCGAAGACAATATCGGCCTGAGAGATGCCCCAGGGTGGCCGCTGGCCGCGTGGAAACAATTGAACCTTTATCGCCAGCGGCCGGCGCTCCAGCAAAGCCGGATCGCTGACCGTCAATCCGGTCAACGGACTGACGTCCGATGGAAAGCCATTCGGTCCATACACCGCAAGCAGCGGGGTAGGCGCTACAGTTGCAGTTTCGGTTGGGGGCGGGTTGGTCGGCGTTGGAGGCGCAAGCGTGAAGGTCGGTTCAGGGGTAGGGATCGCAGCTTCCATTGGCAGGGCTGCGGGTGCAGGTGTTCGGCTGCGGCCCAGGCTGCACGCGCTGGTCAGCAGCAAGAGGAACACCAGGATCAGAGTTAGACGTTTGGTCATGAATTTAGCTCCATGGCGTTTTTTGGCAGACCTGTCCGGTAGGACGGGCGCTTCAAAGGCAAGTCCATGCAGGACAAGCCTATAGAGCGTTATCATACCGCAGATATAGAAGTTTGCCAATTGCTGCTTGCGAAGAACGATCAGGCCACCTATAATTACTTCTCATGGATCATCTGAGCGGCTGGCGAAAAACATTGCGATCCACCGGCAGGGGGCTGGCTTTGCTGAGCGTCTTGCTCTTGCTGGTGGGCTGGCTCTTCAACACGCCGGCCGGATTGCTGGGCAAAGCGGACGCGGTCGGATATGCGGTGTGCCATCGCATCGATTTGCGCTCTTTGCACCTGGGAGACCGTCAGTTGCCCTTGTGTGTGCGCTGCTCCGGGATGTATCTGGGGGCAATGCTCAGCCTGACTTACCAGGCCTTTACCCGCCGGCGGGCGGCGGGATTCCCATCTCGCGAGATTTGGGCGGCGTATGCCTTCTTCATCCTGGCTTTTGCCCTGGATGGTGGGAACTCCTATTTGCATCTTTTCCCCGGCTTTAGGGGTTTGTATGAGCCGCAAAACTGGCTGCGGCTGTTGACCGGCAGCGGCATGGGTCTGGTCATTGGGGGTGTGCTCTATCCGGCGTTCAATCAGACCGTGTGGAAGGACTGGAAAGCTGAACCCTCGGTGAGCGGTTTGCCTTCGCTGGCGATCTTAATCTTCCTGACGCTGCTCTTGGATTGGGCTTTGCTAAGCAACAACGCCCTGGTCCTTTATCCTCTGGCTCTGGTCAGCGCGACCGGCGTCTTCGTGATCCTGACCCTGGTTTACACCATGGTGTGGGTGATGCTTCTGCGTTTGGAAAATCAAGCATTGAGTGCCAAGAACCTGTGGACTCCGTTGATCGCCGGATTTGGCCTGGCGCTATTGCAGATTGCGGCGCTGGATTGGTTGCGCTTTTTGTTCACCGGCACCTGGGACGGTTTCCATTTTGGGTAGAATTGTGATATAGTCAGAAAGAGTTCCGCGCCTCTACTCATATTCGGCCGCCGAATTTGCTGGCGATGAGCGCGATGAGGAGAATTTCGCCATGGAAGCTTTGATGGGGATCTTTTCGGCCTTTGGCCTATCGGCCAGCGCCGGGCTGAACGCCTATATCCCTTTGCTGGTCGTTTCTTTGCTGGCGCGCTACACCGATCTGATCCAGCTCAAATCGCCCTGGGATACACTCACCAGCCCCTGGGTGATCGGGCTGTTGGTGGTGTTGCTGGCGATCGAGTTCTTCGCTGATAAGGTTCCGGCGGTCAACCATATCAACGATGCCATTCAGACGTTTGTGCGCCCCACAGCCGGGGCGATCGTGTTCGCCGCCAGTTCCGGGGCGGTGAGCGAGGTCCACCCGGTGCTGGCGATGACCCTGGGCATACTGGTCGCCGGAGGGGTGCATACTGTCAAGGCCGCGGCGGTGCGGCCAGCGGTCACCGCCACCACGGGGGGCATCGGCAATATCCCGGTCAGCATTCTCGAGGATGTAGTTTCGACGACCTTGTCCATTTTGTCGGTGGTGATCCCGGTGCTGATTGCCATGGTGGTGATCTTGTTCACCGCCTGGGTGATTTGGTGGCTTTGGCGCAGGGCGAACCGAGAGCGGAGGATGGTCTAGGGCCTGCGCTGGCAACGACTGCCGCAGATAAATCCAAACCCAAAATTTTGGAGGAGAAGATGGATCAAAACTATCAAAGCTACTCTGATACAGGCGCAGGCTTTCCCCCGGCGGAGGAATTGCCCCCCGCGCCGGCGAAGAAGGGCCGCAATGTGCTCTTGATCGTCGTGATCGTTTTGCTTTTGTTGTGTTGTTGCAGTATCGCCTTTGCGCTGATCATGTATTTCTGGCTGGGCGATATCATCACCGATGCCCTGGGAATCACCCAGCGGCTTATCCCAATGTTGTTGTCCGTTTAAGTGATCGCACGAATCGGTGCGCTGCGGACATTTAGAGGTGCGCAGCGCACCGATGATCGAACGTCCTGGCTACTTCTCGATGGGGGCGTTTACCAGGTTGCCCCATTCGGTCCACGAGCCGTCGTAATTCTTGACTTTCGGATATCCCAGTAAATACTTCAGCACAAACCAGGTGTGCGAGCTGCGCTCGCCGATGCGGCAATAGGCAATGATCTCCTTGTCCGGCGTGATGCCGGCGCTTTGATAGAGCTGGCGAAGCTCCTCGGCGCTCTTGAAAGTGCTGTCTTCGGGGTTCGTCGCTTTAGACCAGGGGATGTTGACGGCGCCGGGGATATGCCCACCGCGTGTGGCGCCTTCTTGTGGATAGTTGGGCATGTGCAGCAACTCGCCGCTGTACTCCTGCGGGGAGCGCACATCCACCAACGGCTTTTTGGCGTTTACCTGCTCGAAAACCTCGTCCCGGAAGGCACGGATCTCTGGATCGGGATCCTTGGCGCGATACTCGGCCTTGGGGTAGCTGGGCGTCCCCTGGCTGAGCGGGCGGCCTTCCTGCTGCCATTTGGTGCGGCCGCCGTCCATGATCTTCAGATTCTCGTGACCGTAATAGCGGAAGAGCCAGAAGGTATAGCAGGCGAACCAGTTGCTCTTATCGCCATAGAATACGACAGTAGTGTCGTTGGCGATGCCCAACTCGGAACATAGTTTTTCGAATTCTTCCTTGCTCAAAAAATCCCGGCGCAGCGGATGCTGCAAC
Organism: uncultured Anaerolinea sp.; assembly: GCA_964503145.1. Classification (GTDB taxonomy): domain Bacteria; phylum Chloroflexota; class Anaerolineae; order Anaerolineales; family UBA4823; genus RBG-16-57-11. The sequence continues at coordinate 585,430 of CAZCYV010000001.1, read as the reverse complement.
GTGGTAAACCAGTCCACTTTGACCGCGCCAGGGATGTGGCCGGTGTCATACAGTAAATAATCCTCATCCGATTCGACAATTCGCACCTTAGGGTCGTCCAGATGCGCAGCGACCCAGGCGGTGTCAACCAGATATTCGGGGTGAGCGTAATCTTGACTCATCGCAACCTCCTTCCAATAATTATTTGTAATTTTATCGCAAATATCTAAGTTTTAGCTAGGGAAAATCTGGATCGCCTGCGCCGGGTCGAAGCTCACAGTGAGCCTCTCCCCAATTGCCGGCAGCGGAACATAGGAAGGGAAATCGAAATCCAGCACCAGGCCATCCAATCTCAACCTGGCGCGCATGATGCCGCCTCGAAAGGAGGCCTCGCTGAGCGTCCCTGAAAGCTGGAAGGGCAATTCTACGCCGGGCTGAACGCTATCCGGTCGCAGCAGGATGGTCGCCGGGCCAGAGGCCAGGTGTGGCGCTGGAAATTCGCCAATCGAAGTGCGCACCACTTTTCCGTTCTTTCCGCTTTCCACCTGGCCGGGGATCAGGTTGTTCATCCCCAGGAAGCGCGCCACGAACACGCAGGCCGGATGGCGGTAAATCTCTCGAGGCGTCCCGATTTGCTCGACTCGTCCGGCGTTCATCACCACCACGCGGTCGGCGATGATGAACGCTTCTTCCTGGTCGTGGGTGACATAGATCGCAGTCTGATGGCTGCTGCGCAGGATCTGGTTCAGGTCGAATACCAGCCGCTCGCGCAGCGTGCGATCGAGCGAGCCGAGTGGTTCGTCCAGCATGAGCAGGCGCGGGTTAGGAGCCAGCGAGCGCGCCAGGGCCACGCGCTGCGCCTCGCCTCCAGAAAGCGTGTTGACATCCCGGCGCTCGAAACCGGGCAAGCCAACCAGTTCCAACACTTCCTGTACTCGCGCCCGGATTTTACTTGGTTCCCATTTTGCCATTTGCAAGCCAAAGGCGACGTTGCCGAACACGTCCCGATGGGGGAACAGGGCAAAATCCTGGAACATCAAGCCAAAGCCGCGCTGATGGGGTGGGACATCCACGATCGAGACGTCATCCCAGAGCACATCGCCGCGATCGGGTCGGTATAGCCCAGCGATCACCCCAAGCAGGGTCGATTTGCCGCATCCGCTTGGCCCCAGCAGCGCCACGGTTTCGCCCTGATGGACTTCGAACGAGACGCCCGACAGCGCCCGGGTCGTGGCGAAGGATTTCTCAATGTTGCGCAAGGCCAGTCCGGTGAGCTTCGTCACATCAGAACTCTCCCACTTCGGCGATGCGAAAGCGCTCGATGGCCAGCATCGAAACAGCCGTGGTCAGCGCCAGCAGCGTGCTCAACGCCAGCGCCTGACCGTAGTTCAACGCCCCGGGCTGCGAGATGTAACGGTAAATCATCACCGGGATGGTGGGGTACTCCGGCCTGGCGATCAGCGCGGTGGCGCCGAATTCTCCCAGCGAGATGGCGAAAGCAAAAGTCGCCGCCACCAGCAAAGCTCGCCCGATGAGCGGCAATTCGACGTGGCGCAGTGCCTGCAGGGGCGATGCCCCCAGCACCGCGGCGGCCTGACTCAGGCGCGGGCGGATGCTGCGCAGCGAGGGCGTCAGGCTGCGCACCACGAAGGGGAACGCCACCAGCGTGTGCGCCAGGGGCACCAGGATGATCGAGGCGCGCAAATCGAGCGGCGGCTGGTCCAACGCCACAATGAACCCCAGTCCCAGGGTCACCGCTGAGGTGCCAAGCGGCAACATCAGCAAAGGATCGAAGAAGCGGCTGAGCGGCGATGCAGCGTCTCGCGCCAGCGCCCAGGCGGCCGGCAAGCCGAGGATCAAAGCCAGGGCGGTCGTCGTCGCCGCGTAGCCCAGCGAGACGCCGATCGCGGTGGTCGGCGGGACGTAGAAAAGCGACTCCCGTCGGTTGACCGAAAGCTCACGATAGTAATCGAGGGTGAAACGAGCGTTCCAGGAGGTCGATCCTCTGCCAGGCGCTTCGATGCTCAGGAACGAACGCGTCACCAACGCTGCCAGCGGCAGGGTGAGTAAAGCCAGCAAGGCGCTCAGGTAAAGGGCGGCGAAGGCTTTGATCCTCCAGCCAACCAGGCGACGCTGGCTGAAGCGGCGCGGGCGCAGTGTCGTGGGACTGCTCAACCTGGCCGAAAGGCGCGTGTAGGCGATCGTCAAAGCCAATGTAAAGATAAGCTGCACCACTGCCAGGGCGGCTGCAAGCGGCAGGTTGAACAGCCCTATTGTCTGGTTGTAAATCTCTACTTCCAGCGTAGCGAAGCGCGGCCCGCCCAGAACCAGAATCACTCCAAAGGAAGTGAAATTGAAGATGAAAATCAGCAACGCCGCTGCAGCGATGGCGGGCATGAGCAGCGGCAGGGTGACATGGATCAGCGTCCTCCAGCGATTGGCGCCCAGGGTTTGCGCTGCCTGAACCATGCGCGGGTCGAGGTGCGACCAGTAATCCCCCACCACGCGCAGCACGATGGTCGTGTTGTAGAAAACGTGGGCGGTGAGGATCGCTCCAAAGCTGTTGACGAACTGGATGGGCGGCTGGTTCAATTCGAGGAAGCTCATCAGCGCCAGATTGACCCAGCCGCGCGGCCCCAAAATGGCGTTGAACGCCGCCGCCACCACCAGGGTGGGCAGGACAAAAGAGACCCCGGTCAATGCCAGGAGCAGAGACTTGCCTCTGAACTCGTAGCGCGCCAGCAAGAATGCTCCTGGCATGCCGAAAGCAAGGGTCAGCAAGGTGGAGAGAGTCGCCTGCCACACGGTGAAACCTAGCACGCCGCGCAGCGAGGGGGAACTGAGTATCTCGATGAACGGAGCGGCCAGTCGGGCGAATGCTGGCAAGTCCACATCGCCGCGGCTGAAGCTGATCAGCAAGATATTCGCCAGCGGGTAGAAATAGAACAGCGCCAGGAAGCTGAACGGCGCCAGCCACAGCAGGCCGCTCCGCAACGGGGCGGGGAAAGCAAGGATTTGGCGACTCAGCGCAGCACGGTCTCGGTCCATTCCTTGAGCCATTTCTCGCGGTTGGCGGCGATCTCCTGTGGGCTTACGAAGGCAGTGCGCTGCGGGATCTGCAAATGCTTCACAAATGCATCGTCCAGTTTCGCTGCCGGGTTCACCGGGAAGACGAACATCTGCAGCGGCAGGTCCTCCTGGAACGGGGTGGAGAGCATGAAATCCACCCATTTTTCCGCCAGATCCTGGTTCTGTCCGCCTTTTAGGATGCCCACAAATTCGATCTGGCGGAAGCAGGTGTCATCTTGCACCACCGCCGCGGTGGGGGGTTCATCCAGCGGGGTTTCGGCGTAGATCAGTTCGAAGACCGGGCTGGAATTATACGAAACGACGATCGGGCGCGGCCCTTTGCCAGACGAACCGCTGAACTCGGTGTAATAGGCCGTCTCCCAATCGTTCACGACCAGCACGTCGTTTTCCACCAGCCCTTTCCAGTAATCCAGATAACCCGGATCGCCCTTGACGCCGATCGTCGCCAGCAGAAATGCCAGCCCAGGGGAAGAAGTGGCCGGGTTTTGCACCACCAGCAGCCCCTTATATTCTGGCTTCAGCAGGTCGTCCAGGGATTGGGGCGGCGGCAAGTTCTTCTCGGCGAAATAAGCCCGGTCGTAGTTCAGACAGACATCGCCGTAATCCACGGGCAGAGCGCGTTTTTGGGCATCCAGTTCGAAGGAATCGGGGATTTGGTCCAGCAACGGAGAAGCGTAGGGGATCCATATCCCCTCGTCCAGGGCGCGGCTCAGAAAAGTGTTATCCACTCCGTAGAACACATCCGCCAGCGGGTTGTCTTTGGATAAGATGGCCTTGTTCAACGCAGTGCCAGTATCGCCGCTTTTCAAGAACTGCACCTTGACGTTGTTTTCGGCCTCGAATTGGGCCAAAACCCCCTCGGAGACGGCAAAGCTATCGTGCGTCATCACCCGCAGGCTGCGCGGCCCGGATGGCGTGGGGCTGGCAGTCGGCGCAGGCTGACCCGCACAGGCGCTGACCAGCGCAAAGACCAGCAACCCACATAGAAGGTAGAGCAGTCTATATTTAGGATTGGCTTTCATTTCTACTTACTCCTTACTTCGGTACAAGCCCAGAGCGGCTCGCTCCAGGCTGGTGATGTGTGATAGCGCAATACTCTGTTCCTCTCACCACTCATTGTGTATTACAGCGCAAAGGAGCAACCCGGCGGTCAGCTTGACGCTGGCGCTCTCTGCCAGCAACACGTTGCTGATCCCACGGGTGCTGCCAAAACGGAGCATCTCCTGATGCAAGGCATATTCCAGGCCGCTGGTGCTGATTCCGTACGCGTCTCCACCCAATGGGATCAGCGACACGGTATCGCCGGGACGACCTGAGATGGTCAGCGGCATACCCGGGCGGATGAAATGGATTTCTTGATGCCCGTCCAGCAGGCTAATGCTCAGTCCGGGGAGCGCAGCGGGCAGGAGGATGTTCGCCAGGCTCTGGTCCCAGCGCGCCCCCAGAGCAGCCAGAAGGAGGATCCGATCTGCGCCGCGCTTGCGGGCTTCGAGCAGCGCCAGCTCTAAATCGGTGGAATCCTTGCGCGTCGGGTAGGTAATGATCTCGGCGCCGGATGCGCTGAGCGCTTCCAGTTCGTCCTCGCGCACCGAATCCAGATCGCCGATCACCACATGTGGCCGGATGCCCAGCCCCAGGCAGTGATGGGCTCCACCATCGGCGGCGATGATCAGATCATCAGGCTGAAGCACAATCGGCCGGCTAAGCTGACCGTTGGCAAAGATCACTGCTCTCAAAATAAAAATCCTCCTCCGTAATCTGTAGCGCCGGAGGAGGAAATCTGTTTTGAGATGAGGTCGAATGAGACAGCCCGTGCTTGCTGGATCGACCTGACTTGCATTCCTCCGCCGGCATTATCCGGATCAGGTTCTCGGGTCGAGGGCTGACTGCCCTCCTCTCAGCCTGAAGCGATCAGGCTCCCCGTGCAATTCGTGACCCTGAGGATGAGCATCCTTTCAGGTCAGGTTTGCAGACGGTGCTTGTTCGATTGGAGTATATCGCAAAAAACAGGTTTGTCAAGCTGAGCGCAGGCTAACGCACGCGCCGCTTCCACTCCTCTTTGAGTTGCAACTGTCGTGGGCTAAGCCCGGAGGTGAGCGCCAGGAAGTCCGCCAGCAACCGATTGAACTTGCTCATTTCGTCGAGCATCGGGAAATGCCCCGACTGCTCGAAGATGATCTGATGCGCCGATTCGGGCAATGCGGCGCTCGGCTCTGCCGCGGCATTACCTTCGACCACCGGATCGTTTTGGCCGTGCACCATCAGGCAAGGCGTTGTCAGGTATTGGGGCAGCGTGGCGATGTCGATGTTTTGCAGGTTGGCCAGCGAGTAGTGAATCGCCTTGGGGTCGGTCTTCGGCGCTTCGATGCGCACCGCCTCGCTTTCGACCGTGCGGCTCAACAGCCATTCCGCCAGCTCTGCCGGCGGCGCGGTCAACAGGCGCGGGTTGATCGAGTGTTGTCCATTGGGCATGCTGACCACCATCAACCGATCCACCCATTTGGGGTTGCGGTAGGCATACAGCGTGGCGACGATTGCGCCCAGGCCGTGGCCGATCAGCGCGACCTTGCCAATCCCCATTTCCTGCAGGAATTTATCTACCAGGTTGACTTGTTGCTCTAGGGAATAATAATTGGGAACTTTGGCCGTGTCGCCGAATCCCCACAGGTCGAGCGCGTAGGTGCGGAAGGATATCGACGCCGCCTGCATGGTGGGAATCCAATACCGCCAGGAGCCGACCCAACCGTGCAGGAAGATCAACGGTTTGCCCCGCCCCAGCACTTCGTAATGGACAATTTGATCTTGCAGGATAACGACGCTCATACCTTCAGACAAAATTGATCAATGGCGCTTATGGCCCTCGCCGATACAGGCGCATCGCAGGGTCACACCGGTTTGTTGTTTTTGATCAAGATTTCGCGCACCCGCTCCACCAATTGCTCCGGCGAGAAGGGCTTGAGGATATATTCCTCCGCGCCGGCCTCGAAACCCGTTCGCACTTCGCTTTCCTGCCCCTTTGCGGAGAGGAAGACCACCGGCACGTCTCGGGTGATGGTATTGGCTTTGATCTGCTCACAGGCTTCGTAGCCCGTCATGCGCGGCATGCGCACATCCAATAAGACCAGGTCGGGCACAATCTCGACCGCTTTTTGGTAAGCCTCCTCGCCGTTGGAGGTGGGAAACACCTGGTGACCGGCAAATTGGAGGGTAAAGGTGATCAAATCACGAATATCCCGTTCGTCTTCAGCAATCAGAATTCTCGCCATACCTTTTGATTAACCTTTGTTTCTCTTTTTCTCGATGTTTCGCGTTTTCGAAGTCCGCAATCATCACTCGGGTAGATATACCGGCAGGGTGAAGGAAAAGGTGGTGCCTTCACCGGGCACACCGGAGCTTTCCAGCCAGATGCGCCCATTTTGCATGTGCACCAGGTTTTGAACAATCGAAAGGCCCAGGCCCGTTCCGGCCACGCCCAGGGTCAATGTGCTCTCGCCGCGGAAAAAGCGCTCGAAGACGCGCTCTTGATCCTCTGGGTGAATGCCCACGCCGCTATCTTTGACGTCCACCTGCACTTCGTCGCCGACCTGCTTCAGCCTGACCAGGATCAGCCCATTGGGGAGGTTGTATTGGAAAGCGTTGTCGAGCAAATTATCCAGCACCCGCCGGCTGCGTTCCGGGTCGGCCAGGACACGCGGCAGGTTCGGCTGAAATTCCTTTTCGATGCGTACGCTCTTCTCGTTGCCCTCGATGCGCCGCTGGAGTTCGGCGATCGCTTGATTGGCGACCTCTTCGAGGTTGACCGGCTGTAACGCAAGCGTCAGCTTTCCGGCCTCGATTTGGCTGATATCCAGCAGGTCGTTCACCAAGACGGCCAGACGTTCGGCGTTTGCCCTCACCACCTGCAGGAAACGCGTCTGTTGCTCCGAGAGCGGGCCGGCCGCGCCCATCAGCAACACCTCCACATAGCCTTTGATCGAGGTCATCGGCGTGCGCAATTCGTGGCTCACGGTGGCAACAAACTCCGACTTAAGTCGGTCCACCTCAACCTGATGGGTGATGTCTCGGAAAATGGAGACCGTGCCCAGGAAGTCGTTGCGCAGGCTGACCGGCGAGAGATGGACGGAAATCACCCGCCCGTCTTCCAGCGTGATCTGTTCGGCAAACATTTCTGCGCCCTGATAGCTGCCTGGGTCGCGCGACCAGGTCTCGATGACCTCCATCCAACGGCGCGTCGCCCGGCCGAATAAGCCGGAGAAATGCTCCATCGATTTGCCCAGGACACGGCTGCGCTCCAGGCCGAGGATTTTCTCCGCCGACTCGTTGAACAGAGTGATGATGCGATTGGCATCGGTGACCAGGACGCCATCGGCTACCGCTTCCAGGATGGCTTTCGAGCGGCTGGTTTCGATCTGCTGGTTGCGCAGCATATTGCCCAGGTCTTCGGCCTGATCGCGAATCAAGCGATACAGTTCAGCGTTGTTGACGGCCACCGCCACCTGGTTTGCCGCCGCCTGCACCAGGTCGAGCTGATCCATCGAAAAGTGGTTGACCTCGGGGTGGAAGAGCAGCAGGCAGCCCAAAGCCTCTGCGCCGCTGGTCAGCGGCACGCCCATCGCGCTGCGGTGGCGGAATGCTGGCTTCCAGTCGTCGCTGGGATACAGGATTGGCACCCAGCGTTCGTCTTCCAACACGTCCCCAATCAATACCGATTGGCGCTGAGAGATGATCCAACCTGCCAGGCCCTGATCGACATCTAGCGGCGTCTCTTTACTATGGTCCTCGGGCGCGGGCGCGTAGCCGATGGAAGCCAGGCGTTGCAGTTTCTTCTCGCCAGGCCGGGCGATCAGGATCGTGATCTGAACAGCGTCCACGAACTCGCCCAGCACATGCAACGTACGCTGCAACACCTGTTCCAGATCGAGGCTGGCGGAGAGCTCGGTGATGATCCGCAGCAAGGTCTCCGCGCGCTGGCGCTCGCGGGCCACCTCGTTGGTGCGCTGCTGAACGCGGAGTTCCAGGTCTTCGGTCAGGCTGAGCGTCTCCTCGAGCAACTGGGCGTTTTGCAGCGCAATGGCCACCTGGTTGCAGATGGTGCGCGCCAGTTCGACTTCTTCGGGGGCAAAGCGGCGCTGTTCTCGATCGTGGGCCAGCAGCAGGCCGCGAAAATGGCGTTCTGTATCTTCCGAAGACGCGCCGCCGCTGATGATCGGCACCATTAGTAAAGCGCGCGTCTGGTGATGCGCCAGGAAATCCCTGAGCGGCGCCAGTTCTGGCTCCTGCTCGATATCCTCGGTGTTGAAGACCCCTTGGGTTTCCTGCAGCCGATCAAAGATCGAGGCTGGCGGCAGGGCGATGCCAGGATAGAATGGCGAGTCGTCCTCGAAGTACGGGTATTCGGCTTGCAAGATCACCCGCCCTAGACGAGCGCGATCTGGGGGCGGGACGGTGAAGCTTTCGACTTTGCTACGATCGATCAGCAAAGCCGAGGTCGAAGTGCATTTCATCACTTGCATAAACTCCTGAACGGCATAGTCCAGGATGTGGGCGGCGTCCAGCGAGCCGGAGAGTTCGTAGGATAGCCGGTTCAAGATCGAGAGCGTCTGCGTGCGACGATCCAACTCCATCGCCCGGCGGAGGCTTTCCTGGTAAAGTTCGGCGTTTTCCAGCCCCACCGCCGCCTGCCCGGCGAAGGTGGCGGCAATCTGGATGTCGTCTGGCGAATAATAGCCTGCTTCGACTTTTTCCAGCGCGATCACGCCGATCACCTGGCCCGAGGCGATCAGCGGCACGCCCAGCCAGCTCAGATGCTCATACCCCAGGCTTGTTTCGCCGCCGGTTTCCAGGGCTTCTGAAGGGGCGTTGGTTCCGCCGGAGTCCACCTCGCCGATCGTCAGGGCGCGGAAGCGCGGGTCTTTGCGCACATCGGCCACCCACAGGGGACGACCGGTTTCCAGCATCTCCTTCAGAAGCTCGCTGTCTTCAATGGCCACCTTGAGGCCGATGCGCTGGTCGCTATCGGCGAAACCTTTGGCTGCCCGGATGACCATCGTCTCGTTGCTCTCGCGCAGCCAGAGCGTGCCCGTGTCGTAAGGCAAGATGGCCTGGAGTTGGTCCAGCAAGGTGGTGATCAATTCTTCGGGCCGCAGGCTGGACGTGATCGTGGTGGCGACATGGGTGAGTTGCTGAAGCTGGTTGGAGCGCTGGCGCGAAGCTTGATACAGGCGGGCATTTTCCAGGGTCAGCGCGGTCTGGTTGGCCAGGGAACTGACCAGGTCCAAATCGTTGTCGGTAAAAGCTCCGGTGATCTGTGCATTGTCCAGCACCAACACACCCAGGGGACGCCCGCGAGCTCGACTGATCTGGCTATCGTACACGCTCGAAGGCGCAGATTGGGCCTGCAAACCGCCGGCCAGGATGGGCACGGCCAGGCTGGAGACCGGCAGTTGCCCGCCGGTGGCATTCCGGAAATGTAGCAAATTCTCTGCGGACAGATTATAGTGGCGAGCGAAGTCCACTTCTTCAATATTGGCAGCCTGCTTTTGAACGAAGACCTGTCCGGCCAACCCCTCTCCGGGGCGGTATTGCACCTGCAGAAGTTCCTGTGCGTTGGCATACCCCGAGGATGCCTGCGGGATCAGCAGGCCCTGCTGGCTATCCCATATTGCCACCATGGCCATCTGCGCCGTGGGGACGACGCGCAGCGCGCTCTCGACCAGGGTGTTCAGGATGCTGGCCGGATCCAGACTGCCAAGCTGGCGGCTGAAATCCAGCAACAGATCGACTTCTTTCAGGCGCTGCTCGGATTGTTCCAACAGGGTCAGGTTCTGCAACGCGATTCCGACCTGACGGCTAAGCAGGTCGAACAGTTGCGCATCTTGAGCGTTGAACGGAGCAATCGGGCTGCGGCCAATGGCCAGCATAGCCGCCGCAGCTTTTTCGCCTCGTCCGTTGCCCTGTTCTGCATGTGAGGTTTTGCCTTGCTTCCCGCCATCGTGCCCGTTTGCGCCGTTTCCGCCGCCGTTAGACCCGGCGTCATAGATCGGCAGGCACAGGAAACTGCGCGCCTCCAGGGCGCGTAAGAAGGCCGCATTTTGCCATTCTTCGTTTTCGCTCAGGTTCGAGACCATCATGATCTCGCCATTTTGCAAGCACTGGCGTAGCGGGTTGCGTTGGCCGAGCAGCGCCTTCGGATTCACCTGGCTGGGAATGTCGCCCAGCGCATAGGTCAAATTCATCCTGCCTTCCAGGCTTTCGGCGATCAAAACCGCGTCGAAATCCATGCGCGCAAGCGTCTCTTGCGCTAAAGCCTGGAGCACTTCGCCGCGCGTAGCCTTCTTGGTGATGATATCGGTGATATCCAGCCCGGCGTTGATGCGGCGGGCGCGCTGGCCAAGGTCATGAATGGCCAAGGTTTGCTCCAGGTCTTTGTGCAGCAGCACCGGCAGATGGCTTTGGGCTTTCTGGGCGGCTTTCTGAGCCAGGGAGAGTTCCGCTTGAACCTCGACCACCTGGGCGCGCAGCGTTTGCACTTTGATCTGATTCTCGATCAACAACGCGGCCTGGATGCCGAAGATCTCCAGCGCTTCGACGGTCAGGCGATCAGGGCGCAGATTGTCGCGTGGGGCATCCACGCTGATCAGCCCCAAGGGTTCGCCGTGGGTGCCATACAGTGGCATAATCCACAGATCGTCAGGATGCCATTGACGGCCTGGGGTAGGAAATTCTTTTCCAGATACTGCGTCTGTTTGCCGGGTCGGGTAGGTCAGTAAGTCATCCGGCACAGAATCGGCATGTTCGGCGGGGATGAAGTAGGTGCGTTCCAGGCGGAAGCGTGGATCCAGCAGGGCTTGGAGGCTGTTCCAGGGTGCGGGATGAGCGCGCAGGTTTTCCAACTCGGGCAGAGGGATGCCCGCGCCGGTGATGCGTTTCAGATGATTGTGTTCCGGCTCATATAGACTGATGAGCACCCGATCGAATGGGGTGGCTGCCTGGATGGCGTAGGCAATTGCTTCCAGGGATTGCTCCAGGGGCTGCTCGCTCTGCAACACTTGCGCCACCTCGAATATCTTGGAGAGCGTCTCCACGCGGCGGTTCAATTCTTCGCTGCGCTTCTTCTGTTCCTGGAAGCGGCGGGCGTTGCCCAAGGCGATGGCTGCCTGGATCGCCAGCGCTTCTCCCACCTCGCGCTCGGCAGCGCCAAAGTGATGGGGAGATTTGGCGTGCAGGTGGATCAGGCCGGCGACTTGCCCCTGATAGGCGATCGGCACCACGAGCGCCGAGCGGATCCCCGCATGCGCCGGAGCGATGATTTGTTCCGCTTCAACCGGCTGGCTGTGTTTGTCCTGAGCAACGAGAGGCGTGGAGCCAGATTCAGACTGGTCGAAATCATCCACGATCAACGCCTCTGCCTGTTGCAGAACCTGGCGTTCCAAGGGGTGCAGCGTCATCCCACTTTGGTCGCCGTAATGGAAGAGAATTGCTGGCTCCTGGCTCTCCAGGTTTTGGGGAAGCGCTGCGCCGGTCAGGTCGTCGTCTAAATCGAACAGCAATATCGAGCCGCAATCCGCGCGGGTGACGCGCAAGGCTTCGCTATAGACCCGTTGGAGCAGGTCTTCCAGCTTGACGGTGGTGTTCAACTCGCGGCTGACCCGGGTGAGCGCCACCAGTTGTTCGACCCGTTGCCGCAAGCTGGCGTCCGTTTGCGAGTAGAGCGTTGCCCGTTCGATTGCTCCGGCAATTTGCCCGCTGGCGGTGGAAATCGTCTGCACATCGCCGGGGCTGAAGAAATCCGGCCGAAAACTGCCGATGAAAAGCTCGCCAATGCCCCGCTCGCGCACGATCAAGGGCGCAATGACCACGGAACGGATCTGCAGGCTTTCAATAAAGGGAGCATATTGGGCGGCAATGCGTTGCTCATCGGTCGGCCCCTCATCGTCCTGCCGAAGCGGTGAATCGGCCGCCTGGCTCAGATCGCGGCAACTGAATAGCTGCTTGCTGCCGGCCACGGTGTACATGAATTGCGGCTCATCCGTCGAGATGCGCTCCATACGGCTGCTGGCATCTGGAGGAATGCCAAACATCGATCCCCGATGCAGGCGCATCTCGCCGCGGCTCTCATCGACCAGCAAGATGGCCGCTGCGTCCACCTGCAACAGGCGGGCCAGATCCAGCAGAGAAAATTTCAGGATTTCGTCCAATGTCGCTGCAGAGTTGGTCAGGCTGGCGATGCGCCGCAAGGTTTCTGCCCGCTGAGCGCGGCGGCGAGACTGTTGCACCAGGGTCAGATTCTCGATCATTGGCGCAACCTGTCCGGCGAGAATGGCCAGGAAACGCAGTTCATTAGCATCGAAGGGCGCGCCGTCGCGCTTATTGGCGACCTGCAAATATCCCAACATGCGCCCGGCGGCGGTTAGCGGCATCAACACGGTGTGGCGAATGCCCGCAGCCAGGGCCAGATGGTGCAGTCCAAAGGCGCGGATGCGCTCATCGGTCGGGGCATCCGTGGCGACAATCGGCTGCGCTGCCTTCCAGAGCGACTCGGCCGGGCTATCGGGCGGGATCGGCGCCTGGCACCATTCCAGAATGCTGTCGGGCAGGCCAATGAAGGGCGTCTGCCCTTCAAGGATGCCTCGGTTTTCGTCGTAGATCAGAAATCCCAGAATCTCGACATCCAGCAGGCGAGAGATGTTCTCGATGAGATGGGCGTAGAGCTCTTGCGGGTCTCGCATTGCGCCGGCGGATTGCGCCAAGCTGGCCAAACCGGACATCTCCATCGAACGCTGTAGCTCTTTCTGATAGAGCAAAGCGTTGTTGATCGCCACTGCAGCCTGGCTGGCCAGCAAGCGCAGCACCTGCAAGTCGCTCTCGGTGTAGTTGTCCTTGGATAGAGAAGCCAGCTCCAGAGTGCCGATCAGTTCCCCGGCCAGCATCAATGGCACTCCGATGTAGGATTGAAAAGGATAGCGTTGGCGATCCACGGCCGGGCGCGCCTGGCGGAAGGAGCCAACATCCTTGACCAGCAGAGCTTTGCGGTGGGTGATCAGATAGCCAGAATAGCCCTGGTCGGGGCGATAGGGTTCACTTGCTTTTTCCAGGCGTCGATCGATGCCCGTCATGCCCACCAATCGGTAGGGTACCAGATGCCCGGCTTCGGCGTCCCATAAAGTGATCTCCAGAAATTCGGAAGGCAACAGCCGCTCGACGCTTTCCAGCACAGCCTGCAAGGTGGCTTCCAAATCCAGGCTCGAGGCCATCGCCTGGGTCAACTCGAAGAAGATGCCGAATGTTTGACCGGCGGTTTCGGGAATGTTCACCTCGGCGGGGCTCAAGTCAACAATATGCCCTACTTCCTCGGCTGCCTCTGTCGCGCCTGGCGTTTTGTCACCCTCATTCAAGCTGGCATCCAGGATGAGCTGCGGACGCCGCAATGAAACCAACACTGCAGCATAGGGATTGGGGAATTTTGCATCGCTGGTGATGCCTCCGGGGGCGTAATACGAAGTCCCCTCCACAAAGCGACCGTTCAAAGTAAAGCGCGCCTGGCCTTCTCCTGCGCAGAGCATCAAGAAAGTCTGACTGGGGCGGGCGCGGCGCGCCAGGCTTTCCAGGTTGGGTTCATCTTCCCAGACATTGAACCACTCGCGCGCGGCCTGGTTCATGTAAACCACGCGACCGCCGCTCTGGATGAGCAATACGGCTTCGTGATGTGGCGCTACCTCGGGCGAGGCCAGAGGGGGAGGTGTGCTGGTCGTAGGCTGCAGGCGGGGCAAGACGCGCGTGATCGCCAGGATCAGCAGGGTGAACGCGATCCCCATCAAGATCAGCAGCAAACCGAGAGCAGCCGGACTCAGGTCGAACATGTCGCCGATTACCCGTCTTTGCGCCTCTCCTCCGCAGCCAGTTCGGTGATTTCACGGATATCCGAGAATTCGAAACGAGAGGGAGACACATCGCCAATTGCCAATGTCATGAGATCGGCCCTGTATTCGTTCCCTTGCGAGTCTTTTGGCAGAATATAGCCGCGTTCCCGATCCATGAAGCTATAATGGGAAAGCACTTCTTCGGCGAAGCGTTCTTTGAGGCGTTTACGCACCTGTGGGCTGGCCTGTTCAGTGGTGACGATGATGAAGTTGTCGCCGCCGGCGTGGCCGATGAAATCATTGACCGTTCCCACCTCATCTACGACCTCGCCCAGCAGCATGGCGGTGAAACGTAGCACATCATCCCCGGCCACAAAGCCATACACCTCCTTGAACGCATCGAAGTTCTTGATGCGTATGTCCAGCAGGCTCCAGCCTTCCTGGCGGATGATCTTGCGCAGTTGTTCCTCGATCAACCTTCCGGAGGGCAGCCCAGAGCGCGGGTCGGTCAGGCTTTGCTGTTCGGCGCGGGCGATGGCTCGCTGCACACGCAGCTTAAGTTCCTCGATGTCAAAGGGCTTGGTGATGTAATCGTCCGCTCCCAACTCCAGGCCTTGCAATTTATCGCTGCGCTCATCCTTCTGGGTCAGGAAGATGATCGGCACGTGGCTGGTGCGGGTGTTCGTCCGCAGGACGCGACAGACCTCGAACCCATCGATATCGGGCAGCATGATGTCGAGCACGATGAGGTGGGGCAGGTTCTGGCGGGTTTTCTCCAGCGCGTCGGCGCCGCGCAGCGCGACATCTACCTCGTATTGGTAGCCGGTGAAAAATATCTTCAGCATGTTGGAGATGTCAGTGTCGTCTTCGACGATCAGTAGGCGGGCTTTTCCCATTGCGGCTTCTCCGATCTCTTGCGTAGGGTTACGGCGTCAACAGACTCGAAATGCTTCTTAAATGCAAAAACGAAGGTTCTATTGAAACAATCGACCTTGACGCAAAATCACATGTCACCATGATACCACATCAAATCTTTCGCAGTGCATAGTTTATTGTATCTCTATGCACCCCGCAATAAAATAGGCCTAAAATCTAACTCGCGCCTTGTATAGTTTTGCGATGCTCGTAGGCGGGCCGGGCTGGATGTGGATATGGCTGCATCCCCGCAATTGTGCTACCAGGTTTCTTCGCTCTCTTCTCCCTGGCGTTTGTACAGGCGCGGATGCAGATGGGCGAAGGGCAATTTGTGGTGATCGCTGTCTTCGAAGCGAATGTCGCGCTCGATCACCCGCCGCTCGCGCGAGGCGAACAGCACCACGTCCGATTCGATGGTGCGGGCGGGGAAGACAATGATCCCTGAGCCGAGCCGGCAATTATGTCCCACACATCCGCCCAGCACCGGGCGGTTGGCCAGGCTCAGTTTGCCGCTACCGTCCAGGGCGCGAATCGGGGTGGGCAGTAGATTGAAATCGGTAAAGGTCGAGCCGGCCCCGATGAACGTGTTGCGTCCGACCACGCACATCTGCAGGCAGGTGTTCTGCGCCACCATGCTGTTGTCCATCAGCGTCGTCATGAACAGCGAGGCGCGGAACGGCAGAAACGCCCCATCTCCGACCACAGAGAGCATCAACTGGCAATCTTGCGAGATGTTCACGTTGTCGCCGATGATGCAGTTCTCGATGGTCGCCCCGGCGTTGATCGTCACGTTGTTGCCGATGGTGGTGGGGCCATGGATGATCGCCCTGGGATCGATGACGCAGTTGCGCCCAATCTTCACCAGCTTGGAACATTCGAGCACTTGTTTCCCCTCATACATCGCCCGCGCCAGGATGCTCAGCTTGAACGTCCATTCGTTTTCGAGGCGGTCTTCGAAGACTGCTCCACGGGTGAACAGCCCGAAAACCACGTCGGCGATGAAGATGTGCACCCAGCTATCGATGGCGATCAGGCTGCGCCGTGGCACCTGAAAAACCAGGTCGCCTTGTTCGTAGGCCATGTAGGTCGGCACATGGTAGTAACCGGCTTCCGTGGATTTCAGATCGATCACCAGGGGCTCGATCCCTTCGGTGGAGGTCCAATCCATCTGGTCGCGGCGGATGCCCTCTGGGAAATACCACAACTCCGCCAGGTATAGCCCTTCGTAGGGGGTGTACGAGGTAGAGAGCGGCAGGGCATGCTCTCGAAAGGCAGGATCCTCGGCCGAGAAGGCTGCCCGGCAGGGCTTCCTGCGCTTGGAAGCCTCCTCCAGGAAAGCCTGGATATAGGCGGCGTCGAAGTATAGATTGTCTCGATGCACCAGGCAAGGCTCGCGCGATTCCGGGATAGTGTTCCAGGAGCGAAATTCCATCTCGTGGCTGATATAGGGCGCCAGCACATCCCGCTGATTCAACCACAAAGGCTTGTTCAAGATGCGCAGATCGCGCGCCCGTTCGTTGAACGGGTGGATGAAGCGATCGTCGGGTAGGATAATCTTGAGAAGCTTTGGCATGGCGTCAGGTGACCGTTGCCTCAGGTGGCTGGGCTATCCAGGAAATCGCGCAAAGTCTGCATGAATTGTCGGGGCTCGTCTAGCATCGGAAAGTGCCCCGCCGTGGGAAAGCGCTCAATCCGGCAATTCGGCAAGCCTTCCTGCAAAGGCTTCCATTGTTCAGGGTGAACGACGATATCCTTGTCGCCATACATACCCATCACCGGCACTCGAATCTGGGGGAGCTGGGGGCGCAGGTCGGTCTCGCGCAGCGAAGCGATGCTGACCAGGAAGGATTCCAGCGTCGTCCTCGAAAGGTCTCGATCCATCATCTGTGGCCAGCGTGGATCACGCGTGTAGAAGGGCGAGAGCAGTCGAAAGCCGTAGCGTAGGCCCCACAGGTTGTGGTACACCAGGTAGGCCACCGGCCGGCGGCCGAAGAGCTTAAGCAGCAGGGAAAGCGAACTGCCCACGATGGGCGAGCCGATAACTACCACTTTGCGCACACGCTCAGGATATTGAATCGCCACCGAAAGGCTGACCGTCCCGCCCATGCTGTGTCCCACCAGGGGAGCGCGCTCGATGCCCAGGTGCTGCATGAACTGATCCACCAGGGAGACAAAATCCTGCACGGCATAGGATTCGCGCTTCTTCCCCGACTCGCCGAACCCCCAGAAGTCCAGGGCGTAGGTGCGATACTGCGTTCCCAGATTCTCCATCGTCTCTTGCCATAGTCCCCAGGAACCCAGCCAGCCATGCAACAGAATCACGGGGCGGCCGCGCCCATACACTTCGTAATGAACGATACCCTGGTCTGTGGTGAAAGATGACACGGCGGCTCTGGCGCAAGGGCTGGGTCGGCTGCCTCAGCCTGATTTACCGGTTTCCTTTGGATTCCATTTCGGCCAGGATGCTGTAGAGAAGCTCCAGCAGGACGTTCTTGACGGTCTCTTTGTCTGGCGCCACGCAGGGCAGCAATTTCACTTTGGGATCCAGGCGCAGGGCGATGCGGATGTCGCTCAATTCCCAGGCGTCTTCGCGATCCTGTTTATTGGCAGCCACCACATAAGGGGTAGGAGCGTAGGCGCGGAAAGTCTCCAAGATGCTGCGCGCCTCGCGGAAGGTCTCCGGCCGGGCGCTATCGACCATGACCACGAAACCCAACATGCCCTCGGATAAGATCTCCCACATGAAGTCGAAGCGCTTTTGGCCGGGCGTGCCGAATAGATACAAAACCAGGTCGTCGTCCACCGTGATTCGCCCGAAGTCCATCGCCACGGTGGTGGTCTCTTTCACTCGCTCGGACTCGGATGATATCTTGCGCTCGGTCGATACGACGTCGATCTCGCTGACCGAGCGGATGAACTCTGTTTTTCCGGCGTTGAATGGCCCGGTGACAACCATTTTTACCGTTTGCATGGGGCGGATTCCTTGTTCATAACAGAAGAGTGCACTCTTTCAATCAAAAAATGAGTTAGATCGAGCGGATTCGATTGATCAGGCGATTGATCAATGATTTCTGTTCCTCTGTCGAGGGCGGCGGCGCGGCCGGGCGCGCCAGGGCCGGAGCGGGCGGCCGCGGGACCATTCCTTCCGGCCGCACCAGTTCGACCAGTCCCGCTTGCAGCAATCCATAGACGATGCGGCGGATCTCCAGGTCCGACATCTTCGTCGCCCGGGCGATCTGCTTGATCGAATTCTTGGGGTTGATGTACGAAACGACGCTCCACTCTTGGACGCTCAAGTTGAAATTGCGGATATTCGCGCCGGGGCGGTCGGCGAACTTGAGCGCCATATCCAGATTGGGGATCTCATCCTTGAGCTGCTCCAGCTCTTTCATCCGCCGCGTGCCTTCGATGATGATGTTTTCCAGGCTGACGCGCACGGTGATCTTGTCGTCGGGGGGGAGCAGATCGGTCTCGAAGCGGAACAGCCCCTCTGCCCAGGTGAACAGGCGGTTGACCACAGAGATGAAATGGCTCTGCAGGCTGGCCAGAACGTCTTGCTGGTTGATGTAATTGGCGTTGACCAGCAGCAGGCCCAGCTCCTTGTCGCTCATGTTGCCGGCGCGTTCCTTCAAGGCGCGGTGCTGCGCCGGGGTGAGCTTGTTGGCGCGCAACAGGATGGTGACCAGGCTGTTGTCCTCCTGGCCATCCTGGGCGTAGGCGAGCTTCCCTTCGCGGAAAGCGACCATCACTCTTTCGCTCGGGCGCTCCACGATCAAAGTGCCTGTCTTATGAGCCAGGTTGATCAGATTGAGTAGTTGCGTAATCGTGAAATCGCGTAAGTTGCCTTTCAGCGCCATGCCGGCCTCACGCCCTTTACCATGAGTGGATGAATTGATTATACTTGCAAGCCAAAGCTGCGTCAAACAAAAGCGCTCTTGCAGCACCTGCAATTTAGTAAGTTTTTCCTTCGACCGCGGCTTGACACCCGACAGGCTTGAGTTTATAATGCCTGTCGCCAAATCAATTGGCGCATTCCTCGATAGCTCAATTGGCAGAGCGGGCGGCTGTTAACCGCTAGGTTCCAGGTTCGAGTCCTGGTCGAGGAGCTCAAGGAATCAAAAACGCCTCCACATTCAGAGGCGTTTTTTGTTATCGGGTTATCTAATTTAGTCCTCATTTGAGGATGACGACGTTTTTTCGCTCGATGACTTCTCTGCGCCGCTTTCGCCGCTCCCCGATTTCTCTTTACTGGTGGAGCGACCCTGTCCTGAGGGCGAGCGGTGGTCGGTGGCGTAGAATCCTGAGCCCTTGAACACGATCCCCACCGGCTGGAAGACCTTCTGTAGAGTCTTCTTAGAGCACTCCGGGCAGCGCGTCAGCGGCGGGTCGCTGAATTTTTGCTGTTGGTCGAATTGTACGCCGCAACTGGTACAGCGATAAGTGTAGATGGGCATAGGGCACCTCAAAGACCGAAATCTACCTGTTAGCAACTTTGCATTATAGCCCCGCCTGGTGGGCTTGGCAAGGCCAGGTTGCTCGATTCAAACGATTCTCTAACGCTTGCAAGATGGCTCAGCGCGTCGCCGTGGGTGAAGGGCTGGGAAGCGGAGTGCGGGTGGCGGTCGGCGTCGAGCTAGGGCGCGGCGTGCGCGTCGGCGTGGGCGTGGGGCTGGGCGGCCGTGTGCGCGTGGCGGTCGGCGTCGCCGTGGGTGGACGCGGCGTGCGCGTCGGTGTGGAGGTGGGGGGCGGGGGCGTGGAGGTGGCTTTGATATGCTCCTCCGCCATCTCGCGCCAGTCCGGTGGCACAGCCTGCTCTGGCAAGGCCAGCAGCGCCTTCCACTCCTTCACCGCTGCGGGCAGATTGCCCACCTTTTCCAGGGTTTGCGCCCGCCAGTAATGCACCTGAGCCTGCTCGGCGTCGCTCTCTGCCAGGTTCTCGGCGCGGTTGAACTGCCCCAGGGCATCGCCCAACCGGTTGGCCGTCAGCAGCGCCCGCCCAAAGTCTAGATTGAGCTGGAAGGACTGCGAGTCCGCCTGCAAGGCAACGAAGAGATCGTTGACCGCCTTTTGCCCCTGTTCTAGCTCGATCAGCGCCAGGCCGCGGTAGCGATATGCCTGGGGGAGGTTCTTCTCCAGTTGGATGGCCTGGGTGAGCGCTTCGACGGTTTCGCTGTATTGCTCACTGGCGTATAGCGCCTGCCCATAGACCAGCCAGGCCGATGGGTCGTTCTCCTCGTAGGTCAGGAAGACCTCGACCGCTTCCAGGGCTTCGCGCGCTTCGCCGTTGGCTGCTGCGGCCTGCGCCCGGACGCGATAAGAATCCAGCAGCGTCTGATCGAGTTCGTTGGCTTTGCGCGCCGCCTCGAGCGCCGCCTCGCCCTCCCCCTGGGCTAGATAGATCTGCGCCTGATACAGATACACCAACGGCGAGCCGGGCATGAGTTGCTCTGCCTGGCGCAATTTTTCCAACGCCGCCTGGGTCTCGCCCTGATCCAGCAGATACTGCGCATACACCAGATAAGCTTCCCCATGGTTGGGGTCTTTCTCCAGGGCAAGATCAAGGTCGGGGAGGATATCCGCTTTGGCGTCCAACGCCAGGCGCGCCCGCGCCCGCCCCAAATAGGCCGCGGCGAATTCCGGATTGGCGGCGATGGCCGCCTGGAAGGCCTCCAAAGCGCGCTCGAATTCGCCCTGCTGGCGATAGATTTCGCCCATGTTATACAGGATATCGGCTGCATTGGCGTCGCTGCGCGCGGCCTGCTGGAAGTTCGCCAGCGCCGCCGCCAGGTCGCCTCGTTGCCAGGCGCGCATAGCGATCTGGTACGATTCGTTGGCCGGATGAGGGGTGTTCACATACAGCGGTGTGGGGGTGTAGGGCGCTTCGAGCCGCGCCGAGAGGGGCGGCGGCCCCTTAAAGGTTGGCGCTGCCGTGGGAGCGAGCGGCGTTTCATTGATAGCCGTGGGGGTGTAAGTGTAAGTTGGAGATGGGCCAGGTGTCTTGGTGGGGATCACCGCCACGGCTCTAGGGCGCGTGCCCTGATAGTACAGGCCTGTGCCGATCAAACCCACCACCAGCAAAGAGATGATCGAGAGAACCACAATGCGCACGATCGGGTTCGCCCATGCGGCCATCAGCCCGCTCACCTCGTGCACTTCCTGCACCGGCACGTCCCACTTGCGCCGAATGGGCGGCGCCGGATGCACCATGCCCCCTGGCGCCTGCGCTCCAAGCAGCACCAACCCCTCTTTAGCTGCCTGATTGTTCGGATCCAGCCGCAAGACGGATTGCAGGCAGTAAACCTGTTCGCGCGTGGTGTCCACAATGGCGCTCATCCACAGCCAGTACTCGGGGTTGGACTGATTGGCGCGCAGCAGGCGCGTCAGCAGATCGCGCGCTCGAATGCGCTGTCCCTGACGGATGGCGCTGATCGCCTCCTGAAGCATCACATCTTCGGCCATCGCCCTCTCCGTGGTACGATCCTCGAAAGCTATCCGCTCAGACGCCGGCGATCACCTGCACCAGCGGCACGGGGGTAAAGACCAGGAAAAACAGGATGATTCCAATGACGGCCACTGCGACGCGCGGCGGATCCAGGCGGGTGATCTGATCCAGCGGCTCGGCGTAAAGTCGACCCAGGAAGAAGATCAGTAGCGCCCACAACCACCAACCCGACCAGACGAATCCGAGCAGGAACAGTGCGCCCAGGATCACTGGCCACAACGCCCGGGCGCGCTTGCCCAGCAGCACATACATCACATGCCCCCCGTCCAGTTGTCCGGCCGGGATCAGGTTCAGCGCGGTCACCAGCAAGCCAGCCCAACCCGCCCAGGCCACCGGATGGATCATCACATCTGTCCCGCCTAAAGGCATCGGCTGGCTGGTAAAAAAGTAACGCACCCAATAGATCAGCGGCGAAACATCCCCGTAACTACTCGGTTGAGGCAAGAGCTGACCAAAGACCAGATATTTTGCCAGCAGATACAACAACGAATTGCCTTCCAGAGTCAGGCTTTGTCCAGCGCTGACCTGGATGGTGTCCAATCGAGAGAGCGACAGTCCCAGCAGCAGGATCGGGATGGCCACCACTAACCCGGCGATCGGGCCGGCGATGCCGATATCCAGCAAGATGCGCTTGTTGCGCGGCGGCTCTTTGAGCTGAATGAACGCGCCCATGGTGCCGAACGGGCTGAGCGGGAAGGGGATGAAGTATGGCAGGGTCACATGAGTCTTGTGATAGCGCCCGGCCAGGTAATGCCCAAACTCGTGTGCCAGCAGGATTGCCAGCAGGCTGGCGGCGAAGGCCATACCGTTCGGCAGGCTGAGCAGCAGGCCGCTCAGCAACTGGCGCATATTCGTTGGCTCCGGGCCGACATACCCCTGGAAGGTCCCCGCGAAGACCACGCTGAGCACGGTCAAGATGAATAGGATGAGATTGACGCTCCTGTTGGATGGCTTGGGTCGGATTACGCCGGGCACCAGCAGAATGGCATGTTGATCCCCGGCCATGCGAAACAAGGGCGTGATTTCATGAGGGCGAAGCCATTGCGCCAGGCGTTCGTAGGCCTCGGCGGAGTCGCCCAGCAGCCTGCCGCGATACCGCACCAAAAAATCCTTTTGCGGATCGCCGGTGGTAATGTCTTCGATCTTCAACACCCGCCCAACTAAGGAAGTCAGAAGATCGATGTTCGCGTATGTCGATTCGGTCTCTAGCATTCTCTATACCTAACTGGACACCCGTTCAAGATTTGGCTATGGAGAGCCACCTCTTTGCGCTCGACTGGCCTTTTCGACCGCCGTGCGGCAAAGAAAAGGCGGGAGCGGATGGGAGTCGAACCCACCACGGCCCGCAACGCGACCCGTCACCGGTTTTGAAGACCGGGGAGCCCACCGGGACCCAACCACTCCCTCTGTCATTTAAGCATACCGCAAGGCAATCGATTCTACAAGGCTGCATGTTAACAATTTTGTGGGCAGTATGCCCCCAAAGCTAAGCCCTGTCGAAAGGCAAATCGATCCCCTGCAATTGGGCAATGAAGGGGCTCCAGGCGTGAACGTTTTGCCCTCGGGCAATGCGCTCGTAGTAGTAGCGGGCGATGTCTCCTTGCTGTTCGAGGTTGAAATCGCTGAACCGACGCCCCTGATCGAGCGCCTGGATCAGCCCGCTTTCACCGCCGAAATGGTAGGCCGCAGCGCCCTCCCGAATTTGAGCCTGCAAAGCCAGGAACAGGTAGCGCCAACCCAGCTTCTGATACTGCCACACGTGAGTCAATTCGTGGATGAGCCAGGAAAATAGCTCCAGACGCGGATCGAAGGGCGGAACAGGTACTTTCAGCAGCGGCACAGGGAAATAACAATGATTTCCCAACGTAATCGCATTGTGTTGGGTGGGATGCGGCAGGCGCTTGATCCAGGCCCCGAGGCGGTTGATCCGATTAGGCCAGGGGGTGCATTCGTGCACGCGCACGGCATCATAGTCTATCTGATCCAGGAAGACGCACCGGGCTTCCTGAATCTCCCAGGCGAACAATCGGCGTGTGGTGGGGTGGCATTCTTCGCTCATGCGGCTGGTTCTCTGTGGCTGGAATATACCATAAAACCAAAATTCGCCGGTGATTCGCACTTGACCTGGGGGAGTTTCGGGAATTGGTTCCAGCTCTAAGCCTCTTGATCATGTCGGGTTCGCCCAACTAATGCTAAAATTGAGGCTGGTCAAGCCTCATGAACTGGACTCGATGGACCCGGCTATTGGCGATATGCGCTGTGTTGACCAGCCTGATGGCCTGTAAAGGCAATCAGCCGAGCGTTGGTCAGGTCAACCTGCCTACATCCACTTCGCCTATCCTCGCTACAGTCACCCCGACGCCTCTCCCCAGCGCCACGCCCACCGCGACGCCGACGCCCACGGCGACGCCAACGCCGACGTTGACCCCCACGCCGCTGCTGCTCGCCCTGCCCGAAACGCCGATCCCCCCGCTGCGCCCAATCACGTATGAGGCGGCGGCGCAGGTCTCGGCCCTGGCGGAATGGAGCGAGCCGACGGTCAGCGACCTGGCCTGGACGCCGGATGGCCGCTTCCTGGCCGTATCGACCGCGAACCTGATTCACTTGTACGACCTGCCCATCCGCCAGGTCGTGCGCTCGCTATACCCCAGCCTGGAGGGCATCGTGAGCCTGGACTTCAGCCCTTTAGGGAACTGGTTGGTGGTCGGCACACGGCGCGGCTCAGAAAGAGAAGGCTACGTCAGCGGGTTGGAGTTGTGGCACGGCCCCGACTGGAAGCCTTTAGGGGTGATGTATGGGACGAGCCGGGGGCTGATCGATACAGCGTTCGCTTCCGATAATGAGTACTTCGCGGCCGCTTACGCCAGTCCCATTGCCAGCCAAAACACGCTTGACCTGTGGCTGCCCTTCTCCTGGACGATCTCGACCACCCTGCAGACGAGCATCCTGCAGAGCGTAGCGTTTTCCCCCGATGGGCGCTTTCTGGCGCTTTCGCCGGATCGTTACGCGGTGAAGGTTTTCGACGTGGTGGACGAAGTGTGGCTGGATAGGATCCCCACATCGTTCACCGGCGCCGTCAATGTGATGGCCTTCTCGCCCGACGGCGTCACCCTGGCGACCGGTCACTATGATGGTGCAGTCAACCTGTGGGATTTCCGCACCGGCGAAAGGCTGCTTTCCTTTTCCACCGACGAGGTCATCCAAAGTCTGGCTTTCAGCCCAGATGGCCGCCTGGTTGCCACAGGCGGAAGCTTCCAGAACAGCCTGGTCCGGTTGTGGTCGGCCGGTACGGGAGAGCTGCTGCGAACCCTGGATGGGCACACAGGCGGGGTCACCCGTTTGCTGTTCTCGCCCGATCATCAATTTCTGGTCTCGGCGTCTTACGATGGCACGGTGCGCCTGTGGGGCATCCGTCCCTGAGGGATAAGGATCGGTCTTGAGCAGACGGATATGGGTTTGCGTCTGTGTGCTGATGTGGATGCACGCAGCCTGTACCGGGCCAGCCGCCAGAGCAACAATGCCTGCCCAGCCCTCCGAACAACCCCTCATTACTCCTACCTTAACGACGCACACCCCATCGGAGAAACCGCCTACCCCAACGACAGCGTACTCCAAATCGACTGCCGCAGCGGTCGAACCGGCGGCTCCTACAGCGGCGAATACGCCCTCTCCTGAACCAACCCAGGAACGATTCGGGGTGGATCTTTCGGCCCTGCCCCCGATAACCCTACAGAATGCAGGGGCGCTCTCTCAAGTGACAGAGATCCGCTTTAGCCCCTGGGAATTGGTCATGTCGGTCGCCTGGTCTCCAGACGGAGGCCGCCTGGCCATCTCAGCCGGGGATTGGGTGCATGTGTATGACGCCCAAAGCTGGCAGCGCGTCTGGTCGTTCGAAGTGGGTTCATTGACCCACAGCCTGGCTTACAGTCCAGACGGCGTTTGGCTGGCGGCTGGCAGCCGGGATGGATATGTCAGGGTTTGGGCGGTGGCTTCGCTGACGGCACCCAACCCTTCCACGCCCAGCCTGTCGATCCAGGCGCATCGCAAAGGGGTCAATATCGTCGCCTTCAGTCCGCCGAGCAGCCCCCTGGGGAGCATCCTGGCCTCTGGGGGCAACGACGCTGTGGCGCGCTTTTGGGAGCTGAGCAGCGGCGAGAACCTGGGGTTGATGGTTGGCGGCACCTTTGCCGTGCCCTCGATTGCCTTTATGCCCGATGGCAGCCAGTTGGCCGTGACCAATGGCGACCGTATCCGCCTGCGCCAGGTGGGTTCGGAGCGGATTGTGGGTACCTTTGCCTCGGACGAGCCCCTCTACAGCCTGGCGATCAGCCCAGATGGTCAGCTTCTGGCAGCCAGCGGAAGCGACAACCTGATCCGCCTATGGAGAAGCGATCAGGCCTTCCGCACCGGGCAGTTGGAGTACATCCCGCCGGCGTTCTTGCGCGGTCATTCTGGTCGCCTGGGGAGTTATCGTTCGTTGGTCTGGCAGGTCGTCTTCGACGCCTCCGGGACGCTGCTGGCTTCGGCGGGTGGCGATGACACTGTGCGCTTGTGGGAAGTTCAAAGTGGGAATCTGCTGCAGAGCCTGGCGGCGCATCCGGGCGGCGCCACTTGTCTGGCTTTCCACCCCGATGGCCGCGCGCTGGCTAGCGGAGGCCTGGATGGCGTATTGCGGGTCTGGGGCGTCTTGCCTTGAAGTCGGGCTACGGCCCTGGTTGGGCAACTGCGGTTAGCTGGATGTGAAACTGCTCTGCGCCATAAGTCGCAGTGGCATTGGCCGATTGTGTGTCTTGGGCCCCAGTTTGCGCTGAAGTCGAACCATTTCCGGCGCCTGCGCCGTCGCCCCCGCCGCCGCCAACACAGGCAAGGGCCGCGATTGCAAGAATAAGCAGGATTAACAGAATGCGTGCAATTCGTTTGTTCATGATATTCTCTAGAAAATTGCAACTTCTCTCAGCAACTCACCAATAAGAAAGCTTTGCACAATAGCACCAACTTAACAGAACACCTGTCCAGAATGTTGCATGTTTCGTGCCAATCGAGGAAGTCCGGGCGTTTCGTGGCGGGAATTTGCCCTCAAACTGCTGCGAACTGGCCGAATCGGCACTGATATCGGTATAATTACCGCTGCTGTGCCCCAACACCATCTTCCTTTGGGTGCGACCAGGATGCTGCGGCGTGCGAATTTCAGACCTGACCACAAAGATCATCGACGAAATATTCGCCGCGTTTGGCTTTCAGGCGCATGGTTGGGCGCGCAAAACCCTCTGGCCGATTTTTTGGCTGCCGGCCCGACATTTTGCCCAATTGGCGGCCAGCGTCGATCAAACCGCCGCCGAATCCGGCCTGAGCGAGGCGGCGCGGCAGCTGCTGCCTCGCTTCGTGAGCGGCGTCCAGGTGAGGGGGGCAGGAAACATCCCGCCCGATGGGCCGCTCCTGGTTGCTTCCAATCACCCTGGGGCTTATGACTCGGTCGCAATTCTGGCCAATTTGCCGCGTCCAGATTTGAAGGTGGTGGTCAGCGATGTGCCGCTGTTGCGCAGCCTGCCGGCGCTCGACCGCTATTTTATTTACACGGTTAGCGGCGTGTACGGGCGCATGCTCGCCCTGCGCCAAATGATCCAACATTTGAAGAGCGGTGGGGCGGTGTTGATCTTTGCCAGCGGGTTGGTGGACCCCGATCCGGAGTTTTTGCCCGGCGCAGAAGACAGGCTGGCAGATTGGTCTCCCAGCCTGGAACTGGCCTTGCGACGGGTGCCCGCAGCCAGAGTCGTCCCCACAATCGTCAGCGGCGTTCTTTCTCCAGCCAGCATGAATTCGCCGTTGCTGCGCTTTCAAAAGGAACCCTGGCGAAAACGCAAGCTGGCCGAATTTCTACAAATTATCGGGCAACTGGTCTTTCATCGGGATTATCAGCTCACGCCGCGCATCTCCTTTGGGGAACCTTTGACTGCGCCGGAGTTGGCAGAACGCAATCCTACAGGCCAGATCATGCCTGAACTCCTCGCTCAGGCCAGGAAACTTCTCAGCCAGCATATGCAGGCTGCTCCATTTGCTCACTTTGATGCTTGCGAAAACGTGTTATATTGAGTTTTTCAAACGAGGTGCCATGTTATCATCTTTATTCTTTGCCATCCTCGGTCTGCTGGTTGGCGCAGGCCTGTATCTGACGGTCATCAACCGCGCCTTGAGCTACTTACGCCGGAGTGTATCCAAACTTCTGGTCTCTATGACGTTGCCGGTGATATTGATGGGCGGTTTCGCCTGGCTTGGTTATACCGATAGCTGGATGGGGCGATGGGTGATCGTGCTGGCGTTCTTGGCGATGGCCATTGGCGAAATTCACCGCATATGGACGCAGCGCCAGCACATCGGGGCGCCGCCGGTGGCCCGGCTAGGCCCCAAGCCCTCGATTGCACGCCCGATCACCACGACCGATCTGGCCGTGTTGCATTACATCGTGCCGGTGCATTCGTCTGGCCAGCAGGCTCACCGAGCCAAAAGCTGCCGCTCTGCAGAGCGGCGGTTGCGCGTGGCGCATATCAGCGATCTGCACGTGAATGACCGTCTGGGACGAGATTACTACCTGCACGTGATGGATAAAGTCAACCGGGCTGAACCGGACCTGGTCTTGATCACCGGGGATTTCATCACCGAGCTGGAGTTCGTGCATTGGTTGCCCGACTTATTGAGGCCCATTCGCAGCCGTTACGGCGCTTACGCCATTCTGGGCAATCACGACCATTGGGCAGGCGCTGCGGAAGTGTCTCAAGCAGTTTGCGACGCCGGCGTCGAGTTGATTGGCAATGGCCACCGTGAGGTTTCGTTGAATGGCAACTCTGGCCTGACCATCCTGGGTTGTGAAGAGCCCTGGAGCCCGGATCGCTGGTCGCCGCCAGGCGAAATATGCGGGGATCTGACCCTGGCGCTGTCTCACTCTGCTGACCAGGTTTACCGCCTCAGCCAGGCAGGGGCAGATGCAGTTTTCTCCGGCCACTATCACGCCGGGCAGTTTCAGTTGCCTTTCCTGGGGCCAGTGCTCGTGCCATCCCGATTTGGCAGGCGTTTTTATCATGGTCATTTCGTGATTGGCAAGACCCACCTGTTCGTCTCCGCCGGCGCAGGCGCCTCGAACCCCGCGCTGCGCCTGTACTGCCCGCCAGACGTGATCCTGGTTGACTTTTGCCTGGCTCCGTCAGCTAAGTGACATCGCCGACCAGGGCCTCGATTTCATGTTCAGAAGTTGATTGTCCCCCAAGCTCTGCCAGGGAAAACCAGGCCAGGAATTCCAGGTTGCCCTTGGGGCCCAGCAGCGGTGAGGCGATCAATCCCCGTATGCGGTAGCCACGCTGGCTGGCGAAGCCGAGCACGCTGCGCAGCACATGGCGATGCACCTCAGGGTCGCGGATCACCCCCTCGCCTCGGGCAGCCTGCGTCCGCCCCGCCTCGAATTGGGGCTTGATCAGCGCTACAAGATCGCCTGGCGGGATGGCCGATTGCTCGCCGCCCGCCTCAAACCACCCCCTGATCACCGGCAGCAAGACCTTCAATGAGATAAACGAGGCATCTACCGTGGCAAATTGGATCGTTTCAGGCAGCCGTTCTACATAGCGGGCGTTGGTCTCCTCCATCACCACCACCCGCGAGTCCTGACGCAGCTTCCAGTGCAGGATCCCCTTTCCGACATCGATAGCATAGACACGCGCCGCTCCATGCTGCAGCAGGCAATCGGTGAAGCCGCCGGTGGACGCGCCAACGTCGGCGCAGACGCGGCCAGTCGGGCTTAGCCTGAAAGCCTCCAGGGCGGCTGCCAGCTTTTCGCCGCCGCGCGAGACGAAGCGCGGGCCTGATTCGACCGCAATTTGCGCCGAGTCCGAAACACCCAAGGCGGGCTTGAGCATCAACTCGCCATTCACCCGCACCTGTCCGGCCATGATCAGGCGCTGCGCCTGGGCGCGGCTTTCCACCAGACCGCGCTCCACCAGCAAAGCATCCAGCCGCTTTTTTGGCATGGTAAGATTTTATCACGGCAACCCGCGGCGAAATTTTTATGCTATCATTGGGCCATGCATCCCCGAAAGATATTCGAAACGCTGACTGCCCTGGTTCAGGCGATGCGCCCGCTGCAATGGGTGAAGAATGGGGTCATTTTTGCCCCGCTGGTCTTCGACCGCCAACTTGGACTGAACAACCTGCCGCCCATGCTGCGCACCCTGGCCGGCTTTGTGGTGTTCTGCCTGCTCTCTGGCGTGGTGTACATCCTCAACGACATCGCCGACATCGAAGCCGATCGCTCGCATCCCAAGAAACGCAACCGGCCGATTGCCTCTGGCCGCCTGCCTGTGCCGGTAGCGCTGATCAGTTCGGTGTTGATCCTGGCGATCATCCTGCCGCTTTCGTATTGGCTTTCTCCGGCGTTCGCGGCAGTAGCGCTGGGCTATTTCCTGCTCAACCTGGCTTATTCTAAATGGATTAAACATATCGCTATCCTGGATGTGTTTGCCATTGCCCTGGGGTTCGTCTTGCGCGTGGCCGCTGGCGTCACCCTGATCCACGTGGCGCGCTTTTCGCCCTGGCTGTACGTGGTCACGACCCTTGCTTCTCTATACATCGGGTTTGGCAAGCGGCGCGCCGAGCTTGGCATGCTGGCCGAACAGGCCAACGCTCACCGAAAAGTGCTTGGCGGCTATACTCTGGCCATGCTGGACCAATACATCACCATCGTCTCGGCCACCACTATCGTCGCCTACAGCCTGTACACCTTCTCTGCCCCTAACCTGCCGGACAACCATATCATGATGCTGACGATCCCTTTCGTGTTGTACGGGATTTTTCGTTACCAGTATCTGGTCGAAACGCAAGGAGGCGGCGGCGCACCGGAGGAGATCCTCTTCAAAGACCGCCCCTTGCAGATCACTGTGCTGCTATGGGGTCTGTCCATCCTCCTGATCTTCTATATCTTTTAGCAGCCTAGCCAGAGACTGGAAAGGTCGCCGTGCCTGCCTTTAGCGCAACAGCGCCTGGAAAGATCATCCTGTTCGGCGAGCATGCCGTCGTTTACGGGCGACCGGCGATCGCCGCGCCGGTCGAACAGGTGCAGGCGCGAGCGGTGGTCACTGCTGCGCCGCGCAGACCCCCAGGCAAAGTGTATCTCCAGGCGCCGAACATCGAGCTGGAGAGTCGTCTGCAAGACCTGCCCGCCGAGCACCCCCTGGCCCGCGTGGTGAACCTGACCTTTGAAGCCCTGGGCGTCTCTCGTCCGCCAGCCTGCGCCATTCGTGTTACTTCGACCATCCCGGTCGCCGCGGGCATGGGTTCTGGGGCGGCGGTCTCGGTGGCGATCCTTCGCGCCCTATCCGCTTTCCTGGGCAGTCCACTTCCCGATGAGCGCGTCTCCGCGCTGGCCTACGAAGTCGAAAAGCTGCATCACGGAACACCCTCCGGAATCGACAACACGGTCGTCACCTACGCCGCGCCGGTTTACTTCCAGCGCGGTCAGGCGATTCAGACCCTGCGGGTGGCGCGGCCGTTCACCCTGGTCATCGGGGATACCGGTGTCGCCAGCCCTACTGCGGTTGCCGTAGGCGATGTGCGCCGCGCCTGGCAATCCGACCCGCAACGCTTGGAAGCCCTGTTTGACCAGATCGGCCAGATCGCCCAGGCGGCCAGGTCGGTGATCGAAAGCGGTCAGACGGACGCTCTGGGGCCGTTGATGGACGAAAATCACGCTTTGCTGCGCCAGATGGGGGTCTCTTCCCCAGAGTTGGAAAGGCTCGTCCAGGCGGCGCGGGCAGCAGGGGCGGCTGGCGCAAAACTTTCGGGCGGTGGGCGCGGCGGCAACATGATCGCGCTAACCGCTGAGGGCGCTGCGTCCGAAATCGCCCAGGCTCTGAAGACCGCCGGCGCTGTGCGCACTCTGGTCACCACGATCCGACCTGCATCCCATGTCTGAATCCAACCCCACACTCCAGTTCCTGAAACTCGGTGGTTCGCTGATCACCGACAAGAGCCGCCCGCATACCCCACGCCTGGATGTGCTGGCGCGCCTGGCAGGCGAGATCGCTGCCGCCAGACGGCGTTTTCCAGAGCTGAGGCTGGTGCTGGGGCATGGCTCCGGGTCCTTTGGGCATGTACCCGCCCAACGTTACAACACTCGCCAAGGGGTGCACACTCCAACCGAGTGGCAGGGCTTCATCGAGGTATGGCGCGAAGCGGCCGCCCTGAATCGCTTCGTGTTGGATGCTTTCGCCGGGGCAAACCTGCCGGCGATGGCCTTTCCACCCTCCGCCAGCCTGATTGCTTGCGATGGCCGCGTCGAAAGCTGGGACATCTCGCCTATGATCGCTGCGCTCCAGGTTGGTCTGATACCGGTGGTGTATGGGGATGTGGTGTTCGACCGGACGCGAGGTGGGACGATCTTTTCCACCGAGGACCTGTTCGATGATCTGGCGCGCAAACTGCGCCCAGGGCGCATCCTGCTCGCCGGGCTGGAGCCGGGCGTTTGGACGGACTATCCTCATTGTACCCATCTGGCGACCGAGATCACACCTGAAAGCCTGGCGCAAATCATGCCCGCCCTGGGCGGCTCGGCGGCCACAGACGTGACCGGCGGGATGTACAGCAAAGTTCAGCAGAGCCTGGCGCTGGTTCAGGCGATGCCAGGCCTGGAAGTGCGCATCTTTTCAGCGGAGACGCCTGGGACGATCCTGCGCGCGCTGGCGGGCGAACCCCTGGGGACGCTGATCCACGCGGCCTGAGGCTGCTGGCGATTGCAAGGTCAGCTTTTCCTCGCCAAATTCATACAAATTTCATACCTTCGTCCAACGTGTTTCTTATATTTCTTGCATACGATTTGCATTGCAAGTTAAGCGAAGTTACTTTCGAGTAGTTCGAAACTCACGTTAAGGAGGTGGTACTATGTCTAACCTGACTCGTTGGGATCGGTTCCGTGAAATGATGACCTTCCGCAACTGGATGGATCGCTGGATGGATCGCTGGTTCGAGACTTCGCTCTCGCCGCTTTCCACCTGGCAGCCGATCACCTGGGAACTGGCCCTGGATGTGGCGGAGACCGATGACGAATTCCTGGTCAAGGCCTCTCTGCCAGGGATCAACCCGGATGATCTGGAGATCACCTACAATAACAATGTGCTGACGATCAAGGGCGAGGTCAAGGAAGAGAAAGACGTCGAGGAGCATCGCTACCACCTGCGCGAGCGCCGCTATGGCACCTTCAGCCGCAGCATCTCCCTGCCCTCCACGGTCAAGGCAGATGCGATCGAGGCTACCTATGAGGCGGGCGTGCTCACCCTGCACCTGCCCAAAGCCGAGGAAGCCAAACCCAAGCGCATTCCGGTGCATAGTGGTCAGGCGCCGCAGATGATCGAAGGCAAAGTGAAGGAAATCGCCCACAAGAACTAAACCGAACCATGTGAGCGCATCAGCGGACGGCGCACGACCGTCCGCTGATTTTTATTCTTCAAAAGTGGCGATTCTGTCTGCGCCGCCGCAGTTCAAACGCCTTTTGCCTTGCGCCACGCCAGGATCTGCGCCGTGTGCTCGGCTTCGTGCTTGAAGCTATCCTCTGCGATCCATTCCCACAATGGATGCCCCTTTAGCCAGGGAAAACGCTGCGCATCCTTCAAGTCCTGGTCCTTGAAAGCGCTCACCCGGCGGCTGGTCTGCTTGCGCACCCCGGCAAAGTCATCGATCACCTGATCGAGCGAGCGAGTTCGAGACAGGGCGCTCCAAGCGGCGTTCAATTCGTCCACCGGCGTCTTGCCGAAATGCACCGTGGTCGGTTGAGCCCCTTGGGCAGCCTGCCAGAGCAGCTTGACCAGCTCGGCTTCCCACATCGTCAGGTGAAACATGATGTCCTTCACCGACCATTCCCCCACCACCCCTGGCTCGGTCAACTGATCCTCGTTTAAACCATCGATCGCCTCCAGGAATTTTTCCCGCTGGTCTTCCAGGGCGTCCAGGATTTCGTCTTGGGTCATGTGATCACCCGACCGTTTTTATCTGCAAAGCTCGCAGACACCGACATCCACTCGCTCAAGCCAGCTCCAGATAGCGTTCCACTTCCCAATCGGTGACGTGGGTGCGAGATTCCTCGATCTCGGCCCACTTGGCGCGTTGGAAGGCTTCGTAAGTCGAAGGGCCTAAAGCGGCCTGCAACACCGTGTCGGCCTCCAGTTCGCGCATCGCCTCAGCCAGAGAGCCGGGCAACTCGGCGATGTTGCGCGCGGCGCGCTCTTCGGGGGTCAAGTGATACACGTTCACGTTATTCAGCGGTTCCGGGCATTCGAGGTTGCGGTCAATGCCATCCAAAGCAGCAGCCAGCATCACCGTGAAGGCAAGATAGGGATTGGCGGAGGGATCCGGGCAGCGCAGTTCGGCGCGCATCGATTTATCCCGTCCCCTGGTATAGTGAGGGATGCGGATCAGCGCCGAGCGGTTGATCTGCGCCCAGCCGACGTACACCGGCGCTTCATAGCCCGGCACCAGGCGCTTGTACGAGTTGACCGTCGGCGCTACCACCGCCGAAAGGGCGCGGGCGTGCTTCAACTGTCCGGCAATGAAGCCATACGCCAGCTTCGACAGACGATATTCGTCATGTGGGTCGAAGAACAGGTTGTTCCCCTGCGAGTCGAACAGCGACTGGTGGCAATGCATGCCCGAGCCGTTGATGCCATAGATGGGCTTGGGCATGAACGAGGCGGTCAGATCATGCTGCGCGGCGATGGCTTTGACGGTGTATTTCAAAGTAAGGACATTATCCGCAGTGCGCAAGGCGTCGTCGAAGCGGAAGTCAATCTCGTGCTGCGCCAGGGCAACTTCGTGATGCCCCATCTCGACGCTTAAGCCCATTCCGCCCAGCGCTTCCATCAACTCGGTGCGCACCCGCACCGCCTCGTCATTGGCGGAGAAGTCGAAATACCCACCGACATCGTGCGGGACTGGGTGGATGTTCTGCGGCCCATTGCGCTTGAAGAGGAAAAACTCCGGCTCAGGCCCAACGTTATACGTCCAGCCGCGCTGCTTGATCTGCTCCAGGATGCGCTTCAGCGTGCCTCGCGGGTCTCCGGGAAAGGGCGAGCCGTCGGGCAAGAAAATGTCGCAGAACACCCGGCCACGCCGCGCCTCTTGTGGTGTCCAGGGAAGCACCGCATAGGTCTGCGCGTCGATGACCAGGCGCATGTCGCTCTCCTGAATGCGGGCAAACCCTTCGATAGAAGAGCCATCGAACCAAACCCCATCTTCGAGCGCCTCTGCCAGGCGCCGCGAGGGGATATCCACGCTCTTGACCATCCCGGTGACATCGGTGAATTGTAGAGAGATAAATTTGACTTTATCTTCCTTGACGCGTTCGATAAGTTCTTTGTGCTGCATGTTGGCCTCCATTCGCCCAAATAAGCGAATTCTAGCAAAAGCCGGTCTTTTCGTCAATCACACGTGAACCCCATCACTGACTATGGGTTGAGCGCCTGCTTTTCTGTGTGAGAGTTAGATGCCATGGGTGTGATACCAATCCTCGACCAGAACGAAAATGAGGGTCAAAATGTCAGAAATGGCTACACTTGGCATGGGAATGTTCTCCTCAAGCGTTGAGTTGACGCCTTAATCTTGAGGAGCATTCCCGTTTTCGTCAAGTACTTTTTGATTTCACATCAGACGTTCCGTAGAACGCGATGGGCTATGATGGGCTTGAATCGCTGGTATAATGCTTGGACGTATGAGTCCAGAAACCAATACTTCACCTACCAAGTTGTGTCCCACCTGTGGTACGCGGGTGAGCGCAGATGCTCTGCGCTGCCTGGTATGCGGCACGGATCTGTCTGGGACAGGACGCGAAATCAGCTCTCGCAGTGGAAAGTCCAAGCCTGCGGTGCAGGGGAGCCGGATGCCCGAAATCACCCTGAGCCTGCCGGTAGTTTTGGGGTTATTGGCGCTCTTCCTGGCGATTGGCGCCATGTTGGTGTACCTGGCGCTCAACCGAACTCCGGCGACCGCTTCGGCGCCGACCTTGACGCCTACAGCCGCCGCGACTGATACACCTACGCTGACCCCAACGCCGGTCACCCCGACGATGACCTGGACGCCTGAACCCAGCCCCACGCCTTTCGAATACATTGTCAAACTGGGAGACACTTGCGGCAGCATCGCATATGCTTTCAAAGTCTCCATCCAGAGCATCGTCCTGCTGAACAACCTGCCTGCCGACTGCAGCACGCTATACGAAGCGCAGAGATTGCTCATCCCTCAGCCCACACCGACCGCTACTCCGTTGCCCACCTCAACGCTCAGCCCGGCGGAAGCCACGGAAGCAGCTTGCCAGAAATTGGATTACACCGTGCAGGAGAACGACACGCTGAGCGGAATCGCGCTGAACTATAACGTTCCTGCGGATGCCATCCGGGAGTACAACGGCCTGGTCAATGATGTCGTTCGTTTTGGGCAGGTGCTGGTCATCCCCTTGTGTCGGCGGAACGCTACGCCGGGGCCGAGCCCGACGCCAACGTTGCCGCCGCCCTATCCGCCGGTCAACCTGTTATTGCCCCCAGATGGGGCTTCATTTAGCGCGCTGGATAATGTGATCACCCTGCAATGGGCCTCCGTGGGCGCTTTGCGTAGCAACGAAGCCTATGCTGTGACCATCGAAGACGTCACCCAAGGCGAGGGGCGCAAACTGGTAAGCTATGTGAGCGACACCAAGTTCATTGTGCCGGATGATTTCCTGCCGAACGACCGCATTCCCCATGTCATCCGCTGGTGGGTGCTGACGGTGCGCCAGATCGGCACTGACAACGATGGCAACCCGATCTGGGATCCTGCTGGCGCAGTGAGCGCGCCGCGGGTCTTCACCTGGTTCAGCCAGGGGGCCGGGGTCACGCCAACGCCCTGATTCCCAATAAGGCGAATTTGCCCGTAGAAACCACAGACCGCCCTGCAGAGCACGGGCGGTCTTGCGCTCATTAAACGAGAGTGCATCACTTACCGATATGAACCACCGAAGGGTAATCAGAAAAATGGCGCTCGACGGGCTCCCCAGCAAGTCCAGAAGCCTGCAGCACCAACAGAATGACCGCCTTTTCTTCGGTAGTATTGCGCCATAAATGAGGCAGGTGCGCTTCGAAGAGCAGGAAATCTCCACTCTCCAGTTGGTAGATTTTGCCGTCGATCAGGTATTCGACTTCGCCCGAAAGGCAGTACACCAGTTCATGCCCCGTGTGCACCACCTGGCGCAGGCCGCTGTCTGAGTGCGGTTCCAATATCACCAGGAAAGGGTCCATCTCCTGGCGGCGGAGCTCGCCTCCTAAACCTTCGATGCGAATGCCCTTACTGACAATCGCAGGGCGATCTTTAGCCTTGACGTGCAGGATCGCCGTCGGCTCGTGGTCGTCGAAAAAGTAACTCATCTTGATGTTGAGCGCAGTTGCCAGGCTTTGCAGTGTGGAGACGCTGGGGGAGTTCTCGTCTCGCTCGATCAAGCTGATTGCATTGGTCGAAAGCCCCGAAAGCTGCGCCAGTTGCCGTTGCGATAGGCCGCGTTCTTCTCGCGCTGCGCGCAGCTTACTTCCCAAAGAGTTCTTTGTCATAGATTTACCCTGTTGTACAGCGATATTGCGATGTAATTCTAACCGTTTTTTGCTGATAAGACAATCTGCCAAGCCCATGTGAAAAGAGGAGCAAATAGCATCGAAGTATATTTAATTTAAATAATTTATTGGTTAAATTGTTCATCAAAAACGATATATTAACTAAAATACTTGACATACATAAATTTTAATGGTATGCTCATTATCGGGTTGCCTGGATTTTTGCTTGCTCAAGGCCGAGGTCAATATATACCCATGGTAGAGACCTGGAAAAATGTAGGCAGTAAGATCCGTCAGTTGCGCCGGGCAAACCAACTGACGATCCGCCAACTTGCCAAAGGTTGCGATCTTTCCGCCAATGCGATCAGTCTGGTCGAGCGCGGCGAGGTGGCTCCGAGCGTGGCAACACTGTGTAAGATCGCTCGCGCTTTGGGCGTCTCGGCCAGTTCATTATTCCATGAGGTCTGCACGCCAGATGTGGTTCTGAGTCGCGCAGGGGGGGCGCCGCCGGAGGCGCTTACTGAACGCGCTGTTGATGGTCTTGCTGGTGCATTGCAACCGGTGATGTGGTCCTCTCCTGCCGAGTACTCAAAGAAAGCTAAAGACTCGCTATGCAAGTCGCCGGGCGCCAAGCGCCAATCGGTCCTGTGCTTGTGTGGGCGCATCACTTTTGAAGTGGACGATCAATCATTTTGCCTGGAAGCCGGCGATCAACTCAGTTTCAATGGCGAGGCATTTCACCGCTGGCACAATACCGGGGACACGACCGGAGTAGCTGTCTTGATCCTCCCTACGGAGGTCGGGGCGATATCAAACACAGGCGGCTGAATGACAATGGACACCTTCCTTACGACCGGACAGCAGTCTGAGATTCCCGGAAAGGGGTTTTACCATGTCGAGGTAGGGGGAGATGGGTTGGCAGGCTACCACTCCTGGCAAGAAAGGTTTCTGGCGGCTTTTGCTGCCATTTTGCGCCACAGCAATTACCGCTTTCTGATTGATCTGTATGCCCGAACGAGCGCTAAATGTGGACGTTGTGCGACGAGTTGCCAGGTGTACCAGGCTTCCGGCGATCCCCGAGATGTGCCATGTTATCGCACGAATTTGTTGCTAGATGTGTATCGTGAATACTTTACTCCTGTGGGGAGATTGCGATCACGGCTATCCGGTGATGGTTCCTTAAGCCAGCTGAAAGTAAATGAGATGGCAGAGTTGTTCTACCGTTGCACCGCCTGCCGCAGATGCCATTTAGAGTGCCCATTGGGGATCGATCATGGGTTAATGACACATCTGGGGCGCTACGTTCTTAGCGAAGCGGGCATTGCGCCCAAAGCGCTGGTCGTTTCGGTGCGTGAGCAATTGGAAGGCAAGACGGGGAACACCTCGGCCATTCCTTTTCCGGCCCTGCTGGATAACCTGGAATTCCTGCAGGATGAGCTTCAGGAGATGACCGGCAAGCAGGTGTCTTTCCCGGTGGATCAGGTAGGAGCCGAATACATCTTCTTCCCGGCCGTAAGCGACTATCTTATGGAAGCGGATACTTTGATGGGCAACGCTGCCGTGCTGCACGCCGCAGGAATAAGCTGGACGATAGGCTCACGTTATTTCGATGGCATCAATTATGGCCTGTTTTACAACGATTGGGTGTTGGAACGCATCATCCACAAGCTGGTGGAGGAATCCAGGCGTTTGCAGGTGAAGCGCATCCTGATCGGCGAATGCGGCCATGCGGCTCGCTCTGCGCGACAGTTCATCCCGGCGTTTGCTGGCGCTGACGCGTTGCCGGTCGTCAGCATCCTGGAACTCACCTGGCAAGGCGTTCAACAGGGCAAGATATGTCTGGATCCACAGGTCATT
Organism: uncultured Anaerolinea sp.; assembly: GCA_964503145.1. Taxonomy (GTDB): domain Bacteria; phylum Chloroflexota; class Anaerolineae; order Anaerolineales; family UBA4823; genus RBG-16-57-11. Next base: position 546,629 of record CAZCYV010000001.1, on the reverse strand, counting down.
ACAGAGAGGGTTACGTATCACGATCCGTGCAATATCGCTCGCTCGGGTTGGATCGTCGATCAGCCACGCAGGTTATTACGTAGCTTCGTCAAAGATTTTGTCGATATGCAACCGAGCGGGAAGGAAAATTATTGTTGCGGCGGCGGTGGCGGTTTGGTGTCTTTGGATGAATTGCACGACTTCCGGATGAAGGTATCTGGAAAGACCAAAGCCGAACAAATTCGCGCTACCGGCGCTCAGATCGTTGCTACCCCCTGCGCAAATTGCAAAAAGCAACTGCGTGAATTGATGGATTTCTACAAATTGCCGGTACAAATCGTTGGCGTGCATGATCTGGTGTTGCGGGCGATCCAGCTTTGAGGTGCAAATCTCGCTGACAAGGAGAAAAGTCATCAATGCCAATCTGGTTAGCTTTGGTTGAAGGACCTGTCTTTCGCTTCGTACTGGCAATTTTGGTGCTGGGATTGCTGCGGCTGGTGGTGCTTCAAGTTTTCGAGATCATTGCTGCCTTACGGCGCGCCGGTGACCGGCGTTTGCCCCTCCGACAAATCACCCTACAGACGCTGAGTTGGCTGGCGCCTCTAACGCGCCTGCATCGCAGTCGGGCCGGCTACAGCACGGCCTCTTTTGTTTTCCATCTAGGGATTCTGTTTGCGGGATTGTTCCTGCGCAACCACTTGGAGATCTTGCAGTCCCAGGTGAATCTTTCTTGGTGGGCGATTTCCAAGCCCGTATTGGATGCGCTGACGCTGGCGGCAATCCTTGCTGGCGGTTTTCTGTTGTTCTACCGGCTTTACGTGACCAGCTCACGGCGTTTATCCGGTCCGGCGGACTATCTTTTGCTGATCCTGATCTTGAACATATTTGTTTCGGGTTATCTGGCAGGGCGCCCATGGAATCCCGTTCCCTATGACAGTGTGATGCTCTTTCATACCCTGAACGGCATGCTGATGTTGGTGGTAGTGCCCTTTTCGAAGATCTCTCACTGTGTGCTGTACCCGCTGATCCGGCTGGCAACAGAAATTGCCTGGCATTTCGTCCCGCAGGGCGGCGCTGAGATCGTCAGGACGCTGCATGGCTCTCAGGGGAGGCGCATATGAGCCTCGAAGTTCGCCAGGTGGGGGTCTTGATCGACGTCACCCGATGCACCGGATGCAATCAGTGTGTGCAGGCATGTGTAGAGGCCAACCACCTGGATGAGTCCAGGCATAGGCACTCCCATTCGCCCGATGGACTATCGGCTGTGCGCTGGTCTGCAATCATCGAAGCTCCTCAGGGCGGATACGTGCGCAAAGTTTGCCGTCACTGCCTGGAGCCTGCATGTGTTTCGGCGTGCCCGGTGGGGGCGATGCATCGGACGCCTGAAGGCGTTGTACTGTACGATGCAAAGAAATGTATGGGTTGTCGGTATTGTATGATGGCCTGCCCATACGGCATTCCGCGCTACGAATGGGATTCGAATGCTCCGCTGGTGCGCAAGTGTAACCTGTGCTATGAACGCTTGTCGGCTGGGGAATTGCCGGCGTGCGTGCAGGCGTGCCCAGAGCATGCGCTGACCTTTGGCGAACGGGACGAGTTGTTGGAGCTGGCGCACCGACGCATCAGTGAATCGGCTGGTCGGTATTTACCCACGGTCTATGGAGAGGCTGAGGCAGGGGGCACCTCGGTGATGTATCTCTCGGATTTCCCGTTGGACTTTTTGTATTTTCACGACGCTCCGGGGGACGAACCATTGCCCGCTCTGACCTGGAATTGGCTCAGCAAGGTACCTGGCCTGGCGCTGACGACCGCTGGATTGATGGGCGGATTGTTCTGGATCATTGGACGGCGCATGCAGGCGGAGGAATTACGGGCATTAAAACAGGCCGACAAAACGGAGGCGTCGGGATGAACGCCCAACACCGCACATGGTTGAAAGACATCTTATGGGCGATTGTATTTGCCGGTGTGGCAGCAGCCGGGCTGAGATTTGCCCTGGGGTTGGGCACTACGACTGGTTTGAACGACGCTGCGCCTTGGGGACTATGGATAGCGTTCAAACTGTGCTTCGTGGCGCTGGCGGGCGGCGGGTTCACCCTGGCGGCGATGGTGTACATCTTTCATCTGGAAGGTTACCGGCCCATCCTACGACGAGCGATTCTGATGGCCCTATTGGGTTATGGCTCGTTCATCGTGTCCCTGATCTTTGATTTGGGTTTGCCGTGGCATATCTATATGCCGATCTTTAACTGGCAGCATCATTCGGTCATGTTCGAAATTGCCTGGTGTGTGATGTTATATTTTTCGGTGCTGGGGCTGGAGTTTTCGCCGGTGATCCTGGAGCACCGCTGGTTCAGCGGTGCTATATGGCGGAAAATTCTGCACCTGTTGCACCGCGCCACCTTGCCGCTGGTCATTGCCGGGATTGTGCTTTCCACGCTGCACCAGTCTTCGTTGGGGTCGCTCTTTCTGATTATGCCGCATCGGGTGCATCCGCTGTGGTATAGCCCGTGGATCCCGGTGCTGTTCTTTATTTCCGCTATTGCTGCCGGGCTGATGGCTCTGGTGGTAGAAGGTTTCCTGGTCGAGCGTTGGTTCGGTAAGAATGTCGATTTGGCCTTGTTGGGGCGCCTGGAAAGAATCGCTGGCTTCGCCCTGGGGCTGTATTTGGCATTACGCCTGGGCGACTTATGGCTGCGCGGCGTCCTTCCCGCAAGGTTGGATGGATCGTGGCAAAGCCTGTTGTTCGGCGCTGAAATTCTGCTCGGCGGGGTTTTGCCGCTTCTCCTGCTATCGCTGCCAAGAGCGAGGGAGAGCAGGGAGGGCCTGCTGACCTGCGCCTTGCTGGTGATTTTCGGCATCGCCAGCCAGCGCATGTCATTAAGCATGTTCACCATGTGGCGACCTGCGGGAACAACGTATGCACCTACGCTGCCGGAAATTGTCATTGCATTCGCCATCCCTGCCGCAGCAATTTTGTTGTATCTGTTCTTTGTCGAAAATCTGGCTGTCCTTGAAACAGAAACATCCCAACCTCAAGAAGTTTCTGCCGCACCGTACCCATTGGGGCCTGGCTTGAAGTTGCCCAGCCATCAGAGCGGTCTGAGCCATATCCTTGCTCGCCGCAGCCGGTTGGCGGTATTCGTGATTGCCCTGATGTTGGCGATCTTTCCGGGTCAGTCTGCCATCGGAGGAAACCAGGCTCCCAGTCCAGTGCGACCGGCAAGAGGTTGGGGGGTGCTGCTGATCGATGGCAATTCGTCGGCCTATGTTGTTGCATTTCCCCATGTAGCGCATCAAGAGCGGTTGATTGAACAACATGGCTCCGAGGAGGCCGCCTGCCAGGTCTGCCATCACTTGAACCGTCCACAGGATCAGGCAACCGCGTGTTGGGAATGCCATTCGGATTATGTTCAGCCGGCCTCTATTTTCAACCATGCACGCCACCAGAACGCTCTAGGAGGCAACGCAAGCTGCACCGAATGCCATCAGGGGGAACATTCGAAGGCGACCGCCGTGCCCTGTGCTGAATGTCACCAAGCGATGGCGCCTGTACGGGGGGGAGCGGCTTTCGATTACATGGCGCCGTCTTATCTGGATGCCTTACATGGAGGTTGCTGTGAATGTCATCAGCAGCAGGCGCAAATTGACGACCGCCCGGAGTTGATTTTGTGCAGCACATGTCATACCTATCAAGAAGATCCTGCAGATATCCAGGCCCTTTCTATGTTTCGCTCAGGAGGTGCGAGATGAAAACAATCGGTCTGTGCACTCATTTCACCCAGACAGACGAATGGGCGTTCGATTACGCTCTACGCCTGGCGCGTAGCCACGGCTGGCAGTTGAACATCTGCCACTGGCTTAACTCACCCTATGATTTACGCCGTGACCTGGTTTATCCGGATCTGTTTGCAGCAGGCCAGGCGGTTGAGCCGATCACGCCCGCTCTGCTCAACCGCCTGGAGCTGCAATTGCGCCAATACTATGATGCCAGGCTGGGGGATTTTGATCAGGTGGCTTTTAAGTTGTGCGAGGGGCTTTACCAGGTCGAGTTGACGCGTTGTTTTCGCCAGCATTTGCTCGACCTGGTGGTGATGGGCTATCAGACCCATTCGGAAAATGACGTTTCTGGCGAGTTGCCGCTTGAAGACTTTGCGTCGCGCATCGACCACCCATTGGTCATCGTTGGGCCAGACGCGCCAGAGCAATTTCTGATCAATTCTGCTGCGGTCTCCTGGCTGGATGATTTGCAACTTCCCGATGGGTCTTGGAAACTCATCGAGCGCGAAAAAACATTGGCAGCTTAGTCTGCCAGATGATCGAGACTCCAATAAGGGGTGTTGAATATACAAAAATAATAGTATTAATAATTGATTTTATGGCATTAATATACTATAATACTGGTAGTAGCGTGGTGTTTATGCCGAAGGTGTACTGAATGAGCCTCAAACAGGAGGTGCTCTATGTATCGCAACCGGTTACACCTTGTAATTTCAAGCATTCTGATAGTGGTTTTGGCTTTGAGCCTGTTGAGCGCCTCCGTGGCATTTGCCCAAAGTGAGACGCCCCCATCGGGGTCGGCCTGCGCAAGCTGCCATGAAAACCTGTACTTGATCCATGACACTGGCAAATGGTATTGCATGTGCAAACGTCGAGCGGAGTGCAGCGTTTGTCACGCTGGCCAGGCAGATACTTATGATAAGGAATTGGCGCATCAGGGGTTGATTACCAACCCGATCCAAAATAACCCTGAAGCTTGTCAGAGCTGTCACGGGGATGATTATGAGGCGTATATCGAGCGCTTCGTCCTGATTGCTGGCGTCAGTCAACCTCCAATGTCAGGCCCAAAGTATGAGCCGGTCAATGCGCAGCTCGAAACGCCGCCTGGACCATTGGGAGCGTTGGTTCTAGCTGGAAAGGCGTACGCTTCCTGGCAACTGGTTGGCCTGGGCCTGGTGGCTGGCTTGTTACTGGGCATATTTATTTTCGGTTGCCGCTGCTGGAAGGATGACCGGGCGCAGGGAAGGATATAAACATTCTGACAAGCAGGTAGCTCACGCGAACGGGTAGCGTCACTCGCTGCCCGTTCGTTGTTTATGAGCAATGGCAAGCCAGCGACTGTTATCCCTGGAGCCAGAAATAGATGCCGAAGATATTTGACTTTTCGGACGGCTCGTGATAAAATTGCTATAAGTCTGATTTATCTGATTAATCAAATCTTTAATCATGGCTCAATACCAGCTTCCCTCCGTTTTCCTGCAATATCTGGCGCATTACCATCCGTCGAGCGGCGAAGCTCCCAGCCCTGCAACGAATGGGGTTGCGCCTGGATCCGTGCAACTCCCGTCGCTGAGCGCAATGAGCAAAGAATTAGGAGTGAGCGTCGCGTTGCTGCGCGAGCAACTGGAGGTGGCGCGAGCCATCGGGCTGGTGGAAGTGCGCCCACGCACAGGCATTCGTCGGCTGCCTTATGCTTTTTTGCCCGCGGTGCGCCAGAGCCTTTCCTATGCGCTGGCGGTCGATCCAGCTTATTTCCTGGCTTATTCTGATCTGCGCATTCATCTCGAGGCTGCTTACTGGCAAGACGCTGTCCGGCGCCTTACACCAGAAGACCATCAGGAATTGAAAAGACTGGTGGCCCGCGCCTGGGAAAAGTTGAATGGCCAACCGATTGAGATCCCGCACCCGGAGCATCGCCATCTTCATCTCATCATCTACCGGCGTTTGGATAACCCCTTTGTGCAGGGATTGCTGGAGGCATATTGGGAGGCCTATGAATCGGTAGGTCTGAATCTGTACACAGATATCGATTATTTGCAAGAAGTGTGGCAATATCACGAGCAGATGGTGCAGGCCATTTGCGATGGCGATTATGATCGGGGCTATATAGCCCTGCTCAAGCATAAAGATCTGCTGTTCCACCGCCCGGATACACCGCGGTGATCCAGCTTCATCAAATACTAAGGAGAATCTATGTCCGCTTCTCAAGTCTTAGCACAACCAGAGCAGGCCGAAGCTCGCGAGCAGATCGTGAACGATTTCTCGATCACGGTGGGCACGGTCAATGGCTCAGGCAGTCAAACATCGAATCTGACCATCCTGCGTGCTCTATTTCGGATGGGCATCCCGGTTTCAGGCAAAAACCTGTTCCCTTCCAACATACAAGGCCTGCCCACCTGGTACACCATCCGGGTGAGCAAGCATGGCTTCCTGGCGCGACGCGATGAGCACGAGATTGTGGTGGCGATGAATCCAGCCACTTTTGCTAAAGATCTGGCAGAAGTCGTTCCAGGAGGGGCGTTCTTGTACGCCGATGACATTCGACAGCCAATCCAGCGCACGGATATCACGTCCTACCCAATGCCGGTCAAGCAGCTTGCCAAAAATTCGGGCGCGCCCTCGGAACTGCGCGATTACGTCGCCAACATGGTGTATGTGGGAGTGCTGGCCTGGATGTTAGGGATCGACCTGGACAAAATCTATCAGGCATTGAATTTTCACTTCAAGGGCAGGCCCAAGCCGATTGACTTGAACTTCGGCGTGGTGCAGGCGGCCTACGATTACGCCCGGCAGAACCTGACCAAGACCGATCCCTATCGGGTGGAGCCGATGTCGGCCACGGAAGGTTATATCATGGCCGACGGCAATACCGCCGCGGCGCTGGGTGCGATCTATGGAGGTGTGCAATTTGCTGCCTGGTATCCCATTACACCGGCCTCCAGCCTGGCCGAATCGCTGGTGGAGTATCTGCCAATCTTGCGCAAAGATAACTCTCCAGATGATAAGAACACCTATGCCGTGGTGCAGGCGGAGGACGAATTGGCCGCGATTGGCATGGCGGTCGGCGCAGGTTGGGCCGGGCTGCGGGCAATGACATCCACTTCTGGCCCGGGGTTGAGTCTGATGGCGGAATACGCCGGGCTGGCCTATTTTGCCGAGGTGCCGCTAGTCATCTGGGATGTGCAGCGCGTCGGCCCCAGCACCGGCCTGCCCACTCGCACGGCGCAAGGCGACCTGACCTTCACTCATTTCATGGGTCATGGGGATACGCAGCAAGTTGTGTTGTTGCCTGGCTCTGTCAATGAATGCTTCGAGTTTGGCTGGAGGGCTTTCGATATCGCCGAGCGCCTGCAGACGCCGGTGTTTGTGCTCTCTGATCTGGATTTCGGCATGAACCAATGGATGGCCAGGCCGTTCGAATACCCCAATATCCCAATGGATCGCGGCAAGGTCTTATGGGAAGAGGATCTGGAGCGGCTGAAAGGTCAGTGGAGCCGTTATAAGGATGTGGATGGCGATGGCATTCCCTATCGCACTCTGCCTGGAAACCGCCACCCGGCCGCTGCTTATTTCACTCGCGGCACCGGGCATGACGAATACGCCCGCTATTCGGAGGACAACCAGGTCTGGCACGATTTGCTCATGCGGTTGAAGCGCAAGTTCGAGACCGCTCGTCGATATGTGCCTGGCCCGATTGTGGATGCCACGCAAAGCGCCGAAGTTGGGATCATTTCCTTTGGTTCTACGTTGCCAGCGATCGAAGAAGCGCGCTATCAGTTGAACGAAAAAGATATCCCGACGGATTTCTTGCGCGTGCGCGCTGTACCTTTCACCGATGAGATCGGCGAGTTCATCCGCCAGCACCAGCGCGTTTATGTGATTGAAATGAACCGCGATGGACAGCTTCATCAACTGCTCACACTGGAATACCCGGAACTTTCAGGTAAGCTGCGCTCGATTGCATTTACAGATGGGTTGCCGCTGACCGCCCGCTTTGTGCGTGAAGCGATCCTTGCCCAGGAGGTCAAATAGCCATGTCGGAACAGACGACATCTTCCCGCGTCCAGGTCAATCTGGCCGGATTAACCAAAGCAGATTACCGTGGCAATCCCAGCACCTTGTGCCAGGGCTGCGGCCACAATTCGATCTCCAGCCAGATCATCGCTGCCTGCTACGAACTGGATTTAGTCCCAGAGAACGTAGTCAAGTTCAGCGGCATTGGCTGTTCGAGCAAAAGCCCGACTTATTTCCTCAACCGCTCCTTTGGTTTCAACGGTCTGCATGGGCGCATGCCTTCGCTGGCGACAGGAGCGCTGTTTGCTGATTACACCCTCAAAGGCCTTGGAGTCAGCGGCGATGGCGATACGGCCAGCATTGGCATGGGACAGTTCAAGCATGTGATGCGCCGTAACTTGCGCATGGTTTATATCGTCGAAAACAACGGCGTGTATGGCCTGACCAAAGGCCAATTCTCCGCGACCGCCGATGAAGGCTTGATGCTCAAGGGCCAGGGCACGAACCCCTACTTACCAGTGGACATCGCCTGGGAAGCCTTGGTGGGCAACGCGACCTTCGTCGCCCGCTCGTTTGCCGGCGACCCCAAGCAGGTGAAGGAGTTGATCAAGGCGGCTTTGAGCCACGACGGCATCGCCGTGCTGGATATTATCAGCCCTTGTGTGACTTTCAATAACAAGGATGAATCAATCCATTCCTATGCCTGGGGTAAAGAGCATGAAGTGGCTTTGCATGAACTGGCCTATGTGCCTCCGGCGGAAGAGATCATGGTCGATTACGGCGAGGGCGAGACCACCGAAGTCACCATGCACGATGGCTCAAAAGTCATCCTGAAGAAGCTGGAGCAGGACTACGATCCCAGAAATCGAGCGGAGGCGATGCGCATTCTTGAAGAGGCCAACACCAAGCGCTGGTTGCTCACCGGTTTGATCTATATCAACACCGATCAGCCTTCGATGCTGGATATCTATAATCTGACCAGCACACCGCTCAATCGGCTCAAGGAGGCTGAATTGCGTCCTGCGCCGGAGACGATCGAGAAAGTCAACAACTTGATGTTCTAAGTTCGGCGTGAGTCAGAATTGCAGGCCAGTCATCACCTGACTGGCCTGCACCTGTTTCACTCCTCACGTGTGCTAAGCGCCACCGAAGAGCGTTTTTAGAACATCCAGGGCAGGGGTGTTCTAATGGTATAATCCCAAACGTCAAAAAACCGGAGAGAGCGCCCAATCCCTAGGCCATCCGAATACGTGGATTAGGGTTGTTACCCGGGGTCTTTTGAGGAGCCTGCATTGGCGTTCAAACCATTCGATTGGTTACTAGGGTTCTTTTCGCTTGACATTGGCATTGACCTGGGCACGGCGAACACGCTGGTCAATGTCCGCGGCAAGGGTATTACAATTAATGAGCCCTCCTGGGTTGCGATCGATAAGCGCACTCGTCAACCGCTGGCGATCGGCGCAGAAGCCCGTGAGATGGTGGGGCGCACCCCAGCCAACGTGATCGCAGTACGACCGCTGCGGGATGGAGTGATCTCGGAGTTCGAAATTACTCAGGCGATGTTGGAATACTTTATTGGTAAAGCGCATGAGCAGAGCATCGTACCGGTGCCGCGCCCGCGGGTGATCGTTGGCATCCCCTCTGGCGTCACAGAAGTGGAGAAACGCGCGGTTTATGATGCGGCGATGTCGGCGGGGGCGCGCGAGGTCGGCCTGATCGAAGAGCCGGTGGCAGCCGCGCTGGGCGCAGGTTTGCCTGTCAACGAAGTGCGCGGCAGCATGATCGTGGATATCGGCGGCGGCACCTCCGAGGTGGCGATCATGTCCATGGGCGGGGTGGTAGTCTCGCGTTCGCTGCGCGTCGCTGGCGATGAGATGGACCAGGATATCGTCCAGTACGTGCGCAACAAGTACAATCTGCTCATTGGCGAGCGCATGGCGGAGCAATCCAAGATTGCCATTGGCTCGGCCTATCACCTTCCTGAAGAGAAAACCATGCTCCTGCGTGGCCGTAATCTGATCACCGGCCTGCCAGAGGCGGTAGAGGTCTCTTCGGTGGAGATTCGCGAAGCCATCTCCGGTTCTGTACAGACCATCGTCGACACGATCAAAGATGCGCTTGACGAGGCGCCGCCGGAGATCATCGCCGATCTGATGGAGTCGGGCATTTGCCTGGCTGGTGGCGGTTCGCTTTTGCAGGCATTGGATAAGCGTTTGATGGAAGAATTACATATTCGCTGCTGGGTGGCAGAAGATCCGATGAGTTGTGTCGCTCGCGGCGCAGGAATGATCCTCGAACATTACGAAGCTTTGAAGCGTTTGTTGGTCGGTTTAGAGCGCGGTAGTACGCGGCACAATTAATCCATGCGAACTACTCCGTTACGCTCGATCCAGGGCATCGTTCTGGCTCTGGTCATCATCGGCTTGATCATGTTGGCGCTAGGGGGATATCTGACCCCGGTGACTCGATTGGTGTTAGAGCCGCTGGTCAGCGCCCAAACATGGATATCTACCCGTTTCCAGGCGATCCAGAATGTGATTAACTCGCCTCAGGACCTGGCGCGGCTGCGCCAGAGAAATGCCGAACTGGAGAAGCAGGTTTCGGACTTACAGGCCGAGATCATCGACCTCAAACAACAATTGACCGAAACGCGCATCCTGTCTGCCCTGGTTGATTTTGCGCGCGTGCACCCCGAAAACCGCTATGTAGCAGTTTCGGTAATCGGACGTGATCCCAGCCCATTTGTTAAGTACGTGATTATTAATCGCGGGTCAGATGACGGCCTACGTCGTGGCATGCCTGTCGTAACTGCGCAGGGCCTGGTTGGGCGGATCACGGCGATCACTGCAAACGCCGGGCGTGTGCAGCTCATCACGGATCCGGCTTCGTCGGTCAACGTGCGGCTGGAAGGGACCGATACACAGGCGGTGTTGAAGGGCAGCCTGACGGGTGAGCTTGCTTTGGACATGATCCCCCAGTCAGCAGAGATCAAGGTTGGCGATGTGGTGCTGACTTCGGGTCTGGGAGGAAATTATCCGGCTAATTTGCTGATTGGCCAGGTGACCAATGTGCGCGGCAAAGAGACCGATCTGTTCAAGACGGGTGTGGTTCAATCGATTGTAGATTTTTCCAAGCTGGAGATTCTGCTGGTCATTGTGAACTTCCAGCCGATCGATATCGAACCGCTCATTCCTACTCCGGTAACGCCATGAGCGGCGCGTTCCAGCAAGACTTCAAGATCTCACAAAAAGTTCGATGGCAGTATTGATTGCAGTCCCCGTCCTGGCTTTGCTGGTGATGATCCAATCTGCGGTGTTCAGCAAAATCCCGTTGCTGCAGGGCACCACCGATCTGGTGCTGGTAGCCTTGCTGGCCTGGGCGCTGCAAAAACGCGTCCGAACCGCCTGGTTTTGGGCTATAATGGGTGGGCTATTGGTTGGGTATGTCTCTGCATTGCCCTTTGGCGCGGTGTTGGTGGGCTACTTGTTGGCGGTTGGCCTGGCTGTCTTGCTGAAACAGCGCGTCTGGCAGGTACCCATCCTGGCGATGCTGGTAGCTACTTTTTTTGGCACTTTAATGGTGAATCTGGTGGTGATCCTGGCTTTACAACTGGCAGATACGCCAATTTCGTTTTGGGAAGCGATCAACCTGGTCACCCTTCCTAGCGTTTTATTGAACCTGCTGATCGCAATCCCGCTCTATGCTTTGTTCAGCGATCTGGCAAACTGGCTCTATCCGGAGCCATTGGAAATATAATTCGATGCGGGACCTGAATTCCGCAAACTAAGAAAGTATATGCAAGCTCAACCGACTATTCGTAACGAAATCCAGCCCTGGCGGATTGTCGCCTTCATCGTTAGCGTTGCCCTGGTGTTTATCGTATTTGTTACGCGCCTGTTCATCTTGCAGGTAGTTCAGGCTGAAGAATGGATAGCCAAAGCCGACGAAAACAGCACGGATGAGATCAACCTGCCTGCCCCGCGTGGATTGATCTACGATCGCAACGGCGTCATCCTGGCGCACAACGTGGCTTCTTATAACGTCGTAGTCAACGCCTCCCAATTGCCGGATGACCCAGGCGCAACGCAAGAGATTTTTCGCCAGCTCTCTAAGCTGATCGGCGTTCCGGTCAACAGGAATGAAATCACCCCAGAAAACCCTTACGTGCCTTGCGTGTCGGATCATGGTATTGCTCAGATCGCCGAATACGCTGAGACCTCTACGCCTTATCAGCCGGTGCGCATCCAATGCGACATCGATGAGCAACTGGCGATGGTTATCATGGAAAAAGCGGTCGATTGGCCGGGCATCGGCATCGAGATCCAGCCCCTGCGTGAATATCCTACCGGCTCGGTGACCGCGGCGCTGGTGGGTTTTCTGGGGCCGGTTCCGGCGGCCCTGGAAGATTTCTATGTGGAGAAAGGCCTGGTGCCAAACCGAGACAAGGTGGGGTATGCTGGCCTGGAGCTTCAATATCAGGATTTGCTGGCAGGTCAGAATGGGCTACGCGTGGTGCAAATCGACGTGGCAGGCCAGGCGCTGCGAGATGTCAGCCCACCGATTGAGCCTCGACCCGGGCGTAGCATCCGTTTGACTCTGGATACTCGCTTGCAACAGGCGGCTGAGCAAATCCTGATCGATGAAATTCAAGACTGGAACACCTATTTTGGCGAACAACGCTATTCCAGCGGCGTTGTGATCGCTATGAACCCGCGTACCGGGGAAATTCTGGCCATGGTCTCGTATCCGACCTATGAGAACAACCGCATGGCGCGGCTGATCCCGTTCTATTATTACAATCAACTGGTCAATGATCCTACCAATCCCTTGCTCAATCACGCCGTAGGCGATGTGCTGCCGGCGGGGTCGGTGTTTAAGCTGGTCACCGGCGTGGGCGCGCTGAACGAGGGTGTGGTCACCCCCGATCAGATCATCTCTACGCCGCCCAAGCTGGAAGTCACGGAGCGATATTACGCCAATGACCCGGGACGCGCCCGCGAGTTCGTCGATTGGAATAAAGCGGGCTTTGGCCGTCTGGATTTTGTGCATGGCCTGGCCAATTCGAGCAATGTCTATTTTTACAAGCTGGGGGGCGGCTTTGAAGATGAGGTGCCGAACGGCCTGGGGATTTGCCGCCTAGGGACCTATGCTGCGGCGATGGGCTATGGCGCGGCACCAGGGATTGGGCTACCTGATGAGGAGGATGGATTGATCCCTGACCCCACCTGGAAACGCATCAACCAGGCCGAGAGCTGGTCCTCTGGCGACACCTACATCGCCAGCGTCGGCCAGGGCTATGTGTTGGCCACCCCGATTCAGGTGTTGCTTTCAGCCGCAGTAGTGGCTAATGACGGAAAGCTGGCGCAGCCGACGCTGCTGCGTGAGGTGCTGGACAGCAATGGAAATGTTGTTCCGATGTGGCGTGACGCCGACGGGAACCTCTTGGATGAACCGGTACCTGGGGCAAAGCAAGTCTCGCCGTTCCAGGTCAACCTGAAATGGGATCTGACGGTTGATCCGATGATCCAGGAATTTGGCGAAACTACGGTGCGCGGCTGTGAGCCAATCCCCGGCCAGAAGAAGACCGTGGCGCCCTGGGTTTTCGATGTGGTGAAGCAGGGGATGCGCCTGGCAGTCACCGAGGGCACGCTGAAAAATATTTTCGCTGGCGAAACCATCTCGGCGGCGGGAAAAACCGGCACAGCCGAATATTGCGACAAATATGCCAATGCTTTGAACCGCTGTATCCCGGGCAACTGGCCATCCCATGCCTGGACAGTTGCCTTTGCGCCATACGAGAATCCGGAAATCGCTGTAGTGGCCTATGTGTACAACGGCACTGAAGGCGCTACTGTGGCCGGGCCGATTGTGCGCCGGACGCTTGAAGCGTATTTTGAACTGAAAAACATCGATAGCGGGGCTGTTCCCACTCCATGATCGGATCGCAAGCGATGAGTCAGAAGATTCAGATTAAAGGCATTCGCGAAGGCCTGTTGGTGACCTTGGGCGATCACCCCTGGGAAGAAGTGCATCAGGCGCTTTTGGAACACCTCGATCAGCAGGCGGACTTCCTGCGCGGGGCGCGCCTGGCGGTCGATGTGGGCAACCATGCGCTTAAGGCTGTGGATTTGGGACAACTGAGCAAGGAAATCTCCGACCGTGGGCTCAGTTTGTGGGCGGTGATCAGCAATTCTCCCACAACCGAGCGCTCTGCGCAGGCCTTTGGATTGGCGACGCGCCTTTTCAAACCGCGCCCCGAGGCGACGGGTACGGCGCGCTCATCGACGCAGGTTCAGGAAGGGGGCAGCGCTATCCTGGTCAAGCGCACGCTGCGCTCTGGCGCCAGCCTGCAACACCCCGGGCACATCGTAGTGATCGGAGATATCAACCCTGGGGCGGAAGTCATCGCCCGGGGCGACGTGGTCGTTTGGGGACGGCTGCGCGGCATGGTGCATGCGGGCGCAGAGGGCGACGAGAATGCAGTGATCTGCGCTCTTGACCTGTCGCCCACTCAATTGCGCATCGCTGGACAGATCGCGGTCACACCCAAGCGGCGGGGCAAGCCGCAACCAGAAATGGCGCGCATTTTGAATGGTCAGGTTGTGGCCGAACCCTGGGATCCAAAGAGGGAGAGATTATGAGTGGGAAAGTGATCACTGTGACCTCCGGCAAAGGCGGTGTGGGCAAGACCACTGCCACCGCCAATATGGGCGCGGCGTTGGCCGAACTGGGGCACAAGGTCGTTTGCATCGACGCCGACATCGGCTTGCGCAACCTGGATGTCGTCTTGGGCCTGGAGAATCGCATTGTCTATGACCTGGTGGACGTGGTTGAAGGACGCTGTCGCCTGCGGCAGGCGATGATCCGCGACAAGCGGCTGCCGGAGTTGTACCTGATCCCTGCCGCCCAGACCAGAGACAAAAGCGCAGTATCCCCCAGCGATATGATCCGTCTGTGTGACGAATTACGCCCGGAGTACGATTGGATCCTGATCGATTCTCCCGCAGGGATCGAGCGCGGTTTTCGCAACGCGGTCGCCCCTGCAGATATTGTTATCGTCATCACCAACCCGGAGGTCTCTGCGGTGCGCGATGCCGATCGGATCATCGGCCTGATCGAGGCGGAAGAAAAAGGCCCGGCGCGGCTGGTGATCAACCGGATTAAGCCGGAGATGGTGCGCCGGGGAGATATGCTGGCGGTGGAGGATGTCCTGGAGTTGCTGGCGGTGGAACTGATCGGGATGATCCCGGAAGACGAGAACGTCCTGATGGGTTCGAATCGCGGCATGCCGGTAGCGCTGGATGGGAAAAGCCGGGCTGGGCAGGCTTTTCGGAATATCGCCCGACGTCTGAACGGCGAGAAAGTTCCGTTTATGAGCATGGATGAAGAAGGTGGAGTCTTCGCTCGCCTGATGCGCAGGTTCCGCTCGGGAGGAGGCTGAGATGCCTGGATTTTGGGATCGCATCTTTGGTCGAGAAGCAAGCAGCGCCCAGCAAGCCAAAGAGCGCTTGAAATTGGTGCTGGTGCATGATCGCACCGATATCTCCCCTGGAGCGCTGGAAGTGCTCAAGGACGAACTGATTGCTACGATCTCACGGCACGTCGACATCGACCCGGCTGCGGTGCGCATCGAGATGTCACAAGAGGGCCGCGAGCAGCGTTTGATCGCGGATATCCCCTTAAAGCCCACACGCCGCCGTCGTTTGAGTTGAGATGGGTTTTTTATGAGTGGAGCAGTTTCGCAAAGAATACGGCTACAAAATCTGGCTTCCACCTGGAAACACTTCGATTTCTGGTTGGTGGGAGCGGTAGCCCTGCTGATCATTTTTGGCATCACGATGATTCGCTCGTCGGTGGCTGGAAACATCGAACTGGTCGAACTCAACCTGGTTCAACGCCAGGTGATCTTCGCCCTTGGCGGGATGGTGGCAATGGTGGCCGTCGCAGCGGTGGATTATCGCCTGTGGGCTTCAATCAGCCGGCCGCTGTATGTAGGCACGGTGATCGCTCTGGCGGCATTGACCATCCTCGGCGCGGCGCTGTTTGGCTCAGCGCGTTGGTTCGATACCGGCGTGATCCTGATCCAGCCGTCGGAGATTGCCAAGATTGTGTTGATCCTGGTGCTTGCAGATTACCTGACTCGCAATCAACATAACATCCAGAAACTGGCTTATGTGGGGCGTAGCTTAGTCCTGGCGATGCTGATCGTAGTGCCGATCCTGCTCCAACCGAATCTGAGCACCTCGATTGTGATGATCGTCTTGTGGTTTGCTCTGGTGTGGGCCAGCGGGTTGCGCATCCGCCACTTGTTGTTGTTCATCGTTAGCGGCATCTTCCTGCCCATTATCGCCTTTCCCTTTCTGGCGGATTATCAGCAGCGGCGCATTCTGAATTTTTTGTTCCCCGATCCTAATGCCCGGCATGGAGACATTTACAACATCCAACAGGCGTTGATCAGCATTGGCTCGGGCGGCCTGCTCGGGCAGGGCTATGGACAGGGTACGCAGGTGCAGCTTCGCTTCCTGAAAGTGCGCTGGTCCGACTTTATCTTTTCTGCAACGGCGCACGAATTCGGCTTTATCGGCACGCTGGCGGTGATCCTGGTTCTGTTGTTTGTTATCTGGCGTTGCCTGCGCGCCGCCCGACTGGCGTCGGATACCTTTGGCGCATTGATTGCCTTCGGCGTGGCGACGATGATCGCCTTTCAATCGATCGTCAACATCGGCGTCAACCTGAATCTGATGCCCGCCACCGGTCTGACCTTACCTTTTGTCAGTTATGGGGGCAGTTCCTTGCTTTCGATCATGATTGGCATCGGGCTGGTGGAGAGCGTGATTCTGCGCCATCGATCGCTCGAATTCTGAAGTAGGGCGATTTTAAAATCGCCCTACTGGAGAGTCTCACATGTCCAAACCCGTTGTTGTACGCTTTGCGCCTTCCCCTACCGGTCGCACACATTTGGGCAGCGGGCGCACTGCGCTGTATAACTATTTGTTTGCCCGACAAACCGGCGGCAAATTCATCCTGCGCATCGAAGACACCGATCAGAAACGCTATGTGCCGGGTGCAGAGCAAGAGCTGATCGATAGCCTGCACTGGCTGGGTATTCAGTGGGATGAAGGCCCAGACGTGGGCGGCCCGAATGGCCCGTACTACCAGACTCAACGGCGCGAGATTTACCAACAACACGCCCAATGGCTGGTGGCGCATGGTTGTGCCTACCCTTGTTTTTGCACCCCCGATCGTCTGGAAAAAGTGCGCCAGGAACAGATCAAAAATAAGCAGAACCCGCGCTATGATGGCACCTGCCGAAATCTGGATCCTGAGCAGGCGGCGCAGCGCGTGAAGGCCGGCGAGCGCCATGTCATCCGCTTCAAGACCCCACGCGAAGGCTCGATCACCGTGCGCGATCATCTGCGCGGCGACATCACCGTAGAAAACTCCAGCCTGGATGATACGATCCTGGTCAAGTCCGATGGGCTGGCAGTCTATCACCTGGCGGCTATGGTGGACGATCACTTGATGGGAGTCACTCACGTCATCCGCGGCTCGGAATGGCTTTCGACCTTCCCACTGCATGGGAACATCCTGCGCGCCTTTGGCTGGGAGATGCCAATCTTCATCCACCTGTCGATCTTTCTCAAGCCTAGCGGCAAGGGTAAGATGAGCAAGCGCGATTACGCTGAGGCGATGCAGGGCGGCCATTCGATATTCATCACTGACTTACGCCAACTGGGCTATCTCCCCGAGGCGGTGGTCAATTGGACTGCGCTGATGGGTTGGAGCTACGATGACCATACTGAGTTTTTTACCATGGATGACCTGTTGGAGAAATTCAGCCTGGAGAAGCTCAATCCTGCGCCCGCAGCGATCAACTTCAGCAAGCTGGACTACTTCAATGGATTGCATATTCGCCGTCTCGAAGTGCAGGACCTGGCGCAGCGCCTGCGCCCCTTCATGGAGCAGGCGGGCTACGTGGTGGATGACACCACGCTGCTCAAGGCTGTACCCTTGATCCGCGAGCGGCTGGTCACGCTGGATGAAGCGCCGCAATGGATCGGCTTCTTGTTTAAGGATGAAATCGCTCCTACGCCAGAGGATCTGATTGGCGCGAAGTTGACCGCTCGAGAATCCGCTGCGGCTGCCCGGCGCGCTCTGGAAGTGCTGGAAGGTCTGAACGAATTAACCCTGGAGACCACTGAGCCGCCCATGCGCCAACTGGCAGAAGAACTGGGTCTGCAAGCAGGTCAACTCTTTGGCATCTTGCGCGTGGCGGTCACCGGCCAAAAGGTCAGCCCACCGCTGTTCGAGACCATGAAGATCATCGGCAAAGAGAAGGTGATCGAGCGGGTCAGGAGAGCTATCGCTCTTTTGGAAGGTCTGGCCTGATGAAAAAATCCGGCTGTCGCTCAGCCGGATTTTGTTTTATTTTCCAGTCTTCTCGATCTTCGCCCAGGTATCCTTGAGCGGCACGGTGCGGTTAAAGACCAGGTGGCCTGGGGTCGAGTCTTTATCCACACAAAAATAGCCCTGGCGCTCGAACTGGAAGCGCTCGCCAGGTTGGGCCTGGGCCAGACCGGGTTCCACCCGGCAGCTGGTGAGCACTTCCAGCGAGTTGGGGTTGATATTTGCCAGGAAGTCCTGGCTTTCGTCGTCCACCTCTTCTGGATTGGGCCGGTTGAACAGGCGGTCATACAGGCGCACCTCGGCCGGCAGGGCGTGGGCCGCCGAAACCCAATGGATGGTAGATTTGACCTTGCGCCCATCCGGAGCATCGCCGCCGCGGGTCGCTGGATCGTAAGTGCAATGCACCTCGATCACATTGCCGTCTGCATCAACCTTGTAATTGGTGCAGGTCACAAAATAGGCATAGCGCAGGCGGACTTCACGCCCGGGCGCCAGGCGGTAATATTTGGGCGGCGGGTCAGCGCGAAAATCGTCCTGTTCGATGTACAGGACTTTGGAGAAGGGCAAAGGGCGCACTCCTGCGTCTGGATCTTCGGGATTGTTGATCGCTTCCAATTCTTCGACCAGATCGTCAGGATAGTTATCGATGATCAGCTTGAGCGGGCGCAGGACAGCCATCTTGCGTAGAGCGCTGCGGTTGAGCGTATCGCGCACGATCTCTTCGAGCAGGGAGACATCGACGACGTTGTAGTTCTTAGCCACCCCCACGCGGTCCAGAAATTCAAGGATCGCCTCGGGCGGGAAGCCGCGACGACGCATACCAGAGAGGGTGGGCATGCGCGGGTCATCCCAGCCATTGACATGGCCCTCACGCACCAGCTTGATCAGTTTGCGCTTGCTCATCACGGTGTAGTTGAGATTCAAGCGGGCAAACTCGATTTGCCGTGGAGCGTAGATCTCCAACTCTCTCAAGAACCATTCGTACAGCGGGCGATGGACTTCGTATTCCAGCGAACATAGCGAATGGGTGACCCCTTCGATCGAGTCGCTCTGCCCGTGGGCGAAGTCATACATCGGATAGATGCACCACTTCTTTCCAGTGCGGTGGTGCGGCGGCTCATGGATGATGCGGTACATCACCGGATCGCGCATCAGGATGTTCGGCGAGGCCATGTCGATTTTGGCGCGCAGGGTACGGGCGCCGTCGGGAAACTCGCCAGCGCGCATGCGTTCGAAAAGATCGAGGTTCTCTTCGACGGATCGGTCTCGATAAGGGCTGTTTTTGCCGGGGACGGTGAGCGTGCCGCGATACTCGATAACTTCCTCGGGGCTTAGGTCATCCACATAAGCTTTGCCCTTCTTGATCAGTTTGACCGCCATCTCGTAGAGTTGCTCGAAGTAATCGGAAGCATAGTATTCCCGGTCTCCCCAATCGAAGCCCAGCCAGCGGATGTCTTCCTTGATGGATTCGACGTATTCCACGTCTTCTTTGACCGGGTTGGTGTCGTCAAAGCGCAGGCTGCAAACGCCGCCGTAGTCGCGGGCAATGCCAAAGTCGATGGCCATCGCTTTGGCGTGGCCAATGTGCAGGTAGCCGTTCGGCTCGGGCGGGAAGCGGGTCTGGACGCGATCAAAGCGGCCGCTGCGCAGGTCCTCGTTTATGGCTTCGCGAATAAAATCCGTAGCGGGTGGAAGCTCTTTTTCGATCATAGTCAGGTCTGCCTCGTGCTTTCTTTTGAAGCCCTATTATAACTGAGGTGAGGGCGTTGCTACTCGAGAGTTAAGCGAAAGAGACGCAAGCTCTGCGTCTCTCAGGCTGGGGGCAAAGGATTCGAACCTCTACATACGGATCCAGAGTCCGCTGTCCTACCGTTAGACGAGCCCCCAGTGCGGCTGACATTTTATCACGATTGCTAAAACGCGTCAAACAAAAATCATATCAATTCACCCCTTCTGTCGGTTGCAACTTTCCCGATCCTGTTTCGTATATGGTTAGTGTTGCAAAGCGTGACAACACAGGCTATAATGGCAATGGGATTAAGCCATTGAGAATGAAGGAGCTAAATTCGGAAGGAGTCTGCAATGAGTGATCAGTTTCTCGGAAAAGTTGCTTCAGACCTGGATCCGTTCAAGAAGATTCTAAGCTATATCCCGGGCTTCAAGGGATATATGGAACGCCAGAGCCGGCGAGATGCGGATAAATTGTTGCGCGAGACGGTGGCAGATCGCTTCGAGCAACAGTGGGGGCGCATTTCGGCGCTACAGCGCGAGTTCATCAGCTCGGGTGATATCGGCTATGTCGATGACCTGGAGGCCGCGGCAATCAAGCTGCGCACCTTCGCCGATCGCGTGCGTCGGGCATCGCGCGGCTACTCCGGCCTGTTCGATGCCGTCAAGATCAACGAGGAAGAACTGGGCCGCCTGTACGAGTACGACGCCCAGATGCTCGGCCTGGCCGAGGAAGTGGGCCGAGCGGTGGATAACGTGGAAGCTTCTATGGGCAGCGATGGCCTGCCAGCCGCGTTGCGCAACCTGAAGACTGTCACTCAGCAGTGCATCGATGTATTCGACCGCCGCGAGGAAGCGATCCTCGGTTCCGGCCAGCCGGCTGCCTGAACTGCGGTTGCCGGACATCAGCGCCTATTGGATTCTACCTGAGCAGGAGTAAATAACGATGACTAGAGTAATTGATTTGATCGAATATCCCGATGAGATGCGTGAAGAGATCGTACATCGCATCCCTGAGACCGGGCAGGGCTCGATCCGCATTGGCTCACAACTGGTGGTGCGCGAATCGCAGACGGCGGTGTTCTTCCGAGACGGCAACGCGATGGATGTTTTCGGCCCCGGGCGCCATACGATTGTCACTTATAACATCCCCATTTTGATCAATGCCATCGGCAAACTGTTCAACGAACGCACTCCCTTCCCGGCGGAAGTCTATTTTGTCTCGATGCGCGAGTTTGCAGACCGCAAGTGGGGCACACCACAACCGATCATCGTGCGCAATCCTAACATGGGCCTGGGGGTAGCGCTGCTTCAAGGGTTTGGCACTTACAGCTTCCAGGTCAAAGACCCGCAGCAACTGGTCACTCAGCTTGTCGGCGCACAGGGAGTCTATCGCACCAGCGATATCGAGACCCGCTTGCGTTCGATTCTGCTTTCCAAGTTGCAGGACCTGCTCGGCGAGACGGCTGCGAAGCACAGCGTGCCTGAACTGATCGGTCTGACCGAGGAACTGGGCGCGGGTGTGCGCGCCAAGGCGCAGGACGATTTCCTGGCGCTTGGGTTGACCCTCAAAGCCTTCTACGTAGAGAACCTCAAGCCCTCTAGCAAATCGGCGGAGGAACTGCGGGCAATGGGTATGCTGGACATGCAGACCTATACTCAATTGCAGGCAGCGGATGCGCTGCGCGACGCCGCCCAGAATCCGGCCGGTGGGGCGGGCCTGACGGCAGGTATTGGCGCGGGTATGGGCATCGGCAATGTGCTGAGCAGCTCTTTGCAAGGGATGACCGGCGCCGGCGCGGCTGGCGCGGCAGCAGGCGGGCAGCCGCCTGCGGGCGGCGCTCCATCTGCGCCGGCTGTGATGACCCCGGCCGAGGCCGCGGCCTATCTGCGCGTCTCTGAAGAAGATGTCATCGCCGCGATCACTGCCGGCGAGTTGAAAGCCAAGAAGATCGGCAATGCTTACCGCATCAGCAAGGAAGCGTTGGACGCTTACCTGGCCGGCTGATCTGCACACTGTATGCGACGGCAGCGGGCGTGTTTGGCCCGCTGCCTTTTTAATTGTTTGAGCAGCTTGAGTTTCAGAGGTGGAAGTGGATGGATGATAAAATTACGGCCGCTTCCCAGGTGTGTATCGAAGCGCTGGCCAGCTCGATGGCGATGAAGACCGGCTCGCCAGGATGCTGCCATTGCTCAATTGCGACCAAGTAGCGCATCCTGGATGAGCTTCACTTTGTCCAGGGAAATAGTTTTAGCTTTGCCCGATTTGCGAATCAAATCTTTCAAGTCTTTCAGCTTGACCGTCTCGGCGGGCGGCGTCTCGCCCTCGGGGATGCTGATCTCGACCTTGGGGTGGGTGAACACCAGAGCTGCCTGGATGGGCGGCAGACTTTCTTCCGGCAGATGCTTCTGCAACAGATTCTGCAACGCGCTCACCTGGTTCGCCAGTTCCATATCGGGGCGTCCCAGGCCTTCTTGAGCAAATAGCTTCAAGTATTGATATAGTATCCCGCCGCCATATTGTCGCCAACGGCCTTTGGTATAGGTGATCGTGCCGCGCTGGTAATAGGGGAGCAACACCCAGATCCCTGACGGGCCGACCAACAGATGAGTAGCAGGCGTGAGGTAGTGATACAAGGCGTACCTCTTGTCCAGGCCTTTCAGAGCCTGGTCGAGCAACTCGTCTGGCCGTGGCTTGCGACTAAAGCGATTGGAGAAGTATATACCTACCTGAGAGAGGACAAAACCCAGCAACAGCGCCAGGAAGGACCAGTTGGAGTGCTCTGGGTATTGGAAAGAGACGAACATGCCGCCTACCAGCACCGCCAGGGCGACGAACATGGTCACCTGGCCAATACGAGCGTTGCGCTTGATCAGGGTGTCATTGCGGTGAATAAACATAAGGTAATCTGCTCCGGACGTGCGGCTAGGCGTATCTCTTAAGCACCAGGCAGGCGTTCTGTCCGCCCAGGCCAAAGGAATTCGACAGGGTCACGTTCACCTGCGCCTGACGCGCCTGGTTGGGCACATAATCCAGATCGCACTCTGGATCGGGGAACTCATAGTTGATGGTGGGGGGTATCCAGCCGCGGTGAATAGCCAGAATGCAAGCCAGCGCTTCCAACGCGCCGGCGGCGCCCATCGGATGCCCGATCATCGACTTGGTCGAGCTGACCGCCAGCTTGTAGGCGTGCTCGCCGAAGACGGCTTTGATCGCCTTGGTTTCGATGGCATCGTTGAGCGGTGTTGATGAGCCGTGGGCGTTGATGTAATCCACCGCTTCTGGCGCAAGCCCGGCGTTTTGCAACGCCCAGCGCATCGCGCGTACTGGGCCAAGCCCATCCGGCCCCGGCGCGGCGATGTGGTAGGCGTCTGCCGACGAGGCATGTCCGGCGACTTCGGCGTACACCCGCGCGCCACGCGCCCGGGCGTGCGCCTCGCTCTCCAGCACCAGCGCCGCCGCCCCTTCCGAGAAGACAAACCCCTCACGTTTGGCGTCGAATGGGCGAGATGCCTTCTCCGGCTGGTCGTTGAAGTTCACCGGCAGCGCCTGCATCGAACTGAAACCGGCGATCGTCCAATCGTTCACCAGCGCCTCTGCCCCACCGCAGATCACCAAGTCCGCCGCCCCGCGCCAGATCAACTCTGCTGCCTCGCCGATAGCCTGGGTCCCCGTGGCGCAGGCGGTGGAGATGGTGCTATTCGGCCCCAGACATTGAAACTGGCGTGCGATCATGAACGCCGGGATGTTCGGGATGCCAGATGGTATCATGAATGGGCTGATTCTGCTGGGTCCTTGATTATGCAGGGTAAGCACGCCCTCGGCAAGCTTATCTGCGCCGCCGACGACGCTGCCGAACAGCACGCCGGCGCGCTCCGGATTGGGCATGATCTCCGGCAACCCGGCGTCCTTCACGGCCTGGATGGCGGCTGCCAGAGCGATCTGGCAGACGCGCGCTGTGCGGCGCGCCTCCTTGCGATCCATATAGGCTTCGACGTTGAAGTCGGGGATTTCTCCGGCGATCTGGCAGGGCAGGTTGCTAGGATCGAATTGGGTGATGCGGCGAATGCCCGAGCAGCCTTGCAACAGGCCGTCCCAATATTGTTCGAGCGTCGAACCCAGCGGCGATACGGCCCCAAGCCCGGTGATGACCACGCGAGTGCGTGAGGGGGAAGTATTCATGTATCTCCTCGTTATTTGGATGATCAGTATTTCTGAAAGGCATAACCTACCCAGGTTGGGTTATGCAAATTTCCTGAGCACCAGGCAGGCGTTCTGTCCGCCCAGGCCAAAGGAATTCGACAGGGTCACGTTCACCTGCGCCTGACGCGCCTGGTTGGGCACATAATCCAGATCGCACTCTGGATCGGGGAACTCATAGTTGATGGTGGGGGGTATCCAGCCGCGGTGAATAGCCAGAATGCAAGCCAGCGCTTCCAACGCGCCGGCGGCGCCCATCGGATGCCCGATCATCGACTTGGTCGAGCTGACCGCCAGCTTGTAGGCGTGCTCGCCGAAGACGGCTTTGATCGCCTTGGTTTCGATGGCATCGTTGAGCGGTGTTGATGAGCCGTGGGCGTTGATGTAATCCACCGCTTCTGGCGCAAGCCCGGCGTTTTGCAACGCCCAGCGCATCGCGCGTACTGGGCCAAGCCCATCCGGCCCCGGCGCGGCGATGTGGTAGGCGTCTGCCGACGAGGCATGTCCGGCGACTTCGGCGTACACCCGCGCGCCACGCGCCCGGGCGTGCGCCTCGCTCTCCAGCACCAGCGCCGCCGCCCCTTCGGCGATGACAAACCCCTCCCGCCTGGCGTCGAATGGGCGAGATGCCTTCTCCGGCTGGTCGTTATAATGCACCGGAAGGGCATGCATGTTGCTGAAACTGGCAACGCACCAGTCTCTGACCATCGACTCTGTGCCGCCGGTGATGACAACATCGGCTTTGCCGCGCCAGATCAACTCTGCCGCCTCGCCGATAGCCTGGGTCCCCGTGGCGCAGGCGGTGGAGATGGTGTTATTCGGCCCCAGGCATTGGAACTGACGCGCGATCATGAACGCCGGGATGTTCGGGATGCCGGCGGGTAACATGAAGGGGCTGACTTTGCCAGGGCCGGAGTCGCGCATCACGAAGATGCCTTCTTCGAATTTATCGCCGCCGCCAATGACCGTGCCAAATAAAACGCCGGCGCGCTCCGGGTTGGGCATGATCTCCGGCAACCTGGCATCCTTCACGGCCTGGATGGCGGCTGCCAGAGCGATCTGGCAAGCGCGCGGGGTGCGGCGCGCCTCCTTGCGATCCATATAGGCTTCGACGTTGAAGTCGGGGATTTCTCCGGCGATCTGACAGGGAAAGTCGCTGGGATCGAATTGGGTGATGCGGCGAATGCCCGAACAACCTTGCAACAGGCCATCCCAATATTGTTCAAGCGTCGAACCTAGCGGCGATACGGCCCCAAGCCCGGTGATGACCACGCGGGTGCGTGGGTGAGAATTACTCATAAACCTCCTCGGCTTTGTCTGGGGGTATGTGTACTTGAACCTGTTGCAATTGCTCCTGGATCGCGCCGTGCAACGCGCCCATCAGGTCAGCTTCGACGGCCTGGCGAGCCGTACGGATGGCGCTGACCAGGGCATGCGCATCGGAACGGCCATGGCCGATGAATACCAGGCCGTTGACGCCCAGGAGCGGCGCCGCTCCGACCTCGCCTGGATCGAGCATACGCCGAATTTTACCGAAGGCGGGCTTCGCCAGCAGGGCGCCGAGCTTTGTTCGTGTGGAGGCCATTAACTCTTGCCGCAACACGTCAACGATCAGCTTGGCGACCGCTTCGCTGGATTTGAGCAGGATATTGCCGGTGAAGCCATCCGTCACCACCACATCCGCGCCGCCGCCGAACAACTCTTTCCCTTCCACATTACCGATAAAGTTCAGCCCGCTGCTGGCCAGCAGCGGATAAACGCCCTTGACCAACTCGTTGCCTTTTCCGGCCTCTTCGCCATTTGATAGCAATCCGACGCGCGGATTGGGGACGCCGCGGACGCGCTGAGCATACACAGCGCCCATCACCGCAAACTGCAAGAGGTGATAAGGCTTGCATTCAGGATTTGCTCCGATATCCAGGACGACGCAAAATCCGTTTTTCACCGGGAACAGCCCTGTGAGCGCCGGGCGTTCCACGCCCTGAAGGGTGCCTAAGCGGTAATAAGCGGTGGCTAATGCCCCGCCGGTATTGCCGGCGGTGACGAAGGCATCCGCCTCGCCGTTGAGTATCAAATCCATGCCGACTGCCATGGAGGTCTTCGAGCCGCGACGTTTGGCTTTGAGCGCCAGCTTCAGACCCTTATCTTCCATGGTGATGATGTCCGGCGCGTCCACCAGTCGGATTGGGACGCTATCGCCGCCAGCTTGGCTGAGCATCGGTTTGAGCCGATCCGCCGGGCCGACCAGGATGATCTCATCGCCAAACTGGCGAGCAGCCTGGATAGATGCCTGCACTTCGGGGCCGGGGCAAGTGTCGCTGCCCATGGCGTCGAGTACGATGCGCATACAATTTCTCCTTAAAGGTAGGGTGGCTTGACAATGCCGTAGACCCGATTATAATACTTTTGCCCTTGCGCTGGTGCTGGAACTGGCAGACAGGCATGGTTGAGGGCCATGTGCCGAAAGGCGTGTGGGTTCAACTCCCACCCAGCGCACAGATGAGGCCGCATTATAGCGGCCTTTTTTAAGTTTAGAAGGTTCCCAACGAAAAATTTTTACTTGTGTTAGGGTAGACAGCCTTACTGGAATGTAGTAGACTAGTTCTCGGTTCCGGCAAATCAACTCAAACAACCCATCGGAGGAGAATATGAAACGCCTGTCACTTCAGTTGTTTGTCCTATTGCTCCTGTCCAGCCTGATACTGGGCGCCTGCAGCGCGCAAAAGACTAAGATTGTGGTGGCCACAGATGCTACCTGGCCGCCCTTTGAGACCGTGGATGAAGCCAGCAAGCAGATCGTTGGCTTTGACATCGATCTGATGAATGCCATCGCCAAGGAAGCCGGCTTCGAGGTCGAGTACAGCAACGTGCCTTGGGACTCGCTGCTGGCAGGTATGGCGCAGTGCCAGTACGACGCGGCTATCTCGGCCATGACCATCACCGAAGAGCGCGCCAAGCAGTTTGCTTTTTCCGATCCCTACTTTGCAGCGGGTCAGATTGTCACCGTTCGCGCCGATAACACGGATATCACCGGCAAAGACAGCCTGGCGGGCAAGACCATCGGCGTGCAGCTTGGCACTACCGGAGATATTGAGGCTCAGAAGATCGCAGGCGCGACGGTGAAGAATTACGATGACATCGGTCTGGCATTTCAGGACTTGATGAACGGACAGATCGATGCGGTGATTGCCGATAATCCCCTGGCGCTGGGGTATGTGGGTCAGAATCCAGACAAGCTCAAGACCGTTGGCGAGGTCTTCACCGACGAGTTCTATGGCATCGCGGTATGCAAGGATAAAACAGATCTGGTTGCTCAGATCAACAAAGGCCTGGCGGCAGTCAAAGCTCAGGGCTTGATCGAACAATTGACCCAGAAGTGGATTGTCGGCGGTCAATGATCGCAGCTTGATCAGTCTCTGCGAGGCCCAAACGGGCCTCGCAGAGTTTGTTGTTTAAGGAGGCTCCATGAAAGCCCAGGGTAAATCCACGTCCGATTTGTCCAACAATACCGCGAAACTGATTCCGGCGGAAATCAGCTCGCGCGTTGATGCCTGGTGGGGACTATTCATCATCGTGGTGGCATTAGTCGCCTTTCTGGTCATCTTCAGGCCGGAACCCTATCGCTCGCTGATCGTTTTTGTCTGGGATGGCGTGGTGGTGACGGTTTATGTCACCGTTGCGGCGTTCATCTTGACCCTGATCGCCGGATTGTTCGGTGGGCTGGGGCGCCTCTCTAAAAACCCGTTGATCTTTGGCATCTCTAGCCTGTATGTAGAGTTGGTCCGCGGAATTCCGTTGTTGGTGCAATTGATCTGGTGGTATTTTGCTTTTCCAGTGGTTTTGCAGGGGTTCGGCAGGAACTTTGGCATCCAATCGCTGGAAACTTATAAGGCGAATCCAATCGCTATGTCTATCCTGGGGTTGACCTTCTGCTATGGCGCGTATATGAGCGAAATCTACCGGGCGGGCATTCAGAGCATTCCCAAGGGACAGATGGAGGCGGCAATGAGTCTGGGGATGAACTACTTCCAGGCGATGCGCTACATCATTTTGCCCCAGGCCATCCGGGTGATCTTGCCGCCGGTCGGTAACGAATTCATCGCTTTGCTCAAGGACTCTTCTCTGGTCAGCGCGGTGGCGGTTGCCGATCTGACCCGACGCGGCCGGGAATACATGTCGAGCAATTTCATCCCCATCGAAACCTGGACGATGGTAGCCTTGCTGTACCTGGTGATGACTTTGTTCTCGGCGCGCGTGGCAGCCTATATCGAGAAAAAGGTCAAGGTAGCCGAACGATAGCTGCTCGGTGGGATAGATACAGTATAGATCGCTTTTTGGCGGAGCAATATATGGCAACATTTCCATCTACTGAGTGGTTACACGCGCTCAACGATAAGCTCAACACAGATGAGAAATACGCTCAGGTGGCGCGCAACTGGGAAGGCGACATGATCTTCGTGATCGAGCCCGGTTCGGCCCTCAGCCAGACGACGCGCTGGTACCTTGATCTATGGCATGGCAAATGCCGGGGCGTGGCAGTGCTGGCGGAGAACGAGGACAGAAAGGCCACCTTTACCCTGCGCGGGCCTTACGATAACTATGTCCGCTTGCTCAAGGGCGAGATCGAACCAATGCAGGCGTTGCTAACGCGCAAGATCGGCGTGCAGGGCAACATGGCGGTGCTGATGCGCAGCGTGCCCACGGTGTTGGACTTTGTGCGCTGCTGTCGCGAAATCACCGATGGCTTTGCAGAAGCCGCTTAAGCCTTAATCTCGAGCCATAAATCCCATGCCGCGGATGCGCGAACTGGGCATCTTTATCGGCGAGATGCCTGTTGGGGCGTGGAATGCCATCACCGATGTGAGAGGGGTGCGGGTCGGGCATTGCACGCTGATTTCCGGCGAAGGCGCGTTGCGGCCGGGCAGTGGGCCGGTGCGCACCGGGGTGACGGTGATTCTTCCACATGGTGGGAACCTGTACCAGCAAAAAGCGCACGCGGCTGTTCATACGATCAACGGCTTCGGCAAAGTTGCTGGCTTCGAACAGGTGCGTGAGCTAGGGGTAATCGAAGCGCCGATCGCATTGACCAACACTTTGAATGTGGGTCTGGTGCTGGATGCGCTGGTGCAGGATGCCATCCGTCACAACCCGGAGATCGGAATCCACCCTGAAAGCGGCAGCGTGAACGTCGTCGTTGGAGAGACGAATGACGGTTATTTGAACGATATCCAGGGGCGGCATGTGCGCGCCGAGCATGTCTGGGCGGCGCTGCAAAGCGCTTCAGATGGGCCTGTGACCGAAGGGGCGGTGGGCGCAGGGACGGGCACGGTGTGCTTTGGCTGGAAGGGCGGCATTGGCAGCGCCAGTCGCGTCTTGCCGGAGGAACTGGGTGGATTCACCCTGGGCGCGCTGGTGCAGTCCAACTTTGGTTCGCCGCGCGATCTGACGATAAACGGCGTTCCGGTTGGGCGGCGTCTGGCCCCGCCCCAGACGCCGCCCGTATCTGCGCCTGGCTCGGTGATGGTGGTGCTGGCGACAGACGCCCCGCTTTCAGCGCTTCAGTTGCAAAGACTGTGTGCGCGGGCGGTTGTCGGTTTGGGGCGCACCGGAGCGATCTTGAGCCACGGCAGCGGCGACTTTGTGGTTGCATTCAGTACAGCTCAGTTGATCCCGCATCGAGCAACCGCGATCACTATCCCCCAGGTCACCCTGTCCAGGGAAGCAGCGGTGATGAATGGCCTGTTTCGCGCAGTGGTCGAGGCGGTAGAGGAAGCGGTTCTCAATTCACTCGCTGCGGCTCAGACGATGATTGGTCGCGATGGACATATCGCTCATGCGCTGCCCCTGGATCATCTTCAGGAAATTCTGTTTTCACGGACTGGATGACCAGCTCCAAAAGCTTACAAGAATTGCATATTTAACCTATACAAATCCTTGACAATAGTGGATTATGGTGTATAATCCTTGGTTGCAGTAAGGAAGAAGATGTTCAGTGCATCCAATTTGGTGCCAGATTCCGAAGCGGAATAGAAACTTAAGGAAAAGGAAGACTTATTCGTCATCATGGAGACTAAACTGTTGAGCAACAATCAGGTTGAGACAATGCAGAATTTCCTGGTTTTTCAGGAACCTTTGGTTGGGGCCGAGGTCAGGGGAGATGATGTAACGATCGGCAACGCAGTACGTGATATTTTGCTTTCGATCGGCGAGGACCCTGAGCGGCAGGGCCTGCTGAAGACCCCTGATCGAGTAGCGCGCATGTACGATGAACTAACTGCCGGTTACCGCATCGACCCGGTCAAGTTGATTAACGGCGCTCTGTTCGATGTGGATTACTCTGAAATGGTGCTGGTGAAGGATATCGAGTTCTACAGCCTGTGTGAGCATCACATGTTGCCGTTCTTTGGTCGCGCTTACGTGGCCTATATCCCCAACGGCAAGGTGATTGGCTTGAGCAAGATCCCGCGCATCGTCGAGATGTTCGCCCGTAGATTGCAGGTGCAGGAACGCATGACTGCTGAGATCGCCAACTTCTTGCAAGAGACGCTCAACCCAAAGGGCGTGGCAGTGCTGGTGGAAGGCGCCCATATGTGCGCCATGATGCGCGGGGTGAAGAAATCTCAGGCCAGCATGTCCACCACCACTATGCTCGGCGCGTTCAAAGACGACCCCGTGCTGCGCTCGGAATTTCTGGCCCAGGTGACCCGCAGTCGCAGGGACGAATGAGTTTCATGAGCGATATCTGGCTGGAAGGTAAGACGGTTTTGATCACCGGCGCGGCCAAGCGCGTCGGTCGCGCCCTGGCGCTGGCGGTGGCTCGCGCTGGGGGCGACGTGGTGATTCATTACGGCGGCTCTGCTGCGGAAGCCGACAGCCTGGCGGCTGAAATCCAGGCGATGGGCCGGCACGCACGCTTGATTCAGGCTGATCTCAACGATCCCGATCAGGTGTCTCAGATTGTGCCGCGCGCCCTGGAAGGCGGCCCTTTGTTCGCCCTGGTCAACAACGCCTCGATCTTTGAGCCGCTGGATTGGCGGGATACCAGCCTGGAAAGCTGGAATCGGCATCTGATGGTCAATCTGACGGCGCCGTTTCTGCTCAGCCAGGCTTTGGCCCGTAGCTTGGCCCCTGGCGATACAGGGCGAATTGTGAATTTGTTGGACTGGCGCGCCCTGCGCCCTGGCGCCGACCATTTTCCTTACACCATCAGCAAGGCCGCCCTGGCGGCGCTGACGCGTTCGCTGGCGCAGGCGCTGGCCCCGCAGGTGACGGTCAACGGGCTGGCGTTGGGGGCGATCCTGCCGCCCAGCGATGGCGGCGCATCTGAGCGAATTTTGGAGAGCGTGCCGGCGCAGCGCTGGGCGCGTCTGGAGGAAGTCGAGCAGGCTTTGCTCTTCCTACTCACCGGCCCGGATTACATTACCGGCGAAGTCATTCACATCGATGGCGGACGCCACCTGGTGTGAGCAGGGTGTGGTCATACTGGAGGCGTTATGGACAAGATTTTCATCCGTGATTTGATCGCCCGTGGCATCATTGGCATTCATGATTGGGAACGCGAGAAACCTCAGGAAATCTTGATCAATATCGAGATGTCTGTAGATCTGCATAAAGCGGGTGCGAGTGACGATATTCAGGATTCGGTCTCCTACCGCACTATCGCCAAACGCGTCCAGGCGCACGCCGAAACGGTTGGGCGCCTCACCGTGGAAGCTTTGGCGAGCGACCTGGCACGCATCTGCCTGGAAGAGCCGCGCGTGCAGCGAGTTCTGGTGCGAGTGGAGAAGCCCGGCGCAGTGCGGTTTTCGCGTTCGGTCGGCGTGGAGATCGAGCGTGGACGGGAGGATTTCGCATGAGCCAGGCGCGCCATCGGGCCTGTTTGATCTTAGGCTCTAACATTAATCCAGAGGAGAACATCCAGCGCGCGCTGAGAAAGTTGGAACAAATCTTCCCGGTGGAGGGCGTGTCGGCAATCTGGGAGACTCCGGCGGTTGGGTCGGATGGTCCAAACTTCCTCAACGTCGCCGTGGTGATCTATACCTCGCTCGACCCACAATCTTTGAAGGAGCGGGTATTGCGACCGCTAGAAGCCCGCTTAGGCCGTGTGCGTACTGCGGATAAGTTTGCCCCACGCACTCTGGATATCGATATCGTTGCCTGGAATGATCTGATCCTGGATCGCGATGTCTGGCGGTATGCGCATCTGGCAGTGCCGGTAGCGGAGTTGTTGCCATGTTACCAGTCCGATGAGACTGGGGAATACCTGGAGCAGGCTGCAGTCAGGCTATCCAGGGTGACGCCGATCCGGATGCGCCCCGAAATGCAATCCACCCAGGGCATCGCGGCGCTCTAATGTTCATGGTAGTTGAAGCATTGGGACTGAGGCGAGATCTCCGCTGAAATCCACCAACTCGGCGAACACCCAGGCGGTCTGGCCTTCAAGGTCGAATTGCCCACCAGTCGCCAGCCGGGTTTCTCCCTACGACGAGCGCAAATTGCTTCGGATATAGGCTGCCTATTACCGGGTAGAAAGTGCCTGGTCCGCCTCGTATATTTACCTGCGTCAGATCGGCGCGGATGGTGAGCTGCGGCGCGATAGGGTCGAGGGAGGGAAGCGGGGTAGCCAGCGCCGGTAAAGTTGGAACCGGCGTCGGCGGGGTGGTTGGAAGGGCTGGAAGGCTCGCCGTGGGAGTGACCTGATCGAACGGGTGTCCGAAGGGAAAATTGCGGGCCAACCCCACCAGCAACCCTAGAACCAGAAGCAACAAGCCTCAAAATTTCATTGGAAGCTCTCCGATTGAACTAAAACGTTTGTGTAGCTGACTGAGTTCCAGGGCGCAAGACCGATATTCGTTGACGCCCCTTTGTTTCTGTAGTAAGCTTACCCCGGTTGCGATGAGCTCCTACGGGTCTCCAGGCCCTGTGAGTTCTGGACGCAAATACAGAGGCCATTGCAAACGGAGTGGCAATGCAAATACTCACCGAAATCTTGAGATCCCTGCCGGATGGCGAGGTGCGCGATGTGCGCCTGGGGTTGCACTGGACAGCGGTGGTGGTCGAAACGGGCGGTGTACTGCGCTGTGGTCTGTCCGCCACACTGTTCGTTCCTCATGGTCATGATCAGGGGCCAGATATCCCGCTGGCGGGGCATCTGGAGACTTGTTCGGCCCTGGAGCTGGCGGAGCTGGCGCTGAGCCAACACCCGACTCAAGCCAGCGTGGGCGTGGCGACGATCAATGCCTTGCTGCCGCGCTATGCCCACCTGTGGTCGGAAGATAACGCCGAAGAGGTGATCGCCCGTCACGGGGCGGGCAAACGGGTAGCGCTGGTGGGGCGTTTCCCGTTTGTGGCGCGGTTGCGCTCACGGGTTGGCGAGTTGGCAGTGCTGGAACAGGACCCTGGCCCGGACGACCTGCCGGCTGAAATGGCGCCGCAGGTCATCCCACAGGCCGAGGTTGTGGCGATCACCGGGATGACATTGATCAATCACACGTTGGAGGATTTGCTGGCGCTGTGCTCGCCAGATGCCTTTGTCATCCTGCTGGGCCCGAGCACGCCGCTCACCCCGATCTTCTTCGATTACGGCGTGGATATCCTATCTGGGGCCGTGGTGACCGACATCGAAGCGGTGTTGCGAATTATTTCCCAGGGTGGGAACTTCCGCCAGGTGCATCGCGCCGGCGTCCGCCTGGTGAACATGGCGCAGGGATAAACTTCGATGAATGACCAGCAGGTGATCTTCTCGCTGGTGCGCGTGGGCCGCGTCTTTCAGCCTAACAACCGCCAGGTGCTGCGGGATATTTCGCTGGGCTTCTTCTATGGGGCCAAGATCGGCGTGGTTGGCCTCAACGGTTCGGGAAAGAGCACCCTGCTGCGCATCATCGCCGGTAAAGATGACGGTTTTACCGGCAAGCGGATATTCACTAAAGGCTATTCGGTAGGCATGCTCGACCAGGAGCCGCAACTCGACGCCGATAAGACGGTCAAACAGGTGGTGGAGGAAGCCGTGCAGCCGATCGTCGATCTGCTGGCGCGCTACGATGAAGTGAATAACAGGTTTGCCGACCCCGACGCCGATTTCGACGCCTTGATCGAGGAGCAATCGCGCTTGCAGGAGCAACTCGACCGGCTGGATGCCTGGACGCTGGACAACCGCCTGGAGGTGGCGATGGACGCGCTGCGCTGCCCGCCGGGCGAGACGCCGGTCAGCGTGCTCTCCGGCGGCGAGCGGCGCCGGGTGGCGCTATGCCGCCTGTTGCTCACCGAGCCGGACATCCTGCTGCTGGACGAGCCGACCAACCACCTGGACGCCGAGTCGGTGGCCTGGCTGGAGCGCCACCTGCAGCAGTACAAGGGCACGGTGATCGCCGTGACCCACGACCGCTACTTTCTGGACAACGTAGCGGGCTGGATTTTGGAGCTGGATCGCGGCTATGGCATCCCGTGGAGGGGCAACTATTCGTCCTGGCTGGAGCAGAAGCAAGAGCGCCTGCGGCGGGAGGAAAGTTCAGAGAGCAAGCGCCAGAAAACGCTGGAGCGCGAGCTGGAATGGATCCGCATGTCGCCCAAGGCGCGCCAGTCCAAGGGCAGGGCGCGCTACACAGCGTACGAAAACTTGCTTTCACAAGAGTTTGAGCGTCGGCGAGAGGATCTGGAGATCTACATCCCGCCCGGTCCACGCCTGGGGGATGTGGTCATCGAATTCGAAAACTTATCTAAGGGCTATGGCGAGCGCTTGTTGATCGACAACCTGAGTGCCAGCATCCCGCCAGGCAGCATCGTCGGGGTGATCGGTCCGAATGGCGCCGGCAAGACGACCCTGCTGCGCATGATCACCGGGCAAGAGCAGCCTGACGCTGGGGAGGTGCGCGTCGGCCAGACGGTGCAACTGGCCTACGTGGACCAATCCCGCGAGACGCTGGACCCCGAGAATAGCGTCTGGGAGGAAATTTCCGGTGGGGCAGACTACATCCAGCTTGGCGAGCGTAAGATGAACTCACGGGCTTACGTTGCCAGCTTCAACTTCCTGGGCGCCGACCAACAGAAAAAGGTTGGCGCGCTTTCCGGCGGCGAGCGCAACCGGGTGCACCTGGCCAAGATGCTGAGGCGCGGCGCCAACGTGCTGTTGCTGGACGAGCCGACTAACGACCTGGACGTGAACACGCTGCGCGCCTTGGAAGAGGCGCTGGAGAACTTTGCCGGCTGTGCGGTGATCGTCAGCCATGACCGCTGGTTCCTGGATCGCGTCTGCACACACCTGCTGGCCTTCGAGGGCGATAGCCAGGTAAGGTGGTTCGTGGGCAACTGGTCGGATTACGAAGCCGACCGCAAGCGGCGGCTGGGGTTGGATGCGGAGCAGCCACACCGGATCAAGTACCGGAGTTTGAGGCGATAGACTTATTCTGTCGCCGCTTTACTGGTTGCTGCTCGTTTCCTGGACGACGCCTGTCAGTCTCTAAACTTCAAATCGTCTCAATCGTCAGCTCTGCGTTCCCCGATAGCAGCTTCTGGCTGTTGACCTCTTTCACCCAGGGCAGGTTGCTCAGCCGGCCGAAGGCTTTGGCGGCTTCGTCGGATAGCTTGCGCGTGGCGGGCTTATCGCCCAGGCGCAGCGCCTCTTTGACGGTTTTACCCAGCGCCCACAGGTTGAGCAACATGGGTAATTCGAAGGCCGAGTTGGTGTTCACCTTCAAGGCGCCGATAGCGGTCTTGAATCCAGCCTGGAGGAAGTCGTCGTTGTGGGTGGCGCCGTAGCAGGCGGTGGAGTATACCAGGCGCAGTTTGGGGGAAATGCCCAACCCGCTCAGTGTGGCGGCCATGCTGGGAGTGAACCAGGAGCCGTTGTGAAATTCCAGGCTGTCCTTCGAACCGTGCAGCAGCACCAGCAGGTCAATGGCCTGGATTTCGGCTTGAGCACCCAACTCTGAAAGGGAGGCAATCAGGTTGTCGGTAGTGGCATTCTCATCCAGAAGCTGAACGTAGCTGGCGTAGTCGTCCTTGAGGATGATTTCGGCCACGCTGCGCCCGGCGGCTTCGATGAAGCGGTAGAGCCATTGCTGGTCGGCGGGGATGCCGTTGGTCAACTGGCTGACCACGATCAAGGCGCGTTGTTCTTTGGGAATCATTTCTACCTCCGGTCTTAACCGAATAACGCTAAGATTGTTGAAGCGGCCGCCTGGCTTCGACTGCGCTCGGCCCCGCCTGGTTTATTGCCTGGAGTATCCCTGCGGGCGGCTTTTTCGGTTTTTCTTCAGCCACAAAAACCCTGGCAACAAAGCCACCCCAAACATGATCGAGCACACCTCGATGCGGCCGGTTTCGGGTGTGGCTGTAGGCGCTGGCGGCTGAGGCGCTGCGGCAGTGGGGGAGGGCGGTGGGACGGTCGCCGTAGCCATGGGCGTCGCGCTGGGTGGCGGCTGAGGCGTGGGGGATACCGTCGCCGTGAGCGGGACGGGCGTGTTGCTTGGGGTAGGCGTGGAGAGCAGCGCTACCAGCGCCGGGAAGAGCAGGCTGCGATCCGGCCCACGCTCCTGGGCGTTGCCGTCGCCGCGCGCATCCAGGCGCATCACCGGCGGCGCAAGCGACAGGTCGATCTCGCCGCCGCCCTGGTTGCGGATAGAGAGGCGTGAAAAGATATATTGGTGGATGCCCGCCGGGTCGCGCTGCACCCAATGCAGGGTGACGATGGCGTTTTTGGAACAGGTGAATTCCAGGCGGGCGGCGGCGCTGGCGGGCAGCAGCAGGCGCTGGCCCTGGGGTGCAACAGCAGCCCTGGCGCCGGGGATCTGCTCCACCGGGCTTCCCTGGACAAAGCCGACGCTGTGACCAGCGGCATCGCTGGCCAGCAGGTCGCAGCCCTCGCCAATGGCAGCATGATCGATGCCGTGACCTTGCTGGTTCAGACCGGCGATCATCCGTGGCGCGAACGTATCCATGGATGGACAGACTTCCGCCGAAGCCGGATCGGAGAGCAGGCCCGCTAACCAGTCGATCACCTGCTCCGCCTGAAGGCCGTTCCAGTGCAAACGCGGCCCAAGCTGCACTCCCAATTGTTGAGCCGTCTCGCCGATACGGCAGGCGCTGTCGACGCCGCAAGCCTGTTTCACCACCTCGCCCCCGGCATAGGCCTGCAGGTTTTGTTGGATCTGCTCCAACTCTTGAGACTTGTTCAGCGCTGGAAAGGCCGTTGCCGCATGTTCCAGCACCCAGGCGCTGCAATCGGCTGCCTGCCCGGCGCTGGGCGGGCGGGCGCTGGCGGCGTTGGGGTCGCAATCGCGGCAACTGTAAATTTGCTTGTAGGATTCGAAGCGGGTGATGTAATTTTCCAGCACACCGTAAGCCAGGGTGGTGACTTTATCGCCCTTCTTGATCACCACGTTGGTCAGACGGTAGAACTCAAACAACTCGCCAGGGCGGGCGGCGAAGATGAGCGGGCGGCTTTCGTTGCAGGGGATCAGCCCGATCAGCCTGGCGCCGGTCTTGAGGTCTTCGAGAAAGACCAGCCGGCCGCACAACGTAGATCGGTTTCTGTTGGATTGGTGCAGTGGGCGAGCAAGTGCGCCTTGCGGGGGAGCAAAGGTAAGCAGCAAGAGCCCAAGCAGCGAGAGGACAACGATCCGGCGCAAACGGCTCTGCTCTCCCATCCAGTTCAGGCAACGACGTGACAGGCCACCCAATGATCCGGCGCAGCTTCGCGCCACTCCGGGCGCTCCTGAGAACACCGCTCGATCGCCAGCGGGCAACGAGGGTGGAAGCGGCAGCCGCTGGGTGGGTTGATCGGGCTGGGCACATCGCCGCTCAAAATAATCCGCTGGCGGGCGCGGTCTTTCTTTGGGTCTGGGATGGGCACGGCAGACAGCAGCGCGGTGGTGTAGGGGTGCAGCGGATGCTCGTAAAGCTCGTCGCGATCGGCCAGCTCGACGATCACCCCCAGGTACATCACCGCCACCCGGTCGCAGATATGCCGCACCATGCTCAGATCGTGGGCGATGAACAGATAGGTCAGGCCAAACTTGTCCTGCAACTCCTCCATTAAATTGACCACCTGCGCCTGGATGGACACATCCAGGGCAGAGATGGGCTCGTCGCAGACGATGAACTTTGGATTGCAAGCCAGGGCGCGAGCGACGCCGATGCGCTGGCGCTGTCCGCCAGAGAATTCGTGCGGAAAGCGGTTGAACAGGCGCGGACTGAGTCCGACCAGCAGCATCAACTCTTTGACCCGCTCGGTGCGCTCGGCTTCGGTCGCCAGCAGCTTGTGCACTCGCAGCGGCTCTTCGATGATGCTGGCGACCGTCCAGCGCGGGTTGAGCGAGGCGTAAGGATCCTGGAAGATCATCTGCGCCTTGCGCCGCAGAGCGCGCAGGTCTTCGCCCTTGATTCCATTCACTTCGATGCCGTCGATCTTCGCTGAACCGCTGGTCGGCTGATACAGCCCCAGGATCGTGCGGCCAGCGGTGGTTTTGCCACAGCCGCTCTCGCCCACCAGCCCCAGGGTTTCGCCTTGCATAATGTCGAATGAGATGCCGTCCACGGCCTTGACGGAACCAATCTGGCGCTCGATGATCAGCCCGCGCGTCACCGGAAAGTGCTTGACCAGGTCTCTCACCTGCACCAGCGGCGATTCGGCGGTCTGGGTGGAAGTAAAAGTCTCAGAGATGGGCA
The DNA here is from genome assembly GCA_964503145.1 of uncultured Anaerolinea sp. Classification (GTDB taxonomy): domain Bacteria; phylum Chloroflexota; class Anaerolineae; order Anaerolineales; family UBA4823; genus RBG-16-57-11. The sequence continues at coordinate 507,856 of CAZCYV010000001.1, read as the reverse complement.
GGTTGCTCATAGCTGGATTGGCGTCTCCCGGAGCGGGATCTGGATTTGCGGCGGCTTGCGCCTGCTGGCTCATTTTGGCTTACCCGTGGAAACGTCCACCCAGCAGGCCAGTTTATGCGTGGGCGAGATCGGCAACAGGGGTGGGTTTTCGATCTGGCAGCGGTCGAAGGCAAATTCACAGCGCGGCGCAAAGGGGCAGCCATGCGGCGCGACCAGCAAGTTCGGCGGCGCGCCGGGGATCGACTTCAGACGCTTGTCCCGGCGACGGTCGATGCGCGGCAGCGCTGCCAGCAGCGCCAGCGTATAAGGATGCTGCGGATTATCGTAGATCGTATCGACGTCCGCTTCTTCGACGATGAAACCCGAATACATCACGATCACTCGCTCGGCCAGCCCGGCGACCACGCCCAGGTCGTGAGTGATCCAGATCACCGCCATGCAGAGTTGATCGCGCAGGCGCTCGACCAGCTCCACGATTTGAGCCTGGATGGTCACGTCCAGGGCGGTTGTAGGCTCATCGGCGATCAGCAGGCTGGGGGCGCAGGCCAGAGCCATGGCGATCATCGCCCGCTGGCGCATGCCGCCCGAAAATTGGTGCGGATAATCGTTCAGCCGACGTTGGGGATCGGGGATGCCGACCTGCTCGAGCAGTTCGATGGCGCGCTGTTGGGCGGCGTTCTTGTCCAGGCCCAGATGCACGCGCAGCGGCTCGGTGAGTTGTCGGCCGATGGTGAGCACCGGGTTGAGCGCCGTCATCGGATCCTGGAAGACCATAGCGATCTCTCTGCCGCGCACATGCTCCATCTCGCTTTCGCTGAGCTTCATCAGGTCGCGATCGCGATAGAGCACTCTACCGCTGGCATATTCCCCCGGCGGAACCGGGATCAGGCGCATGACCGACATCATGGTGACTGATTTTCCGCAGCCGCTCTCGCCCACCACGGCCAGCGTCTCGCATTCGTTCAGCTTGAACGACACGCCGTTGACGGCGTATACCGTGCCTTCGGCGATGTGGAAGCGGGTGCGCAAATCCTGGACGTCGAGGAGCAGGTTTTCGTTTTTCATCGCCTATCTCGTTGCTGTTTCCTGCTTCATATGGCCCGGCTATGTGGATCGAGCGCATCGCGCAGCCCGTCGCCCAGGAAGTTGATGCTCAAAACAATCAGGGCGATCAACAGGCCGGGGAAGAACCACAGCCACCAGGCTGTTTCGACGTAATTGTAAGCCCCTTCGAGCATGTTTCCCCAGGTGGCCGTGGGCGGGCGCACCCCCAGGCCCAAAAAGCTGATATAAGCTTCCAGGGTGATGGCGGCGGCCACGCTCAGCGTGGCAGAGACGATGATCGGGGCGATGCTATTGGGCAGAATGTGGCGCAGGATGATTTCCGATGTGGAAGTGCCGGTTGCCCGCGCGGCAAGGATGAAATCGTTTTCTTTGATGGACAGGAATTGCGCTCGAACGATGCGCGCCAGATAGGGCCAACTTGTGATCCCGATGACAAAGATGATCACCAGGACGCTGCCGCTGAAGGTTCGCCCCATCAACTCGATATTCGGGATCGATTGGGCAAAATACTTGGCCATCACCAGCAGCAGGAAGATTTGTGGAATGACTAACACCGCCTCGGTAAAGCGCATCAAGACACTGTCGATCTTTCCGCCGAAGAAACCCGCCAGGGCGCCGATGGTGACGCCGATGAGCAGTTCGACGAGCATGGCGGTCAAGCCGATCAGGATTGAAATCTGACCGCCGTAGATGGTGCGCGCCAGGATGTCTCTGCCGACGGTGTCGGTGCCAAAGGGGTGCTCGCGGGAGGGCGCCTGCAGGCGAGCGCCGGTGTCGGTGCGGTTGGCGTCGGCTTCGCTGAAGAACAGCATCCCTCCAAAAGCGTAAAGGACCATCAGGATCAGCGTGACGCCGCCGAAGATCGCCATGCGGTGGCGGCGGAAGCGCCGCCAGGCAAGCTGCCCAAGCGATAAGGGCGGAGCTTCCAGTTCGTCCAGGGCGACGACGGCGGAGGTTGGGGAGACGGTCGATTCCATGCTCTGTTTTCGTTACCCTTTGCAGCGGCTTATTTGAAGCGGATGCGTGGATCCAGCCAGGCGTACAGGATATCGGCGATGATTTGGAAGAGGACCACCGCCACGGCGATCATCATCAAGATGCCCATCACCACCGGCGTATCGGCGCGCGAGACGTGATCCAGAAACAGACGCCCCATCCCAGGCCAGCCGAAGATGCGCTCGGTGACAATGGCGCCGCCGAGCAAGAAGGGCAGATCCAGGGCGACAATGGTGACAATGGGCAGGGAAGCGTTTTTCAAGGCATGGATGTACACCACCTGGGGGCGCGGCAACCCTTTGGCTTTGGCGGTGCGGATGTAATCCTGGCCCAGGGCTTCCAACATCGTGCTGCGGACATAGCGGCTGTAGCCGGCGATGAAGCCGAAAGACAGCGTGGCTACGGGAAGGACCATGTGCCAGATCACCTGGGCCGGGGTTTGGCCGACCTCTGGCTCGAACATGCCCACCGTGGGCAAATACGGCAACCCCCACTTCTTGAAGTTGACTGCAAAGATGTACATCGTCAACAGGCCGAAGAAAAACACCGGCATCGAGTAGAAGATGAAGGTGGTCGCGGTGATGATGTTGTCGGCCGCGGAATACTGATGTAGGGCCGAATAGATGCCAATCAGCAATGCGGCCGTGATCACCACGGCTTCGGCCGTGAGCATGAGCAGCAACGTGTTGGGCAGCCGTTCACCGATGACCTTGGTGACTGGTTGGCGGTTGACCAGCGAGATGCCAAAATCGCCCCGCAGCACGCCCTTGCGTTTCCCGGGCGTCTCTGGGATGCCGTCGCCGTCCATATCGATCTTGGCCCAGTCGTTGCCGACCAGCCAGTACACGTACTGGACGATCACTGGCTTGTCCAGACCAAGCTGGCGCGCCAGACGTTCGCGATCCTCTTTGCGGGTCACCCTGCGCCCGCCCATCGTGGCCAGCGGATCGCCCATGTTCTGCATCAGCACGAAGATCACCAGGCTGATCAGAAACAGCAGGGGGATGGCCTGTAACAACCGCCGAATGATGTAACGCGTCATGGCAATTGACCAGGCCGGGTTGCAGACGCAACCGCCTGCAACCCGGCGTCGAAGTTCAGGACATTACTGAGCCAGATCCCATTCGAAGACGTTGAAGAACGGGGTGGCGCCAGAGATCTTGACGTTCAGCAAGCGGGAGCTGATGCCGAACAGATCCGGGTCTTGCCACAAGCCCAGCCAGTACACATTCTCGAAGATGCGCTTGGTGATCTGGTGGAAGGTGGCCTGGCGTTCTGCAAAGTCCACCTGGGTCTCCTGCTTGACGAACAGCGCTTCCAGTTCCTCGTCGCACAGGCCGGTGCCGTTTACGCCCGCCGGGTTCTCATCCGAGGGGATTTCTCCACAGCGCCAGACTACCGTGTTGGGATCGGGGAAGTCCGGCGAGTCAGAGTACTCGATGATGTCCAGCGAGAAGTTCGCCGAGGGGCCGCCTTCTGCGTAGCCGGCAAAGAAGATATCCGCATCGAAGCTCAACAGATCGAGCTTGACGCCTATCTGAGCCAGGTCCTGTTGGGCCACGGCCTGCGTATCCTGGCGGATCTCGCGGTTGGTGGTGCCGTACTTCAGCACCAGCTCGACGCCGTCTTTGTCGCGCACGCCGTCGCCGTTGCTATCCACCCAGCCGGCCTCGTCCAGGAGTTGCTTGGCCCGCTCGGGATCGTAGGGCCAGGGGGTGATGCTGGGATCGACCCACGGGGTGTTATCCCAGTCGGTCGCCGCGACGTCCGTTCGGCCCAACAACAGGTCCTGCACCAGCTTCTGGCGGTTGAAGCCCAAGGCGATCGCCTGGCGCACTTTCACGTCCTTCAGCGCCGGGTGGCCCTTCTCGGGGTGCTGGTTGAAGTACCAGCCTTCGTTGTAGCCAGAGAAGGACTTCAGGATGGTGACGCCGGCCTCTTCCAGTTGCGGCAGGTCGGAGTAGGCGAAGAAGGTGCCCAGGTCGCCATCGCCGGCGATCAGCGCGGCGATCTGCGAGGCGTCATCGGGCACGAAGCGGAAGAAGATCTCGTCCAGCTTGGGGCGGCCGAGCCAGAAATTTTCGTTGGCGACGAAGCGGGCGAAGCTCCCCGACTGCCATTCTTCGAAGACGAAGGGACCGCAACCCACTGTGGGCGCCTTGTTCCATTCGGCTGTGTCCAGGGTGCCTTCGGCGTCGAACACCGGCCGCAGGACGTGCTCCGGGATGATCGCACCGCCGTTGCCGCTGAACAGCGAAACCAGCCACGGGGCATACGGCTCTTTGAAAGTCACCACTACGGTGCGCTCATCCGGGGTCTCGAAGGTCTCGATCAGATCATAGGGGCTGCGCGAGTTCACCGCATTGCCGTCGGCGATGAACATGTCGTAGGTGAACTTGAAGTCCGCCGAAGTGATCAGTGTGCCGTCGGACCACTTAATGTCATCCCGCAGCTTGAGGGTGATGGTGCGGCTGTCCTCAGAGATGCCTCCGTTGTCCGACGAAGGGATCTCGGTGACCAGATTGGGCACAGGATTGTTCGCATCGTCGAACCACCAGGCCTGGCACAGGTAGATGGGATACACGGTGGACACGAACCACATGTTGGTGTAGAGCGGGCTGAGGGTATCGAATTCCTGCGTCCAGATCAGGGTGGCGACTTTTCTCTGTGCGGGCGCAGGGGGCTCGGTGGCGGCGGGCGCCTCGGTTGCCGCGGGCGCCTCGGTTGCGGCGGGCGCCTCAGTCACAACCGGTTGCTGAGGTTGGGCGGGGGCTTCTGTAGCGGCGGGCGCCTGGGTGGGGGCGGCGGGCGGAGCGCAACTCGCCAGCGCCAGGCTGGCGATCACTACAGAGAAAAGGAAAAAGCGAATGAACTTTCGGCTTGACATGAGTTTCTCCTCCAAAGGTCTTGAGCTTTTATGGGCGGATACACTTGCTCATCGGGGCTGCTGCAACTTCGCCAAGCGGCCGAATCCATCCATCCAGCAGCCATTTGTTGTGGCGACCTTCGTGTGCGTCGCTGCCGTGTCACCTCCTGTTTGCCGGGTAAATTCTGTAGCTATCAATCATACGCCACAGGCCGGCAGGATGGTTTTATTATATATCGAATTTTGCTGAAAGCGACGGATAATTTGAGCTTTTCTGGCTGGCGCTGATTGTCGCCAGCGCCAGCCAGGGTGAGTCGAACGCAGGTCGCCCTAGCGGGCGATATCCCATTCGTAGATATTGTAGAAGGGGGTGATCCCCGAGATGCTCACATTGAGCAGGCGCGGCGCGGCCACCCAGCGATCCGGGTCGTTCCACAGGCCGACGAAATACGCCCGTTCGAAGACCAGCTTGCTGATCTGCTGCAGCGTCTGCTGGCGCGCCTGAAAGTCGATCTGCGCCGCCTGCTGCTGGAGCAGTTGGTCCAGTTCCTGGTCGCACAGCCACGACCAGTTCTCGCCGATTTCGTTGACGCTGGGGATTTCGGAGCACAAGAAATCGTTGGTGCCGGGATCGGGATAATTCTTGGTGCGCGGGGCGTACTGGAAGATGTCGAGCTGGCCGGTGGCGGCGGGGCCGCCTTCGTTGTAGCCCTGGAAGAAGGTGCCCGAGTCGTAGTTCGAGATTTCGACTTTGACCCCGATCTCGGCGAGTTGCGCCTGGGCGCTGCGCTGCACCGCCTGGCGCAGTTCGTTGGTGGTCGTGCCGTAGGTCAGCGTCAGTTCCACGCCGTCCTTATCTCGCACGCCGTTGCCGTTGCTGTCCACCCAGCCGGCCTCGTCGAGCAGTTGCCGCGCTTTGGCCGGGTCGTAAGCCCAGGGCTGCACGCTGGGATCCACGTAAGGGGTGTTATCCCAGTAGCTCGCGGCCGGCTGGGAAAGCCCGCCCAGCAGGTCGCGGATCATCCCCGGACGGTCTAGCGCCATGGCGATCGCCTGGCGCACGCGCACGTCCTGCAAAGCCGGGTGGCCGTTGGTTGGATCCTGGAAGAAGAACCAGCCTTCGTTGTAGCCGGAGTTGACCGACAGGATTTGCATGCCCGCGCTCTGCAATTCGGGCATGTACAGCGCCGAATTGATCAAGAAAACCGACAGGTCGGCTTCGCCGCTCTTCAGCGCAGCCACCTTGGCCGCGTCGTCGGCGACGAAGCGCACCCGGATCTCGTCCAGCTTGGGGCGTCCCAGCCAGTAGTTGGGGTTGGCGCTGAAGACCGCCGATTGGCCGCGCTCCCAGCTCTGAAAGACGAACGGCCCGCAGCCGACCGTGGGAGCGGTGTTCCACGCCGCGTTCTGCAACCCGCCCTGCGCCTGGAACACCGGCTGCAGCACATGCGCCGGCAGAACCACCCGCCACAGGGCGCTGAGCCAGGCGGCGTAGGGCTGCTCGAAAGTGACCACCACGGTGCGCTCATCCGGCGCGATGACGCTTTCCACCAGGTCGTACGGCGCGACCGCCGTCACCCCGTTGTTGGGATCGACGATCATCTGGTAGGTGAAGACGAAGTCCTGGGCGGTGATCGGCTGGCCGTCCGACCAGGCGATGTCGTCGCGCAGCTTGAGGGTGATCACCCGGCCGTCGGCAGAGATGCCGCCATTCTGCAGCGAGGGCAGCTCTTCCACCAGCACCGGCAGGGGGTTGTTCTGGACGTCGAAATTCCATGCCCGGCAGCTCCAGATGGACTGCGTGTAGATAGACGAGAGCGCCTGAGCGTAGAGCGGGTTCAGCGTGTCGAAATCCTGCACGTAGGCGATGACCGCCACCTTCGGCTCGCCGGGCGCGGCCGGCTCTGGTGCGACGGCGGTGGGCTGCTCGGGCGGCGTTGGGGGCTGGGTGGGGACGACTGGCGCAGCGGTCTCGCCGGGCTGCGGGGTCTTTTCTGCGCCGCGGCAGGCGGCCAGCGCGACGAGGAGCATCAGGGCCAGGATCAGGCGGGATAGACGAGTCATGGATTTCTCCTTCTCATGTATAATAGCAGGATACTTTGGCCGGCGCCCTGAGCGCCGTCGAAGGACGCCAGCCGCAAAGCCTTTGGTCGCTGCTCAACCTGGCTATTATAAACCATCCATCCGTCATGTCCTCACGTTTGGCTGAATTCCGTTCCGGCGTTCGGGCCGAACTGCCGATCTTGATCGGCGTGGCGCCCTTTGGGATGATCTACGGCGTGCTGGCGCTGCAGGCGGGCATCCCGCCCGCCCAGGCCCAGGCGATGTCGGCGGTGGTCTTCGCCGGTTCGGCGCAGATCGTGTTGACCCAACTGGTACACATCGGCGCGCCGGCGCTGGTGATGGTCCTGACCGTGGGGGTGATCAACCTGCGCCACGCGCTGTACAGCGCCTCGGTGGCGCCCTATGTGCAGCGCCTGCGCCCGGCGTGGAAGCTGCTGCTCAGCTATCTGCTCACCGACGAGGCCTATGTGGTGACCATCCTGAATTACGAGCGGACGGATGACCAGGCGGCCGAGCAGCCGCGGGCGGCGGATCAGCGCCACTGGTTCTACCTGGGCGCCGGGCTGGCACTGTGGAGTTGCTGGCAGCTCAGCACCGCCCTGGGCATCTTCCTGGGGGCGGCGGTGCCGGCCTCCTGGGGGCTGGAGTTCACCCTGCCGCTCACCTTCATCGCCCTGGTGGTGCCCAATTTGAAGGGCCGGGCGACGGTCGGCGCGGCGCTGAGCGCCGGGGTCACGGCGTTGCTGGCCTTCGGCCTGCCCTACAAGCTGGGGCTGATCGTCGCCGCGCTGGTCGGGGTGCTGGCCGGGCTGGCGCTGGAGCGCCGGGAGAGGGCGCTATGACCTGCGGGTGCGCTTCGACTACGCTCAGCGTGCCGGGGAGGGCGGCGAGATGAACCTGTGGCCGGTGCTGATCCTGGGTGGCCTGGCGACCTTCGCCATCCGCGCCAGCTTCATCCTGTTGATCGGTCGGCGCCAAATCCCATTGCTGCTGCGCCGCGCCCTGCATTACATCCCCCCGGCGGTGCTGACGGCGATCATCCTGCCGGAGCTGCTGCTGCCCGACGGGCGGCTGCAGCTCTCCCCGGCCAACCCCCACCTGCTGGCGGGGGGCGCTGCGGCGCTGGTGGCCTGGCGCACGCGCAGTGTGCTGCTGACCATCGTAGCGGGGATGATTATCTTTTGGGCTGTTCGGATGGTGGTTGGCGGGTAGCGGTTGGCAGTTGGCGGTTGGCAGTTGGCAGTTGGCGGTTGGCAGTTGGCGGTTGGTCATTCGAGATTATAATCGTATGGTGGTCGGGCTGCTGCCGCCCGGTGCGGCTACCGTAACAGGAACATCCCTGACAACTACAACGACAACATCGGGTTTCGGGTGGTGGCTTCCATAGCTGATTTCGGACGCCGGTAAAGCCTGGCCTTCATGGAGGCCGGCCGGAGCGCAAAATAGCCAGCCCAGCCCGATCCGGGTCGCGTCCGCCGCTGGCGGCCGGCCAAATATCGAGCCGCCCCTGCGCCCTGCCGAGGACGGGCGCGGCGCAGGGGCAGATTGGAATGGGATAGCGAGTCTGTTCGGACCGGAAAGCAGGGATGGTGCGAAATGAGCGATGAAACCCTCGATCAACGCCTGGCTGACCTTCAACGCCAACTGGATGCTGTTCGCCGCTCGATCAACGATCTACAAACCAGCGGGCTGGATAACCCACAGTTGCTCGCGCTTCTGCGGACCCAACAGGTAGAGGTGGAACAACAGATTCAAACGCTGCAAAAGGGGATTGCAGTAGGGAATATCCAGATGAGCGGCGGCAATCTGGTCATAACCACCGGCGATGGGGTCACCGTGACGTTGCCAGGGGACCAGCCGGAGGCGCTACTTCCGTATTACTATCGCTCCCTGGCCAACGAATGCAGCAGGCTACCCCTGGGGGTGGTACGACCGGTTTTTGCCCAGCCAGGCCAGCAGGGCGAAGTATCGCTAAAAGACGTATATACTGATCTGGATGTATTGGTCACGCCTCCCAAAGATGAGGAGATGATAGGGCGGATAGGGTTGCGTCTGGAGCGCGGCGAGCAGGATGCACGGCGGCCGCTTCTGGAGGCGATGATCGACCCGGAGACGCCGCGCCTGGTGCTGCTCGGCGATCCCGGCTCGGGCAAAACCACCTTTGTCAATTACCTGGCTTACCGACTGGCCGCCGCCCACCTCGAGAAGAACTATACCTCGCTGCCAGAAACCCTTGCCGGCCGGGTGGTCGTGCGCCTTTTATTGCGCTATGCAGAGCGTTGTCTGCCGTTGGACGCCGCGCAGGGGCAGGCCAGCATGTTGTGGGATGCTTTGTATCAGAACTTAACCGGCTACCTGGGAGAGTCGGGCGCAGAAGTTCTGATGCCATATCTACAGGCGCGCCTGTGCCAATCGCCGGGGGGCGTCATTCTGCTGGATGGCCTGGATGAAGTGCCCGAATCGGGCCGCCGTCGCCGCTGCCTGGTGGACGCCATCCGGCGCCTGACAGATGGACTATCGCCCGATTCGCGCATTCTGCTGACCGCCCGCCCATACGCCTATCAAGATCCGGCCTGGCAGCTCCCGGGTTTCCAGGTGGCGCAGTTGGCGCCTTTTACACCCAAGCAGGTAGAGAGTTTTGTTGGGCGCTGGTATCAGGCGGTGCGCCCCACGGTGGGTCTGGACCTTCAGGACGCCGAACGGCGCGCCGGCCAGCTTTCCGCCGCTATCCAGGAGCGTCCTTACCTGGCCGATCTGGCGTCGCGCCCGCTGCTGCTCACGCTGATGGCGGCCCTGCACACCAGCGGCGGCAAGCTCCCCGAAGATCGCGCCGATCTGTACGAGGAGTCGGTCAAGCTGCTGCTGACGCGCTGGGAGCGCGGCCGACTGGCAGGCGGCGAAGCTGAATTGGCGAGATTCGAACAGGGGCTGGGGCGAGTGTTGCGGGTCGGCGAAGACCGCATCCGCGCTGCCCTGGAAAAGCTGGCCTTCCGCACACATCAGCGACAGCGTGAGCTTCCCAGGGAGGATCAAGAAGAGAACGCGCCAGCCGATATCCCCTCCAGCGAGGTGATCGCTGCGTTTGCGGAAATCACCCCCGATGACGTTAACCCGCGCCCGCTGCTGGAATATCTGGAGACGCGCGCCGGCCTGCTGATCGCCCGCGGCGAAGGGATGTACGCCTTCCCGCATCGTTCCTTCCAGGAATATCTGGCGGCGTGTCATCTGGCCTCGGATCCAAATTTTGCCTTCAAGCTGCGCGAACTGGCCTGGCAGGATATGGACTGGTGGCGGGAAGTCTGTCTATTAGGTATTGGCAAGGCCCGCCAGGGCAAAGAAGGTCCGGCGATCGCTGCCCTGGGCGTGTTGCTGCCGGATAGCTACGAAGAAGCACAGCCAGTTCAGGGCAACCACTGGCGCATGGCACTCTTGGTTGGCCGGGCTTTAGATGAGCTGCGCCTGGAAGAGCGCGGCGTCGAACGCAGCCATTACGCAGCGATCCACAAGCGCGTGGTTCACTGGCTGGAGAAACTGGTCGAAGTACATGATTTGCCGTTCCGTCTGCGCGTCGACGCCGGCGAGCTGCTCGGCCGCCTGGGCGACCCGCGGCCGGGCGTGTGCGAATTCATCTCGTCTCCCCCACAGGGAGAGGGGTTGAGGGCGAAGGAGATCCCCCGCCTGGACTGGGTGCCCATCCCCGCCGGGCCGTTCCGCATGGGCAGCCCGGACGAGATGGAAGGCGCCTATCCTGACGAGCGCCCGCAGCACACCCTGGCGCTGCCCGATTTTTACCTCAGCCGTTACCTGGTGACCAACGCTCAGTACCGCCCGTTTGTCGAAGGCGGCGGCTACGATGACAGGCGCTACTGGACGGACCACGGCTGGGACTGGCGGCAGGGGAAGGATTCCGAGCTGGTGGAGCGCATCCGGGATGACGACCTGCGCCAGCGCTACAGAGACTGGCTGGCAATGCGGCCGGCGGAGCGCCGGGACCGCCCCTTCTGGTGGGGCGATCCGGAGTTAGGCGCGGCCAACCGCCCGGTGGTGGGCGTCTCGTGGTACGAGGCGCTGGCCTACTGCCGCTGGCTGGAAGAGCAGCTTTTAGCGATTAGCGTTCAGCAGTCTGCACGGGAGGACTTGAGCGACGAGCAGCGCGGCTTCTTTCGTCGCATGGCGGCAGGGGCGCTGCGCCTGGGCCTGCCCAGCGAGGCCGAGTGGGAGAAGGCTGCCCGCGGCCCGCTCCCCGCGGCGCCAGTTTACCCGTGGGGCGACGAACCCGACGCAGAGCGCGCCAACACGGACGAGACCGGCCTGAACACGACCAGCGCGGTGGGCGTCTTCCCCGGCGGGGCCGGCGTTTACGGCGTGCATGACCTGATTGGCAACGTCTGGGAGTGGACGCGCAGCCGCTGGGGGGACGACCCGGATCAGCCGAAATTCGGCTATCCCTACGATCCGGCCGACGGCCGCGAAGACCTGGACAGCCTGGATTTCCGGATAGTGCGCGGCGGTTCGTGGTATAACGCCCAGACCGCCGCCCGGTGCGGCTACCGTTACAGGCTCATCCCTGACGACTACAACGGCTTCATCGGGTTTCGGGTGGTGGCTTCCCTGGCGGATGCTGAATCCTGAGCTTCTGGATGCTGGACGCCGCAGCATGGAAGGCGAGTCGCAAAGATGAAGAGCTATGCTAACCTCTACCCTGCGCTGGTGGGGTTCGAAAACCTGTACCAGGCCTACCGCCAGGCGGCGCGCGGCAAGCGCCGCACCTCGGCTGTGGCGAGCTTCGAATACAACCTGGAGGCCAACCTGTTCGAACTGCAGGAGGAGCTGAAGAGCCAGACCTATCGCCCCGGGGCGTATTATTCGTTCTACATCCACGATCCCAAGCGACGGCTGATCTCCGCCGCGCCCTTCCGCGACCGGGTGGTGCACCATGCCCTGTGCAATCTGATCGAGCCGATCTTCGAGCGCACGTTCATCGGCGATTCCTACGCCAACCGCTTGGGCAGGGGCACGCATCGAGCGCTAGATCGCGCCCAGGCCTTCGCCCGCGCTCACGCCTATGTGCTGCAGTGCGACGTGAAGCAGTTCTTCCCCAGCGTTGATCTGACCATCCTGCGGGACCTCCTGGCGCGCAAGATCGCCGATCTGCAGGTGATGTGGCTGTGCGAGCAGATTCTGAACAGCGGCGCAGGGGTGTTGCGGGATGAATACGAGATGGTCTATTTCCCCGGCGATGACCTGCTGGCCGCCCTGCGGCCGCGCGGCCTGCCCATCGGCAACCTGACCAGCCAATTCTGGGCCAACGTCTATCTCAACGAGCTGGATCAGTTCGTCAAGCGCGAGTTGAGATGTCGCGCCTACCTGCGCTATTGCGACGACTTCCTGCTGTTCTCGGATAGCAAGCGCCGGCTCTGGGCCTGGAAGGCGGCGATACGCCAGCGCCTGGCGGCGCTGCGCCTGACCCTGCATGAGGCTTCCAGCACGGTCTATCCGACACGCGCCGGCATCCCGTTCCTGGGCTTCCGCCTGTACCCCGACCATCGGCGACTCTTACGGCGCAATGGCGTGGCCTTCGCCCGCCGTCAGCGGCGCTGCTATCGCCAGATCGCCCGCGGCGAGATGACCCATGCCGAGTGGCATAAGCGCTTGCAAGGCTGGATCGCCCACGCCCGGCACGGCGATACCTGGGGGCTGCGGCGGTCGCTGTTAAGCCGCCCGGTTCCGCCATTTGGAGCGCCACAATGAAAGAATCGCCCATCTTCACCCGCACTTACGATCTGCTGCGCTGGTTGATTCCGCTGACGGTCAAGTTTCCGCGCAGCCAGCGCTTTGTGCTGGCGGAGGCGCTGCAGCGCACCGCACTGACGCTGCAAGAGCAGTTGATCGAGGCTGCCAGCGCCGAAGCGCCGCGCCCGTTGCTGCGCCAGGCCGACGTGACCCTGACTAAGCTGCGCTTCTACCTGCGCCTGTGCAAGGATTTGCAGTTGATCAGCTTCGACCAATATGAGCACGTTTCTTTGATGGTCAACGAGGTCGGCAAGCTATTGGGCGGTTGGATCAAGAAGGTTTAGCCGCATGCGCCTGAACAAGCTTCAACGTTCATTGGTCGAACTGCCGCTCGCGGGGCGGGTCTTCCTGGAAGGTCCGGCGGGGGCGGGCAAGACCAGCGCTGCGGTGGCGCGGCTGCTGCGCCTGCTGGAGGCGGGCATCTCCGGCGGTTCGGTGCTGCTGCTCGTGCCGCAGCGCACCCTGGCCGGGCCGTACGAAGAGGCGCTGCGCGCCCCCGGGGCGGCGGCGGGCGGCATGGTGAGTGCGCTGACCCTGGGCGGCCTGGCGCGGCGCATGGTGGAGCTGTTCTGGCCGCTGGTCGCCGAAGCAGCGGGCTTCGCTCACCCCGAGGCGCTGCCGGTGTTCCTGACCCTGGAGACGGCGCAGTATTACATGGCCTACCTGCTGCGGCCGCTGCTGGACGAGGGGTTGTTCGAGTCGGTGGTCATCGACCGCAACCGCCTGTACAGCCAGGTGGTGGATAACCTGAACAAGGCCGCGGTGGTCGGCTTCCCCTACACCGAGATCGGCGCGCGGCTCAAGGCGGCCTGGGTGGGCGAGCCGGGGCAACTGCGCGTCTATGACGACGTGCAGACCGCCGCCGGGGTCTTCCGCCGCTTCTGCCTGGAGCACAACCTGCTGGATTTCTCCTTGCAGATGGAGGTCTTTCTGCAGCACGTCTGGCCGCTGGCGGAGTGCCAGCGCTACCTGCACAGCGCCTACCGTCACCTGATCTACGACAACGTCGAGGAGGACACGCCGGCGGCCCACGACCTGATCGGCGCCTGGCTGGACGATTTCGATTCGGCCTTGCTGATCTTCGATTGGGACGCCGGTTACCGCCGCTTCCTGGGGGCGGATCCCGACTCGGCGTATGCGCTGCGGGAGCGGTGCCCGACGCGGCTTGCCTGGCGCAAATCCCTGGTGATGTCGCCGCCAATCGCCGGCCTGAGCCGCTCGCTCGGGGCGGCGCTGCGCGGCGAGCGCCAGGCGCAGGCGCTCGAAGCCGGGGTGGAGCCGTTTCGCTTCCGCTTCCACCGCTTCTACCCACAGATGCTGGATTGGGTGGCGCAGAGCATCGCCGATCTGGTGCGTGGCCAGGGGCTGCCGCCGGGGGAGATCGTGGTGCTGGCGCCGTACCTTTCGGACGCGCTGCGCTTCTCGCTGATGGAGCGGCTGGCGAGCTACGGTATCCCGGCCCGCTCGCACCGGCCGTCGCGCGCGCTGCGCGACGAGCCGGCCGTGCAATGCCTGCTGACGCTGGCGGCGCTGGCGCGCCCGGAGTGGGGCATCCGTCCGGGGAAGTACGACGTGGCTTACGCTCTGATGCAGGCCGTCGGCGGGCTGGACCTGGTGCGGGCGCAGTTGCTGGCCGAGATCGTCTATCGCCAGCGCAGCGGGGAATTGTCGTCGTTCGAGATCATCCGCCCTGAAGTCCAGGAGCGCATCACCTATCGCCTGGGCGAACGCTACGAACGGCTGCGCGGCTGGCTGATCGAAGCCAGTGGGCGGGACGAGGAGCTGGACCACTTCCTGGGACGCCTGTTCGGCGAGGTGCTCTCGCAGGCCGGGTTCGGCTTTCACGCCAACTACGACGCCGGGCGGGCTGCGGCCAACCTGATCGAATCGGTGCAGAAGTTCCGCTGGGCGGCCGGGCCGACGCTGGAAGCGCTGGGCGAGCCGCTAGGCCGGGAGTACCTGCGCATGGTGCAGGAGGGCGTGATCGCCGCCCAGTATCTGGCGGGCTGGCAGGCGCAGCCGGACGACGCCGTGCTGCTGGCCCCGGCCTATACCTTCCTGATGAGCAACCGCCCGGTAGCAGTGCAGTTCTGGCTGGACGTGGGCAGCCGCGGCTGGACCGAGCGGCTGTACCAGCCGCTGACGCATCCCTACGTGCTCAGCCGGGGTTGGGAGTTCGGCCGCCCCTGGGGCGACGCCGAGGAGGTGCAGGCCGGCCAGGAGGCGCTTTACCGCCTGGCGCTGGGCCTGCTGCGGCGCTGCCGCCAGGCGATCTATCTGGGGCTGAGCGAACTGGGCGAGCAGGGCTACGAGCAGCGCGGCCCGCTGCTGATGGCCTTCCAGCGCGTGCTGCGCCATGCCTCGGTGGCCGGAGAGGGAGAAGGCGGCGGCGATGAGCGCTGACCAGCTTCCCGCCTTCCGCTTGCGCCCCGCCCAGCAGGAGATCCTGCGTTATCGCGGCGGCAAGATGGGGGTCTCCGCCGTGCCCGGCAGCGGCAAGACCTGGACGCTCTCGCTGCTGGCAGCGCAGATCGTGGCCTCCGGCGAACTGCGGGACGACCAGGAGGTGCTGGTGGTCACCCTGGTCAATTCGGCGGTGGACAACTTCTATCAGCGGGTGAGCGCCTTCGTCCAGGCGGGCGGCCTGCTGCCCTACATGGGCTACCGCGTGCGCACGCTGCACGGCCTGGCGCACGACATTGTGCGCCAGCGCCCGGCGCTGGTGGGGCTGGAGGACCGCTTCCAGATCGTGGATGAGCGCGAGGCCGAAGCCATCCGCCTGGAGGCGGCTCGCGCCTGGCTGCGCAGCCATCCAGACGTACTGGAGGATTACCTGGATGAGGAGATGGACGAAGGCAAGCGCGCCTGGGTGCGCCGGGAGCAGCTCCCCGAGCTGGTGGGGGAGATTGCCCTGGGGCTGGTGCGCTACGCCAAGGACCTGCGGCTGACGCCCGAGCGGCTGCGCCAGCGTCTGGACGAACTACCGCTGCCGTTGCCGCTGGCGGAGATGGGCTGGCAGATCTACGACGATTACCAGCAGGCCCTGGCCTACCGCGGGGCGGTGGATTTCGACGACCTGATCCGCCTGGCGATCCAGGCGCTGGAGGCCGACCCGGCGTATCTGGATCGGCTGCGTGATCAGTGGCCGTACATCCTGGAGGACGAGGCGCAAGATAGCAGCCGCCTGCAAGAGGAGATCCTGCGGCTGCTGGCGGGGCCGGACGGCAATTGGGTGCGCGTCGGCGACCCCAACCAGGCGATCTACGAGACTTTCACCACTGCCAGCCCGCAATACCTGCGCAATTTCCTGAATCGGGGCGATGTGACGGCGCGCTTTCTGCCCAACTCCGGGCGCTCGACGCTCAGCATCATCAACCTGGCGAATCACCTGGTAAAGTGGACGATGAACGATCATCCGCAAGAGGCCGTCCGTGACGCCCTGCAGGCCCCGCCGTGGATCGAGCCGACGCCGGAGGGCGACCCGCAGCCCAACCCGCCGGACGACCCGCAGCAGATCCACCTGGTGGATCGCAGGTACACCCCGCAGATGGAGATCGAAGCGGTGGTCGCCTCGCTGGAGCGCTGGCTGCCGGAACACCCGGACTGGACGGTGGCGGTGCTGGCGCCGCGCAACGAGCGCGGCTTCGAACTGGTGGACGCCTTGCGCCGCAAAGAAATCCCTTATGAAGACAGCCTGCTGCGCTCGTCCAGCTCGACGCGCTTCTCGGCGGGGGCGTTGGGCAACCTGTTGCGCTACCTGGCCGACCCCGACTCGGCGCGCAAGCTGGCCACAGTGTACAAGATCTGGCGGCGGGATGAGCGGCGCGATGAACAAAGCCGGGCGGAGGTGGAGCAGATCGCCGACCTGCTGCGTCGGATCGAGCGCGTGGAAGATTATTTGTGGCCGGGGGCAGCGCGCGATTGGCTGGCCGACCTGGAGATGGCCGGCGTGGAGCCGCAGATGCTGGCCTCTCTGGAAGAGTTTCGCCGCCTGGCGCGCCGCTGGCAGAACGCTGCCCTGCTGCCCATCGACCAGATGGTGCTCACCCTGGCGCAGGACCTGCTCAGCCAGCCGGCGGAGCTGGCGCTGGCGCACAAGCTGGCGGTGCTGCTGCGCCAGGCCGCCGAGATTCACCCCGATTGGCGGCTGCCCGAACTGAGCGAGGAACTGGCGGTGATCGCTCGCAACGAGCGCCGCTTCCTGGGCTTCAGCGGCGACGACCTGGGCTTCGACCCTGATCAGCATCGCGGCAAAGTGGTGGTTTCGACGATGCACCGCGCCAAGGGATTGGAATGGGATCGGGTTTATCTGATGTCGGTCAACAACTACGACTTCCCTTCCGCCGGCCTTGAGGATACCTACATCGCCGAGAAATGGTACCTGCGCGGCAAGCTCAACCTGCCGGCCGAGGCGCTGGCGCAGCTTCGGGCGGCGCTGGAGGTGGACGAGTATTCCTGGTACGAAGAGGGGCAGGCGACGCAGGAGGCGCGGCTGGATTACACCCGCGAACGGTTGCGCCTGCTCTATGTGGGCATCACCCGCGCCCGGCGCGAGCTGGTGATCACCTGGAACACCGGTCGGGATGGCCGGCGCCTGCCGGCGGTTCCTTTCGTCGAGTTGCAGAACTTCTGGGAGGCGCATCGAAATGACGGATGAGCAGTTGCACAGCGCGTGGTTGGATCGCCTGCGGGCAAGCCCCGACCTGGGGGCGGGCTTCGTCTTCAGCCAGAGCAACCTGCAGGATTACGCCGATTGTCCGCGGCGCTTCCTGCTGCGCTATCTGTTGCGCCTGGCCTGGCCGGCGCTGCAAAGCGAGCCGGCGCTGGAGAGCGAACGTCTGATGCAGCAAGGCGAGCGCTTTCACCGCATGGCGCAGCAATATGTCCTGGGAGTGCCCGCCGAGCGGCTGGAAGCCATGATCCACGACGATGAACTGCACGGCTGGTGGGCGCCTTGGGTGCGTTTCGTGGATCAGCTTCGTGAGGGTTGGCGGCTTTATCCCGAAGCGAGCCTGTCGGCGCCTTTGGGCGAGCAGCGTCTGATGGCCCAGTTCGACCTGGTCGCTGTCGGTCCAGACGGGCGCTTCACCATCTACGATTGGAAGACCTCGCGGCGCAAACCGCGCCGCGCCTGGCTGGCGGAGCGCATGCAGACGCGGGTCTATCCCTATCTGCTGAGGCGCGCCGGGGCCAGCTTCAACGGCGGCCAGGCGATCCCGGCGGAAGCGGTGGAGATGGTGTATTGGTTCCCGGC
Organism: uncultured Anaerolinea sp.; assembly: GCA_964503145.1. Lineage (GTDB taxonomy): Bacteria > Chloroflexota > Anaerolineae > Anaerolineales > UBA4823 > RBG-16-57-11. The sequence continues at coordinate 489,818 of CAZCYV010000001.1, read as the reverse complement.
GCAGCCCGATCAGCCGGAACGTTTTGCTTATAGCGCCCGTCAATACGCCGAGGACGAGGCTTTCCTGATCGACCAGGCGCGGGAGATCGCCCGTCGGGCGCTTGCGCTGGCTGCGGCGCAGGGCGGCGGCGAGCTATTTCCGCTCACCGGGCGGCTGGAGCGCTGCGCCTATTGCGTGTATCGTTCGTTGTGCGAGCGCGGCGAGCGGGCCGGATCGCTGGACGAAATCGAGGCCAGCGAATTTGAGGAGGATGTGTTAGACTTTAAGCTGGATTTCGAGCAAATTGCGGAGATCGAGTTTTAGGCTTGGCTATTGTCGGCTGGCGGATTCGTTGCGCCGCTGGTGTGAGGTTATTGTCATAGGAGGTCTGGGATGAAATGCGCAAAATGCGGCCAGGAGCTGCTCGAAGGAGCGAATTACTGCCAGTATTGCGGCGCGCCGGTGAAGGCCGCGCCGCAGGCTGCTGAGGGGTCGTCCGGCGCTGCGGATGTGGTCGTCCGGCAGCGCATCGGAAAGGTGGATGGCGGCCAGGTGGTGGGGAACATTGTGTCGGAGGAGGCCGCAGAGAAGTTGAAGCTGCAGGCCGATCAAGAGGTGGACGAGATGGGGCCGGGGTCTGGGGTGGCCGGCAACATCGTCGCCGGAGAAGCGCCGGTTCACGTGGGCGGCCAGCAGCATTACGGCGATGTCGTGCATGGGCGAAAGATCGACACCGACGGCGGCGCATACATCGAGTCGGCCAACACGGGCGGGGGCGATCTGGTGCTGGGCGACAAGATCAGCGGCGATTACGTCCGTGGGGATAAGGTTCAAGGTGATAAGATCAGCATTGGCGATGTCTCGCATAGCCAGGTCGCGATTGGTCAGGGAGCACAGGCGCAAGGGGTGGATCGGGCGTTGCTGGCGCAGCTTTTCGAGCAGGTGAGCCAGCGCATCGATCAGCAGCCCGAGAATCCCGCCATCGACAAGGATGAACTCCGCGATACCGCCGCGCGGGTGGAAAAGGAAGTCGCTAAAGACGACCAGGCCAATCCCGATCGGCTCAAACGCTGGCTGGACGTCCTGGAAAAATATGCGCCAGATATTGTGGAGATCATCGTCAACACCCTGCTGAACCCCGGGGCTGGAGCAGCGTCGGTGGTCAAGTCGGTGCTGAAGCAGTTCGATCGGCGGGCGGCGCGCTGAAGCCTGCAAGACAAATTTCTAAGCTTTACGCTTGAAAATGGTGCTATACTTAATATTCAGCAATGACTGCTCAACCCGCCTGGGCAAATGCACGCGCCTGGGCACTCAAAAAAGGAGTCGAATGCATGGAGAGTGATCAATCGAATAAGCAAATCCAACCCCGGCTGGTCCTGCTCAGCGTTGTTCTGGCGCTCACCTTGCTGGCGAGCGCGCTGCCGCAAATGCCAGCCGCGGCTGTGGTTTGCAAATTCAAGCACACGGTAGAGGCCGGAGATACTATCCATTATCTGGCCAACCTCTATCAGGTCACCTGGACGGAGATTGCGGAGGCGAATAACCTCTTGCCCCCCTACACGATTACAGTAGGCCAGGTGCTGTGCATCCCCGGCGGAACCAAGCCAGCGGACACGACCACTAAGAAAGATGATAAGAAGCAGCCGAGGCTCGAGGTCGTCCCTTCGCTCAGTCACGTGTACGTTTCGGTGGAGAACTTTGCGCCGAAGACTTCGTACTATGTGCGCATCTTCCCGCGCATGGCCAATGTCTCGTACCGCATTGGTGTGTTCACCACCAACAAAGAGGGCGACTTCGCGGACTGGTTCAAGATCCCAGGGTATGTGCCTCGCTCGGCGACGATGGGGGTGTGCGTCAAAAATGCCTGGACGGACGCGGTATCCTGCGTCAAGTATGAGGAGCCGCTATCCGAAGGCGGCTTCCTGATCAAGCTTTTCTGCGATAAAGAAGGCCGATAGCCGGATACCGGCGCCAAATGTAACCCAAACGGGACGAGGGCTTCTCGTCCCGTTTCGTTATCCCGGCGCGGTCAATGGTACAATCAGCCTATGAATTGGCAGACCCTTCTGAACAGCCGGGGAGCAGGGAGATTAGCGCTGTTCTTGAGTTGCCGTATCCCGCCTGCGCTGGGTTACCGCTTGGCGGGCATTATTGCCGCCCGCGTCGCCGCCAGCCGCCAGACGCCGCTGGTGCAGGCGATTCGGGCGAACCAGTGGGTGGTCAGCGGCGGGAGTCTATCTGCTGCGCAGCTTGATCAGGCTGTCGAAGAGAGTCTGGGCTATGTGGCCAAAGCCTTTTTTGAATTATTTCGCTATTTATACGATCCTGAAAAGCTAGAAGAACTGGTCGTGTTCGACCCACAGGCCGAACAATTGATTTACCGCAGCCCGCAGGCAGATCGGGGGGTTCTCGTGTGTGGGCTGCATACCAGCAGTTTCGACCTGGCGATGCGCTCGGCGGCGCTGAGAGGGGCGCGGATTCTGGGCCTGTCGTTGCCAGAGGCTACTGAGGCCATCGAATGGCAACATGAAATCCGCCGCCAGGCGGGGGTGGAGATCCTAGCGGCGACGATTGCCAATATCCGCCACCTGATCCACCGCCTGGAGGCGGGCGAGATGGTGATCACCGGCGTCGATCACCCGGTGGCAGAGTTGAAACACCGGCCGCTCTTCTTTGGTCGGCCAGCGCATTTGCCCACCCATCATATCTACATGGCGCAAAAGGCTCGTGTGCCGATCGTCTTGCTGGCCTCGATACTACAAGCAGACGGCCGCTACCATGTCTGCTCTTCGGAACCCATCGAAATGGAAGGCAATGCCGATCGGGATGCGGAGATGACGCACAACGCTGAACGAGTCTTGCAGGCTGCGGAGGCGTTCATTCGCCTGGCGCCGCGCCAGTGGACAGTTTTCCAACCGGTATGGCCGGAAGCCTTGAGGGAAATGCCTTAAAATTCCTGACTACCCCGGAGGGAAGGGATGCGCGATATCCGTTCGCACAAAAGAGTACTCGATACATTCACTGGACCGGTAGAACGCCCGCTCTTGCGCTGGCTGGCAGCGCACATGCCCGCCTGGGTGACGCCAGATTGGCTCACCGCAGTGGGCGTGGTGGGGGGCATGGTGATCCTGGCGAGTTACTGGCTCACAGGGATCAATCCAAATTTCCTGTGGCTGGCGAATCTGGGTTTCGTGATCAACTGGTTTGGGGATAGCCTGGATGGCACCCTGGCGCGTTATCGGCACAAAGAGCGCCCAATCTATGGTTTCTACATTGACCACGCTGTGGATGCTTATGTCGAGATCATGATCTTTCTTGGGCTGGGCCTATCTCCCTATGTGCGCTTCGACCTGGCATGCCTGGCTTTGATTGGCTATTTATTGTTGTCCGTGCTGGTTTATGTGCGTACCTGTGTAAGAGGCGAGTTCGTCCTGTCTTATGGCAGGTTAGGCCCCACGGAGGCGCGGCTGATCGCCATGTCTGCCAACACGCTGGTCTATTTGGTGGGCAACCCGAATCTGCCCCTGTTTGGTTTGGATCTGACGGTTTACGATTGGATCGCCATTGGCGTCATTATATTGATCTACTCGATCGCCCTGCTGACCACCTTCAACCAGGCGCGGCAACTGGCGCAAGCGGACGCCAAGGAGCGCAAACAGGCTGGAGGATAGCTGCTCCCTAAAGGGAATCGAGCAATTTCGGATTTTCCGCAAGTCCGGTTTATCTGGCTGCGCCCTCGATGCGTTGCATAGCCAGGGCGATTGCGCCCAGGGAACCAGAGCGGTTTTCCAGTCCAGGTGGGACAATATACTGATCAATGTGCTCCAGGATCGCCGGAGACTGGACATAGCCGTTCAATAATTCAAGCACTCGTCCCCGGATCATTGGGAACAGCGCCGGATGCTGCATCACGCCGCCGCCGATGACGATTTTCTTGGGCGAGAGCGTGCAGATCAAGACGCAAAGCGCCTGAGCGATATACTCCGCCTCCAGCGCCCAGGCCGGGTGATCCAGGGGCAGGGTCTCGCCGCGCTGCCCCCAACGCTTCTCCAGCGCCGGGCCGGCGGCCATCCCCTCGAAGCAGTCTCCGTGGAACGGGCAGGCGCCGGGGAAAGGATCGGCCTGCCAGTCGTGCGGCAGGCGGATGTGCCCCATCTCCGGATGCACCAGGCCATGCAGTGGGCCGCCGTTCAAGATGCCCCCGCCGCCGATGCCTGTGCCAATGGTCAGGTAAAGGCATGGGTCGGCGCCTTGGGCTGCGCCCCAGGTATACTCACCCAGGGCCGCGCCGTTGACATCGGTATCGAAAGCCACCGGCACCTGGAGCGCCTGCTCCAAATAGTGAACGACATCTGTGAAAGCCCAGCCGGGCTTGGGCGTGGTGGTGATGTAGCCGTAAGTGGGCGAGCTGGTGTCCAGATCAATTGGCCCAAAACAACTCACACCAATGGCAGAGATCGGCTGAGTTTTACTGTGCTCCTGGAAGAACGCGACCACTCTATCCAGGGTTTCCTGTGGTGTGGTGGTTGGAAAGCGCGCTTCAGCGCGCACATCCTGCGGCCCACTGCCCAAGATACATACGAATTTTGTCCCTCCGGCTTCGACGCCACCATAAAGTTTCATCTGCCCTCCAGATTTACGCCCGCTGCCGGGCCTGTAAGCTGCGCATTAATTTCCTCATTATACTGAAACTTTTTCACGCCAGGGAGCGTCTATCTAATATTAGAATGGATTCGGTCGCTTTTAGCCGCCTGTTTTGCGTGTAAAGGAGTGTAGCAATGCCAAAGCTCGTACGTCTGATTTTGGTATTTGCCTTTCTGTTGTCGGCCTCCGGCGTTTTACCCGCTGCGGCTGGCGATCCCCCGCCGCCTGCGCCGAATTCCCCCCTTGGCGATAACCGCATTGCGCTGCCCTTGATCATCAGACCTTATCCCTATTACATCGCCGGGCAGGTGACAGATTCGAATGCTGCGCCGCTCGCGGGCGTTCAGATCATCGATAGTCTGGGAGGGGTGACTACGACCGGCCCGAGCGGTGAATACAGCCTGGGGGTGAATGGCGGGGAGATTTCCCTGGCGCCTTCGCGAGAAGGCTATGTTTTTTCTCCGGCAGTGCTCGATCTGAGCGTGAACAGCAATGTGACGAGTCAGGATTTCACCGCAGTCGCCGAATGCACCGAAGCCATTGGCAACCCGGGCTTCGAGTTCAGCGGCTATTGGAACCTGTTGGAGGGCCTGGGCTACTATCCGTCGTCGTATTCCATTGCCCTGGCGCACAGCGGCTCGCGCTCGGTGCGCATCGGCATCGTGAACCCGGCGGATAATTCGCTAACCGATTCCATAGTACGCTCGCAGTCCATCTCCATTCCCGCTGGTGGGGGTTCTGCGACGTTGGGCCTGTGGCTTTACCCTATCAGCAGCGAAGCAGCAGCCTCTGCGCCAGACCGGGCTCCATCGGACTCGGACTTTGGCGATACCACCCTGCTGTATGACGCCCAATTTGTGCGGGTGTTGAACGCCAGCAACGCCGTGATCGGCACCTTGCTGTACATGCGCAGCAACAACGCCTTCTGGTCATATCACACATTCGATCTCTCGTCCTACGCCGGGCAAACGATCAAGATCGAAATCGGTGTGTACAACGACGGCACACAGGGCATCACCGCATTGTACGCGGACGACGTCTCATTGCAGCTTTGTGATGGAGCGCCGCCCCCACCGCCGCCGCCCGGCGATTGCACGAACCAGCTCGTGAATGGCAGCTTTGAGTACAATGGTTCCTGGGGTATCCCTTATACCCCCTTCCCGGCGGGCTATTCGACGGATTACGCCTATCACGGCGCCCGCTCGATGCGCACTGGTATCCCCTTGTACAGCCTCTCGAACGTGTACTCCTATTCCGACGCCTGGCAAACGGTTTTCATCCCGGCGGGCAGCACCAGCGCGCAATTGAGCCTGTGGCTGTTCCCGCGCAGCCAGGAGGCTGCTCTGGCTACGGAGGCCGCCGATCCTGAGCCGCAAGCCGCAACGCCGCCTCCAGCGGTGGGTACGATCTGGGAAGAGGAGAAACCGCTCAGCCCCGACGCGCCCGACGCTCAGTATATCCTGGTGCTCAATCCATCCACGGGAGCCATCCTGGAGACGCTGCTATGGTGGCAGCCGCTCAACGCCTCGGGCTGGGTGTACCGGGCGTTCGACCTAAGCCATTATGCCGGGCGCTCGATCCGATTGCAGTTCGGGACGTATAACAATGGCTATGGCGGCCGCACCGTGATGTATGTAGATCGTGCGATACTAAACACCTGTGGGGGAGCACCGCCTCCTCCGCCTCCTCCACCAACCTGTTCGGAGCGCCTCATCAACGGCGGCTTCGAATATACTGGCGCCTGGTACATCCCCATCACCCAGTTCTCGGCTGGTTACTCCACTGCCCTGGCGCGCACCGGCGTCCGCTCCATGCGCACGGGCATCGTGTACGCGGCGCATAACCGCTATTCCTATTCGGACTTCCGCCAGATGGTCAGCATCCCTGCTACTTCGAGCACCGCCACACTGCGTTTCTATGCCTACTCCATCAGCGGAGAAGTCTTGGGCAGCACGGCTGTTGTGGAACGACCAACCGCGGCTGAGCAGGGCGCCGAAGCGATGTCCGGAGATGTGCAATATCTCTTGGTGCTGGATAGCAGGGGCAACTGGATCGACACCCTGCTCTGGCGACGGAGCAACGAGCGTTTCTGGAATTATTTCCAGTACAATCTGAACCGCTACATCGGCTCGACGATCCAATTGCAGTGGGGCACCTATAACAACGGCTGGGGCGGCGTCACCTCGATGTATGTCGATGATGCTTCGTTGCTGGCTTGTCCGTAAGCTCCAGATCAGCCGCAGTCGAACGAGACGCCCACGGGCCTGATGCAAACCTGTGGGCGTTTGTTTTCCAGAGGGAAAGGCGGGGATCTTCGCTGCGGCAAGCTGCGATTGCCAGCAGGCGGTTCATAGCGCTGCCACGGCGATCAACAACATCGAGAACAACATGTAGATGGAGGCATATTTGAACAAGGTAAAATTGGCTTTCTCCGAAGGGCGGAGCAGGCTGTACACAGCCAGCAGCAGAAGTACGCCGGAGAGCAACCCCATGAAATGCAGCAGGCCCTGGGTGACGCCGATGGCAAACGCCGCCACGCTCATCGCCAGCGCCGCCAAAACGCTCGAAATGGCAATGATCATCCGCGTGGTGGGGAAGCCATATCGAGATGGGAAAGTGGGCACGCCCGCGCGCTGGTAGTCGTCGAAGTAGCGCATGCTGAACGTCAGCGTGTGGGTTGGAATCCAAAACAACACCGCCAGTGCCAGGGTCAGCCCGATCCAATCGATGGCGCCCAGCCCTAGGGCGCGCCCGGCCAACACCGGCATTCCCCCGGCGACCCCGCCCCAGACAATCGACCAGGCGCTGCGCCGTTTGAGCCACAGCGTGTAGATGACGACGTCGAAAAACCAGCCGGCAAAGACCACCAGCCCATACAAGGCGCTCATCCCAGCCGCCCAGCCGATGCCCAAGACGGAGATCAACAGCCCAAAGCGTAACGCTTCCTTCGGTTGAATCGATCCCACCGGGAGCGGGCGGCTGCAGGTGCGCTGCATCCTGGCGTCAATGTCCCGGTCATACCACATATTCAACATGGTGCTACCGGCAATCGCCAGGAAAAGACTGCCCGACAGACCCAGGAGCGTCGCCCAGTGAATTACGGGGCAACGGGCGCTCATGTAGCCAGCCAGACCAGTCGCCAGCAGCAACCCTGTTTGCAGGCTCTTGATCAAAGGCCAGTATTTTGTTCTGAACCTGGCGAGCCGGGTCTTGAGTTGTAACGTCAGAAGCATTTCCGTCATCTCATTCTTTGTTGTGATCTCTTGACGTGAGCGCTGATCTTGCGATAGAAGTTCAACAAGTGTGATATAGCTCGCACGCGGTCGAGCGCCCTTTGAGCTCGCTCGGTTGGCCTGCAGAATGTCTAAATTATACGCGCAATTGGCCTTTTGGCGCTGTAAAAAGGCGGCTCTTGTCCAAATCGGGTGGTTGCGCCGGGCATCGAGTGCAATCCGCGCCTTTCAGCCCCAAATTATTCTGTGGTATCATCGAAACTGCCCGTTTGGAGACTGGATGACTGACCGATTGACGCGTTCTGCTCTGCTCCCAACACTGCTGGCGGTCCTTGCGCTGGTGGCCTGCAAGCTCCCTGCTGCCATTTCTCAGGTGCTGGTTCAGCAGACGTCCACGCTCACTCCAACGCCGATTCGCACTGCTTCGGCTACCCTCTCTCCGGTTGCAGCTACGGAGTATCCTGCTCCTGAGCTGGGCACGTCCTACCCGAGTCTGCTGTTGGAAACGCCCTATCCGGGTTTTGGAGCCACGCCCTATCCCCAGGGTGGAGAAAGCAGCCCTTACCCAGGTTTGCAAGAAGCGACGGCCTATCCTGGCCTGCTGCAACCGACTCCGTCTCCAACCTCTGTTGCTGGGACGAACACGCCTGGCATTTCCTCGCTTGCGCCAACAGCCACCCGCACCCTGGCGGTCACGCCGACCAGCACGCAGCCCCCGCCAGGTGAGGGCGGGTATCCGCCGCCATATCCGCCGGCCGATTCGCCGTATCCAGGGTCAGGCGAGTATCCTCCACCCGGCGCTTACCCTGCCCTGGGCGCCGATTTGACGTCAACCCCGCCTGGCGCTCTGGCTGCTACGCCTGAATCCACCTTGACCCCCGGCGCATCGCCCATTGCGCCTATCCCCTTCCAAACGCCTATCCCCCTTCCATCCATTACCCCCACGCCGTTCCTGACACCCACCCCCACACTCACCGCTACGCCCACCCGGACGCCTACTCCCATCCCGCCCCCGCCCTGGGTCAACTCACGCCTGCGCGCCAGCGATCCGCGCACTGTTCGCCTGACCTCGGGTAGGGTGCAACTGGTTATGTTCTTCGCCTTTTGGAGCGGCCCCAGTCAGGCGATGGCCCCCATCGTGCATGGATTGCAGGCAGAATATCGCGACCGAATCATCTTCACCTATCTAGATATCGATGATCCGGCGACCCGTCTGTTTCAGAGCCAGCTAAAATTCCGCGTGGAACCTCACTTCTTCCTACTCGATCCGCAAGGCCGTATCCTGCGTCAATGGGTTGGCTATGTCACCCCAACACAATTCCGCCAGGCCTTCCAGGAAGCCCTCGCTCGCTGAGTTCCCTCAGGGCGCGATTTTCTTCTTCAGTATTCGCTCAGACAGCTTGACATAATTCAGCAAGCTACGTATAATTTACTTACCCCCTCCCCCCTGGGGGGGGTAAGCGAGTGTGAGACTATGAAGCACGAAACCGCGCTGAAGCGCCTCAAAACAGTCGAAGGCCATATTCGCGGCATCCAGCGGATGGTCGAAGAAGATGCTTACTGCATCGACGTCATCCGTCAGATCCAGGCCGTTCAGGCTGCGCTGAACAAGATCAGCACTCAGATCCTGGATGAGCATCTCAATTCCTGCCTGATCACCGCAGTGCGCGGGGAAGACGCCGCGGAGCGCGAGCGCGTGCTCAAGGAAATCCTCGATGTGTTCGAAGCGGCGACCAAACCGTAATCTCTGACCTATATATCTATTGTTAAGGAGTGCCTGCATGACGACCGTAACCTATTCCATCCCCAATATTTCCTGTGGTCATTGCGTCCACACTATTCAGTCCGAAGTGGCCGAACTGGCTGGCGTTCAAAGCGTTGTCGCCAGCCTGGAGAACAAGCAAGCGACCATCGTTTTCGATGCACCTGCTACCGAAGAGCAGATCAAGGCTTTGCTGGCTTCGATCAATTATCCGGTAGCCAACTGAGCGTTTTAAGAAGCATTCGCGGGATCGTCCAGATAAAGACCGGGCGATCCGGGAGGTTCGCATGGCTGAAACCAGGCAGGTGACGCTGCCGATTACCGGCATGACCTGCGCCAATTGCGTCGCCACGGTGGAGCGAAATCTGAAAAAAGTGGAAGGGGTACAGGTTGCGTTGGTGAACCTGTCGTCCGAGCGCGCCACGGTTGAGTTCGACCCCACGCGGGCCGATCTAAGCGATCTGATCGGACGCGTCGAACGCGCCGGATACGGCGTCGCCACCGGCGAAGCAGACCTGGCTATCCGGCGGATGAGCGATGACAACGACGCCCGTCGTCTGCAAAAGGCGCTCGCCAGCCTGGAGGGTGTCTTGGAGGCGCAGGTCAATTTTGCCACCGAGCGGGCGCGAGTTAAATACGTGCCGACAATTATCAGCCAGGCCGAACTGCGCCGGGCGATCGCCGCGGCGGGCTTTGAAGCTCTGGAGAGCGGCGGCCAGGCCGAAGATGCCGAGCGTAAGGCCCGGGAAGCGGAGATCGCCCAACAGCGGCGCTACCTGATCATCGGCTTAGTCTTCACCCTGCCGCTCTTTCTGCTCTCGATGTCTCGCGACCTGGGCTTGCTGCCGATGTCTGTGGCGCACGCCTCCTGGTTAAACTGGCTGATGTTTGCCCTGGCTGCGCCGGTGCAGTTCTACGTCGGTGGGCAGTATTACCTTGGAGCTTATAAGGCGCTGCGCAACGGCTCGGCGAATATGGATGTGCTCATCGCCATGGGCACGTCTGCAGCGTTTCTCTACTCGATACCGGTCACGATGGGCTGGATCGGCGGCCATGTGTATTTCGAGACCGCCGCAGTGATCATCACCTTGATCAAACTAGGCAAATATCTGGAGGCCCGCGCCAAGGGTCGCACCAGCGAAGCAATCAAGAAATTGATGAGCCTGCGCGCCAAGACCGCTCGGGTGATCCGTGATGGACAGGAGATGGAAATTGCGGTGGATGATGTACGCCCAGGCGATGTGATTATCGTCCGCCCTGGGGAAAAAATCCCGGTGGATGGTGTGGTCATCGAGGGTCGTTCCGCTGTCGATGAATCGATGCTCACCGGCGAGTCGATGCCGGTCGAGAAAGGCCCTGGCGACGCGGTGATTGGCGCCACGTTGAACAAGTTGGGCTTGCTCAAGTTCGAAGCGACTAAAGTCGGCAAAGAGACCGCCCTAGCGCAGATCATCCGGCTGGTAGAGGAGGCTCAGGGCAGCAAGGCGCCCATCCAAAAGCTGGCCGATCAGGTGTCCGCCGTATTTGTGCCGGTGGTCATTCTGATTGCGCTGCTTACCTTCCTGATCTGGTATTTTTTGATCCCGACGCCACTAGGAGCAGAGACAAACGCCTTCACTCGCGCGCTGATCAACATGGTTGCGGTCCTGGTGATCGCCTGTCCGTGTGCGATGGGCCTGGCGACGCCCACTGCGGTCATGGTTGGAACCGGTAGGGGGGCTGAATTGGGGGTTCTATTCAAGTCTGGGGAAGCGCTGGAGCGCGCTGGCAGGGTCACCACCGTTGTGCTGGATAAAACCGGAACGATCACTCGCGGTCAGCCGGCAGTGACCGATATCGTGACGACAGGTTCGACCGGCAATGGTTCCGAGGACGAGGTGCTGCGCCTGGCGGCTTCGGTCGAAAAAGGCTCCGAGCATCCCTTAGGCGAGGCCATCGTTGTCGAAGCAGGAGAGCGCGCCCTGGCCTTGAGCGACCCGCAGGGGTTCCGCGCTACGGTGGGGTATGGCGTCGAGGCAGTGGTAGATGGCCGCCAGGTGTTGGTCGGCAACCTGCGCATGATGACCGAACGCGGTCTGACCTTGAATGGACTGCAAGCGGCGGTCGAGCGCTTGCAGCAGGAGGCCAAGACGGCCATGCTGGTTGGGGTGGATGGCCAGGTGTTAGGGGTGGTCGCTGTGGCCGACACGGTCAAAGAAGGCTCGTCCGAAGCTATTCGGGCGTTGCACGACCTGGGATTGAAGGTGGTCATGATCACCGGCGACAATCGACAGACCGCTGAGGCCATTGCCCGTCAGGTGGGTGTGGATGCCGTGCTGGCGGAGGTGCTGCCTGGCGACAAAGCCGCCGAGGTCAAGAAGCTCCAGGAAGCTGGCGAGATTGTGGCGATGGTGGGGGATGGCATCAATGACGCTCCTGCTCTGGCGCAGGCCGAAGTGGGCATTGCAATTGGCAGCGGTACAGATGTCGCCATGGCGGCTGCGCCGGTGGTCCTGATCAGCGGCGATCTACGCGGCGTCGCTCGGGTGATCAAATTATCGCGCCGGACGTTGCGCACGATCAAGCAGAACCTGTTCTGGGCTTTTTTCTATAACGTGATCTTGATCCCCGCGGCCGCTGCCGGGTTGCTCAATCCGATGCTGGCGGCCGCCGCAATGGCCTTTAGCAGCGTCTTTGTGGTCAGCAACAGCCTGCGCTTGCGCCGCGCTTCCATAGACTGAGCGCCTGAGCATCCTCGAAGCGCTATCTGGCCAGACCGTTGTTGCCTGCGCAAGAACCTCCAGCGTAAAGCTTCTCACCAAACCTTAATCGCTGCAGGAATCTCAGGCTATTGACCCGTATTTCTTTTACGTGTATGCTTAATCTCATTGTGCGCCGGGTGGCGAGGTGTAATGATTCACCACCTTGGCGCATCTAAAGAACAGGTGAGTAGCGGTGCAATCGTTTCCTGAAGAACGCAGGCAATCTCTGCCGAACGGGTCGAGCCCCTCTCCTCAGCAGAGCGGGTTGTCTCGCCGCGAATTCCTCAAGCTTGCGGCTTTGGGTCTGGGAGGCCTTTCGCTGCGCAGGATGCATTTGCCTGGATTGGAGAGCAGGCCGGCTTTGCCGGACTTCCCTGCTGCGGAGCATCTGGGCAGAGTGGCTGTGGGCATGGTCGAACTCAAGCAGCGCCCGGATCCAGAAAGCCCCACGCTGGGCGTTTTATATGAGGATGCAGTCTTGCCCTGGCTCAGAGAGGTTTCGGGATCCAGGCCGGCCTACATCTTCAACAATCAACGCTGGGTGGAAACGCCTCAGGGCTTTATCTATGGTCCCTACGTACAGCCGGTCTATAACCGGCCTAATCAGCCCGTGGCCGAATTGCCGCCCTCTTCTCGCGGCCCCGGCATGTGGGTCGAGGTGACGGTCCCTTATGCGGATGCGATCATGGATAAGGACAAGCCGTCATCGAATTCCTGGGTCGAGGCCAAGCTGAAACAGGGCTTGCCGTTGCGGTTTTATTATAGTCAGACATTTTGGGTGGATGCAATTCGCAAAGACAGCCAGGGGCGGGTTCAGTATCGCGTCAATCCCAACTATTATGGTGGCGTCGATCTGCTATGGGCAGTCGCGGAGGCCTTTCGGCCGATCACTGCCCAGGAGTTGACTCCTATCCATCCAGAAGCTGAAGATAAGCGCATCGTCATAGATGTGACCCACCAGACTCTGTCGTGTTACGAAGGTCAGAGCGAGGTGTATTTCTGCCGCGTCTCCACGGGGGCGAAATATGATATGTACGGGAATGTGGTCGATAAATGGGCGACGCCGGTTGGGAAGCATCGTATCACCCGGAAATATATTTCGTTGCAGATGAGCGGCGGCACCACCGGCGCCGGATATGATCTGCCTGGCATCGCCTGGACGAGCATCTTCGCCACCGGCGGTGTAGCGATCCATTCCACCTTCTGGCATCATAATTATGGCGATCCGGTATCGCATGGGTGCGTCAACTGCCTGCCGGAGGATGCCAAGTGGGTCTTCCGCTGGTCGGCTCCAGAAGTGGTCTATGACCCTGGCATGATCGATGTCACTGTTACCGGAGACGCCAGCACTCGAGTTGAGGTGATCGAGTAGTGAAAACGCCCTTGGGGTCGTTGACCCGCCGGGACTTCTTGACTGTAGCCGCGTTGGGAGCTGCGGGATTGACGCTGCCCCGCGAGCTGAACGGTTGGCGTCCTTTGGGGCTACCTGAGTTTCCCCAAGGCGAAAACCTGGGCCGAGTTCTGAGCAGCAAAGTTGAAGTCAAGGCTCGTCCGGATTATGATAGCCCCATCGTCAAAGAACTTTTCGAAGACAGCGTTGTTGTCTGGCTGCGCGAGGTCGTTGGCTCGCGCCGTCTCTGGGTGACCCAGCGGTTCATCGAAACGCCAGACGGCTATATCTATGCGCCCAATCTACAACCGGTGCGTAATCGCCCCAACCCCCCGATGGCGAACGCGCCAGGCCCCGATGGAGTGTGGGTTGAAGTGACTGTTCCCTACGTCGACTTGATCCTGGCTAACCCACCTGGGCGCTCGCCCTGGTTGCAGTACACCACCACCCCGCGACTCTATTACAGTCAGATCATGTGGGTCGATCAGGTGAAAGTGGACGAGCTGGGACAGACCTGGTATCGTCTGTCAGATCGCTATGGCAGCTTCGGAGATTATTTTTGGGCTGTTGCGGAGGCCTTTCGCCCGTTGCAACCCGAAGATATGGCGCCGATCCATCCTGAAGTGGAAGACAAACTGGTCGTAATTGATTTGACCCATCAGTATCTCTTGTGCCTGGAGGGCAAGGATGAGGTCTATTTCTGCCGCGTATCCACAGGGCCTAAGCTGACTTCGAAAGAAAAACCCGAAGGCGTATGGGCGACGCCGCTGGGCAGGCATACCATCTGGCGCAAGCTGGTGTCTGTGCATATGACCGGCGGCACCACTGGCGGCGGCTATGATCTGGCCGGCATTGGTTGGACGACCCTGTTCGCCAGCAAAGGGATGGCGATTCATTCTACTTTCTGGCACAACAATTATGGCATACCCCAATCGCATGGCTGCGTGAATTGCACCCCGGAAGACGCTCAGTGGGTCTTTCGCTGGACTCTGCCCGTCGTACCGGTCGAGACCGGCGACCTGACCGTTTCCGGAGCAGCCAGCACGAAGGTGTTGGTAGTAGAAACCTCATAGAGGTGCTTGACCTGCGAAAGGTCGCAGGGAAACAAAACAGGAGATCGACATGGAAATTTCAAACATCGGAGTGGGCCTGGCTTTCCTGGCTGGCCTGGCGTCTTTTCTCTCGCCGTGCGTGTTTGCCCTCGTCCCGGCGTATGTGGGCTATCTGGGAGGGCGCTCGGTGGCCTCTGCTCGCGGCGGCCAGTCCAATCAATGGCTGACCTTCAGCCATGGTGTGACCTTCGTGTTAGGCTTTAGCATGGTGTTCATCGCCCTGGGGGTGGCTTCCTCCGCTCTCGGAGGGCTGCTATATGAGTCGAAAGTCTGGCTGGCGCGCATCGGCGGCATTGTGGTGGTGATCTTTGGGCTGCACATGACCGGTATCTTGCGCATCCCCTTCCTGGAGTACGATCTGCGGGCGCATTCCACTCCGGATCGAAGCCGCGGTTATCTGGCGTCTTTCTTGATGGGCATCTTCTTCTCGGCGGGCTGGGCGCCTTGCGTTGGTCCGATCTTGGGCGCCATTCTGACCCTGTCGTTCAGCGGCGGCTCGGTGTTGCAAGGCGTGACTCTGCTTTCAGCCTATTCCGCCGGTCTGGCGATCCCGTTCTTGATCGCTTCGGTGCAGATCGGCCTGGTGACCTCTGTGCTCCAGCGTTATGGCCGGCTGATGCACTACGTCGAAATTTTTATGGGTGTGGTGTTGATCATCGTTGGCGTATTGCTTTTCGCCGGGCGTTTCGAGCGGCTAGCGGCGCTCAGTTCATCTCTGTTTAGCATCTATGATGAACTGGCGTTGGGTCGTTTGTTGCTCTTTACCCTGATCGCCCTGGTCTTCTCAGGGCTGCTCCCCGCCTTTATTGCGCATCGTAAAGGGCGCAGTTTCTGGACCTGGTGGCTGTTTGGCGCTACGCTCTTCCCGGTAGCGCTGATCGCCTCCTGGATGATCCGTCCAATGGAGACGCCTGCGACCCCTGAGGGAGGCGAAGTTTCTGCCGGCGCGCCGGGGTAACGCAGCTTATGCTGAGCCTGGCAGCAATTCTTTGGTATATGAGGTGATTGGCTTGACAACGCAGAGTGCCTCCAGTAAGAAATTGCTCACCGTGGTCGTTGGCCTATGGGCCGGCGTCCTGCTGGGCGCGGTGGTGATCGGCGTTCTGGTGTTCACCGGCGTCATTCCACTGCTGATCGATTCTAACGCCCAGAGCGCGCCGCCGCTGGCGGTAGAAGAAGCTGGCTCGCCGGCTCCCGATTTCGAGCTACCCGACGTAGCTGGCCGGCCGGTGCGGCTTTCGGATTACCAGGGACAGGTGGTGGTGTTGAACTTTTGGGCCACCTGGTGTGGGCCGTGTGTGCGCGAAATGCCCATGTTCCAGGAATTCCAGGATCGTTACCCTGGCTTTGTCATGCTCGGGGTAGATGAAGAAGAATCTCCTGCAACAGTGCAGGATTTCTTGCAGCAGATGAGCATCACCTACACCATCCTCCTGGATCAGCAAGCTGAACTGGCGCGGGAGTTGCGGGTGAATTATCTGCCGACCACCTTCTTCATCGATGGCAAGGGGGAAATTCGCTTTCGCCATTATGGAATCTTGACCGAAGACCAGCTAACCCATTACTTGACCGAATTGGGAGTCATCCAGGAATGATCCTTGTCACCCTGTACGGGCGCAAAGATTGCCACCTGTGCGATGAGGCCAAAGCCGACCTCGAAGCTTTGCAGGATGTCATCCCACATCGACTGCTGGTGGTGGATATCGACGCTGACCCCAGGCTTCAGCAGGAGTATGGGCTGGAAATCCCCGTGGTGGTCGCCGGTCCCTTTCGCTTGAAGGCCCCTTTCACCCGCCAGGACCTGCAGGTGATGCTTTCGGCCGCGCGGGATCGGGAGCGACACATCGACCTGGTAGAAAGATCCCCGCGGCTGGCAGAAGTGCGCCAGGGCGGTGTTTGGACCCGCAGCGACAGCTTCAACCTGTGGATCCACCGTCACTACATGTTGCTCTTCAACTTGTTGGTCATCCTTTACCTCGGGTTTGCTTTTCTGGCGCCAATGTTGATGAAGGTTGGTTTGCAAAGGCCGGCCGATTTGCTCTACAAAGCGTATGGCTTGGTCTGCCATCAGTTGGGCTATCGCTCATTTTTCCTGTTCGGCGAGCAGGCATATTACCCTCGCGAAGCGGCGGGCATGGCGGGTGTGATGACCTTTGCTCAGGCGACAGGCCTGAAAGAGGACAACGATGCCCAGGCGATCTTTGCGGCGCGTAATTTCGTCGGCGACGAGCGTGTCGGATACAAAGTTGCCCTGTGCCAGCGGGATATCGCCATCTATGGCGGCATTTTGCTGTTTGGTCTGCTATTCTCGCTTTCTGGGTTGCGTCTCAAATCGCTTCCCTGGTATTTGTGGCTGGCTCTGGCGATCGTCCCAATCGGCGTAGATGGTTTCAGCCAACTCTTGAGCCAGCCGCCTTTGGGTTTCCTGCCCTATCGCGAGAGCACACCCTTCTTGCGGGTGCTGACCGGCTTTCTGTTCGGTTTTCTCACCGCGTGGTTTGGCTACCCAATGGTCGAGGAGACCATGGTGGACACGCGTAAACTGGTGGAAGCCAAATGGCAGCGCCTGCGCCAGCGGGCGACTCAACCCTGAGGCCTTAGAGCAGGTATGCCTTTTCACCAAGCTGGCGGAGTTCGTTACTACTATTTTGAGAGGCTGGCGCAGGCAGGGATCCTCCACGCAGTGGTGACACGCCATGGCGGGGTCAGCCCGGAGCCCTGGCGCTCGCTGAACGTTGGCGGCACGGTAGGCGATGATGCCGGACGCGTGCGCGAGAATCGACAGCGCACCTTTCGGGCGCTGGATCGGCCATTCGAGAGTTTGTTCGACGTCTGGCAGGTGCATGGCACGGAGGTGGTCTGCGCCCAGGCGCCGCGCCCTCCCGATCAAGCTCACCAGAAAGCCGATGCCATTCTGACCGATCGGCCAGAGGTGACCCTGTTCATGCGCTTCGCCGACTGCGTACCGATCTTATTGTTTGATCCACGCAAGAAGGTCGTTGGCCTGGTGCACGCAGGATGGCTGGGCACGGTGCAGCACATTGCCGCTGCAGCCGTTCGCGCGATGCAGGCCTGCTATGGCAGCCGCCCACAGGATATCCTGGCCGGCATCGGCCCTTCGATTGGAGCGCATCATTATGAGGTCGGTTCTGAAGTCGTGGATAGGGTACGGGCGGCCTTCGGCTCTGACGCCCCAATGCTTTTGGCTTCTTCGAACGGTTCGTCGAGCGAGGGTCGGGCGCTGCTCGATCTCTGGGCCGCCAACCAGCTATCCTTGCAGCGTGCGGGTGTATGTCAGATCGAAGTAGCGGGGATTTGCACTGCCTGTTGTGTAGAAGACTGGTATTCTCATCGCGGCGAAAAGGGGCAGACAGGCCGCTTTGGCGCTTTGATTGGGTTATAATCAAAACGATGGCAAGCGCCAGACAGGCTGACATCCAAGGCAACTATCACCGCGTGCTGGAGCAAATCGCGAACGCGGCAATATCAGCAGGGCGAGACCCACAATCGGTCAAACTCGTCGTGGTGACCAAGGGTCATCCGGTTGAAGCCGTCCTCCAGGCGCTCCGGGCGGGCATTCGCGTGTTCGGTGAAAACTACGCTGAAGAAGGCGTGGCCAAGAAGCTGGCTTGTGGCGCGATAGCTGGGGTCGAATGGCACATGATTGGCCATGTCCAGAGCCGCAAGGCGCGATTGGTCTGCCAGCACTTCGACTGGATGCACTCCCTGGATAGCCTCAAGCTGGCGCAACGCCTAAATCGCTTTGCTGCGGAATTTGGGCGTAAGCTCCCGCTGTTGCTGGAATGCAACGTCAGCGGTGAAGAGACCAAGTACGGCTGGCCTGCCTGGGACGAAAACCAATGGGAAGCACTCTTGCCCGAAGTTGCCCAGGTGGTCGAGCTAGAAAACTTGGAGGTGCGCGGCCTGATGACCATGGCGCCATTCTTCGACGAGCCGGAGCCTGCCCGCCCATATTTTCGGCGCTTGCGCCGTTTGCAGGAATTTTTCGAGCGCTGCTTGCCCCAGGCAAACTGGCAGGAGCTTTCGATGGGAATGAGCGGCGATTATACCGTAGCTATTCAGGAAGGCGCGACCATCGTGCGGATCGGCACGGCGATTATGGGGCCGCGGCCGGCTGCCTGACAGGAGCGAATCACAAGAAGGTAAAGATATGGCAATCCTCGCAGAAATCATCCATTTTGTCATTCGTGTCCTGATGCTGTTGGTCATTGTTCAGGCGGTGCTATCTTATTTTATGAGCCCATTCGATCCCGTTCGGCAGTGGGTCGATCGACTGGTCGCGCCGATGTTGAACCCCATACGTCGCTTTGTGCCGCCAGTGGGCATGTTCGATTTCAGCCCTCTGGTTCTGATCATCCTGCTCCAGTTGATCGATATCATCCTGACCCGACTGTTGCTCTCTTTGTAGTTTGCTGGCCTGCGCACAGCAGATAGAGGCACCAGCAGCATGAACAAGCGTGGAATGGCGCCCAGATAAGTCCTAGAGAACGAGGTGAATCGTGGACTCGCGACAATTTCGCCTACACGATGGCAAAAAAGGCTCGGCATTAGCGGTGCGGGTGACGCCGCGATCTCGGAAAAATGAAATCGCCGAAATCCTGAATGATGGCACCGTGCGCATCCGCCTGACCGCAGCAGGGGACGATATGAAGATCAACCAGGAATTGATCAATTTCCTGGCGGAGGCGTTGGAAGTGCCGCGCGGCCGCGTCGATATCGTCGCCGGTGTGAGCGGCAAAGATAAGCTGGTTTCGATATTGGATCTGGACTCGGCTGAAGTGCAGGAGCGCATCCTGCGCAAAATGAGTTGACCTACTGGATCAATGCAGCCCAAACTGAATTGGCGGGGGGAGTTGCAAGCCTCGGGCAGCCAAAAACCATAGGGCAGTGAAGACCATTTCGCGGGTTTCCCTGTCGCTGGAGAAGTAAATCTGATAGAGGGGTAAGATAGCCCCTTCATCGCCCCTGGCAGTCAGGTAGTACACGGCCGCTTGGCGCTCATCCTCATCGCCCTCGCTCAAAGCACGCAACAGCAACTGATAAGCCGGCTTTCCCGGGGCGACGCCAATGCCGCGCTCCGCAGCGAAGGCGGTCAGCCAGGCGGTCTCGGTGAGTCGGGGGATTGGTCGAGGCAGGCGCGGATGTTGTCTTTCGACCGCTTCCAGCATCAGATTGGCGGCATCCTTGACCACCCATTGGGGGTCGTTCTTGCGCAGGTTATCCAGGATGGCTATCGCCCACGGCTGGCGCACGCGACCCAGCCCATACACCACAGCCCGCCGCACCGCTGGGTCATCTAGCGTGCTGCCCTCTTCTAACGTGGGGTGACCTTCTTCAGGGTGGTTTGCCAGCGCCTCCGCAGCAGCCCTTCGTCGACCGTCGTCGCCGGTCAGGAGCAGCGAGGCGACAGCCTCCAGGCTGGCTTTATCGCCGAGCGCAGTGAGCGCCAGGATAGCGGCACAATACACTGTGGGCGAGCGATCTTCCAGCAGGCGTATCAGGTCTGGCGAGGCTTTGAAGCTGCGCAACATGCCCAACCCAAGCGCCGCCAACTGGCGAAGGCCTGCTTCTGGAGCCGTGACCCATTGCTGCAGCAACGCTGAGACTCCGGCGCCGCTCGACATAACTATAGCCGTCAAGGCGCGGGCGCGCAGCGCCAGGGGCAGGTTCTCTTTTTGGATGCATTCCGCCAGGCGGTACATGATCCCCGAGGCCCACTGCAGGCCGTCTGGTGCATTGCGCAGCCAGCGCGCTGCCAGCAACAAGTTGCGTTGAAGCGGGTCGCTTTCTTCATCCACCAACAGGTTCTGTAGCCAAGTCGCCTGGCTATCCACCAGAGCCAGATAGTTCAATGTGGTAGAGCGGCCGCTCCAATGGGGCTGTCCGGCGATCTGTTCCGCGGCTTTGATCGCTGCCGGGGATTGCGCAGCCAGGTATCCGGTCAGGATCGGATGCGCCAGTCCAACCCGCTCATTGGTCCGTTGCACCAGTAAACCGCTCTCCAACAGGTCGGGCAGCGCACCGCGCGCTCGCACGGCTTTTTTGTCCGCCTGGGTCTCTGCCGCTGGAGACAAGATTTCTGACCCGCTGAGCCAGCTCTCGGCCTGTTTCTGGCTGAGAACCTGCTGCATGTTGAGCACGGCTTGCCCCGCCAGTTGTTCCAGAGCCGGCCGATTCTTAGCGGGCTGCCCCACGAACAGGCGTCGCAGGTGAGCCTCGATGGCTGCATGAGGCGACGGCCCAAGCGAATCGCCGGCAAAGGCTGCCCAGGTCTTCAAAGTCAATTCCAGCGGAGTCAGATTCTGGGTGCTGTTCAACAGCCAGCCTAAGACCAGCAGGGTGTCGGCGGATGCGCCTTTCGCGCGCGACTGCTCGGCGATATAGCGTTCCCACAGATCACCCCAACGGGTGATGAACATGGCGCGCTGCGCTGCGCTCCAACTGGCGATGGCAAGGGGCGTAAACCCAAGTTCAGGCAACCTGCCCAGATGATCCGGCGCGGCTGCCACCACTGCGCGCAGTTTTGGATAGGAACGCAACAGACTTTCCAGATACTGAGAGATATCGACCATTTCGCCTGGCGAAAGCTCATCCAGACCGTCGATCAGCAACAACGCTCGCTCTTGAGAGAAGAGCGCCGCCAGGAAACCTGGCAGCCGTTTGGGGGGAATCGATTTGGCGTATGTGGAAAGCGCTGGCAGCAGCGCGCTTAGCGGATCGTCGGGCGCTGGCGGTGGCAGCGTCAGATCGGCGGCATGCACCAGGATCGGCGTCAGGTGTGCAAGTTTCCCCAATTCTGGCGGCTTAAGGATGAACTGCTTTGCCAGATAAGCCAGGGCTACCGTCTTGCCGCTCCCTGGCTGGCCGATAATGGCCAGGTTTGCGCCTCCTTGCAGCGCTTCGACCGGATCCAGCCAGGGCGCGCCGTAGTAAGAGGCCAGCTCTGGGAAATCCGGCATGTAGGGAATTGCCCAATCGGTGATATCTTCGCTGGGTGTCGGCTCATATGCCAGAGGAGGAGGGGCCGGCGCCAATAAGCGCGGCGGCACCAGGATTTCGTCCAGGGAGAACAGCATCGCTGCCAGATGCCAGCCTTGAGATAGCCGTAGGGTGTCATTTCCCAGCCGGATCTCGTCGTTCGAGGTGCGCTGCTGGCGAGCAGCAAGCGTTTGCAGGCGCATTTTCTCGCGCAATCCTCGGAGCAGAGGGCGTAGCAGGCCGATCAGCAGCCAAAGCAGGGAGGCTGCCAGGAAGCCCAGCCAGAAGGAAAAGCGGTCGAAATTCCTCAGCAAATCGTTCACGATTATCCTTTATACAGTATCCGCCCGCAGGCATCGCAAAGGGTGAGCTGGTTTGGCGAATGCACGGCGTTGAGCAGCGCAGCGTTAAGCGTGGAGCCGCACGCCGAGCAAGCCCGGTCTACCACCAGCGCCACCGCCACGCCGCGGCGCGTCTTGCGCAGGTGTACATACTGCGCCATGTCCTCAGGCGGTATCGAACTGAGCGCCGCGCGGCGCTCCTCGTCCAGCCGCTGTTGATCTTTGGTGATCTTTTCTTTTTCCTGGTTCAAATCGCGACAGCGTTGCTCGAAATCGGCGCGGGCTTTGTCCAATTCCGCCGCAGCCAACCGATGGCTTGCTGCTGTATCTTCTTCTTGTAGCATTGCCTCGAGCTGGCGATCTTCCAGGACGCCCAGGTAACGCTTCAAAGAAGCGACCTCGGCTTCCAAGTCTTTCAATTCTTTCGGGTTGCGAATTTTGCCCCCATATAATGACGCCTCGTTCTGTTCGATCTTGAGCCGCTGCTGGCGCACTTCGTCTTCTGCCCGCCGCAAAGCCTTTTGCGCTGCGTCGTGAGCAGCCTTGCTCTGCTGCGCCGCCTCGCTTGCCAGACGCACGGCAGCGTCATCTTGCAATGCCGCCTCGATCTCAAGTAGCCGGGTATGGATCCAGTCGAGCTGGCTGTCTATTTGCTGTAGTCGGTATAATTTGAAAGGACGGCTCATGGCAGTGGGCGGCTGGCTGGTTTGGCGGATAGGGTTGATCTAAAAGTTTCACCTGATTATAGAGGCGGTTGGAAGATAAGGCAAGAGATTGATGAAATTTCTCAATCAGGAACATTCATTCGTTACGATTTCGATAGCTTTGAGAGGCTTCGCTTGACAGTGCCTGGGGTCGGTTGTATAGTTGGCCCGAGGGTTCATCGTGCCGAAACGCGCCATCTGGATTGCCATCCTGGTCCTGCTTCTGGTTTCTTTGCCCTATGGGGTCGCAACGCTGGCCGGTCAG
Source organism: uncultured Anaerolinea sp. (assembly GCA_964503145.1). Classification (GTDB taxonomy): domain Bacteria; phylum Chloroflexota; class Anaerolineae; order Anaerolineales; family UBA4823; genus RBG-16-57-11. Next base: position 466,647 of record CAZCYV010000001.1, on the reverse strand, counting down.
CCGGGGCATGTGTTCGGCGGCTTTTTGCTCAACCCCCAGGATGGCAATTCCTACCTGGCGAAAATGTATCAGGGCTGGCGCGGCGACCTGCGCTTTACCCTGGCTTTTTCTGCTGACCCCGGCCGCGGGGGATATCTGTTCTTGTTCTACCTTTTTCTTGGGCATCTGGCGCGTTGGAGCGGCCTTCCGCTGATCCTGATCTTCCATCTTGTACGCCTGCTTGGCGTTGTGCTGTTGCTAGGGGAGTTATGGCGATTTTTGAGTCGCACAGTGTCCGCTGAGCGCTGGCGGATATGGGCTTTTGCCTTTGCCAGCCTGGGGCTTGGCCTGGGCTGGCTGGTTTTCGCCTTTGGGGTTCTCACCGCAGATTTCTGGGTGGCGGAGGCTTATCCCTTCCTATCGGCGTACACTAATCCCCATTTCGCTCTGGGATTAGCTTTGCTGCTCTGGTTGATTGTGCCACCTGAGGCGCACTGTGATCCTTTGCACCCCTATTGGCTGTCTGACTGGAGGGCGGGCGGAGCAGCGTTTTTGCTCAGCGTGCTATCGCCTTTCGGGGTGGTGGTGGCCCTGGTGGTGTTGGCAGGTTCCTGGCTCTGGGAAGTTGCTGCGGGGCTTCTTTCAGGACATGGCCGGTCAGTGTTGCGCATGTCATCGTTGGGTGAACGCCTGGCTGCGCTGGGCAGTCGCAATCTGCTCCTCCGTCTGCTTTGGGTGCTGATTGCTGGCATGCCGCTGTTGCTGTATGACTTCTGGATCGTGCGTATGGATCCGCAATTGGCTATCTGGGACGCGCAAAATTTGACCCCGACGCCGCCTGCCTGGGATGTGGCGCTGGCCCTGTCGCCTGCGCTCCTGTTGGCTCTCCCAGGAGCCTGGCGAGTGATCCGCGGCGGCGAGCGAGGCGGCCGCATGTTGCTGGTTTGGGCGTTTGCCGGGGCAGTGCTGATCTATGCCCCGTTGGGGTTGCAGCGCCGTTTTCTGATGGGGCTATACGTTCCGCTGGTGGGCCTGGCGAGCTATGGCCTGGAGAGCCTGGCTGCTCGTTTTTCGCGCCGCCTGGCCCGGCGCGTGGCGGCCATTGCCCTGGGGCTGGCGCTGCCTTCCACCTTGCTTATCCTGCTGGTAGGTCTCTTTGGCGCTCAGACCCGCGACCCGGCGCTCTATCTGACCCAAAGCGAGGTTCAGGCCTTGGAGTGGTTGGAGTCGAACACCCCCGCGGATGCCCTGGTGCTGGCTGCGCCGGAGACCGGGCTGCTCATCCCCGCCCACACCGGTCGGCGGGTGCTCTATGGTCATCCCTTCGAAACGGTCAATGCAACGTCAGAGCAGGCCCAAGTCGTGGCGTTCTTCCAGGGCGAGATGCAGGCGCCGGCAACTTTTGTCGAGCAGCGCCAGGTGGACTATATCTTTTATGGCCCGCGTGAGCGCAGCTTAGGCGAGTTGCCGAAAGGGCTCGACCTGCGCCGGGTGTATGCTACGGGAGTCCCCGGCGCTGATCAGGTTATCCTCTACCAGGTTATCGGCGCTCGTTGAGCGCGTGGGTTGGATCATCGATGCTGTTTCGGGCTTCGCTCAACCGCTGGCGCAACCACCCCTGGGGCCTGTCAGGGCTGCTCCTGCCTTTGATTTTGTTGGTCCCCGGCCTGGCCGCGTTTCCTTACCCCAGCCCTACGGCGCGCTTTTCTGACCTGGCAATTACCCATTATCCGGCTGCCTTATATTTGCGTCAGTCATTGTTCGAGAGGGGCCATTTGCCGCTTTGGTCGCCCAACATTTTGAGCGGAATGCCTTTTGCCGCTAACCCGCTGGCGGGCGTGTGGTATCCACCTGGCTGGCTGGCGTTGGCGCTGCCCCTGCCGCTGGGATTCAATCTGTTGGTCATAGCGCACCTGATCTGGGGCAGCCTGGGAATGTACAGATTGCTACGCGCCGAAGGGCTGGCCCAGATTTCAGCCCTGTTTGGCGCTCTGGCGTTTGGGTTGATGCCCAAACTCTATGCGCACTATGGCGCAGGGCATTTGACTCTGCTCTACGCAGTCCCCTGGACTCCCTGGCTGCTTTGGGCGGCGCAGGTTCATCGCCGCGATGGCCGCGCCTCGACGCGTTTTCCCTGGCAGGGGCTTATCTTAGCCATGATCCTGCTTGCTGACGTGCGCTGGGCTGCTTATGCCGCCCTGTTGTGGGGGGCATATCGCCTGGCTAACACCGATCTGCGCTGGTGGCCACGCCGCCTTGTGGAACTTATGGGGCAATCCCTGCTCGCTGTGCTCCTGGCGGCGCCGTTGCTTGCGCCGTTTACAGAACTGGTGCGTCTCTCCAGCCGCGCCCTGATGGACGCTGAGGATGCCCTGGCTTTCTCTCTGCCCCCGCAGCGCTTGCTCGGCCTGCTGTTTCCCGACCTGGGCGGTTTTCACGAGTACATGCTATACGCCGGGCAGGTGGTGCTGGGATTGACCTTGCTGCTGCTGATCCGCGCTGTAAGTCACCCCAGAGGATGGTTCTGGCTGTGGACAGCGCTGTTCGCCCTGCTGCTGGCTTTGGGGAGCTATCTGCCGCCGCTGGCTGCGTTGATGCAGCTTCCAGGACTGGATCTGTTGCGCGTCCCGGCGCGCTGGCTTTTCGTCGCTGGCATATCCCTGGCAGCGGCGGCGGCCTGCGCCCTGGATAGCCTGCTAGAGCCATCGCGCCGGCTTCGCCCACGCCGCGGCAGCCTGATGCTCACTGCGCTGGCGGGCTTCAGCCTGGCTCTCACCATTGGCATCTATATCGTGAGCGGCCAGTTGGTGAACAATTTTGCCCTTGGAACGGCGTTTGCCCTGGCGAGCGCCCTCTGGATCGGCCTGCGCCTGGGCGGTTATCTTCCAACCAGAGCCTGGCTGGCGGGATTGCTGTTCGTGGCGGTATTGGAATGGCTGGCGGTGGACCGGACGTTGTTTGCCTTCCGGTCTGTGGAGTCGGTTATGAGCGAGGGCAAAGCCGCTGCTGAGTATCTGTCTGCCCAGCCAGGGCCATTTCGGGTCTATTCGCCTTCCTATAGCCTGCCTCAGCAGACCGCTGCGATGGCTGGCCTGCAACTGGCCGATGGCGTCGATCCCATGCAACTGGCCTCCTATGTCGCTTATATGCGACCAGCTACGGGCGTGCCCTTCACGGGCTATAGCGTCACCTTGCCGCCGTTCGCTGATGGTGATCCGGCGACGGCCAATGTCGCCTTTCGCCCGGATGCCGTTTTGTTGGGACGCTTGAACGTGGGCTATGTGGCAGCGGAGTTCGACCTGCGGGTGGAAGGGTTGCAACTCGAGGCGCAGTTCGGTGCCACGCGCCTGTACCGCAACCTGCAGGCTGCGCCGCGCGCTTGGCTCCAACCGCTCGCCCCGGGTGTTTCACAGGAATTCCCGCTGCCAGAGTTGCAAATGTGGAGCCCAGAGCGCATCGAAATCCAGGCGCAGGGGCCAGGATTGCTGGTGCTGTCCGAGATCGCTTATCCTGGCTGGCGAGTTCGAGTGGACGGCGTTCCTCAGCCACTGGAAATCGTTGACGGCCTGTTTCGGGCGGTTCGCCTGTTGCCCGGATGGCATGAGGTGGTTTTCGAGTACCGCCCACTTAGCCTGTGGCTGGGCCTGGCCGGCTTTGGGTTTGGGGCAGTGTACCTGATCATGGTCGGCTGGCGCCGCTCTGCAGCGGTGAACATGAGTGATGTGGAGGTGGCCTGAAGATGTCGATTGTCCGGCCATCTGTCGCTGAGCCTTCGGCCGAGCGCCGCTGGGTGCTCGTCTTTGCTGCGCTGGTGGCGCTGCTGACCTCGCTCCCATATCTGGTTGGGTTTTACGCGCAAGGAGACGAATGGGTCTTCACCGGTTTTGTCTTTGGGGTCGAAGATGGCAACTCCTACATCGCCAAGATGCTCAGTGGCGCGTTCGGCGCCTGGAAGTTCGTTTCGCCCTATTCGGCGTATCCGCAGACAGGCGTGTGGATTTACCCGCTTTACATCTGGCTGGGTAAGCTGGCGGCGCCCCCAGGGCTGCATGAACAACTGGTTGCCTTGTTTCACATGCTGCGCCTGGGCGCGGTGTTCCTGGCTGTGCTGGCGACCTATGATTTCCTGGCTTTCTTCATCCGTGATTTACGCTGGAGGCGCTTCGGCCTGGCTTTGGCCACGCTAGGCGGCGGTTTGGGCTGGTTGTTGGTGCTGCTGAATCGGCAGGTTTGGTTGGGCGCTTTGCCTTTGGAGTTCTACTCGCCCGAGGCGTTCGGTTTCCTGAGCCTGTACGGCATCCCTCACCTGGCCCTCGCCCGGGCGTTGTTGCTATGGGCGTTGCTAGGATATTTGCGCATGGTCGATGCGCCATTCGAGGATGATAAGGGGCATTTCAGGCGCAGCACCGTCCGATTGAGCTTCCTCTGGATTTTGATTGGTCTGGCTCAGCCACTGACCATGCTTGTCCTGGGGGCGCTGCTCTGCTGGCATTTGTTTGCTCTGGCAATCTGGCAGCTTGTGCGCCGGGCGCGCGGCCATGAGGCGGACTGGCAGAGATGGCGGCGGTTGGCGGGCATCGTTATCGCTGCTGGTGTTCTGCCCGGCATTTTCGTGCTCTATAATGCCTGGCTATCTTTCAGCGATCCTTATGTGCGCGCCTGGACCGCCCAGAACCTGATCCGCTCGCCCCATCCACTGCACTATCTACTGGCCTACGGCCTGCTGATCCCCTATGCCGTATGGGGAGGTCGCGGATTGCTGCGCGAGCGTCCCTGGACGGGTTGGTTGCCCGTGAGTTGGGTTGCGCTCTTCCCCTTGCTCGCTTATGCCCCCCTCGATTTGCAGCGTCGGCTCACCGAGGGGGTATGGGTTGCCTGGGTGATCCTGGCGCTGGCGGCTTTTGGTGGGTTGGCAGCGTCCGGACGGGTCGTCTGGCGTCGATGGGCGGTTGCACCGATGTGGTTGGCGTTCCCCAGCACGGCTTTGCTCCTGATAGGCGGTTTGCTGACGGCCAGCAAACCGAACATGCCGCTCTTTCGCCCACAGGATGAAGTGGCTGTGTTCCTGTTTCTCCAGTCCAGGGCGGAGCCAGGCGAGGTGGCGCTGACCGCTTATGATAGCGGCAACGCGCTGCCGGCCTGGGCGCCGGTGAAAGTGGTCATCGGGCATGGCCCTGAGAGCGTCGCATTGCAAACGCTGAGCCCCCAGGTCGCGGCGTTCTATGCCGCTGAAACATCAGACAACTTAAGATTGGCGTTGATCCGCCAATTTAATGTGCGCTATGTGCTTTGGGGGCCGCATGAACGAGCTCTCGGCGGCTGGTCTCCTGAGCAAGCGGCCTACTTGCAGCAGCTCTATCAGTCGGGCGAATATCACTTGTATGAGGCAGGCGTTGTCCCGTAAGATTGGATGAAAGGGAAGATCGGCCTTGAAACGTCGAGTCAGCCTCTCCGTGTTGCCGCTCCTCATTGTCCCATTTGTCCTATTGGCGCCGGTGTACCTGCGCGGCCAGGCGCTGTTCTGGGGAACGCCGCTGCTCCAGTTCATCCCCTGGTGGAACTATGCCTGGGAGACGCTGAGCGCCGGGCATCTACCATTGTGGAACCCGCTGGTGGGCATGGGCGCTCCGTTGTTGGCCAACTACCAGTCGGCGCTTTTCTATCCTCCCACCTGGACCTACTTCCTCCTGGCGTGGCTGGGAGGCGTGAAAGCTATGGCCTGGGGACAGGCGCTGCTGGTGGCAGCTCATCTGGGTTGGTCGGCGCTGGGGATGGGGTGGCTTGCCCGGCGGCTTGGATTGGGCCCGCTCGCGCAGGCGGTGGCGGGGCTGGCTTATGGCCTGTCCGCGTATCTGGTCTCGCGAGCGTGGTTCTTGAGCATCAATGCCGCCGTTTCCTGGCTGCCCTGGGTATTGCTTTCCCTGACAGCCTTGCTGCAGGCGGATCAGCCGCGGGAAAGGCGGCGCGCCTCGCTGCTCCTCTCCCTGTGTCTGTGCCTGCAGTTGCTCTCCGGGCACGCTCAGACCACCTGGTACACTGTGTTGCTGGCTGCGCTATGGGCATGTTTTCATTGGGTCGAGATGGCCCGCTCTGGCCAAAGCCGACGAATTTTTAGCTCACTGTTGTGCCTGACGCTGGCCGTGACTCTGGCGTTGGGAGCGGCGGCCATCCAGCTTTTGCCTACGGCGGAGTACCTCGCTCAATCCTCGCGCGCCAGCGAGGTGGACTTTGCCTACGCGTTGAATTATTCCTTTTGGCCCTGGCATCTGCTCACTTTCCTGGCTCCTGGCCTGTTTGGCAGCCCGGTGACCGGCGATTATTGGGGATATGCCAACTATTGGGAGGACGCAGTTTACATCGGTGTGCTGCCGCTATTTCTGGCGCTGAGCGCTTTCTTTGCTGCCTTGCGGCGCAGAGATTCGGACCGGAACCTGGGGCCTGGATTGAGACCGGGCTTCATCCGCTTCCTGGCGGCGATAACCGGTGTTTCATTGCTGCTTGCCCTGGGTAGCTTCACCCCGCTCTATCCCTGGTTATACCGTCATATCCCCACGTTCGATATGTTTCAAGCCCCGGCCCGATGGATGCTCTGGGGGGTGTTTGCGCTTTCGCTGATGGCTGGGATCGGAGTGGAGCGCTGGCGCCGGCCTCAGGGGCGCGCCCTGTATTGGACCCGCCTGGGCACCGCCGGGGCGTTTTCGGTGATGCTCGGCGCAGGGTTGGGGTGGCGGCTGCTGGGCGAGGTCAGCCCGACTTTCGTGCGCGCCACGGCGTTTTTCGGCTTGTGGGCGCTGGGCGCCGGTTTTCTCGGCCTGTTGGCGCCGCCCTCGCTGCAGGAAGGGTCAGCCGCTCCTGCCGGCCAGCAGCCGACTTTTGGGTGGTGGCGCTGGGCGGTTGTGGCGTGGATTTCCTTCGACCTGCTGGTTGCCAATTGGGGGTTGAATCCTGGAGGGCCGCTGGATCTGTATGCGCAATCGCCCACCAGCGCATCTGTCCAGGCGCTGGCGCGCGGCGGCCGATTGTACCTGCCGGATGCGTTAGAGTACGAGCTGAAATATGAACGCTTCTTGCGCTTCGATACCTTCGATCCGGGTGAAGACTGGCTGGCGCTGCGCGCAGCGCAGTTGCCCAACACCAATGTGCTCGACTCTCTGACGGCAGTGAACAATTTTGATCCGCTGCTGCCAGGCCGTTTCGTTGAGTGGTTGGAGATGTTGGAGCAAGCCGCGCCACAGACGCATGGACAGTTGTTGCGCCTGATGGACGTCGGCGTGATCGAGACCTTGCAAAGCGACCAACCTTTTGGCGTAGGCTTCCAACCGCTGCCGGCTGGCGGGCGAGTTCGCTGGGTTCCCTGCGCCTGGATGGCCGAATCGCGGGAAGATGCCCGCCAACGCGTTCTCGGCGGCCAAGTGGATTTCGATGTGCAAGTGGTTCTCGAAACTTCTATCGCGCAACCCCAGGCTGGGCTGGATTGCGCTGCGCAGAGTGAATTCGTCGATCCTGGCGCATCAGAATTATCCCTTACTTCCGATGGCCCTAACCGCCTGATGATCGACCTTCATGCGCCTGCGGATGGCTGGCTGGTGCTCTCGGATGTGTGGTATCCTGGCTGGCGGGTCTGGGTGGATGGTCGCCCGACGGGCGTGTGGCGCGCCGATTACCTTTTTCGGGCCGTGGAGGTGACGGCTGGCGACCATCAGGTGGTTTTTGCCTACCAGCCTGTCTCGTTCTGGGTTGGAGGGGGGATCAGCCTGTTAGCCTGGTTGATTCTGGCTGCGCTGGCTGTTCACAAGCGGCATTCGCGTTAGGCGCATGGCGTTGCAAATTGCCCCACGGAGTCTGCCCCAGGCCAGTTACAATTCACATTATCGCTTCCGTGAAACGCTATCTGCCTACACTGCTTAGCCCTGCCATAATCACCCTGCTAGTTGCTGCATTGGTGGTCGCAGCGGCGATTGCGCGCGCGGGCGGCGATCCGCTGGCGCTGGCGCGCCTCGGCACGCGCTTCGCACAGGGCGATCCTGCCGGCAGCGAGGGCTACGATGGGCAATTTGTTTACTATATTGCCCTAAATCCAGACCCTGAACAAGTGGCGCCTTATCTGGATGTCCCTGCCTATCGCTACCAACGCATTCTGTTGCCGCTGCTGGCGCGCGGCCTGTCCTTCGGGAACGAAACCCTGCTCCCCTGGGCGATTGTAGCGATCGGTTTGGTCTCGCTGGCGGGGGGCGCCTGGGCGATGAGCAAACTTTTGGATGGCTGGGGAGTGAGCCGCTGGTACGCCCTGGTGTATGGTTCATGGGCCGGTTTCATGCTGGCGCTACTGGTCGATTTGCCGGAGCCGCTGGCTTATGGGTTGGCAGTCGGCGGAGTTTTGGCCCTGGAACGCAATCGCTTCTGGCCCGGCTGGTGCCTGTTGGGGCTAGCGGTCTTCGCTCGAGAAACTGCCCTGCTGTTCGCCCTGGCGGCCCTGGCGGCGTATATCATTCAGCGTCGTTGGCGATTAGCCGCCGGCCTGGCGCTAGTCGCGATCGTGCCTTTTGTCGCCTTTCAGGTCTGGCTGGGGTGGGTTTTTGGCCGCCCAGGCATTGCCTCTGGAGGGGCTATGGCAACGCCCTTTGAGATCATCCCATATATGGGGCTTTGGCGCATCGGACAAGTCAGCCTGCCTTACCTGGCAGCGATGACGCTGGTTTTTGGCCCTACAGTAGTGTTGCCCAGTCTGTGGGGCGTATGGCGCTCGGCCCGCAGTTGGTTAGCTGGCGAGCAAAACCTGATCGTCGCTGCTCTGTTTCTCAACGCTTTAGTGATCTGCTTCACGCCATATTCCACTTTCCGAGAGACAGGCGGGATCATCCGCTTTGCTACTGGCCTGATGGTGGCGGTGTTGCTCTTCGCCGCGCGCTACCAGCAGCGCAGGGTGTTGAACTATAGCATTTTCTGGGTAGTACTTAATGTGTTCCTGATAAAATGAGGGTAAACTTGACTTATTCTACAGTCCTGGCGGCGCAGGATTGTCGCCGCCTGTCCTGTTCTATTGGAGGAAAGATGTCTATTGTTCAGGATTTTGCCGAGCAGATCATTGGCAACATCGAGAAGGTGATCATTGGAAAACGAGAAACCATCGAACTTGCGGTGGTGGGTTTGTTGTGCCAGGGTCACCTGTTGATCGAGGATGTGCCCGGTGTGGGCAAGACGATGCTGGCGCGCAGCCTGGCGCGTTCCCTGGGCTGTACCTTTAGCCGCATCCAGTTCACTCCAGACATGCTCCCCAGTGATGTCACCGGCGTCTCGATTTTCAATCAGGTCAGCCGCGAGTTCGAATTCCGTCCCGGCCCGATCATGGCGCAGATTGTTCTGGCCGATGAGATCAACCGGGCGACGCCCAAGACGCAAGCCGCCTTGCTCGAGGCGATGGAAGAGCGCCAGATCACGGTTGACGGCACGACGCGCCCGCTGCCCCGGCCTTTCCTGGTCCTAGCAACGCAAAATCCAATTGAATACGAAGGCACTTTTCCTCTGCCCGAAGCGCAAGTGGATCGCTTTTTGATGCGCTTGCGCCTGGGGTACCCCTCGACGATTGACGAGGTGCGCGTGCTGGAGCGCCAGCAGTATCGCCATCCTTTTGAGGAGCTGGAACAGGTCGTCTCTCTGGAAGATTTGCTCCAGGCGCAGGAGGCAGTTAAAGGGGTCTTTGTCAGCGCGGCGCTGAAGCGCTACATCGTCGAACTCAACCATCAGACGCGACAACATGCGGATGTTTATCTGGGTTCCAGCCCGCGTGGTAGCCTGGCGCTTTACCGCACTTCGCAGGCGCGAGCGGCGATGGCCGGGCGCGATTATGTCTTGCCAGATGACATCAAGTATCTTGCCATACCCACTCTGGCGCATCGAGTGATTTTAGGCCCAGGAGCGCGCTTGCGCGACCTGACCGCCGAGCAGGTGGTCGATGAAATTCTCCATGGTGTGCCGGTGCCTGGCGGCGATCCCACGCTGGGCATGCAATCCGAATAGGTCGCGGCGGTGACGCGTTCAGCTCGAATTGTGCTCATCTTGTTAGGCGTCAGCCTGCTGGCCGGAGCAGCTACGGGCGTGCCGTTGTATTTTCGCCTGAGCTATCTTTGGGCCGGCGTGCTGGCGGTGAGTTGGGTGATGTCGCGCCTGTCTCTGCGGGGGGTCGAGTTGCGGCGCACCGCCCGCACCCTGCGTTCGCAGGTGGGGCAGATTTTCGAAGAACATTACGAACTGCGCAACAATAGCCGCTGGCCGCGTCTGTGGATCGAAGTGCACGATGGTTCGCCGCTGCCCGGCGCACATGGCTCGCATGTCATTACCTTGATCGGGGGGCGTGAGAGCCGCACCTACCTGGCGCGCACGCGGCTGGTGCAACGGGGCGTCTTTCCGCTTGGCCCGACGACGCTGGTTTCGGGCGATCTATTTGGTTTGTTCCCCATTAGCCGGACGATCCCCACCCAAGACGCGCTCCTGGTATATCCTATCTTGGTAGAAGTGCGCGGCTTCCCTAACCCGCCCGGGCTGTTGCCGGGCGGCGAGGCGTTGCGCCGACGCACGCCTCAAATTACTTCGAACGCCGCCGGCGTGCGCGAGTATGCTCCGGGCGACCCGCTCAACCGCATCCACTGGATCAGCACCGCCCGGCGCGACCGGCTGATTGTCAAAGAGTTCGAACTGGATCCTCTGGCAGACGTATGGATCTTCGTGGATGCTGCCCGCTCGGCGCAGGCTGCCAAGCCTTATACGCCCCCTGAGTTCGATCCTAGAGACTTCTGGCGCAAGCGCTTCAAGTACGAGATGCCGCCTTTGACGCTTGAGTATGCGGTCACTGCTGCAGCGTCGTTGGCGCGCTATTATCTGCAGCGCGGCCGATCGGTGGGCCTGGCGTATGCTGATCAGGCGCTGCGCATCTTGCCCTCGGATCGCGGCGGGCGTCAACTGGGTAAAATCCTGGAAGCGCTGGCCCTGGTTCAAGCAGAGGGGGAAATGCCGCTGCATGGTCTGGTCGAGGCGCAGGCGCGTCACCTGCCGCGCGGCAGCACGGCGATCCTGATCACGCCTAGCGCCTCGAGCAGTGTTTACCGGACGGTGGATTTGCTCACCCGCCGCGGGCTGCGCCCTGTGGTGGTGTTAATTGACGCTGCCAGCTTTGGAGGCTTTTTCAGCAGCCAACGCCTGGCGGAGTCGTTAAGAATGCTGGATATTCCCTATTGCGAGATCAAAGAGGGGCAAGACCTGAGCGCTGTGCTATCAGCCACCGTGAGTCGGCCGCACCTGGCTTGACCGACGCAAGTCGCTGGCTTCGATCCATGAACTCAGGGCGTGCAGTTTTTGAAGCGCTTGTTGCAGCAGATCGCGTTCCACTGGATCCAGGTTTTGATTCGACCATTGCGCCAGGCGCGGTTGCCAGTGCTCCTTTACCATATAGGCATGGCTCGCCCAATTCCCTTCGCCTTCTAGCCGTTTCAGCCAGCTTAGATCGTTTTCCAGCAGTGCCAGATCCAATTCCAGCGAGGTGTAGCTGCAAGTCGTCAGGGGCAATTTTTCAGCCTTTGCCAGCGGGTAGGTTGTCCCTTCCACCAGTTCGTGCGGCGTGATCTTGAAGACGCCAGCCAGCAGGGTGATCGTCCGTTCACTGGGGATGGTCAGATCCATCTCCATGTGCGAGATCGCCACGCGCGAGACGCCCAGGCGCTGGGAAAGGGCTTGCTGGGTCCATCCCCGCTCCGCTCGCAGACGGGCAATGCGCTTGCCAATTGGCTCTGGCGTTGTGTGTAAGGTTGGATCGATCAAATGAGCGCCGACTCACACAGAGATTAGCCCAAATATACCGCAGTTTCTGCTAATTGGCTTAGCAGACAAACCCGGCTTTCCCCGGTATGATCGGTGAAGTATTCTGTTTCCTGAACTGATTTTCACATCGAGAGGAATCTTTTATGACCACCAAACGTGCATTGATCACCGGCATCACCGGTCAGGACGGATCGTACCTGGCTGAGTTTCTCTTGGAGAAGGGCTACGAAGTCATTGGAATGGTGCGCCGTTCCAGTACGGTGAACTTCGAGCGCATCAAACACATCCAGGATCGTCTGATTCTGGCCTCGGGCGACCTGCTCGATCACGCCTCATTGATCGACATCATCGAAACCTACCGTCCGAATGAAGTGTATAACCTGGCGGCTCAGTCTTTTGTACAAACCTCCTGGTCGCAGGCGATCTTCACGGGTGAAGTGACTGCGCTGGGAGTAACCCGTTTGCTGGATGCTATCCGGCTGGTCGATCCGGAGATTCGCTTTTATCAGGCCAGCACCAGCGAGATGTTTGGCAAGGTGCGCGAGGTGCCGCAGACTGAACAGACGCCTTTCTATCCGCGTAGTCCTTATGGCGTGGCAAAAGTGTATGGTCACTGGATTACGGTCAACTATCGCGAGAGCTATAACATGTACACGGCTTCGGGGATTTGCTTCAACCACGAGAGCCCTCGCCGGGGTCACGAATTTGTCACCCGTAAGATCGCTCGCGCCGCCGTGCGGATCAAGCGCGGCATCGAAAAGGAACTCCACCTGGGTAATCTGGAAGCCCAACGTGACTGGGGCTACGCTCCCGATTACGTCCGGGGGATGTGGTTGATGCTCCAGCAAGACACCCCAGAGGATTTCATCCTGGCGACTGGCCGGACGCAATCGGTGCGCCGCTTTGCCGAATTGGCTTTTGAGGTGGTAGGCCTGGATTATCGCGACTACGTCGTTCAAGATCCTCGTTTTGTCCGCCCGGCGGATGTCGATTTGCTCGTCGGCGACCCTAGCAAGGCCAAGCGAGTCTTGGGCTGGGAGGCAACTACCTCGTTCGAAGAGTTGGTGCGCATCATGGTCGAGGCTGAACTGGCTCATCCAGAAAATTATTAAGCAGCGGAGTGTCAACTCGGCCTTCGAAACGAAAATCCGTGGCATGACCCTCCTGCCACGGATTTTCAAGCGTCGTTCAACCGCTAAAGATCGTTGTCCACCGATAAGAAATCTCAGGATGTGGGGCGCTCGCCCAGGGTTACCGGGATATCCATCTCTCGACCATCGCGGATAATGGTCAGAGTCACCGTCTGCCCAGGCTCAGCCTGCTTCAATTGGGCAAGCAGATCTTCCATCGATCTTACCCGTTCGTTGTTCACCGCGATGATGACGTCGCCGCCGAGCATCATTGGCTGCCCTTCGATCGTCGCCCGCTCAAGGCTGCCTTTCAATCCGGCTTCATCGGCCGGGCTGCCGCTTTCCACGTCGATCACCAGCACGCCGTCCTGATCCCTGTCCAGCCCCATCGCCTGAGCAATCGCCGGGAACAGGGTCATGCCTCGGATGCCCAACCAGGCGCGTGCGGGCTGCTCTCGGGATGGCCTTTCTTGCTCATTTGCGGCGCGCGTCTCCTGGCTGGTGGGGCGGGCCTCCAGGGTCACGCTGAGATCCATCGGCCTGCCTTCGCGCAGCACCGTCAAGACGACCTGTTGACCGACTTCAGTGTTGCGCGCCAGGTATGAGATCAACTCATCCATGGTCTTGATTGGCCGCCCGTCGATAGCAACAATGACGTCACCGCCAACGCTGACCTGACGCCCATCGATAGTGACCTGGCGATCGCTGCCCTTCAATCCGGCTTTATCCGCTGGTCCACCCGCAACGACTTCCGCCACCAGGACGCCACGCTGGCTCGCATCCAGGTCCATCGCTTCGGCAATAGCCGGCAGCAGCGTACCGCCGCTGATTCCCAGGTAGGGATGCTCGTAGCGGCCATTCTCGATCAGCGCCGGAACGACGCGCTCAACGATCGAGGCAGGAATGGCAAAACCGATCCCCGCATTGGCCCCCGAAGTCGATTCGATGGCATAGGTCACGCCGATCACGCGGCCCTGGTCATTCACCAGGACGCCGCCCGAGTTGCCCGGGTTGATTGGCGCATCGGTCTGGATGACATCTGGGATCGAGTAAGAGCGCCCTAAGCTGGATCTCAGGTTCGACGGCATCGTGCGCCCGACGGCGCTGATGATACCGACGGTCATCGTCCCTTCCAGTCCGTAGGGGTTGCCGATGGCAATGGCGAGCTGCCCGACGCGCACTTCATCCGAGTTGGCCAGTTCCAGGGGGGTCAGTTCATTGGCCAGGCGATCCACCTGGATCACCGCCAGATCGCTATCTGGATCGGCGCCGACCAATTTAGCTTCCGAGACGGTTCCATCTGCAAAGGTCACCTCAATTTTATCGGCGCCTTCGACGACGTGATTGTTGGTCACGATGTGCCCCTGGGTGTCCCACACAAAGCCAGAACCCAGTCCCTCCCCGAAGGGTCGAATCCCTGGCGTTTCGGGGGCGTTCGGGTTTTGCGGCATTTCAGGAAAGCCCGGGAACGGGAAGGGCAACTCCGGCATCTCGAATCCGCTAACACCCGGCTGGCTGACCAGGACGCGGATGTTCACCACCGAAGGGTTGACCCGAGTGTAAACGCTTTCCAGGACGCCTTCGTAGGCCGCCAGCAGCGAAAGCGCTTCGCTTGACGGCAATGCCGGCACGGGCGTGGCTTGGAGCGCTTTTTCCTGCACCACTTTCTCGACGGTCGTCCCCTCTTCGGACTTCAGGGCGTTGGCAAGCGACTCCAGCGCCTTCGCTGCCTGATTCGAAATGGCAATGGTGGGAGCGCTGCACGCTGTCAGTAACATCGAGAACACAACCAAAACGTTGATCACAACGAATTTTTTCATCTGCTCTCTCCTTTCCTCTGCCTGTTTGGCAGAGAAATCAAGTGTTTTTGGAATTTACCCATTAAGCAAGCTTACTACAGGAGAGATGTGTGTGTCCTTATTGGGACTTATTCTTAACCCTAAGGCAACCTTAAGCGTCTGCGGCGCGGCTCAGACATTTTTAGGCAGCCAGATGGTAAAGCGGCTGCCCTGGCCGGGCGCACTTTCCACGCTGATCGTTCCCCCATGCGCGGTGACCAGGTCTTTGGCAATGCTCAATCCTAACCCCATCCCCTGCTTGATGCGCTTTCCCTGGCTGCCGCGGAAAAATGGCAGGAAGATTTTATCGAGTTCATCGGAAGGGATGCCCACACCGTCATCGGAAACACGGATCCAGACGTGGAGGTCATCTTGTCCGGCGGCAATGGATATACAACCACCTGCTGAGGTATATTTTATGGCGTTGCTCACCAGGTTACCAATTACCTGAGCCAGGCGAACCTGGTCGATTTCAATCGCCGGCAGGTCAGGAGGGAAATCGCTCTGCCAGTGTAGCTGTTTCTCGGCTGCGGCTTCTTGCCAGGGGAGCAACACGCGTGGCAGCCAGTCCTGCAGCAAGGTGGGTTGACGGTCGAGTTCCAGCGTCCCTAACACCTGATCGTGGAGATGCGCCAGTTCTTCGACGATCGTCTGCAGGCGCGCGGCCTCTTCATCCATGCCAGCGGCAAGATCGCTGAGCAGCACCGGGTCTTGCTCTGCGCCTCTGGCAAGCGCCTGGATCGCCGAACGCAACGCTCCAAGCGGCCGACCCAATTCGTGCACCAGGTTGGCCAGTAGTTGCCGCCGTGATTGTTCCAGGCTGTACAGCCGCGCCACCAGCACATTGACCGCCCGTAGCAGGCCGCGAATCTCCTCGGGGCCTGTTTCGACCAACGGCTGGCTGTGGTCGCCGCGCGTTAGCCCATCGATCGCCTGGGTGGCCTGGCGCACCGGACGCCCAATATTCAACGCCAGCAGCGAGCCTAAGACTGCGCCGACGAGCAGGCTGCCCAGCATCACCAGTGTGCTGAGCATGCGCATTTGCTGGAACAGGCGAGTCAATTCGGCCTCGTAGTACGTCAGCCACAGGACTCCGATCACGTTACGTCCGCTGCCGTTCACTGGCGATAGCGTCTGGATCGAATAACGACTTCCGGGCAGGAAAGTGTAGCTGGTCAGGATAACTTCCTCGCCTTCCTGTACCCTGCTCCAACCGGGAAGCTGGATGCGCTCTTCCGTAGCTTGATAATCCGGGTCGTTCGAGTAAACCACACTGCCATCCGACTGCAAAAGCACCAGGCGCACTTGAGGGTTGAGATCGAGCAACTGAAGGGAGAGGCGTGCGTTTCTCAAATCACCAGTGGTCAAATAGGCGGCGCGAGAGACTTCTGCAAGCAAGCGTGCATCATTTAGCAGGTCATCGGCCAGCTTGGGGATCAGAAACCGCGTCTCTAACAGGTAAGAAAGCGCCACGTACATTAGCGGCACGATGACCACCATAGGCAGGATGTGGCTCAAGATCAGTTGCGAGCGCAACGTGCGCAACATTACGCCCCTCGCGGCTCCAGCTTATATCCAACACCGCGCACCGTCAGGATGCGCTGTGGATGGTTCGGGTCGTCTTCGAGCTTTTCGCGCAACCAACGAATGTGGACGTAAACCACCTGCGGTTGACCGATGAACTCTGCTCCCCAGACCCGCGCCAGCAGTTCATCGGTGGAGATCACCTTCCTGGGCTGAAGGGCGAAGGTGTGGAGCAGATCGAACTCGCGCGGCGTCAGTTCGACCGCTTTGCCGGCGATGGTCACCGTATGCGCCGCCGGATCGATGACCAGATCTCCAACCACCAGCGGCGAGGCAGGCGCAGGGGCGGCGGGTCGCTCGCTGCGGCGCAGCACGGCTTTGATATGCGCCAGTAACACATCCACATCGAAAGGCTTGGTCACGTAATCGTCCGCGCCCAGCTCGAGTCCCAGCACTTCATCAAGCTCGCGTCGCCGCGCAGTGACGAAGATCACAGGCGTATCGAATTGTTCTTTGATCCGTCGCAACGCATCCAGTCCATCCATCCCTGGCAGGCCAATATCCAGCAACACCAGGTCCGGGCGCTCGCGCTGACACAGCGCGAGCGCGTCTTCGGCGTTCCCCGCTGTGCTTGTCCGATAACCATTTTGTTCCAGGTTGAACGCCAGGCTGCGGCGCATCAGCGTGTCGTCATCTACGATCAAGATATGCTTCATTTTCCCTGTTCAAAGCTCCAGCAAGGATTGCAGCGCTTCGATTAAGGCGTCCGCATCCGAGCGGTTATTATACGCCTGAATGGAAACGCGCATCAGTTTCAGCCCATTCCAGGAGAAGATGGGGACTTCGATGCGGTATTCGTCATACAAGCGGGACTTCAGCTCTGAAGGTTCGATTGTTTCTGGCAGGCAAACCGAAAACATCTGCTGAAAGGAAGACTCCTCGCACAAAGGTTCAAGGCTGGTCAGTTCGCTCAGTCGCCGGTGGGTTTCCACCGCCAGCGCATGACAGTCCGCGCTGACCCTTTGCCAGTCATGTTCTTGCATGAATTGGATGGCGGCAGGTACGCTGAGCGCCGCAGAAGGATCTCGAGTGCCGGTCCATTGCAGCAGATCAATGTAACGCGAGCCAGAGGTCGTGTACTCGTCGGCGCTGTAGCCCCAACTGACGATCAAAGGCTCGATTAGCGGCTGGGCTTCTGGCCGGGCATAGAGAAATCCAGCGCCTTTAGGGCTGAGCATCCATTTATGGCAGTTGCCGGTGTAGAAATCCGCGCCGATTGCCTGCAGATCGACGCAGATCTGCCCTGGTGCGTGAGCACCGTCGATCAGGGTCATGATGCCTTCGCGGCGCGCGCGCTGACAGATCGCCTGTACTGGTAGGATCAGCGCTGTGGGGGAGGTGAGATGACTGATGAAAATCAACCGGGTGCGCGAGGTCACGCCTTGCCAGAGTTGCTCAACGATCTCTTCGTCGCTGCTCAAGGGGGTAGGGATGGGCTGCTGGATATAGCGCGCGCCGCTCTTCTGACACAGGAATGTCCAGGCGTTATTGCAAGCCCCATATTCATGGTCTGTGGTCAGAACTTCATCGTCTGGCTTCAGGTTCAGCGAACGGGCAACGATGTTCACGCCATGAGTGGCGTTTGGGACGTAAACCAGATCGTCCGCTGGCGCATTCAGGTAAGCGCCGAGCGCCTGGCGCGCCTGTCGATCGAGGTTGTTAAGCTCCCGTCCCAAGAATAGCACGGGCTGGCGCTCGAGCCGCCGCTGCCATTCCTGATAAACCTCGAAGACCGGCCTGGGACAGGCGCCAAAAGAGCCGTGGTTGAGGAAATGGATTTCAGGGTCGAGCAGGAAAAGTTGCTTTAGATCTGTCATGAGACAACCTGTTTTTAGATTGTGGACACCTTGTGAAGTTTACTCCAAGAAATTGGCGTTGGGATAGCAAATTTCATAGAGTTTGCATCACTCATTCACAGAATCTTCATAAGGTGCGACTACACTATACTTCACATGTACTAAATATCGCACGATCTGGAGAAAAAGACCATGAAAACTAGTAATCAGATATCCTCTCAAACTCGAAACAATTGGCTGATTGACGCCGGATTGCTCATCAGCAGTATCATCGTGACCATTTCTAGCATTTACTTCCTCTTCATGCCCAGCGGAGGTTATCAGGGTGGGCGTAACCCCTACTACGGCGTGATCATCCTGTTTGATCGCCATAGCTGGGATAACCTGCATACGTGGGCCGGGGTGATGCTCATTGTTATTGTTGTCGTTCACCTTTCATTGCATTGGTCCTGGGTGGTCAACATGCTCCGAAGGACGTTCAATGAGTTAACTGGTCGCTGCGGTTGTATGAACGCACGCGGCCGCTGGAACCTGATCCTCAACACCATTGTCGGGGTAAGTTTTGCGTTTGCTGCGCTTAGCGGTTTGTACTTTCTGTTTTTCCCCGGCGGGCATGGTCAAGAGGATCCCATGCTTCTGCTCAGCCGGGCTACATGGGACACGATCCATACCTGGTCAGGTGTGCTCTGGATTTCCGCTGCCCTGATTCACCTTGCTATCCATTGGAAATGGGTGACTAAAGTCACTGGCAAGATGATCAAGCAACTGGTCACTCCTGAGGCGCCCGCCCAAACGGTCTCCATGATGAGCCGTTAGTTTACTGGGTCGTTTTGCAAAGCAAAAGAATTCTGAGACATTCACAAGGTTCATTTGAGAGCAGTATGGAGGATGAAATGTATAAAAAGATCTTTCTTGCAACTGGTCTGGTAGCGTTTATTGGTTTGCTAATCTTTGGCGCTGTGAACCGGACCCTCGCCCGGAATGAAACTCAGGCCTCTGGCCGAGGAAGCTCTGGACGTAGCCAAGATGCCTGGTCTCCCTCGAATGCTCCTGGGCTTGATGAAAATCAGGGGCTGCAGAAGGGCAAAGGGCGCCAGGGCGGCGGCGGTCGCCAGGGCCAACCAGATGAGCATGAAAGCCTGCCCCAGATTCAGACCGGATCACTCAGCGCTGATGAGACCGAGTCCCTGATATTCATGCGCGAAGAGGAAAAGCTGGCCCGCGATGTGTACCAGGCGCTATACTCTCAATGGGGTATTCAGACCTTCCAAAACATTGCTACCAGCGAGCAGGTGCACATGGACGCGGTCAAGGTTCTATTGGATCGCTATGGTCTAACTGACCCAGCCGCCACTCAAGCAGGTGTGTTCGCCAATCCCGATCTTCAGGCGCTGTACGATCAATTGATTGCACGCGGCAGCCGATCCCTGGTCGAAGCCTTAAAGGTTGGCGCCGCAGTCGAGGAAATTGATATCTTGGATTTGGAGAAGCGCTTGACCCAAATAGATAACATGGATATTCAGCAAGTGTTCAACAATCTGCTAAATGGTTCAAAAAATCATCTGCGAGCGTTTTCATCTGCTTTGCAGGTGCAAACTGGTGAAACCTATTATCCGCAATATTTGAGCAATGAAGTCTATCAGGCCATTATGAATGAGACTGGCGGTGGGAATAAGCGTCGAGGTCCGGGAGGCCGATGGGGCTCGGGCGGCGGTTAGACCTTCTGAGAGAGCAGCGCCAATTTTACTAAAGATTCGCAGGGACAAAGCCGGGTATATCGATATATAATAGCCATAGGGGCTGTGTTCATCGCCGGTGTGTTTGATTGGTTGGCTGTTGGAGGTGTACATGGCTACGTATATCCTGTTGGGTACCTTGACGGATGAAGGCGCCGAAAAGCTGCGTCAGCACCCTGAATGGGTCGATGAAGTGCGCAATGATTTGGAGAAGACCGGCGTCCATGTGATCGCTCAATATGCTGTGCTGGGCCCTTACGACATCGTCAACATCGTCGAGGCCCCAGACAATCGCTCGGTGGTGCGCGTTTCGGCGCAACTTACCCTGCGTGGCAGCCTGAGAATCACCACCCTGCCGGCGTTGCCGATCGAGGATTTCATCGCCACTTTGAAATGAGCGCTGAGGTGGACTTCTCTGTGGGGATGAGACATCTGATGGCCAAAATATGGATCTACCGGCTGCTTGTTGTTGCCGGGATATGCCTGATATTGACGGGTTGCGCCGAGAGCGCGCCGACTCGAACGCCTGCCACTACAACCGTGCAGGCTGAGCAGCCCGGCGCTCAGACTGCGGCGCCCTTCCCCGCCTCACCCGATCCTTACGTTTCCCCGCGCCTGGCGATGGTGGAAAAGACGATTGTTGCCCGCGGGGTTGCTGATCCAGATGTCCTGCGCGCCATGCGCACCGTCCCGCGCCATCGTTTTGTGCCCGAGCAATATCTGGATCAGGCGTATGCCGATCATCCTTTGCCCATTGGTTATGGACAGACCATCTCCCAGCCATATATCGTCGCCTGGATGACCGAGCTTCTGGATTTAGAGCCGGGCGATCGAGTGCTGGAGATCGGCACAGGTTCGGGCTATCAGGCTGCGGTGCTGGCCGAATTAGGTACAGTTGAAGTCTATACCATCGAGATCATCCCGGAGCTTGCCCAGAGCGCAGCGCAACGCCTGGTCGATTTGGGATACACACAGGTTCACGTTCGCCAGGGAGATGGCTACTACGGCTGGTATGAAGCCGCTCCCTTCGACGCGATCATCGTCACCGCTGCGCCCGACCATCTGCCCGCTCCGCTGGTAGCGCAGCTTGCAGAAGGTGGGTGCATCGTCATCCCTATCGGCCCACCAGGGGGTTACCAGAGTCTCTGGCGCTTTGTCAAGGAAGAGGGTGAGCTGGTTGCCTACAACATGGGTGGAGTGGCTTTCGTGCCCTTCACCGGCGGCGGGATACAACAGAGTCGTTTGACCCCAACGCCTTGAGGCCTCAGGTTGGTTGGCTTTGCCTTTCGTTTGGTTGCAATGCCCCTAAAGTGGTGATACAGGCTGCCAGATAGAGCAGCGCCCCCAATCGCAGCACCCATCCAAAACCGAAGGATAACGCCAAAAGCGCCGCCAGCACCGAGGCAATGACGGACGCAGCGCCGTTCACCGCCCAGGCCCAGGAGATCAGCGAGGAGCGGCTTCGTTGGGTCAGTAAGCCGTCGATTCCTGCCGGGAATGGGATGCCCATCAGCAGCCCAACTGGCGCCAGCAACGCGGCGGTCAACCCCAGGCGGAACGGCAGCGCCCAACTCAGCGTTCGGCTGAAGATAAGGGGAAGCAGCACAGGCAGGCTGAGCGCCAGCGCTCCCAGCGCGATCAGACTAAGCCGGAGAGGCGCCCGCCGGCTGAACTGGCTTCCCAGCCCAGAGAACAGGAGCAAAGTGAATAGAATTGTTGCCAGGGCATAGGCCGGAGAACCCAGGAATAAAATAAAGCGCTGCATCAGAGGAATCTCGATCAGCAAGTATGCCAACCCAATCAAGCCAAAGTATGCCAGGGATAATCCATCGCCAAATGATATCTTTCTGCGCTGTTCGCCTGCAACAAGCGCTGGTAGCAAAATCAGCAGGATCGCCAGAAGAGCAGTGACGCCCAACAACGCCAGGATGACGAAATACCCTGCTCCGCCGAATGGCTGCCAGGTTTTACCCAGTTCAGCCCAAACTTCTCCCGCCTGCGACCATTTGAAGAAATGCCCAAAGAAGGGATGATCATCGGTGGGTGGGCGGACGTCGTAAGGATAGGCAGCGTAAAAGGCGCCGCGCGGCCTGGCGTCAAGCAATTCGACAAAGCGTTGATAATACACCGGTTCTGCCAGCCGATTGTAACGGTTGGTCTCCTCAGGCCGAGTATCCGGCGCGTAAATCAGGTCGAAGGCGCGTTCACTGGCAAACTTGCGGATGTATTGCAGCTCATCGGCGCTATAGTTGCCTTTGCGCACCAGCAGGGTGGCAAGATTGTAGCCGCGCAGCGCTACAATCTGCTGCCGGGGATCGCCGCCCAGATTTTCGACCGCCGTTACCGCCAGGGCAAAGGCACGCAGCTCCTCGCTTGGAGGAACCTGTAGCCAGCGGCTGACCACCAGGATGCCATCTTCATCCAGGCGGGCGTAGATATCCTGGAAGGCCTCCGCAGTGTAGCGGTAGTCTTCTGCCAGGCTGTAAGCCCCAGAACGCACCGGATGGTAGGAGCTCGCCAGGGAGAGCACGATGACATCGAAGTGCATTTGGCTGCGACGAATGTAGCTGCGTCCAGCCTCGATCTGAACGCTCACCTTCGGCAAGGAATAAACGCTGCTTGCTGCCCGCACGACGAGCGGGTTGGCTTCCACAGCGGTCACCTGTTGCGCACCCATTTCCAGCGCCGTCAGGATATCCAGCCCGCCGCGTGGCTCCAACACTAATGTCTGAGCATTTGGGCGCAGTTGAAATGCGACCGCTGTAGGCAGATATTGAAAAAAGTCCCTGGTATAACCCGGTAATAGCACCGGGCTGATCTCGTCGCCGTCCACCAGCAGGCCGTCCTGGGCGGGGAGCGGCTGCTGGTAACGGTAGCTCAGGCCGGGGAAAGAGCGTATTCCAGGGCTTTGGACGACATCAACGCGCGAGAACGCATTCCATCGTTGCGAAATCAGCCTGGCTCCAGGATACTGCAACGCATAGGAGAGGCTCTTATATGGCGAGATGCGCAATGATAGCCAGGGCAGGGGAGCGCCGCTCAAGCAGAAGCTCAAATCGACAACCGCTAAGCAGGTTAACAACAGGCTGCCCAGGCGTATTGATTTTACCTGGGCGCTGGCCAGCCCTGCCAGCGCAGCAATTCCGCTGCTCAGCGCCACCACTCCTTCACCCCCGATAAAAGTCGGCGCAGCCAAAGCAAAGATGCATCCACAAGCTGAACCGATCAGATTGATGGCGTAAGTATTCCCCGCCCGTTGGGGATATGCAGCGAGCAACAGCCCAATTGCCATGCCGCTGAAGAAGAAGGGGATCGAGAGCCCAAGACAGTTTACTATCAGTAAAAATACCTGCCTTACATCCCAGGCGATGCTGAAGGAATCAAAAGGCAACCAGTTGACCAGCGCATAGGCCCCCAGCATGCTTACCCCCGCCGCGAATGACAGTCCGCCCATTGCCTGGGCCGGTCGCCAACGCTCCGGGCGCTTGGCCGATGCGAGGTAGGTGCCGGCGGCGCCGAATCCCAGCAGCGCCAGGCTCACCACCAGGAACGCAAAGTGATAGAACTGCGCCACCGAGAAGATGCGCGTCAGGTTGATTTCAAACGTCAGGGTGGCGGCGCTCAGCAGGAACAGGCTGATGCGCTCGCCGCGGGAAATGGCCATCGATCATCCCCGGATGTTTGTAGAGTTCCTGCGGGCTTGTCAGTCCTGTCTGGCGGGTAAAGTGTTCTGAAAACGAGAGCGGCGGCAGCGCATAATGGGCTGGCAGCTCTTTGATATCATACACAGCCTCATTGGGATCGTTGGTCAGAACGATGCGATCTTGCACCGTCCTGGCCGGCAGATCGAAAACGATGATTTCGCCGCGGTTGCCCACCAATAGCCTGCCTGCGTCCAGCGGCGTGACCCCGCGCAAAAAACCGCCTGTAGCCACTTGTGTGGTGGAGAGCGCCCGACAGTTATTGGGGTCAATGTGGAGCACCGTACCATCTGTAGTATTGAGATAGACCACGCTTCCGTCTTCCAGGGCAAGCAGGCTGTGGCTGGGGGCAGTGATATGATTCATTTTTAGAATCAGCGTACGCTCGCCCTCTGGGTTGATGCGCACAAGGGCCGATTGGGCCTTGACCGGCTTAACCACCAGGTTCTGATCCATATTCTTTTGTCTCTTGCCAAGGGCGCGTTGCATCCCCCGGTTGAGCGCCTTGAGCGCCGGCCAGATGCCCCACTGTATCAAGCGGATCTTCAGCCGCAAGAGGCTGGCATACCGGTCGTCGAACACAAAGCCCAACGATACCAGCAAGTCGCCGTCTGGCAATCGGCACAGGCTGTTGACATGCGCCCGATCGTAGGTTTCCTTTTCTACGCTCTGTGGGTGACGAAAATCGATCTCGCCGTTCAGGATTTGTTCCTCGACCAGCAAGACCGGCGGTTTCCAGCCAAGTTGCGCGATTGCCGGAGAAGGCTGGCGCAGGTAAATATAATCTATCAATGTCCCCGCCAGATTGAACTGCATCAGTAAATCGGCGCGTGCAGCGGCCACCCATAGCGAATCGCTGTCGAAGTAAATATCGTGAATCCCAGCGCAAGAGGGGTGGGTGATCACGCCCAGCAGATTCCACTGGGGATCATAGCGCTGGATGAAGGAGAAATTTGCCAGGGCGATCTGGTCTGGCCGCACGCTGATGCCCTTGCCGCCGCGCATCCCGCCACGGGGGTTGTTGTCCAGTTCCCGGTATAGCGGCTCGACAATCGAAGAGCGCTGGACAACCCGGCGTTGATGTGGATCGATCACGTAGATGTAACCAGAAGGTTCATCCGCCGGGCAGCGTCTGCGAACGGTGGAAACGATGAAAAGGGGCATCAAAGTCCTCGGGTGAAGGCTCCTGTTCTGGGCTGACAGTCTCGAGTTTACCCTGTTCAGGATATCACGACTGCCTGATTTGGTCAATTCGTCATTTGCGCGCCCGGTAGTGCCTCGAAATTCACCCCTTGACGGTTTTCTATGGTTGAGATAGACTCTGGCCAATTATGAGCAAAATGAGACCCGTGACCCGCTCCTTCTATTTTGCCCGCTATTATTACGGCTGGCCACATATGGCAGCCGTTGGCGGCGCTTAAGCGGGAACCTGGACTTTATTACCCTAAACGCGAGGCCAACGGCCTCGCGTTTTACATTTTTGGAGGAGGTATCGTCATGCCTGTTCGAGGAATACGCGGCGCAACGGTGGCCAGCCAGGATCAGCCCGATGTTGTCCTGGCGGCCACACGCGAGTTGCTTCAGGCGATCTGCGCCGCGAATCCACAACTCCGACCGGAAGACCTGGCTAGCGCCTTTTTTACGGTGACCGATGATTTGACCTGTGTGTACCCCGCTCAGGCGGCCCGTCAATTAGGCTGGGTGCAGGTGCCGCTGCTCTCGGCTCGGGAGATCGACGTGCCAGGCGGGATGCAGCGCTGTATCCGTGTGCTGCTGCACTGGAACACCGACCTTCCGCAATCATCCATCCATCACGTTTATTTGGGCGAAGCTGCCAGCCTGCGCCCTGACTTAAGCATCAACCAATAGCAGAAAAGGAGAGACGGTTATGATGATCATCATGCGTGCAGACGCAACCCCAAAAGAAATCGATACGGTTGTCGAAAAAGTGCGCTCTCTCGGGCTGCGCGCCCACATTTCCACCGGCGAAGAACGCACTGTCATCGGCGCCATCGGCGAGGGCAAAACGGTGTATGTGTACATGGATCTCTTTGTGCAGATGGATGGCGTCGATCGAGTGGTGCCCATCTCGCGCCCCTATAAACTGGCGTCACGCGAGTTCCGCCCCCAGCCCTCAATTTTCCCCGTTGATGGCGTGCAGATTGGGGCCAATGAGATCGTGATCATTGCCGGTCCATGCTCTGTGGAGAACCGCAGTCAGCTTCTGGAAACCGCGCATGCGGTCCGCGAGGCCGGCGCCCATGCCCTGCGCGGCGGGGTGTACAAGCCGCGCACCTCTCCTTACTCCTTCCAGGGCCTGGGTGAGGCGGGGCTGGAATTGCTGGTCGAAGCGCGGGAGCAGACCGGTTTGCCGGTGGTCACCGAAGTGATGCGCGAGGAGCAGATCCCCATGCTCGTTCGCTATGTGGACGTGTTGCAGGTGGGCGCTCGCAATATGCAGAATTACGCCCTGCTCCACGCCGTTGGCGAAAGCCAGCATACGGTGCTGCTCAAGCGTGGCATGATGGCCACCATCGAGGAGTTGCTCATGTCGGCCGAGTACATCCTCTCGCATGGCAACCAGCGGGTGATCTTGTGCGAGCGGGGAATCCGCACCTTCGAAAACAGCACCCGTAACACGACCGATATCAATGCCATCCCTGTGCTCAAAGAAATGACTCATCTGCCGGTGATCCTCGACCCCAGCCACAGCACCGGCAATTGGAGCTATGTTACTGCCATTGCTCGCGCGGCGGTCGCGGCTGGCGCCGACGGGTTGATCGTCGAGGTCCACCCAAGGCCAGAAGCAGCGCTTTCTGACGGTGCCCAGTCGCTCAAGCCTGAGCGTTTTGCCCAACTGGTGCAGCAGGTGAAGACCATCGCCCAGGCGGTTGGGCGAGACGTTGCCCCGGCACCAGCGCGCCAGGCCGCCTCCCCGGCGCGCTGACCTAGCTGTTGCGCCATGGACGACTCTGACTTTTTTGAAACGCCGCGGCTGAAGGAGAGTGTTGTTGCCATCTTGGGCCTGGGCTTGATGGGCGGCTCGCTGGCACTGGCTTTGAGAGGTAAATGCGCTATGCTGATCGGCGCGGATCCTGATCCACGGGCGGTTGAACTGGCACAGGCTCGCCAGGTGGTCGATCGGGCCTCGACCTCGCCGCAAGAGCTTCTGGCGCAGGCGGATTTGGTGGTGTTGGCTGCGCCGGTGGGCGCTATTTTGGCCTTATTGAGCGCGCTGCCCGACTTGCACCCCGGCTCTGCGGCGGTGCTGGATCTGGGTTCCACAAAGGGCGAAATCTTGCGGAGGATGGAGGCTTTGCCGGCGCGTTTCGATCCCCTGGGCGGGCATCCGATGTGCGGCAAAGAGAAGTCGTCTTTGTTGCACGCCGAGGCCGAATTGTACCGGGGCGCTCCGTTTGCGCTGACGCCGCTCGAACGCACCTCGCCGCGCGTCCGCTCTTTGGCAGAACAACTCGTGCAGGCTGTGGGCGCTCGCCCATTGTGGATCGATGCGGCAACTCACGACCGCTGGGTGGCCGCCACCAGTCACGCGCCGTATCTCGTTGCCAATGCGCTGGCCGCTGCCACTCCTCTGGAAGCCAAACCGCTGGTTGGCCCCGGACTGCGCAGCGCTACTCGCCTGGCGCCTGCGTCGTTGACCATGATGATGGACATTCTGGCGACGAACCAGGACAACGTTTTGGCTGCTCTACAGCGTTTTCGCCTGGCCCTGGATGCTCTCGAACATGCTCTGAGTGTTAGCGACCTGGACGATCTACGCGCTCAACTGGCCCTGGGAGCTCAACATTACACCGCACTGATGGCCGAAGGGAATTGATGGATGAACCATTCTGACCTCTATCAACCTGAAATATCACGGGAAAATGCCGAGAACGAAGAAATACCCTCGAGCGAAATGCTGGTGGTTTCGCCCGGCGGCTCTTTGGTTGGCGAAATTGGCCCCATCGGCCAGGGGGATTACGCTGCATCCATTGGGCTGCCCGGCGATAAATCCCTATCGCACCGCGCAGCTTTGTTCGCCGCCATGGCCGATGGCGAGAGTCGCATCGAAAACTTCCTGGTCTCTGGGGTGACACAGGCGATGCTTGGCGCTCTGAAAACGTTGGGGGTTTCCTGGCACCTGGCAGGCAACACACTGTATGTCCAGGGTGTGGGTCTGCGCAATGCCACAGGCGGTAGCCCGGTGAACTGCGGAGTGACCCTGGATTGCGGCAATTCTGCCACTACGTTACGCTTGCTGGCGGGAGCGCTGGCCGCGTGGGGCGCCTGGGCGACCCTGGATGGCACACCCGGGCTGCGCCGTCGCCCGATGCGCCGCATCACTGAGCCCTTGCAACAAATGGGCATCCAGATCGACTCACAGGACGGCTGCGCCCCGCTGATCGTACGATCTACTCCTAAACCCTTGCGCGGCCTGGATTACACTCTGCCTATCGCCAGCGCGCAGGTCAAATCTTGCCTGTTGCTGGCTGCCCTCAGCGGCGATGTTCCTGCCCAACTGATCGAACCTGGCCCATCCCGCGACCACACCGAGCGCATGCTGCAGGCGATGGGCGTCGATGTCTCCAATCTACCATTGGATGGTGGGCGTTGGATTACTCGCCTTGTCCCGCCTGAGCCACTCCGCCTGGCCCCACTGCACATGCGATTGCCAGGGGATATTTCTGCGGCGGCCTTTTTGATCGTTGCGGCTTTGATCACTCCTGGTTCGCAGCTTACGTTGCGCCAGGTGGGCTTGAACCCTACCCGTACGGGGCTGCTGGATACCTTGCAAGAGATGGGCGCCGATCTGCGCGTCACGCACCTGAATGAGCAAGGCGGCGAGCCGGTCGGCGATCTAACGGTCTGTTACAGTCCGCTCCATGGTGTTCAAGTCGGTGGAGAGCGCGTGGTGCGCATGATCGACGAGTTCCCTGTATTTGCCATTGCTGCCGCCTGTGCGCATGGGGAAACAGTGGTCCGCGATGCTCAGGAGTTGCGCCACAAAGAATCGGATCGCATTTCTGCTCTGGGACAGGAGTTGCGTTTACTGGGCGTTGATTTCACCGAGACGCCAGATGGTTTTGTGATCCGCGGCGGCCAACCTCTGAGGGGAGGAGATGTCCAGTCGCATGGCGATCACCGTCTGGCGATGTCGCTGGCAATCAGCGGGCTGGTCGCCGAGCGGCCGGTTCGGGTGAGCGGCAGCGAGATGATCGGCGAGTCTTTTCCAGGATTCGCCTCTGTACTGCGCCGCCTGGGCGCTAACATCGTCCAACCATCACTTCTGGATTGAGCGAATTCCCACGATGCTTTCCCTGGGCCTGATCGGTTATCCGTTGCTGCATAGCCTGTCGCCGAGTTTACATTCGGCCGCTTTACACAGCCTGAAGCTCGAAGGCGAGTACCGGCTGTATCCCGTGCCTCCCCTGCCTGAAGGCGCTCCGCAGCTTGAGGCGATCTTTCAGCGGCTGCGCTCGGGGGGGATCGATGGCCTGAATGTGACCATTCCGCATAAGCAGAATGTGCTTCCCCTGTTGGATGGGCTAAGCGATACGGCAAAGGCTATCGGCGCGGTGAACACGGTGTTCCATCAGGATGGACGTTTGATCGGCGATAACACCGATGCCCCTGGTTTTCTGGCCGACCTGTCGCGCCTGCTGCCCGCGGCGCATTTTCCGCGGCGCGCCCTGGTGCTGGGCGCTGGCGGCGCTGCGCGAGCGATCGTTTACGCGCTACTCGGCGCAGGTTGGGAAGTAACCGTCGCTGCCCGCCGCCTGGAGCAGGCCAGGATTCTGGTGGATGATCTGGGAGGGTCTGCGGAGGCAGCGCGGCTGCAAGCCGATAGCCTGCATCGTCTGGCTCCAGATGCGGGGCTGATCGTTAACGCTTCTTCTGCTGGAATGCTGCCCGATGCGCAAAGCAGTCCCTGGCCAGATGATTTGCCCCTTCCAAAACAAGCGTTCGTTTACGATTTGGTCTATAAACCCCTGGAAACCGTTTTCCTGCGCCGAGCGCGCGTTGCAGGTCTGCCTGCCGCCAATGGTTTGGGAATGCTGGTCGAGCAGGCTGCGCTGGCGCTGGAGCGCTGGAGCGGTCGAACTGCGCCGCGCCACGCAATGTGGCAGGCGATTTCATCTTGAGGTACAGTCATGCAAGCCGATCTGTGTTTCCGGAAACTTCCATTTGTTCAATGTCTGGGTGAAGGTGTGCCATGAGGACGCCTGCTGCGCGCATGGCGCACCTTTCGCCTCACTTTTTTGCTGCCCTGAGCGCCCGCCTGCAGGCTTTGCAAGCCGAGGGACGGGATATCATTCGCCTGGACGAAGGCGCGCCCGATCTGCCGCCCGCCTCCCACATTCTGGAGGCGCTTTACCGTTCCGCCGCTCGCCCCGATGCGCACAGCTATCAGCCCCATCGCGGCCCGCGCGCGCTGCGCGAGGCCTGGGCGGGGCTCTATCGCCGTGAATATGGCGTGGAGCTTTCGCCGGAAGATGAGATCATTCCGTTGCTTGGCTCGAAGGAAGGGATTTTCCACCTGAGTCTGGCCCTGGTCGAGCCTGGGGATATCGTCCTCGTCCCAGATCCTGGTTATGTCACTTACACCCGCGGGGCATTGATCGCCGGCGGCCAGGTCTTCACCATGCCGTTGCTTCCTGAGCACAACGATCTGCCAGATCTGGAAGCCATACCGGCCGAGGTATTGCAACACACCAAGATCATGTGGCTCAATTACCCCAACAACCCTACCGCGGCTGTGGCCAATCTGGAATTCTTCAGCCGGGCGGTGGAACTGGCGCATCAGTATGGTTTCCTTTTGTGCCACGACGGCGCCTACATGCAGGTCGCTTTTGACGGCGAGCGCCCGCCGAGCCTGCTGCAAGCGCCGGGTGCAAAGGATGTGGCTGTAGAATTCAATACGTTGTCAAAGTCGTACAACATGGCCGGTTGGCGCACTGGGGCCCTGCTTGGCAACGCCCAGGTCGCGCGGGCGCTTTACACCCTCAAGACCAACGCCGACAGCAGTCATTTCTTGCCCATCTTTGAGGCTTCCATCGCCGCGCTCAACGGCGACCAGAGCTGGCTGATCGAGCGCAATGAGATATACCGTCAACGGCGAGATGTCGTGGTGGAAGGGCTGCAACGTATGGGGTTGTCTGTTCGCATCCCACGCGCTTCACTGTATGTCTGGTCGCCTATCCCACCTGGCTGGAAATGCGTTGATTTTGTAAGCGCTGCGCTGGAGCAAGCCGGGGTCAGCCTGACCCCGGGAACTGTGTTTGGCGCTGGCGGCGGGGGACATGTACGCATTTCGATCACGGCTCCGCTTGAGCGTGTACGCCAGGCCATGCAGCGGCTGGAGGCGTGGCTGAAGAAAGACTAAGCGTTTCAAGATAATGATGACGGGAGACACCTATCCATGCCCTTACGCTTTTTGACTGCAGGTGAATCGCACGGGCCTGCCTTAATTGCGATTTTGGATGGTATGCCTGCTGGGCTGCCGCTAGATGTGCCGGCGATCAACGCCGAACTGGCTCGACGCCAGCAGGGCTATGGTGCAGGCCCACGTATGAAGATCGAGCAAGATCATGTCCAAATCTTGGCCGGGGTCATGGCTGGTCTGACTACTGGCGCGCCGCTGGCTTTCCAGATCGAGAATCGGGATCACGCCAAATGGCGTGGTAAAGCCATCGAAGCCTTCACCACGCCCCGCCCCGGGCATGCCGACCTGACAGGGGCGATCAAATACGGCTATCGCGATCTGCGCCCGGCTCTGGAACGCGCCTCGGCGCGTGAGACCGCCGCACGTGTGGCAGTAGGCGCAGTCTGCAAGCAATTTCTGGCGCAGTTCGATATCGAGGTGGGCGGCTATGTGGTTGCCATTGGCGAAATCAGCGCGGAATTAGGCGATATGCCCTTTTCAGAGCGCTTCATCCAGGCGGAGCAGAGCGGTGTGCGTTGCCCCCAGTCGTCTGCCGCCGAGGCCATGCGCCAGCAGATTCGCCAGGTGATCCAACAGCGGGACACGCTGGGAGGCGTGATCGAGATCGTCGCCTTGGGCCTGCCGCCTGGCTTGGGCGCTTATGCCCAGTGGGACAGACGCCTGGAGGCGCGCCTGGGCGCAGCATTGCTCAGCGTGCAGGCGATTAAGGGCGTAGAGTTTGGCGACGCCTTTGCCAATGCCCGCCGGCCAGGCACGCAGGCGCATGACGCTATTCGCCTGAAGCAAGGGGAATTGATTCGTCCGACGGATCGAGCTGGCGGGATCGAAGGCGGGATCACGATGGGAACGCCGCTGATTATGCGCGCGGCGATGAAACCCATCGCGACCACGTTGACCCCACAACCCACCGTCGATCTGGCAACCGGTCAGGAGACGCCAACCGCTTACGAGCGGTCGGATTTTTGCCCCGTACCGCGCGCTGTGCCCATCCTGGAAGCCATGGTTGCCTTTATCCTGACAGATGCCCTGCTGGAGAAGCTGGGCGGCGACTCGCTGGAGGAGATGCACCCCCGTTTTGCGGCGCTGCGCCGGGCCAACCTGGCCGATTTACGCATGGACGGCGGAGAGCACCTCTTTTGGCCTGAAACAACGGATCCGGCGGCCCAATGATCGGATAAAATTGCGCCATGTCTCTCGAACCGTTCATCTTCCTCTATGGCCCTCCTGCCTCTGGAAAGAGTTCATTGGGCTTGCGCCTGGCCGAAATTCTGCGTCGGCCATTCTATGACCTGGATGAGATCATCGAGACCCAGGCTGGGGCTTCCATTCCGCAGATCTTTGCCGCCGAAGGCGAAGCCGGGTTTAGAAGACGAGAAAGCGCCGCGCTGGCCGAGGTGTTGGAATACCAGTCGGGGGTAGTGGCCCTGGGAGGTGGGGCGCTGTTACGGCCTGAGAATCGCGCCCTGGCCGAGCAAGCCGGGATGGTGCTGTGTCTGTCTGCTCCCTTCGATACCATCGTCGCTCGCCTGGAAGAGAGCCAGAGTCAGCGTCCTTTGCTGGATGGGGATTCACGCCTGCGTTTGCAGCATCTCCTTGAACAGCGCTCGGCCCATTATGCCTCTTTCCGGTTGCAGTTGGATACCGGCGAGTTATCTTTGATGGAGGCTGCCTGGCAGGCGCAGGCCCGGCTCGGAGTGTTCCATATTTCAGGGATGAGCGCAGGATATGATGTGCGTGTAGCCAAAGGTAGCTTGGATCACCTTGGCGCAGAATTGCAGGCCAGGCATATCAAGGGTCCGCTGGTTGTGGTCAGCGATGAAAACGTCGCCCGGTTGTATGCGGATCAGGCTTTGGAGTCGCTGCGGCAGGCCGGTTATACGGCGCAGGCGGCGATCATCCCGGCTGGCGAACAGTACAAAACGATTGCCACTGTCTCTCAATTGTGGGATGCCTTTCTTCGGAGCGGCGTGGAGCGAAGCAGCTCGGTCATCGCCCTGGGCGGCGGGGTGGTAGGGGATCTGACGGGGTTTGCAGCAGCCACATACCTGCGCGGCATCCCCTGGGTGGTTGTTCCAACCTCGCTCCTGGCGATGGTGGATGCCAGCCTGGGGGGCAAGACCGGCGCTGACCTGCCCCAGGGTAAGAATCTGGTCGGCGCGTTTCATCCGCCCTCATTGGTCTTGGCCGATCCACAGGTGTTGGAAACTCTGCCTGTAGAGGAGTTTCGCAATGGTCTGGCGGAAGTGGTCAAACACGGGTTGTTGGGTGATCCCAAATTGTTCGAGTTGTGTCGCGGCGGCTGGCGCTCTGTTCGAGAGAACCTGGATGAACTCGTTCGTCGAGCGATGGCAGTGAAGGCCCGCGTGATCCAGGATGACCCTTATGAGCGGGGCCGCCGCGCCACGCTGAACCTGGGACATACCCTGGGCCATGCCATAGAATCAGCTTCTGATTACCGAATCAGGCATGGCGAGGCGGTAGCAATGGGCATGGTGTACGCCGCGCGACTGGCCGAAAGGATGGGTATTGCTTCTCCCGGCCTGGCGGAGACGATCGCCGAGACCCTGCGCGGCCTGAATTTGCCCACTGAACCCCCCCGCGACCTGGATCGTCAGCGCCTGTTGAACGGCATCGGCGTGGACAAGAAGCGCGCCTGCGGTAAGGTGCGCTGGGTGTTGCCGGTGCGCATCGGCGAAGTCCGCTGGGGGATCGAAGTGGATGATTGGCAACAGTTGCTTTGAGTTTCGCCCCCGAAGGGAGATGTCACGATGAAGGCAATCCTTGTCCTGCATGGCCCGAATCTAAATCTGCTGGGAGAGCGCGAACCGCAAGTTTATGGGCAAACTACCCTGGCTGAGATCGACCAGCGCCTGATGGCATTGGGCCAAAAGGCGGGTCTGGAAGTGCGCACTTTTCAGTCCAACAGCGAGGGTGCGTTGATCGATGCGTTGCACCAAGCGCGCAGTTGGGCGAGTGGGGTGATCTTCAACCCTGGAGGCTACACTCACACGTCGGTGGCGCTGCGGGATGCCGTCGCCGGCATTGGCCTGCCGGTGATCGAGGTGCATCTGTCCAATGTCCACGCCCGTGAAGATTTCCGCCGCATCTCCATGATTGCTCCCGTCTGCGTCGGCAGCATCGCTGGATTTGGTTGGCGCTCCTATGTCCTGGCGTTGCAAGCTTTGGCGGATATCCTCGCTTCCTAGGCGAGTTGGCCAGCAATGGTCATGAGCGCTGCCGGGTAATTTTGATCGGGGTCTTTATGTGGCGGTCGACTCAAGGAAGCCAGTATTCTACCTGGAGATCATTAATGCAAGAATCATCCAGGGGAGTAACCGGATTGGCGATAAATTCTGCCACGATCCCCTGAGGGCAAACCCCGAGGTTGAGCACGCGGTGACCAACTGCCGGGAAAACCAGCACCTTGCTATCGGGCAGGCCGTGCGCGGCAATCTGCGCCCAACGGGTCGGGGTAAGCGGATCATACTCTCCGGAGAGCAGCAACGCCGGGACCGGGCTGGCAATGGCCTGCGTTTCAATGCTTTTGGCTGCCTTGACATTCCACGCCTGGCAGCGCTCGAATAACGCCCTGACTTCGCTGTAAAACCGCTCTGCCAGAGGCGAACCAGCTTCTCGCGCTGCGGACTCCGCTGTTTTTGGATCGTTGAATGCTGCTTCTTCAGCGCATATCAGTGAGTAGTAAGCTCCTTCAGCGAAGGCGCGCCGAATTTCTTTGGCTTGCTCTGGCGTCAGGGTGGCGCCGTTGGATGAGCCGGCAAACATCAGCCCGGCTATGGCGTGATCGTTGCCGTATTGGGTTTCATAGATGAGATAGGGAACGCGTGCCAGCGTTTCTGGGGTGTTCAACGCCTCCATGATCAGGCCAGCCATTCGGTTGCCATCTAGGGCTACCATCTGTACCTCGCCTGTGCGGGGATCGGCCACCATCACCTGACGGGGGTTCTTATCCAGGGAGATGAGCAAATCGCCGAACACCTGTTCCAGGTCGGGATAGGTAAAGGCGCATTCGGCGTCTTGATGGCAGGCGGTGAAGAAGGCCTGAATGGCTTGTGCCGCGTTGACCGCTTGCTCTTCGAATATGTTGACCTCGGGGGGATAAACCGAGTCCAGCACCACGCTGCGGATTCCCTCGGGGAAATCGCGCAATAAGGTCAACGCCACACGGGCGCCATACGAAATACCCATTACATTCCAGCTCTCGTAGCCTAAAGCCTGGCGCAAGTCGTTCAAATCTGCCGCCGATTGAGCGCTGGTGTATTGATCCAGAGCGATGTTTTCTTTTCCGAGGCGTTTGCGACAGGCCTGCAAGGCCTTTACATCGCCCGGGTTGTCCTCTTCGAGTTCGGGACAGTTCAGGTTGGGCTGCGACTTTCCCGTGCCGCGCAAATCCATCAGGATGATGTCCCGCTTGTTCAGCAGCGGGCTTTCCAGCCACTCTCGGATGTCGAGTGTGGCGGCGCTTCCCGGCTGGCCGGATAGGATAAGCACTGGATCCGGAGCAGCGCTCGTTTCACCGCCTTGCGCTCGCAAAATGGTGACCGCCAGACGAATCCTGGGAGATTGCGGGTCAGCCCGGTCAACAGGTACGCTCAGATACCCGCAATCAATTTCAACGGGCAGATTGCCATACTCGCATTTCGCCCATCGGAAGCGATAGCCCCTGCCAGGGGGATTTTGGCGTTGTTGGTTGGTTTCTTCGGCTGCTTGCGGAATATTAACCGCGCGAGAAGGGGGAAAAGACCCGCAGCCGCCGACCAGCAGCAACGTCAGCAGGGTGAGCGCTCCTGCTAGAAATTTCCTCATCGAAAGCTGCTCACTCCCCCTCGAAATCTAAGAAGAAGAGCAGCGCGGCTGCCCCTTCAGCCAGGCCTTGCATGTTTTTGAGCTGGCCCACCAGGGCTTCCTGCTCTCCGCCTCTATAACAGTATAATTCACCCGCCTCAGTAACATAGCCGATCTCGAATTCTTCTTCGCCGTCTTCGCTGATGGCGATGACTTTGCCATCCTCTTCCACCCAGCCGACCAAATCGTCTTCGTTGTCAAATATATCTCCCGCTTCGAAGTCGATCCATCCCAGATAGATTTCTTCTTCCCCACCCACTTCATAGACATTGCCTTCATCGTCGATCCGACCAATTCGGTTCTCGGGGATCATTTCGATGCGTTTTCCGCTGCCAATATAGATTTCGACTTCCATTGAGTGCCTCCAGAGGTGCAGAGCAAGTGCTAAAGTTGACCGGTAGCCCCCCAGGCTTCCAGCATAGACCGATATGCCGGGTCGTCATAGCGCTCTAAGGAGAACGCGGCTGCGTAAGGCGGCAACGGCCCGTCGGTGATATGATTTGCCAGCAGTTCCCCCGCGGCGCAGGCCGCCATCAGCCCGAACCCGGAAAGCGCTCCGATGACATATGCGCCCTCAAGTGGCAGCCTTCCGATCAACGGGCGGTTTTCGGCGGTTTTGGTGTAATAGCCGCCGTCGACGCGTGGCTTCTCCATTTTGTGGAGATAACAACGCATGCCTGGGATCATCCGCGCCAGTCCGCGCACTACCACTTCTGGATACAAAGCGTCCTCGGCGATCGGCCAGGCGGGTTCGACTCGTCGGGTATGATATTCCCATAACACCAGGATGATGGGACTATCCATGCCGCCGTCCGGGCGGGTGTGAATGCCAGCCGGCAACTCGCTCAGCAGCAATTCCTCCTCAGGCTCTTGCTGCAAGAATTCCCGCTCTTCGTCGCTCCAGTCCAGCCGTTGGGGGTCGGACCAGATCACCAGCGGCGCATGGCGATCCAACACCCGCTGGACGTCGCGCATCGCCAGTTTCAGGTGCAGTTCATTGAAAACCGGCAGTTCGATGCCCAGCATTCGCCCAACTATCTGCAAGTGCGGCCCGGCAGCGTTGACGAAGATTGGCGTCTCGACCCGCGTCCCATCCGAAAGCCGTATCCCTGCGACGCGACCTTGCACCTGGTCAACGCCTACGACCCTGGCGGGATAGAAACTCACACCGCAGTTCCTGGCCTGTTCCAGGAGGAGCATGCCGAGTTGCTGGGCGCTGAACCAACCTGCCCTTCGCACATGCAGGGCGGCGGTTACATCTGGCGTCAGGTACGGGAAGTGTTTCAAGATCAATTCAGGATCAAGCAGCAGATCGGCGCCATCTGGTTGGTTTTCGAAGGCCTCCGGGTCAGCGGGCTGATAAGCCGGGCTGTTTGCTCTGCCGTCGTGGATGCGCAATGGCCCGGCGCCCAACGCAGAGATCTGTTCGCCCGCCTGCCGCATTTCGGCAGCGCGTTGGGGGCTGGCGGTGCAGTACAGATAACCCCGGCGGTTCATACGAAACACGTTGCCATGCTGGCGCGCCAGTTTCTCCATACGGTCAATGCTGCGGTTCATCAGCGCCACCATGGCGTCCCCAGGTCCGGGCCACCAGTTGCGGTAACACTCCGTCGAATGATCGCTGGTCAGGCTCAACGGCGCGCCTTCGTCCACCAGGAGCACATTGCGCACCTGCTTTTCTACCGCCAGGGCGTACGCTGCGCTCACCCCGGCGATCCCGGCCCCGCAAATGACGGCTTCAGCTTTCATGATAGGGTCTCTTCGATGGTTTCATTCGACCGCAATGTAGATGCGCTTGTTGATCTTGCCCTTGCTCTTGTAATCGACCACACGGATGCTGCCTACTTCGGCGGTGTTGCGCACGTGAGTGCCGCCATCCGCCTGTAAATCCAGCCCGACGATCTCGACCACCCGCACCTGTTGGATGCCTTCTGGCAGCAGGTTGATCTTGGTGCGGATCAGGTCTGGAATCCGGAAGGCTTCTTCCCGCGGCAGGATGGCTGTGCGCACCTCACGCCCGGCGGCAACCTCGCGATTGACGGCTTCCTGGATTTTGTCCACCAATTCGCGCTGCATGGTCTCGAACTCAAAATCCATCCGCCCCTCGAGTGGGTCCATATCGCCGCCAGTGACCGAGGCGCCATAATCGCGGAAGATCACGCCGCACAACACGTGCATGGCGGTATGGGTGCGCATCAGCTTGTAGCGACGCTCCCAATCGATCTCTCCTTGCACGATTGCGCCAATCGGCGGCAGGGCTTCTTCACCTTCGACATAGTGAAACACCAGGTCGCCGATTTTTTTAGCTCGTTTGACTGTAAATTTCACTCCATCAGCAGTTAAGACACCGCTGTCGGCGGGCTGACCGCCGCCGCCCGGGTAGAATGCCGTGCGATCCAGAGCGATGCCACGTCCCTCTTCATCCAACGCCACCACCTGGGCCTGGAAACTTCGCAAATAGCTGTCCATCTGATACAACAATTCGGTCATGCGCGCTCCTTACATATGTGCGCCAAAATCGGCGGTCATCCTGTCGTCTTTCTGCGTTATTATCGTGTAAAATTCGTGTAAGCGCTATTTTACCCGAAAATCCATCTGCCCCTATCCCTATAGATGGCTGAGAAGAAATTCCAAGGATAAGACTGTGGATTTCAGAAAAGGCTAAGGATGAACAAAGAGAAACTGATCGGGGCGTTGTATGTCTGATCTAGTTTATTTTTACCCAGAAGGGCACGCGGCCCATTACGCTGCAGGCCATCCGGAGCGCCCAGAGCGCGTCGAGGCTATTTGCCAGGCGCTGCAGGCTGCTGGCTGGTGGGAAGGCTATCCTCAGCTTGCCCCGTTGCCGCTAACCCAGGCCGATTTGGAGCTGGCGCATCACCCGACGTACCTGGAGGAGCTCCGGCGCGCCTGCCAACGCGGCGCGTGGTTGGATGGCGATACCTATACCACACCGGCTTCCTGGCAACTGGCGGTGAACGCCGCCGGCGGGGCAGCCGCCGTAGCGCAGGCTATCTGGCAGGGGCGGGCTCGCCGCGGCCTGGCGCTCACTCGCCCGCCCGGCCATCATGCTACTGCTCGCCGGGGGATGGGCTTTTGCCTGCTGAACAACGTCGCCCTGGCAGCAGCCTATTTGATCGCTTCTCCTTCCGGCGCCCAGCGGCTGGCGATTGTTGATTTGGATTTGCATCATGGCAACGGCACGCAGGATATCTTTTGGTCGCGTGGCGATGTGCTGTATATCTCCACCCATCAATCTCCGTTGTATCCGGGCACTGGTTTTTTGGAAGAGACCGGTGCTGGAGCGGGCGAAGGCCTGACCGCCAACTTCCCCTTGCCGCCATACACGGGCGATCAGGGTTTCCTGGAGGTCATGCAGGCGCTCATCTTGCCGCTGCTCGATCGTTTCAACCCCCAAATGCTCCTGGTGAGCGTGGGATTCGACACGCACTGGCGCGATCCACTGGGAAGCCTGAGCCTTTCCGCGCAAGGATATGGCCAATTGATCGCATATCTGAGGCAATGGGCAGATCAAAACTGCGCCGGAAAGATTGCGCTTTTCCTGGAAGGGGGGTATGATCTGGAGGCTGCTAAGGCCTGCGTTTCGGCAGCCGTGGCTGCGCTGCTCGACCTGCCATGGGAGGACTCTTTAGGCCTTGCGCCATATCCTGAGAATTTTGCCTGGCGTTCGATAGTGAGCGCAGCAAAACGCATCTGGAATCTGTAAATGTGCGTATGCTCTTGTTAGACAGGCGGCCGCACCGAAGAGCAGGCTTGGCCTCCAGGCAGAAACGATGGATCAAATCAAATCTGTCTGGAGCAAAACAAAAAAATCAAAGGAGCTGGTAAATGAGTGAGCAACTGGCGATTTTTATCGACTTTGAGAACATCGCCCTGTGGGCTGAGCGCGAGTTTTTCGATTTCGAGATTACCGATTTGATCGAATCGCTTCAGACACGTGGTCCGGCCGTCGTCAAGCGGGCATATGCCGATTGGTCACGCTTTACCCGCTATCGCGACAGCATGATGAACAACTCCATCGACTTGATCCAGATTTACAGCGTGCGCGCCGGGAAGAACCGCGCCGATATCCGCATGGCGATTGACGCATTCGAGATCGCCCTCACCCGACCTCAAATCCGCACTTATGTCATTGTTTCTGGCGACAGCGATTTCAGCCCCCTGGTCGCCAAGTTGCGCGAGTATGGTCGTTATACGATTGGCATCGGCCCGCGCAGCATCACTCACGATCTGCTGGTGCGCTCGTGCGATGAGTTCATCTACTTGGAGACAGCGCTGGGGGAGCCTGCGGACATCGATGAACGCTCATGCGCTGAGATCGAGCAGGCGCGCAACCTCCTGGTAAAGGCCCTGAAAGCCCATGGCCAGCGCGGAGATTTACCCGTTTTGGCCACACGCCTGAAACAAACCATGTTGTTGATGGACCCGGCGTTCAACGAAGCCAATTTGGGATATTCGCAGTTCAGATCCTGGCTTGAAGAGCATCGTGATCTGGCGAAACTTTACCTCAAAGATTTGCAATTGTTTGTCGCTCCGGCAGATTATCTTGCTCCGGGCTACCTCGAAGTTGCCCCGGGTGAGAGTGAGTCATCCGAGCCGCAGGCTGCATTGGTGATCGAAAAGTCTGCTCCGACTCGTCAGCCGCTCGAGGCGCAATACCGTCAGGCGTTTACCCGCATGAAGATGACCAGCCTGGATCTCAACACCCGCCGCGATATCCTGCGAGACATCTATCGAGAGTTGAGTGAGCACCCTGGCGAACAGACGACCGAAGAATTGCTCAATATGCTCGAGGAGCGTTACGAGGCCACTGGCCTGATGCGCAACAAATCCATGCTGCGGGATACTTTGCAACTCGCTTTTCGGCAGGGCGCTTTTGATTACTATGACGAAGCTGTCTCGCCGTATGCTCCGGTCAGACTGGCCCCAGGTATCGACAGCGAAGCCAGCTTCGTTGGTCGCGCCGAGTCAGATTTCGTTTACGCGTTGGTGCGCGCCGGTATGGAGATCGAACCCGCAGAGCTGGCCTATCTGTTGCTCAACGACCGCAATCAAGGGGACTATATCCAATCTCTTCTGGAAGATTTGAAGAAGCGCGGTATGATCACTTACCGCAACAAGCGCTATTCGCTGCCCGGGAGCGGGAACATCCCTTTTGCCGACGATCCGGCATTGCGCATTCTGTGCCGCGATATCGAGCAAGTGAGTGTGCCCGATGGCCTCCAGCCTGGGGCGGAGACCGCGCGCACGTTAGCCAAGAAAGCCATGGTGCAGCGTTCGCAAGATTTCGCCGCCTCCAGCAACACTTATCTGCTCGCCTGCCGGCTCCAATGGGATGCCGTTGAAATGGGAGAGCCTGGCGCATCACTCGATGATCTGCGCTGGTACATGGCCTCCTATGCCTCGGCCATTGCGGGTAAGCTTTCGCAGGTCAATCGCGATTACGCTGGCGCACGACCCTATTACCTGGCTTTCTTTGCCCTGGTGCAAGAGGATGACCCGCTATGGGGTCGGATGCGCGGATTGATCAACCCGATGCTGGCCTATTACTGGTCGAATACCGGTCGCGAGCTGGATATCAACGTCAGTTCCTGGAACTTGAGCATGTCTTCGCCTGCCCAGATTGCCGTCTATGCCGCTACACACCCGAGCGCCGAATTGCGCAAGCTGTGGCAAAAAGTCACGGCGGACCTGGCGCAGATCAATCCGGGCGTGCTGCGACGCATTGCCAACCAGCTTATGCTCAGCCGAACGGAATATCCCGAAAATGCACGCGTGGCCGAGCAGATCGAAGCCATCCTGGAAGAGAGCTCACAGGCTTAGGTTGACTTTCTGAGCCCAAACCACCCCCAATACACCACAGAGGAGAAGTCATGGGAGCAATTACTTTGCGTTGGGTTGAAGACAAGATGATGGTTGCCAGCGATTCGAACGGCCATTCGATCGTCATTGGCCGTTCGCCCGATCCACAATACCAGTGGGTGGGCGTCAAGCCCTCCGACCTGTTGCTGATGGCGGTAGCGTCTTGTTCGGCCTACGATGTGGTTGAGATTATGGCCAAACAGCGCGAGCCGATGCGGGAATTGAAAGTGATTTGCTCTGGCGATCAGTTGAGCGATCCGCCCTATACTTTCACCCGTATTCACATGTGCTACCAGGTGAGCGGCCCGGTCAATTCAGAAAAGCTCGAACGGGCGATTCGCCTGTCTGAGGATAAATATTGCTCGGTGGTCAGCACCCTGCGCCCTGGCGTGCCGATCACCAGCGAATACCAGATCACCCCCTGAGCGGCATGCGCCTCAGCGAACGTTTCAACCAGGCTTTGGATTACGCGCTGGCTCTTCACGGGGATCAACTGCGCAAAGGAAGCGAAACGCCGTACATCGCCCATCTTTTGGCAGTCACTGCGTTGGTTCTGGAAGATGGCGGCGACGAGGAACAGGCGATTGCTGCCCTGCTTCACGACGCCCCTGAAGATCAGGGCGGCCTGGAGGTTTTGGAAGCTATTCGCATGCGATTCGGCGATCGCGTTGCCGATATCGTGCACGGCTGCACCGATACCTACCAGACGCCTAAGCCGCCCTGGCGTCAGCGAAAAGCGAACTACCTGGAGCACCTGCAAACCGCTTCGCAGGAAGTGCTTCGAGTCTCGCTGGCGGATAAACTGCACAACGCCCGTTCGATCCTGCTGGATCTGCAGCGCTTTGGCGACGCGGTTTGGGAGCGCTTCAACGGCGGCAAAGAAGGCACTCTGTGGTATTATCGCAGCATCTTAGAGACGTTTCGCTCGGTCAGCGACTCGCCGTTGGTCGCCGAGCTGGCCTGGGTATTACAGCGAATCGAGGCGCTGATTGCCAATCCCGGACAGGATAGCCCCTGACGCCAGGAAGTTGATCAGTTTCTTATTCTTCTGGCAAGGACAGGGTATAATAGAAAAGATATGGATGATAGCTCCTCTTACCAGCCCGAGCCCGTACAATCGCCGTTGACCCCAGCCGCCGACCAAACTGAGCAATTGCCGGAGTCGAATGAGTTGACTCCCGAGCAAAAGCGCACCATAATCGGGGTGATCATTGCGTTTGTCATCCTGGTGGCTCTGGTCATCGTCAGTGTGATTTATCTGCTGCAGCCGGCTACGGATACCGCCAAAATTCGGGATGTATTCATCATTTTCATGGCGCTGCAGAGCATGTTGACCGGCATTACCCTGGTGATCTTAATGATCCAACTCGCCCGGTTAATCAACTTGCTGCAGAACGAAATTAAGCCCATCCTGGATTCGACCAACGAGACGGTGAGTAATCTGCGTGGCACGACCACCTTCTTGAGCGATAACCTGGTTGAGCCTGTGATCAAGTTGAACGAGTATTTGGCAGGTTTTTCTCAGTTGCTGCTGGCCTTGGGCCTGGTGAGGAAATCGAAGAAATAAGTTCCCATAAGGAGAGTGTACGATGTCTGACAACAATGATTTTGGCGCATTTTTCGCCGGCCTGGTCGTCGGCGGTTTGGTTGGAGCGGCAGTTGCGCTTCTGATGGCCCCGCAATCGGGCGAGGAGACGCGCACGCTGATCCGTGATCGGGGCATTGAATTGAAGGATCGCGCCGTCGAATACGGCCAGGATGCCCGCGCTCGCGCTGCAGCGGCGCTGGAAGAGGCCCGCGCCCGTGCAGACCAGGCGCTGGAAGAGGTGCGCTTGCGCACCGACGAATTGGCGCGATTGACTCGTGAGAAGGTCGCTACGATCAAACCAGGCGCACCCCAGGCTGGGGAAGCAGGGGAGGAACCCGCGACGGCTGAATAGGCCTGCTGGGTTGTATCGTATAACAGGATACCGTTCCAGGCGGCGTTCGGGTCGCGGGGAACGGTATTTAATTTAACAGATCGCCGATTACAGATACCGCCGCCCTTAGCACATCCCCTGCCAGCACCGAGGCGGCGTTGCCCACCTGCTCCACTGCCCGCAAGCCGGCGTAAGCGTGGATCCACGCCCCAGCGGTTGCGGCC
Source organism: uncultured Anaerolinea sp. (assembly GCA_964503145.1). GTDB lineage: Bacteria > Chloroflexota > Anaerolineae > Anaerolineales > UBA4823 > RBG-16-57-11. The sequence goes on along the minus strand of CAZCYV010000001.1, from coordinate 422,739 downwards.
TCGAAAGCCGCTACCCCCTGGGCGCGCAATCCGGCGATCAGACCTGCCAGCACGTCTCCTGTGCCGGCGCGGGCCAGCGCGGGAGTCGCCACTGGGATGATCGCTGCTGCTCCGTCTGGCGCGGCGATCACCGTGAACGCCCCTTTCAGGACCACCACATGTCCCCATTCCCGGCTGAAGCGTTGCGCGTGTCCCAGGCGGTCAGCCTGAATGGTTTCTTTGGGCAGGCCACTTAGCACAGACATCTCGCCTGGATGCGGCGTCAGCACCGCCGGAGCCGGCAGACGCCTGTGCCATTCCGGCAGACGTCGTAGCAGTTTCAAGCCATCCGCATCCACGACCAGCGGCGGGAATTTGTCCTGCTCCAGGCTGAAGAACCGTTCCAGGAATTCTCGAGTGGTCTCTTCCAGCCCAAAGCCGGGCCCTATCAGCAGTGCTGTCGCCCGCTCCAGGGGCGCCTGCAACATTTCATCGGCCTCTGCTGCAATGAAGCCTCTCACATGGGGCAGCAGCACCCAGGTGGCTTCTGGGAACTGCCCCGCCAGGGCAGGATGCAGCGGCTCAGGAACCGCCAGCGTGACCAGGCCCGCCCCAACGCGATAAGCAGCCTTCCCTGCCAGCCAGGCTGCACCGGTGTAGTTTGCCGAACCGGCAACGATCAACGCTGTGCCGAAGGTGCCCTTGTGGGCATCCAGGGGACGCCCTGGCAGCACGTTGCGCACCCAATCCAGGTCGGGCAGGAAGCAACGCACCTCCCTCCAGGCTTGCAGCCCTTCGCCATCTTCCGGCAGACCAATCCCCACCACGCGCAGTTCGCCCACCAGGGAATATGCCGGGAACTTCAACAGCCCTTGCTTCACCGCCGCCATGGTCACGGTTGTATCGGCTGACAGGCACTCCGGCGCGGCCTCGCCGCTATCGCAATCCACGCCAGAGGGACAATCCACAGCCACGACAATTGGAGGGCGCTCCATTTCCAATAATTTGCGGCGAGTGAAGCCAAGCGCATTCGCCACCTCTGCCTTGAGCGGCAGGCGCGCGCCGGTGCCCAGCACACCATCCAACAACAAGCCGTGATCCTCCAGCAGGCGCGACAGGGCCTGTTCATCGAAGTACGCATCCAACCAGACCACCCGACCGCCAGCAGCCTGGAGGCGGACGATCAAGGGATCGTCGGCAGGCCGTGGGCGGATGATCGCGGCGCTGACTCTCCATCCCTCTTGGGCCAGATAATCCAGAGCCACCAGCGTATCGCCGCCGTTGTTGCCCGAACCGACCAGCCCCAGCGCGCCTTCTTCTGCCAGGTAACCGTATTTGTCCAACACCACCTCCGCCAGGCCGCGGCCGGCGTTTTCCATCATGCGCTCGTAGCTTAGCCCAGCGGCGTTTGCCTGGCGCTCAATGGCCTGCATTTCAGATACACGCACGTATTTGATCATGGCGCATAAAGGTCCTTGATTGCAAAATCCAGTTCCAACGATTCCAGTTTTTGCCGGCTAGGATACCCGGTTGTTGCATCCCAGCCGCGCGCAGCGTAATACGCCTCCAGCATGGCCTCGAATTCGGGCACATAACAACTCTCGCGAGGCAGGCAGTCTCGATAAGGTTCGAGCAAGGCCTTTGGCAGCCGATCATTTGCTCGGGTTAGCCCCAGGCGATGATTGATCACTCGCTTCAGATTCCAGCCCCGTTCTCCAGCCCTGAGCACATCTTTGATCGTCCAATGATAGCCGCAAGCGGAGTTGATCAGCTCCACCACCGTCTCGGGGGAAAGGTTGGAGAAGATACAGATCACCAGAGCGTTGAACACAGTACGCCAGTTTTGGTGGATCGCTACATTGGCTGCCTTTTCCGGGCCGCTGCGCCGCTCGTGAAACTCCATCCCCAGGCTGGTTTCGATCTGCCCGAGATCGACAAAGAAGTAATCGGATTGATTGTGACAGGCGCCGCGCGGCGAGGTGGCATAGATCAGCGCCATCCCGGAAGCGCCGCGCGGGTCATGGTAAGCCACCTCCAGTCCATTGACCTGCACTGCCTCTTCTTCCGCGCCGAAGCGTTGCCCGAGCAGGCGCGCCCCATCCGCAAGACAATCGCCAAAACCCTGGCGTCGCGCGGTCATGTGCACCAGCGATTCCACGACCGGCGCATTTCCCCAGCTCAGCTCCAATCCGCCGGTATCCTGCGGGGTGATTTTTCCCATTTCATAGAGATGGAACGCCAGCCCGATGGTGTTGCTCAGGCTGATCGTGTCCATCCCGTAGCGGTCGCACAGCTCCCCCAGGCGGGTTGCCAACACCGGATCGTTAAGCATGAGATTGGGCCCAAAACCCACCAGCGTCTCGTACTCTGGCCCTTTGCGCTTCTTGCCGTCTTCCAGTTGTACCACCCGCCCGCAGGCGATCACGCAGGCATGACAGGCGCTCACCCCCACCAGGATGGTCTCCTTCAGCGCCGCTCCTGAGATGCGCATGTCTTCATGGTAGGTGCCCTGGTGGTAATACCGTTTGGGCATCTCGCCCAGGTAGTCGAAATACTCTGCTGCCCCCGAAGTTCCCAGTTCGCGCATCACGTGGGTCATCGAGTCAGTGCGCAACGCCCGATTGGCTTCCGAGCGCACCGGCGTGTAGCGCGCCGGGTCGGCGACCGGCACCTTGCCATGTCCCTGCACCGCCACCGCTTTGAGATTCTTCGATCCCATCACCGCCCCCAGCCCGGTGCGCCCGGCGACTCGCCCATGATCGCACAAAATCAGAGAGAAGGGAATGCGGGCTTCGCCGGCCAGACCAATCGAAGCCACGCGCACTTTTCCAGCTCCCAGTTCAGCTTCGATCATTTCCTGTGTCTGGTAGGTGTCCAGACCCCACAGGTGATCGGCAGGGCGAATTTCGACGTGACCATCTTGGATCCAGATGTACACAGGCGCATCGGCGCGGCCTTCCACCCAAAGTCCATCAAAGCCTGCCATGCGCAACTCTGGACCCCAGAAGCCGCCGCAGTTCGACTCCGCCCAAAGCCCGGTGGCCGGGGAGCGCCCGCATACCACGAAGCGTCCCACTGCGGGGCCTGAGGTGCCAGAGAGCGGCCCGTTGAGAAAGAGCAGCGGCGCCTGGGGCGAAAAGGGATCCAGGTCTGGGGTCAATCGCTTATAGAGCAAGCGCGCTGCCAACGAAGCGCCCCCAAGGTAGGCCTGCTCCCATTCGGGTGGAATAGCGATTTGTGCCATTTCTCCGCGGGTGAGGTCGATTTTGAGCACGGGTTGCATGCGTTTCTCTCCGAATTCAGTGATGCGTGCTTTTGATACGGCTGCTCAACGGGAGAGCAAGGGAAGGAAAAGCGTGGGCTGCATGCCATATTCGCAAGTGTACGGCTCATATGAAAGCACGAAGTCGTCCAGATATACGCCGTCATCAGTAACCCCGCTGTCGGTCGTCAACCGGAAGCGGAATGCCAGGTTGGACTGATTCTTTAAGCCGGGTATCTCGACAAGGACGTTATTCCAGGTCGCCTGCGTACCGTTCAGCGTAGCCAACGCCTGCGAGTCGCTGCTCCAGGTTGCCCCGCCGTTGGTGGAATAATCCAAAAAGACATAATCATAGCCCGGTTCCAAGGCAAATCGCGTCCAGAAACTCAACTGCAGCTTATTCATGTACCAGGTGCTTAGCGGCGGTGACTGCAGGTATGAGGTCGTGTTATCGGCATAATTCCCGCCTGGGCTATCTGTCCAGGAGTGAGATGGACTGCGCCATGAGGATGAGATGATCGTCCAGGTATTCGGCGAGCCGCCAGTAACCCAGCCTTCGGTGCCGTTCTCCACGGTGTGATTGATCAGGTTGACGCGTGGCAACGGCGCCGCCGCGGCGAGCGAGAAATCCAGCGTGTAAGTTCGGAGACTGTCGGTGACCACAGCGCGGAAGTCGATAGCGCTCCCACAGGCCACGTTGCGATCCACCGAAAACACAAAAGGCTGTAAGCCGGTCTGCGTGCTCCCGGCAGCGATGTCGGGATAGGCGGCTGTATCCTGGGCGACCGTCACGCCGGGCGACAGACTGGAGAGCTGTACCGTGACGTTGATGGAATCCGCGGCGCCGACGTTCTCGATCGCCAACCAGAGTTTCAGATCCGTTTCGCCTGGTTCAGGATGACCGTTGTTGTTGCCTTCGGCGACATCGTCATCCACGGTCTGAGCGCTGGCCACCAGACTGGCCATCGGGCCCAAGAAAATGTCCTGGTTTGTCGTGTTGTTAGCGATCAACGGGACGTTGTCGATGGTGGTTGCATCGGGGTAGCCCGGCGGCAGCGGCCCAGCGGTCAGGCTGAACGCCCCGGCTGCCAGGGTGATCGTATAAACGCCGCCGGCATCTGTGGTGACGGTCATTTTCTGAGCAGCCGAACTGGCCACCACCTGCACGCCGGGGATAGGCTGTAAGGTGGTCGCGTTGCGCACCACGCCGCGAATACGCCCTTTGGGAAGGCCGCACGAGGGGTATCTGAAAGACCCAATGCGGGTTTGCCAGTTGGTGCTGGGCTGAGTGACCAAGGAACTGTAGTATTCGGTGGTGTAATAGAAGGTGCAGTCGTCGCTGGGATCGACTGCCATGGCGCTGTAATCACCCCAGCGGGTGTAGGACGACTGGGAATAAGTGCCATTTTGCAGGGTCTTCTCGCCCTGAGGCAGTAACCCCAGCGTCTCGCCCGCTAATCTGCCGGTATATCGAATGCCGGGGTACATCGCAGCGCTGCCGATGCTGTAGCCCAACGCCATGTTACCGTCCTGATCCACGGCGAGCGAACCCATCCAGCGATGGTGCGAATCGGGTTGGTAGGTGCCTTGCTGAAACAACACCGGCGTACCGGCGGGCTGGCGTATTTCATACCAGCGCATCCCCGCCACACCGCTGCTGGCGACGGTGTGGGTGAGCCAGAGCGCCTCCACGCCGTTCACCGTCCGGTAAATGAGTTGCATCATCGGGCGATAGCTCAGGCTGTCCAATAGATACGCAGAGCCGGGTTGGGGAATCGAGGCGGCTGACGCAAAAGGCGCAACGTTCAACACCGTTGGCCCGGTGAAGGTGGAAAGCCCTGGGTTGCTCCAGTTGGGTGTGAACTTCCAGATGAGCAGGTCGTCGGGTAACTCCACTGCGGCCAGGTAGTTCGGCGCCCCGGCGGGAGGCAGGCTTAAAGCGTGCGCCGGCAGCAGGCTGGCGTAACCCGAGGCCGCGGACAGACTGAAGTAGATCGGCGTCACAGAAAGACCGTTGATCATCCTGGCCTTTTCCAGCGCCCAGACCTGCACCCCGCCCCAGGAATTGCCGTAGTTGGAGAACATGTTGAAAGTGATGAAGTAGCTATCTCGCCAGACTCCAACCTTGGGATAGTCGTTCAAGGCATTAGCGCTGATCAAAATACTGTAGTAATACCACCCGCCGTTTACCGGGTCGCTGGTCGCTGAAACTGCGACACATTCATAAAAAGGCCCATTTGCGGACACCTTGAAGTCGGTGATCACCCAGCGCTCGGCAAAACGATCGTAAACCACCACCGGATCGCCGCTGTGATCTCTTGCGCATGGGCTGCCATCGTTGGGGAAGAACTGGTTGAAGGTAAACTGGGCGCTCAGAGCGCCGGTGGCTTTGTCGAAGATCGCAAGAGATGTGTTGACCGTTTGGATGTAATAATTCCCACCGACATCGCCGTTGGTGTCCGGCGGCCATGAGAGATTGGGCTGCGAGTAGTTCGAAATTCCGGCGAAGCTCACGATGGGATCAGGCATCAGGCCAGGGATCAACTCGGTCTGGGCGACCGGATCGTTCCAATTCAGGATTGCCGTGGAGGCGCCCTTAGGGGTTTGGCCCGGGGTGTAGCGCAGGGGCTGTGGGCTGAAGCTTTCGGCTTCGTCTGAGGCTGGCAGGTCGAGCAGGCTGCCGGTGAAGATGGCCGGCTCGACGGTTTTGCCCACATAGGGGCCAGTGATCAACGGCTCCGTCTGTGTCTGGGCGAGCGAAGGCCGGGCAGGGTTCAGAGTGAATTCGAAGGACAAACAGGAGATCAGCGCCAGCCAGGCTAAGAGGCGACGCACTTGGCTCATGGGTGGATTGAGCAGGGGGGATTTTTGTTGCACGTGCATCCTCCTAAATCAGTTGACGATAAGCAACAATTCAGGATACCGTTATTTCGACGGACAGGCGCTGCAAGGTATTGGCTGCAGTTTTAGTGTACCAGAGTTTGCGCAATTTTGCACCAATGGCTAGAAAGTGATCTTCCAAAGCGGCAGTGAAGCGATCAATTCCTTCAGAATCTGTTCTGCGGCTTCTTCGAACAGGGTCAAATTGCCGTACGCCGGGCTGCCTGCGCGGCTAACCAGATCGGAGACGCCACGCAGGATGAGCACAGGGGTGCGATTACGCGCCGCCGTCCAGGCGATCGCTGCCGATTCCCAGTCCCCGGCAACTGCGGCGTAGCGCGCCGCCAGCGTTGGCGCCTCTTCGGGCAGCAGATCGCGGTCTCCGGAGACCAGCGGCGTGCGCCTTACGGGAAGCGGGTAAGGCTCACCGAGCCAGGAAAGATCGAGTTCGGTGGTGTAATGCTGGATGGCCTGTTGGGCGTCGCCCATTTGCTCTTGGATGTCGTAAACGATGGTCTTCTCGATCAGCAGAATCTCGCCGCGCTCGATATATCCTTTGAAACCGCCGCAGGTACCCAGGTTGATCAAGAGCCTGGGCTTCCAGCGGTCGATGGTGTATTGCGTCGAGGCGGCTGCGGCGATCTTACCCCAGCCTCCCTGAAAGAACAGGTAAGGTTTTTCTGCGATTTCAGCCTGGAAGTATTCTCCGAAGGGTGAAACGAAGGGGATGCGACCAGGCAGCAACCGTCTGGCAGCCCGCCACTCAGCATCTGCTGAGATCAGGACGATAACAGGGTATGGGGATATCGCTTCCATGGGCGCATTATAACCCTCGATCCACAGGGCGTCTTGACAGAATATTCCATCCCCACTATCATCCGCTGCAATGAAGGTGTTGGCCTGATGCAAGTCTCGGTATATCTCCACACCATCCTGCAACGCCAGACGCCGCAGGGCGTCGTTCGCCAGCTCGAAGTGACCCTGCCGCCTGGAAGCACGTTGCTTGACCTGCTGGGTGCGCTGAACATTGAATTAGACCCCGATCAACTGATGTTGGTGGTGAATGGGGTGATGACAGATGAGCACACCCCGCTCTCGGATGGAGACCGGGTGAATCTGATGCCTGCGATTTCGGGGGGCTGAGTTATTTCCCGCTGAGCTTAGCAAACCATGTTTGCAGCAGATCGCTGGCGGGTTTGCCATGCACCGACGCGCCGGCATCTTTCAGCGCTGCAGGCGGGTAATACCCGCGGGCGACGAAACCGCTGATCCAATCCCGTTCGGCGGCTGCGCTCAACGCGGTGTGATACAGGTTGACTTGCATTTGCAAATCGGGGCTGGCGGGCAACTCCAGCGCCAGGATCACCGGCTTGGTCGCCAGCAACTGCGCTGGCCAGGCGACGCCATCCAACCAGCCGCCCAGGTCCATGCCCAGGATGCTGCTGAAACTCTGGCCTGGCGCCAGCGTCAGGGTCAGGTAAAGTTGATCCACGGCGTCCAGGAAGGGCGGCGGTTTCTCGATCCCCTGATTGGAAAGCGACCAGAGCAACGCGCCGCCAAACCGGCTGCGCACCTCGGCGAAGAGGTCACGCCAGCGCTTTTCGGCATCTGCTGGGACGCCTGACTCGTTGCCATCTGGCAACTTGCCGCCGGGCAGCGCTGGGGCTAACCAATCGCCACCCAGGATCAGCGCCTGAGCATCGCCTCGAGCAGCCAGTTCGGCATGGTGCAACACGAAGGTGCGATACTCGGCAAACCATACTGGCCACCAGCCGGGGTCGTCCCGCGCCGCTTCCGCCCACCATTCTTCCACTGGAATGGTAAACCTGGGCTGCGGGAAAACGGCCACGTTCAGGCCTCTGGTTCGCGCTTGCGAGGCGAATTCCAGCATCTCCGGCCAAAGCGCGTCGCTGCCCGGAAGCGGGGCTAATATGGGAGGGTTGTTGCCTGGCGCGCTGCGCCCATAGCTCCAGGTGGGCGAAAGCACCAGCCAGTTGGCATTCATCCGCTGAACGTCGTCCAATGCTGCCGGGAACAAAGACCGCCAGGATGGGTGATAGGCAGGCAGCATCTCAATGCCCAGCGCAAAGCCCTGCCGCGCCGCGGCCTCCACCGCCGGAAGAGTGGCTGCGGGCGCGCCGGACCAATCCGCCCAGGCGTTGACTACGTCGCTCTGGGTCTGTGGCCCGTCGCCGTTTGGCGCTGGTCGTCCTGGGCCGTACAGCCCCGGCGTTTCGACGTCGTCGGCGTAACCACATTGCCCGTTGCGACAGTAGCGGTAGCTCAGGTTTCCGGGCAGGTTGCGTGGGCTATACAGGATATAAGCCCAGCGATCCTGGCTCAGCTTCCACATGGGGATAGGCTCGGTCCAGCCGAAGAGGGGGTTTAGCTGCAGGGCAACGAAATCTCCGGCAGGGGTGTCGGCTGGCACGCGCACATCGAAGATGATGTCGTGCGTCTCCCCAGCGCGCCAGGTGTCCACCGTGTCTTCCACCAAAGCAGGTTCCTGCGGAATGATGAGCTGGCGCAGGCGGAAGCTGCCATCCCAGGCGTGTTCGGCGTTCCAGAAGCCGTCGCCCAGGGTATATTTATAGCGGATATCCGCGCCGACCGGCAGCGAGAGGGTCAGCGTATAGCGGCCGTCGGGAAGTTGCTGCATCACCGGCATATTGACTGCCAGACCGTTCATCCCGCCGCTCAGATTGGCAAAAGCGTTGCCCAACGAAGCCAGGTTGCCTGCCATGCGCAGCGGCACGACGGGAGGCGTGTCTGCTGGGGCGCGCAAGACGAAGGTCACCTTGACGAAACGGGCAGGTTGAAGCTTGATCTCGGCGGGCGTGGTCGACTCGGCCGCTACCAGCGCCCCCTGTTGAAAAGGCTGATACGCGCCATCCAGTGCGTAACCCACCAGATTGTGCACGCCGGGCGGCAGGCCTTCCAGAACGAAGGAACCATCTGCCGCGCTGAGCGTCTGCGCGCCGCCAGCGGCGATCAACAGATTGGGGATCGGTTTTCCAGTGGCGGCGTCGAGTGCAGCGCCTAAAATGCGCCCGGAGGGCGATTCATAAGCGGTGTCTGTCCAGCGGCTGATGACGTCCTCCACCATGCTCTGCCCCTGCACCACAATCATGCGGTAACGCACCGGACTGCCATCGGACAGGTGCTCGGCGACGCGAATATCCCCCACCTGGCGTTCATAGCGATACTTGACCACCGAACCGATCGGAAAGGGCAACGTGATCAGGTAAGCAGGCGCATCGCCCTCTTTTAGCGGCGGTAGAGGTTCCATGGGATTCAACTCAGTGTTGAGCGCCAGTCCGGTCACTTCATCCAACAAAGTCAGATAGACCAGCCCATCCGTGGGCGTATTTGCTGGGACTACGACACGAAAGGTAACCAGGGTCTCCGGCAGTGGTGGGGCTTCTGATTGGGGGGGTTGTGGGGTTCCGAGATAGGTGGGCGGCGGTGTGCCTACTAACGCAGGCATGTTGCATCCGCTAAGGGCAATCGTCAAGAGAAGGAGCAGTGTCAAGGGACGTTTCAAGGTTTCGGTCTCATCAAAGCAGTGATCGGTCAGAAGGGTCCTGGTCTGTTATCGGTGCAAGAAACATTCCTGAATTATAGCCGATTGTCTGGCAAGTAAAGATCTGCAATTTCTGGTGATGCGTTTTGCCTCCAGAAGATCGCCTGCATCTGAGTTTCGAAGACTTTTGCTCCGCCGTGCCCTGGATGACGGATGCAGATTGGGGCGACTCCGATGTGCTGCAACGCAGCCTGGGCGCTTTTCCCTACTGCAACCACCTGCCTGGGTCGTAGCAGGCCAATCAGCCCTTCCAAAATTGCTCCAGCAGCGCAGATTTCATTGGGCGCAGGTGTTCGGTTAGATAGTGGCTTCCCAACCTGGTGTGGGTGCAGCGGCAGGCCATTCCAGGCCAGGAAACGCGGATGATAAGTTCTCATCACTTTCCAGAAGAGAGTTGCTGTCGCCTCCCTGTGGGGCTGAGCGCCCAGGCTCGACTGTTCGCCTGTGAACGGCAGTCTGCCGTCGAGCTGCGCTTCGCTGGTAAAGGGCACGCCGGAGAAGCGGCAGCCGCGCCAGCCGGGCGCCTCCCCAACCACCAGCACCTCCGGCCAGGAGTTGAAACTCCGTAGATAGCGCCTCAGATTCTCACGGCGGATGCGGTCAGCGTCTGGCCGATCCACCGAAGGGTTGACCCCGCGATAGGGGTTGAATTGAGGTCTGCCACCTGCGCTCAGCGCTGGCAGGGTGAAGACTTGTGCTTGGAGCCATTCCCAGATCGGCTGCACTAGCATCTCAGGCTGGCGAGAAATATACGTCTGTCGGCTTCAGCTTGCTATTACGCAGGAATTGTGGCTTCACCCGCATCCCGATCCAATCCAGGGAGGGCTGCTGGGGGTCAACACCCATCAAACGGGTCAGCAGCAATGTGTCCACGCCGTCGAATTCGATCAGCGCCAGCACGAAGGGCGTCTCTGGCAGGAACTCTTCTGAACCAAAGTAGCACACGGTAAAGGCGTGCACCCGCGCTGGCCGCTGGGTGATATCGATCCATTCGGTGTCCCTACCGCTGGTCATATCGTGGCCGCGCGGCGTGGCATAGGTGTAGCTGGTGTCTGGCTCGCGGTTTCCCAACAAGCGGCGGTTTGCCAGGCCGGCAAACCAGGGGCTATCCTGGCCGTAGGAGTGCAAATACGTGATGCGATATTCCTGTTCGATCTCGATGGGCGTCATCTTCTTCAGAAAGGCCAATGCCTCCGGGCTGGTATCCACCGGGAAAGGCACGCCATGCACGATATAACCGCCCAGGGTCTCTTCGCGTCGCTCAGGTAGCTTGCTCATTGTCTGCCTCCTCCTTCCTGTCCGCTTCAGCCAGCGCGCTCTAACACGGAAACTGTCACGTACGTGCCTGTGCCGGCATGGCTGTGAATGGCGCCGCGACGGGCGTCCTTTACCTGCAGGGTGGCATCGCCGAAATGTTGGGCGATGCTGCCCTGCAATTGCCAGATGGCGAACACGCCTTGCATCAGCCCGGTCGCTCCCACCGGATGACCGCAGGCGATCAGTCCGCCGGAGGGGTTCACTGGACATTTGGGGGCGTCTTTCAGTTCCAGTCCATAATCGATCCCCGGCATGAAGGCTTTGCCCGAAGCGGCGAATGGTCCGCCCTCGCCGTAGCGGCAGAGTCCCAGATCTTCGTAGGTCTGGATTTCGCTGGAGGTGTAGGCGTCGTGTAGCTCGATGAAGTCCAGTTCCTCAAGCGGGTCATAGATGCCTGCCATGCGGTAGGCCATGTTGCCCGCTGTCCGCCCGGCGCGGAAGGAGTGGACGCCCGGGTAGCGCGTGCCATGTTCCCACAAGCGACGATAGTACGCTCTGGTTTCGTCAGAGTTGCGCTCTTGCTCGGTGGCGTACAGGCGCATGAAGCTATCGTAATCCATGTGGGGGCGGTCGGCCATGCGCATGGCATCCGTGCCGCGCCCGATGCCGGTCACCTTCACCAGCGGGCGGCGGATTTTTGCCCCTGCCTGCTCCAACCGTTGCAGACCTTCCTCGGAGGCCAGGATCACCGCAGCCGCCCCATCCGACATGACGCAGATGTCCAGGCGGGTCAACGGCCAGGCCACCATCGGCGCGTTGCGCACGTCTTGAAGCGTGTAACGCTCACGTTTCTGGGCATAGGGGTTATGGTAAGCGTTGCGATGGTTCTTGACGCTCACCGCAGCCATCTGCTCGACGGTGGTGCCGAATTCTTTCATGTGCCGGGTGACCATCATGGCGTAGTAACCCGAATAGAACCCGCCCACCGGATAATCAAAGGAGACATCCGACGCCAAGGCAATGAATTCATTGCCTTTCCAGGTCTCGACATGGCTCATGGTTTCGAAGCCATAGGCCACGCACACATCCATGTGACCGCTGGCGACCGATTTCCACGCCTCCTGGAAGCAGATGCCGCCGGTGGCCCCACCACCTTCCACGCGGTGGCTCGGTTTGGGGACAAGCCCCAGATAGTCCTGCGCCATGATCCCGGCCATGAGCTGGCGAGTAAAGTGATCGGAGAAATATGACGCTACCGAGCCATCCACGATCTGGGTGAACGTTGGGAAATCCAGCCCGATATCCTGGATGGCGTAATCGTAGGCTTCTTTTACAATGGCTTGAAATGTCTTGTCTTTCCGGGCTTTGACGAATTTCGAGACGCCTCCCGAGACCGCATACACTGGTCGCATAATTTTCTCCTTTCGGCTCCAGGCTAGAGCTTTCCTGCTGCTTCCGCCAGGGCAATCACCCGCTCGGCGGCTTTTATGATTGGTGCATCGATCATCTTGCCATCCAGGGCAAATGCGCCCTTGCCCGCCCGCTGATGCTCTTCAAAGGCCTGGATCACCCGTCGGGCATAGGCGATCGCTTCATCGCTGGGGGTGAAAGCCTGTTGCACCGGCTCCACCTGGTTGGGGTGGATGACTTGCTTTCCGGCAAAGGCCATGCGCGCCCCTTCCAATGCCTCCCGTCGCAATCCCTCTATATCGTTGAAGTCGATATACACCATGTCGATGGCCTGCAGGTCATGCGCTGCGGCGTAGGTCACCACTGCGCTGCGGGCGTAAAATACTTCCCAACCTTCCGCAGTGCGTGTAGCGCCAATGTCGCCGGCGAAATCCTCCGCCCCGAAGATGATCGCCTGTAAGCGCGGGTCTGCGGCAGCGATCTGCGCCAGGTTGACGATGCCACGCGCCGTTTCCACTACGACCAGCAGGCAAATACTGCCGCCAGGCCAGCCGTTCTGCGCCTCATGGCGGGCGATCACCTGGCTCACCCAGCGGATTTGTTCGGCGTTTTCCACCTTTGGGATCACAATGCCGTCTGGCCGCGCGGGCAGCACGGTAGCCAGATCGTCGGCCTCGAAGCCGCTGCCAATGGCATTGATCCGCGCCAGGCGCTCTGAGCGGCCGAAATCCAGCGTTTGCAGCGCTCCAGCGATGGTCTGGCGCGCCTCCGCCTTGCGGTTGAGCGCCACGCCGTCTTCCATGTCCATGCAGATGCAGTCCACATTCAGCGTGGTTGCCTTGCGGATCTTGCGCAAGTCATCTCCAGGCATATACAGCAAGGCTCTTCGGGCTCGCATGAGCGTAATTATACTGTGGACATTGAACGAGGCTGACCAAAGCTGCCGTTAATGATAGATATACTCATTTTCTAATCTTCGCCAGGGCAAACTGCTTGAAAACCGCTTCTATAGTTCCATCCAAAGGCATGAGCGTCTTTATCATTGTCTGGGCCGGCCAGCCGGTATCCACGCTCGGTTCGGGTTTGACCAGCTTTGCTGTGGGCGTCTGGGTGTACCAGCAGACGGGTTCAGCCACCCTCTTTGCCATCAATATGCTGGTGTGGGTGCTGCCAAATATCGCAATGGCTCCCCTGGCTGGCGTACTTGCCGACCGCTGGGACCGCCGCCTGGTGATGGTGCTCAGCGATACCGGCGCCGGGCTGAGCTCGCTGTTCATTGCGCTGATGCTCCTCATCGGCCGCCTGGAAGTGTCGCATGTGTATCTGGCCACCTTCTTCAATTCGGCCTTTAGCGCTTTTCAGTGGCCGGCCTACTCTGCTGCGACCTCACTGCTCGTACCCAGGCAGCAGTTAGGCCGGGCCAGCGGCATGACCCAAACCGGCGAAGCCATTAGCACGTTGATTACGCCTGCCCTGGCTGGCGCGCTTTACGTTAGCGCAGGGCAGTTCGCTTCAAGAACAAGACGCTTCGTTCTATTTCGATCACCACTGTGCCGTCAGGCTTCTTTCCCCAATGCTTCAGGCGCACAATCCCACAGTCTGCTCGCGAACGCGAGTCGCGCTTTTCCAGCACCTCGGTCTCGGCGTAGATCGTGTCTCCGTGAAAGACCGGATTGGGGTGGATGACCTTCTCGTATCCCAGGTTAGCCACGATTGTACCTTCAGTGAGTTCACTTACCGTTAGCCCCACTACCAGACCCATGGTGAAGATGCCATTGACGATGCGCCGACCGAACTGTGTTTGGGCAGCGAAGTCCTCGTTGATGTGCAGCGGCTGCGTGTTCATCGTCAGCGCGCTGAACAGCACATTATCCATCTCGGTCACGGTCCGCCCCAACGCATGGCGAAAGCGTTGGCCGGGTTCCAGGTCTTCGAAATATTTTCCGGGCATAGGCCTCCTTCAAGCGATCTCGATCAGCGCCTGATCGCGCTGGACGGTCTGCCCTGCTTCGACGAGCACCCGCGCCACTCTGCCAGGGCGCGGCGCGCTGATGCGAATCTCCATTTTCATCGCTTCCAGCAGGAGCAAGGTCTGCCCTTGCTCCACCGTATCGCCCTCAGAGATGTGCACTGCCTGCACCTGGGCCGGCATGGGCGCGCGCAGGGCGTCTTCGAAGCCTTTGTCGCTGCTGCGTCGAGCGGTGAAGGGAAGGGGCTTTTCCAGACGATAGGTACAGCCATCCAATGAGATCCATTTCTTGTCTCCCTGCGTTGCCCAATACAGGCGCATCGGTTTGCCGTCGAAGAGCAGGCTCAATTCGCCCGGTTCGGCGCTTAGTACGATTACAGTGTGATTCACCCCCGCCACCGTCGCTTGATAGCTTTCGCCATGGCGTTGCAGTGTAACTTCATGGTTGGTGCCGCGGGATTGATAACGATAGTGCATGCGATGCTATCCCTCTCCCAGACGGAAGTTGTTGCCGATCCGCCAGGGGTTGTATGGATCACGCCCAGGGGTATCGGCTGGCGAAGCGCTGAACTCACCTGCGCGGTGGAACTGCGTCAACGCTGCAGCGATCAAAACCTCCGCTGGCAATTCACACTGTGGATGCTGCCAGCCCTCGAAGGTGCGTTCGATCCAGGTGGTGTCGATTTGGCCATTCTCGAAATCGGGATGCGCCAGCACATCCTGTAAGAATTGCCAGTTCGTGGTTACACCCAGGATCACCGTCTCGCGCAGCGCTGCCTGCATCTTGCGGATGGCTGAGGGGCGATCTTCGGCATGGACGATCAACTTAGCGATCAGCGGGTCGTAATGGATGGTGATCTCGTCGCCAGTGGCAATGCCTGAATCGACCCGCACCCCCGGCCCACGCGGCTCGATAAAGCGCAGCAACTTGCCTGTGGCAGGCAGGAAGTTGTTCGCCGGGTCTTCGGCGTACAGCCGACATTCGATCGCATGACCCCGCGGGCGCAGGTCTGACTGTTCGAAAGGCAGGCGCTCGCCCGCAGCGACGCGGATTTGCCATTGCGCCAGGTCAACGCCGGTGACCATCTCGGTGATCGGATGCTCCACTTGCAGGCGGGTGTTCATCTCGAGGAAGTAGAACCGCCGCGTCTGGGGATCAAC
Organism: uncultured Anaerolinea sp.; assembly: GCA_964503145.1. Taxonomy (GTDB): domain Bacteria; phylum Chloroflexota; class Anaerolineae; order Anaerolineales; family UBA4823; genus RBG-16-57-11. Next base: position 407,238 of record CAZCYV010000001.1, on the reverse strand, counting down.
GATAAACTCCACGGTGCCGGCGCTGAAATACCCGACTGCTCGCGCCGCCTCCACTGCTGCTGCGCCCATTTCTTGCCTCAGCGCGGCATCGAGCAAGGGCGAGGGCGCCTCCTCGATAATCTTTTGGTGGCGGCGCTGCATCGAGCATTCGCGCTCGAACAGATGGAGGAGCTTTCCATGTTGATCGCCCAGCACCTGGAACTCGACGTGGCGGGCGTTTGCGATGTAACGTTCCAGGATCAAGCGCGGATCGCCGAAGGCGCGCTGGGCTTCGCGCCGCGCCCCTGCCAGTGCTTCCACCAGCTCATCTTCCCTTTGCACAACGCGCAGGCCCTTGCCGCCGCCCCCGGCGGCTGCCTTGACCAGCAGCGGATAGCCGATCTGTGCAGCGGCCTCTTTCAGCCTCGCATCGTCATCCTGCCCGTGGTAGCCGGGAACTATCGGCACACCAGCCGCTTGCATGCGCTGCCGCGCTGCGGCCTTGTCTCCCATCGCTCGAATGGCTTCTGACGGCGGCCCGATGAAAACCAGCCCGGCTTCTTCCACAGCGCGGGCAAAGTCCGCGTTTTCGGATAGAAAGCCATAGCCAGGGTGAATCGCTTCGGCGCGGCTGGATATGGCTGCCTCCAGAATCCGTTCAATGTTCAAATACGACTTGCTGGCCGCCGCCGGGCCGATTGGGATTGCTTCATCCGCCAGGCGCACGTGTAGCGCCTGCTGATCGGCCTCGGAATACACCGCCACGTTGGCGATCCCCAGCTCTCGGCAGGCGCGAATCAAGCGCGCAGCAATCTCACCCCGGTTGGCGATCAGAATCTTCTTGAACATTGCTCGGCTCTCTACACCCTTGTTACTTCGCGGCTGCAAGCAATCAATCACCTACATTCGTAGCACCCCAAATCTTCCTTCCTCTTTCGGGGCGTTCAACACCACCGATAGCGCCAGCCCCAGCGCCATGCGCGTTTCCACCGGGTCCAGGATGCCATCATCCCACAGCCGCGCCGTGGAATAATAGGGGTTGCCTTCCGCCTCATACTTATCCAGGATCGGCTGACGAAACTTTTCGATATCCTCCGGGCTGAGCAAAGGTCTTCCCTCCCTTGCCAGTTGGTCCTGCTTGATGGTCAACAACACGTTGGCTGCCTGTTCGCCGCCCATCACGCTAATGCGCGCGTTAGGCCACATCCACAGAAAGCGTGGCTGATATGCTCGCCCAGCCATGCCATAGTTACCCGCTCCAAACGAGCCGCCGATGATCAGCGTCAATTTTGGCACTCTGGCGTTAGCAACGGCATGCACCATCTTAGCGCCGTCTTTGGCGATGCCAGCGCGCTCATATTCCTTGCCCACCATGAATCCGGTGATGTTCTGCAAGAAGAGCATTGGGATGCCGCGCTGCTCACACAGTTCAATGAAATGCGTCCCTTTCAGCGCGCTTTCCGAGAATAGCACCCCGTTGTTGCCCAGGATGCCTACCGGGTAGCCGTGGATGTGGGCGAAGCCGCACACCAGCGTCGTCCCATAGCGCGCCTTGAATTCACGGAACCTGCTGCCATCCACCAGCCGGGCAATGACCTCGCGCACATCGTAGCTCTCGCGGCTGGAGCGCGGCAGCACCCCATAGAGTTCCTCCGGCGGGTATAACGGCTCTTCCGGCGGCGTTACCTCCAGATGATCCAGCCAGGTGCTTCCTGTTTCCCGGTGCGGCAGCCCGGCGACGATGGCGCGGCAGACCTCCAGGGCGTGTTCATCGTCCTCGGCGAAGTGATCCGCTACGCCCGACAGGCGGGTGTGAACATCCGCTCCGCCCAACTCCTCGGCGCTCACATCTTCCCCCGTGGCTGCCTTCACCAGCGGCGGCCCGCCCAGGAAGATCGTTCCGGTGCCTTTGACGATGATCGCTTCATCGCTCATCGCCGGCACGTAAGCCCCACCGGCGGTGCACGAGCCCATCACTGCGGCAATTTGGGGGATGCCTCTGGCGCTCATCCTTGCCTGGTTGTAGAAGATGCGTCCGAAATGGCGGGCGTCGGGGAATACTTCGTCTTGCAGCGGCAGGAAGGCCCCGCCGGAATCGACCAGGTAAATGCACGGCAGATGGTTTTCTTCGGCGATTTCCTGGGCGCGCAGGTGCTTCTTGACCGTCATGGGAAAATACGACCCGCCCTTCACCGCAGCATCATTGGCTACGATCATTACCTCGCGCCCCTCCACCCGCCCGATGCCGGTGATGATCCCTGCAGCTGGCGCCTGATCTTTGTACATACCATAAGCTGCCAGCGCCGAAAGCTCCAGGAATGGCGATCCAGCATCGAGCAGGCGGTCGATGCGCTGGCGGGCGGTGAGCTTGCCCTGTTCTCTTAGCCGCTCTACGTGCCGGCTCTCGCCTCCCAGGCGTGCCTGGGCCAGGCGCTGGCGCAGCTCGTCTGCCAGGGCGCGGTGATGGGCTTCGTTAGCTTTGAACTCGGGGCTGTTACTGTCGATTGCAGTTTGTAGCGTCTCCATCCTCTACATCCGGTCACTGATCGGCTGACTTCTCGGCGCGCTTCAAGCGCTGCTGGACGGTTTGGGGCGGGCTAGAATCGCCAGGAAGATGCTGAAAGCGTATAGTGCAACCATTGGCAGCATCACCAGGCTCATGTTCACCGGGTCAACGGTTGGCGTGATCAGCGCCGCAACCACCGAGATGATGACCACTGCAAAGCGCCATTGCTTTGCCAGGGTGCGCCCATCCACCCAGCCCAATTTAGCCAGCAAGAAGATCACCAGCGGAAACTCGAACGCGATGCCGATCCAAAACATCAGGCTGGTGACGAAGCGGACGTAAGAGGATGGCCGGGGGATAGTGTTGATCCCCATAAAATTGAGCAGGAAGGGCAATGCAGTGGGCAGCATGACAAAATAGGCGAAAGCCATCCCGCCGATGAAGAAAGCAGTGGCCACCGGGATGGCGAACAGGCCATAGATGCGCGCCTTGCGGCTCAGTCCAGGCGCGATGAATAACCAGAGTTCCAATGCTATGTAAGGGAACGCCAACGCGAAGCCGGTCAGCAATGAGACGCGCATCACCGTGCCGATCGGCTCGGTGACTTCGATCGCCACCAGCGACTCGATCCCGCCTTCCAACGGGCGGGAGAGCAATTCCAGGATAGGATTGAAAAAGGCGAAGGAGAACGCCGTGGTGATTGCCAGCGCCAATACGCTGCGCAAGAGGTGCTTGCGCAAAGCGTCCAAATGCTCGAAGAGGCCGGCAGGGTTGTCGAGGGCCTTGCTCAACGCATCCCCGACCGGGGCATCCTCGACTTCTTCGGTGAAGAAGGCGCGTATGTCGCTGTACTTGCGATAAAACCAGCGTCCAATTGCGCGCAGGAAACGAAATGGTACGGTCAGGATGCGCCAGATGGAACGCAATGCTTTGCGCATAGGTGAAATCAGGTCTCGTCAGGATTGGGGGTTTGGGCTATAGCAGGGGAAGTCGCGCTCGTGGGGCCGCTTGAATCGGGCTCGCCTTCAATTGGCCCTTCGGTCTCCGGTTGGATACGCTCTTCGCCGGATGATTCTGCGGCGGATTGCGTCATTGCAGGCGGGGTGGTCCATGTTCCCAGCCCACCCTGCGCCTTCAGTTCGCTCTGGGCCTGTTGCAAGTCCTGTTTAACTTCGCCTGCCGCAGCGCTAAATGGCCGGCGCAGGCTGCCAATCTGGTTTTGCACATCCTTGCCCAATTGTTCCAGACCCTTAACGTCCTCTTCCATGCCTGCTTCACGGATCAGGCGGTTGGGTAGCGTGCGGATCTCGCGCGAAGTCTGTTGCACCATCCGCCAGGTGGGCGACATGACGATGCGGCGCATAAATCTGCCCAGCATGCGACCCGTCTTGACCATATCCCGCGGCCCAAGGAAGATCAGGGCAATGATCAGAATGAAAAACAATTCGAGCGGTCCAACGCCTAAGACTTCCATGAAATCTTCCCGCGCCTGTGCTTATCCTGTCTGGGGGATATCTTTTCCGCCGGCAGCCTTCTTCAGGGCGGCGCGCAGCTCATTTTCCTGGGCAGCCAGGCTGCCCAAGACGCCATTCACGAAGCGCGGCGTACTGTCTGAACCGTAGATCTTACTCAACTCGACCGCCTCATTGATGACGACCTTGATCGGGGTCTCTCCATAAACGGCAAATTCCCAGAGCGCTAAACGCAAGATATTGCGATCAATGATCGCCACCTGATCTAAAGGCCATTCCGGGGCATGTTCGGCGATGAAACGATCCAATGTTTCGAAAAGCGGCGCGACGCCAATCACGATCTGGCGAGCGAACTCGGCCAGTTCGCCATCCAGTTCGTTTTCCTTGAGGCGTTCTTCCAGGACGACGCCTGGTGGATGGCCGGCAAGGTCGATTTCGTAAAGTGCCTGCAGGGCGACGCCGCGCGCCCTGGTGCGAGATTTCATCGCGATCACGCCTCTTGGGAGTTGCTCGAATCGGCCTCCCCAGAATAATCGATATCTTCTACGTGAATATTGACCCGCCCAACCCGCAAGCCGACCATCTCGGAGATGGCTCGCGCCACCTGCTGTTGCACCTGTCTGCTGGTATCGCGGATGTTGACATCCTTCTTCAGAATCAGGTACAGGTCGATGTAAACCACATCATCGCGGATGTCCATGCGCACGCCTTCGCTGTAACCGCGTTTGAACAGTCGGTTGACGCCGCCAGGCACATTACTCATCGCGCTTACCCCGGGCACATTCAGCGCGGTCAGTTGAGCGATGGTCAGCATCACCTCTGGGGCGATAGTAGTCTTGCCGCGTGGCGGGCTGTACTCGCCTGTTTGTTGGGTATCGATCGTTTGCTCTTTCAAGCCGCCTCCAATCACTCTGCTCTTACAAACTCAATTCTACTGGCGCGGCGCTCACATCATCATCATGCCGCCATCTACGCTGAGCACCTGTCCGGTGATATAGGACGCTTCCTCCGAGGCCAGGAAGCACACCGCCGCGGCCACTTCCTCTGGTTTGCCCCAGCGTCCCAATGGGATCAGCTTTATCATGCTGTCTTTCAACTCCTGGGGCAGATCATTGGTGAGCGCTGTAGGGATGAAGCCCGGCGCAACTGCATTCACGGTAATCCCACGTGAAGCCACTTCGCGCGCCAGCGCCTTGGTCAGGCCGATCAACCCGGCCTTGGAGGCTGAGTAGTTGGTCTGCCCAGCCTGGCCCGCCAGGCCGGATACGGAAGAGATGTTGATGATGCGCCCATAGCGCTGCTTCATCATCGGTCGCACCACCGCTTTGCAGCAGTTCCATGCGCCCTTGAGGTTGATATTCAGGACGTAGTCCCAGTCTTCCTCGGTCATGCGCATGATGAGCGTATCTCTCGTCACGCCGGCGTTATTGACCAGGATGTCCACACGACCGAAGGCATCCAGCGCGGCTTCGATCAGGGCGTTGGCGCTCTGGAAATTGGAGACATCCACCTGCATGGCCTCGACCCGGCAGCCGCAATCGGCGGCGACTTTTTGAGCAGTCTTGATCGATTCGTCGATCGTGCGGTCGCCAATCATGATGTTCGCCCCGCGTCGCGTCAGCAGTTCGGCAATTGCCAGCCCGATTCCGCGCCGTCCGCCAGTCACCACGGCCACACGGTCATCCAGGGTCATGAAATTATCCATGCTTTTTCGTTGCCTCCTGGGCGATTTTCAGTTTCATAAAGCGTGATGATTATACCGCATTTGGTTTATCTCCCCGACCATCGCCGTATGGACGAACACCTTGATCGCCAGTTGATAAAACCCAACACAGCCGTATCCGGCTCTCTGGAGCAGGGTGCCAGCGCTGACCGTGCGGCCAGCCCTCAGGCCAGTTTGTCGAAATCCCCCGGGTTGCCGATCGAAAATGCCTGAGCCTGTTCGTCGATACGCTTGATCAATCCGGTCAGTACGGCGCCGCTTCCCAGTTCGATGAAGGTGGCGACGCCTCTGGCGGTCATCTCTTGGATCGACTCGGTCCATCGCACGCGCGAAGTGAGTTGCGCCTGTAGATCGCTGCGGATCTCCGCTGCTGTGCTCAGCGGCAATGCAGTGACATTCCCAACCAGCGGGATCAGTGGATCAATGATTCCTGCCTGGTCGACCGCCTGGTTGAACTCTGCCTGGGCGTGCGTCATCAGCGGGGAATGGGCAGCGATGCTCACCGCCAATGGGCGCACTCTGCGGATGCCGGCCTGCTGCGCCAGTTGGATCGCCCGCTCCAGGGCAGGCTTTGCGCCTGAAATGACCACTTGACCGGGGCAATTATCGTTGGCGACTTGCACAACTTCCCCCGGCGCGCTGGCCTGCGCGCAGATGCGCTCCAGGGTGGGGATATCGGCGCCTAAGACGGCTGCCATGCCCCCCGGAGAGACTTCCCCGGCCTGCTTCATCAACTCGCCGCGCCGACGCGCCAGCAGCAGGGCGCGATCATACGGCAGGGCGCCGCACGCTACCAGCGCGCTGAGTTCGCCCATCGAGTGACCGGCGACGAACGCCGGATGGAAGCCGGGGAAGCGCTCTTGAAAAACGAAGAGCGCCGCTACTGAATGGACCAGCAGCGCCGGCTGAGTGTTGATGGTGTCGTTCAACTCTGCCTCGGGCCCTTCCCAGGCCAGACGCGAGAGTGAAAAACCCAGGATTTCATCGGCCTGGGCGAAGACCTGGCGCGCAGTGGGGTAAGTTTGTGCCAGCTCATATCCCATGCCGACAACCTGTGAACCCTGGCCGGGAAACACAAAAGCGGTCTGTGCAGGCTCCATAGTTGCTTCAATAGAAAGCGTTGACCGATAATACGCAAACGGGCCGTGTCGCACACGGCCCGATGCTTATTTCTTCTTCTCTTCTTCCATGTTGATGACTTCGCGGCCCTTATAGTGACCGCAGTTTGGGCACACGCTGTGCGGAAGGCGCATCTCGCCGCAGTTGCTGCACTGCACCAGCGCCTGTGGGGTCAATGCATCGTGAGCGCGGCGGCGGTCTCGGCGCCCAGAAGAATGCTTTCGCTTTGGATGAGGGGGCATGCTCTTACTCCTGTACTGACTTCTGAATTCAGTTGCAAATCGCGCCTGATAAGCTATGGTTCAAAGGCATTAAGCCACAACAATACCTGCCGGTCGGGCAGGCGAAGGGATTATACGTTCACTAAGGTGGACTGTCAAGTATTTTCGCCGATTTTTTCCTGGTTTCGGGCTTGCTTCTGCCGCCGGTAAGCGGGCGCCAGGCCAGCAAAGATCATCCCGGCCAGCAGGTTCCATGTCCCGCCCAGATACCAGATGGCGACAGGCGCAACGGCATCGTAAACCTGCCCCGCCAGAGCCGGACCGACGCCCCGGCTTACGCTCCAACTCACCCAGTAGGCGCTCATGTAGCGCCCGCGCATGGCCTCTGGGGCAAGGTTGACCGCAAAGCTGGTGAAGGTAGGGGCGATCAGCAATTCGCCGATGGTTAGCACGGCCATTCCAAGTGCGAAATGCTCCGCCCGGCTGCCAAGCGCCATGCTGGCGATCCCGGCGGCGTAGAATATTCCGCCGCTTGCCAGCACTTTCAGGCTCTCCAATTTGCGCGTCAAACTTGCTACAGGCACCTGGAAGAAAACCACCATCAGCGCGTTGACCATCATGATCAGCCCCAATTGCGATTCGTTCAGATCGAAATTCTCTTTTCCATAGATGCCCAGCAATTGAAACGGCAAGGCCGCACCCATGCCATTGAAGGCAAACGCCAGCAGGGCGATCATGAAGATATGGTCTCGGGCAATTACCCCGTAGCCGCCCAGAGGCTGAAGCGAGGCTTTCGTGCTCGTGCGCCAGGATGGATTATGACCTCCAGGGAGGGTCTCTTTCATCGTAAAAATCACCAGCACGCAAAACAAGAACATTGCGCTGGAGGCGGCCAAGAAGCTTGCCCGGTAGCTTACTGCCGCGACGAACCCACCCAACACCGGCCCAATCGCCACGCCCAGGTTGTTCGCTGTGCGCAGCAAAGAGTAAGCCGGCATGCGTTCGCCCTCGTCGGTGATCAGGTCTGCCACCATGGTATCCGCAGACACACGATACAGCGGCAGAAAGAAGCCGCGCAGGCCCAGCAGTATGGCGAACATCCACCACTGGCTGGCGAAGCCCATCAAGACGTACACGCTTGCAACCGCTCCCAGGCTCAACGCCATGATCCCTTTGCGACCAAAACGATCGGCGACCGAACCGGCAGCCAGCGTGGTAAACAACGAGACGCCTTGCTCCAGCATGGGCAGCAATGTGGCAGCAGAGATGGGTATGCCCAGCTCATCTTTTAAATAGATGTTCAAGAATGGCCATACAAAGCCCATGCCGATGGTGTTGATCAGCATGCCGGCCATCAGCAGCCAGTACTGGCGGGGATAGGAGCGGGTCAGGGCCTGGACGCGTGACAGAGCGGTTGGGAGCATGGAGGAGCGCCTTCTAGTCAGCTTTTTTGTCGATGCACTAGCGCGCTGGTGCGATACTTCCTATCGGGCGCGGAATATGGTCACTCCATCCTGGCGGTAAACCACTTCGAAAAGCGGGCTTTTGCTCAACGCCGATGGGGAAATCGGCCCGCTGCGAACGCCGGCATACACGTAGCCAAGCCCTTGTTCGTGCATCAGCTTATGCAGGCCTTCTGGATTCTTGCCCAGTTCCAATGTCTGCCGGCTGGGCTGGGTGATGGCGAGGATCTCTTCTTTACTGCCCAGCCCATACAGAACCGGCGGCGGCAGCGTAGCGCGGCCGGTAAGCGGGGTGATCCAAAAGCCCCCATCCGATCCGGCGTACAGGCCGTAACCCCACAGGAAGGGGTTGATCAATATCTGAGCATCTTGCGGCAGATTGGCGTCGATCCAACGAATCGCAGCCCGATCAGCTTGACGAAACAACAGCGTCGAGGGGTTGAGTATTGGCAACAGTTTTTGCGCTCCAAGCAATGCCGCCCAGATCGTGATGGCGACGATGCCGGTTTGGAATAGCTTGCGCGGCAAGCGGGGGAGGAAGCAGGCAGCCCAATAGATCAGGTCGCTGATCAAATAGCCACCCAGCACGGCGATTGGCAAGAACAGCGTGATCTCCACCGAAGTCTTGTTGATCCCGGTCGAAACAGGCAGGCGCAACATGCCCTGGTTGGCGCTCAGGTATAAGAGGCCAATCCACAACATCAGCACTGCGCCAAACCAGCGCGCCCGGATGACCGACCAGATCAGCCCAGCTGCCGCCAGAATCAGCGCGGCTTTGCCATACGCAGGGGTCAGCAGCCCCCAATCTACCGCCAATGGAGCAGGCGCCGGCGCGGGGAGTGCAAGCCGCGGGGCGATCATCGATGGATAGAAAACAGGCCACCAGGGCAGGGTGATCAACAGCGATATTCCAACCAATGCTGCCAGCTCTCCCAGCAACACAGGCAGGGTCTTCCACAACGGCCGTTTATCCAGATGGCGGATCACTTCACCCAACAGGTGCGCGATGAGCAACAGCGCCAGGAAGGCCGCCACCCGGTAATGCGTCAGGAACAGTCCACTGCAGGCCAAAGCCGCCATGCCCCATAAGCTGGTTCGCTTGGCGCGGCTGTATTCGTGATTTTGCAGCGCGATCTGGATCAGTTTCAGCGCCGCAGGCAGGATTACCAACCCGGCCAGTTGTGTATAGCGCCCCCAGCTGGTGTAATAGGCCGGCATGGGCGAAAAGACGCCGGCGATCAGCGCCGCGAACAGCCCGGCTCGCCGATCCTGCGTCAGCGTGACCGTAAACAGGTAAACTCCAAGGATGCACGCAGCGTTCAAGACCTGCCCCAACAGCAACAGGTTTTCCGGAAGCTCCAGGCCAGAAAGCCAGTGGAAAGCGGCCGCCAGGCTGTGAAAGCCGGGATGATAGCCGCCGGCCGGCGCCTCCACCAGCGCCGCGTAGCTTTGCGGGTAACCACCCTGCTCGATGATCATTCGGGTAATGGCGGCGTGATGCACCGGATCCACCCAGGCGGGGGCCACCAGATCGCGCACCATGACCAGCCGGATGGCGAGCGAAAAGGCCAGGATTGCTCCCAATGCCAGGCTAGTGGCATCCAGGGATACGTGATGCCTGGCGGGGCGGTTACGCCAGAAGCGCCAGGCCAGCCCAAGGGCGATCAGCGCATAGACCAGGATGACCACACCCCGCCCCCAATGCAGCTTGAGGGTGGTCGTCCACAGCATTGCTACAGGAACGAACGCCATGCTCAGCCCGACCGCCAGGGCGTTTCGCTCGCCCCAATCTAACGGGATTTGACCTTCGATCAAAGTGACCAGAAGGCGTCCCGGCGCCCACAGCAACGCCAACAGCGGAAGAGCCAGCCAGCCGCCAGAAATTGCTTTTCCCAGGTCGCTCGCCATGGCGCCAGTGTCATAGTCGTAGCCCAGCCGGAAGGCTGCATCGGCTTCCACAGGCTGCCCGTTTACATACAATCCTCCCGGCGCGTAGGCGTCCTCTGCCCGTCCCAAAACGTTCACAACGCCATCGCCGGTTTTCAATAGCAGATAGTAGAGTCGATTGGGTTCGACGCTTTGGGGCGGCAAGGGGATGGTCACCAGCAGAGAGCGCGCCATCTCGGTATATGGGATCGGGACGCGAGCCAGAGGCTGTTCTGCTTGTGGGTGAGCGTATAACTCGGCAATGATCTGGCTATCCGGTCGGAGCGGCGCCTTTACCTGGCGCAGCCAGAGTTGCACCTGATTCAGCCGTGGCCTGCGGGATACAAAGGTCTGTCCTACCGTCTGCCCCGGGCCGATGACGCCCACCAGGTCGGCGGAATAATCCTGTGACGCCTCGGGGTCTTTGAGCGTCACGCACCCACTCAGGAAAAGGCAAAGAAACAAAACGGCGACGAGCGCCGTTTTATTTCTCCCTGGCTTGTGACGCCCCATTGCCCATCGTCGCCCGCAGGTAAGCCTCGATCAGCCCGTCCAGATCGCCGTCCAGGACAGCCTGGGCGTTGCCCACTTCGAAATCGGTGCGGTGATCCTTGACCATCTGGTAAGGATGGAGCACATAAGAGCGGATCTGGCTGCCCCATTCGGCCTTGGTGTACTCGCCGCGCAGTTTGGCAAGCTGTCTTTCCTGCTCCTCCCGCTTGATCTCCAGCAGGCGAGCGCGCAACACGCGCATGGCGTTCTCGCGATTCTGTGTCTGAGAACGCTCATTCTGACAGGTCACCACAATGCCGGTCGGTAAGTGGGTGATGCGCACGGCGGTGTCGTTTTTCTGGACGTTCTGCCCGCCCGCGCCGGCGGAGCGGTAGGTGTCGATGCGCAGGTCGTTGGGATCGATCTCGATTTCGTGCTCATCCTCCACCTGCGGCAACACCTCAACCTGAGCAAAGGAGGTGTGTCGGCGGTGAGCGGCATCGAAGGGCGAGAGGCGCACCAGGCGGTGGACGCCCTTCTCCGGGCGCAGGTAACCATAGGCATACGGCCCATTCACCGCGATGGTCGCTGTCTTGATGCCGGCTTCCTCGCCCTCGGTCATATCCAGAATTTCGGTCTCGTAGCCGTGGTTCTCACACCAGCGCAAATACATCCGCAGCAACATTGCCGCCCAGTCCTGCGAGTCGGTGCCGCCAGCCCCGGAGTTGATCGTCAACAGGGCGTTGCCCTGGTCGTACGGCCCGGAAAGCATCACCTTGAGCTCTCGATGCTCCAACTCGGCCTCTAGGGCGTCGATCTCCTTCTCCAAATCCTCGCGCAAGCTTTCGTCTTCCAGTTGCGCCAGCTCCAGGGCGTCGATGATGCGCTGCTGCAAGGCACGCCAGTCCTCGACCTCGTCACGCAGCCGGGCGAGCTTCTTCATCACCTCGCGGGCGTGATCAGGATCCTCCCAAAGGGAAGGCTCTTCGGATTTCTTCTGTAGCTCTAAGAGTTGGGCTTCTTTTAATGGGTAGTCAAAGACGCACCAGAAGGTGCGCAGTTTTTTCTTGAGCTGCTTGCAATCGTTCGATCAGGTCTTGCATTTTCTCTCCTAAAATTCTGCCATGATTCCATCTACAAACCCAACGGGATCGAAGGGTTGGAGGTCATCGGGCTTCTCGCCCAGTCCGGCGAATAAGATCGGCAGCCCCAGCTCGCGCTGAATGGCAAACGCCATCCCCCCTCGCGCCGATGAGTCGAGTTTTGCCAGGATCACTCCGGTCACTTGCACCGCTTCCTTGAAGGCGCGCGCCTGTTGTAACGCATTTTGCCCGGTGGTGGCATCCATTACCAGCCATACATGATGCGGCGCGCCGGGCAACGCCTTGCCCACCACGCGGTAAACCTTTTTCAACTCTTCCATCAGGTTCAGCCGCGTGTGCAGACGACCGGCGGTGTCGATCAGAGCGATATCGATCTTGCGGGCGATGGCGGCTTGCACGGTGTCGTAAGCCACCGCCGCCGAATCGCCTCCCATCTGCCCAGAGATCACCGGCAGGTCTAATCGCTGCGCCCAGGTCTCTAACTGATCAACCGCCGCCGCGCGGAAGGTATCCGCCGCGCCTAAAAGCACGCTCATCCCGCTTTGGGTGAAGCGCTGTCCCAGCTTGGCAATGCTGGTTGTCTTGCCAGAGCCGTTGACGCCAACGATCAGGATCACGGTTGGCCTGGCGCTGAAATCCAGCTCCGGCGGCGGGATCAGCGTGCGTAGCAACTCCTCGCGCAAAGCAGCCTTCAAGTCTTTGGCTTTGACGATGCCTTCCCGATCAACGCGCTGTTCCAGCGCATCCAGAATGGCGTCGGTCGTATCCACGCCCAGATCGGCCTGGATCAGGAGCGCCTCCAGGTCGTCCCAGGTCTCTGGTTCGATCTCGCTCGTCCCCAGGATGGCGGCGATTTGTCCAAAGGCGGCTTTGCTGGATTTCGCCAGCCCGTCCTTCCATTTCGTGAACAGATTTGCCATAAGGTTCGCTTTCCAAAGCCCTGATTATATCACCGATAAGCGCGCACGACCAACACCGCGTTATGCCCGCCGAAACCAAAAGCGTTGCTAACTGCCACCTCCACTTTAGACTGGCGCGCCTGATTTGGAATGTAGTCCAGATCGCAGCGTGGGTCTGGGGTTTGATAGTGTATCGTCGGCGGCAGGTAGCCGGTGCGCACTGCCTGGATGCAAAAGATGGCCTCCAGCGCGCCGGTTGCCCCCATCATGTGCCCGGTCATCGATTTGGTGGACGATACCGGGATGCGGTAGGCATGCTCCCCCAGCGCCGACTTGATCGCCATGGTCTCTGAAACGTCGTTCAGTTCGGTACCCGTGCCGTGGGCGTTGATATACCCGACCTGATCTTTGGTGATGCCGGCGATGGCCAGCGCCTGGGTAATGGCAGCCGCGCCGCCTTTGCCATCCTCCGCCGGCGCAGTGATGTGAAATGCATCTGAAGTGGCGCTGTAGCCGGCCAGTTCGGCCAGGATTTCGGCGCCGCGCTTGCGGGCGTGGCTTTCGCGCTCCAGCACCAACGCCGCGGCGCCTTCGCCCATCACTAAACCATCTCGATTGAGGTCGAAAGGCTGCGGCGTCATCGAATAATCGTCGTTGCGGCGAGACATCGCTCCCACACGGTCGAAGGCGCCCACGCCTACCTCTGTGATGGTTGCTTCGCTGCCGCCGGCGATGGCAATATCGATGATGCCGGCTTTGAGCAACAGCCAGGCCATGCCAATCCCATCTGCCCCCGAGGCACAGGCCGAAGCGATGGACATGCTTGGCCCGCGAAAGCCGTAGTCGATAGAGATCAAACCCGCTGCGCCGTTAGCCATCAGCATAGGGATGGCAAAGGGGCTGATCCGTCGTGGGCCGTTCTGGTGCATGGTCAAGACCATTTCATAGGTAGTGCTGATGCCTCCAATCGCTGAGGACATGAACACTCCCACCCGACCGGCTTCATCCTGCTCGATCGCCAGGCCGGCCTGAGCGATCGCTTCTTTCGCCGCCGCAGTGGCAAACTGCTCGAAGCGGTCACGCCGCCGGACCTCTTTGGGATCCATATAATCTTCAGGATTGAACCCTTTGACTTCGCAGGCAATCCGCACCATCAGGCGTGAACTGTCGAAAAGGGTGATCGGACCGACGCCCGACACGCCGTTCAGAGCTTTCTCCCAGGTTTCCGCCACAGAAAGGCCCAATGGATTGATCGTTCCCATGCCGGTGACGACGATCCTTTCCTGCATGTTATCCCTCTCCTGTGAATTAGCTTGCCTTCAATCCGGAACCGGTGAGCACCACGACCACCGGATCGGGGAGTTCATTGGCGATTTGCTGTAAGGCGTTCCATACAATCGCGGATGTTGGCTCAACGTAAAACCCCAATTGCGCCAGTTGGTCGCGCCCCGGCAGGATGTCCGGTTCGTCCACAGCGACCAGTACGGCGTTATTTTCGGCAATCATTTGCATGACTGCGTCGCCGCGCACCGGAAAGCTCACCCGCACCCCCTCTGCCAGCGTCTCGCCCTCTGCCACCCAGCCCAGCCCAGAAGCGCCGTAGCGGAATAGCGCCCAGAGCGGGGCGCATGCCAACGCCTGGACGCCCACCATTTGCGGTACACGGTCGATCAGGCCGGCATGTTTCAGCGCTGCGAAACCACGCGCCGTAGCCAGGAAGAGGTTCCCCTGTCCCACCGGCATTATCACTGCTCCCGGCGCGCTGCCAATTTGTTCGCAGAGTTCGAAGGCCAGGGTGGCATATCCTTCCAGCACTTGCGGCAGATAAGCATGGCTGGCATAAACCGCGCCCTGCTCCACCGCCCGCTGTGCAGCCTGAGCTGCGTTGGATCGAGGACCCATCACCCGCACCACCTGCGCGCCGTAGCGCTCGATCTGAAGGCGTTTAGGCCCGGAGGCTGAATCGGGCACGAAAACGCGCGCCTGGATGCCTGCCGCTGCGGCATAGGCCGCGAAGGAGGCGCCGGCGTTGCCAGATGAGTCTTCCACTGCCGCCTCGACTCCGCGCTGCCGCAAGAAGCTCACTAAAACCGCCGATCCGCGATCTTTATAGGCCCCGGAAGGGTTGAGGAACTCGAGCTTGAAAGCCATCGAACGCCCAAAGGCCTGGCGCCAGACCAACGGCGTATTCCCCTCGCCCAGGGTCACAAGCGGGGCGTCCTCAGGCAGGCTAAAGGTGTGCCGGTAGCGCCAGATGCCCGGCAGGGAGGCCTCTACCCTGGTCGGGTCGAACGGCGGCAGCGTGGCGCTGTCGAATATCCCCAGACACACCGGGCAGCGATAAGGGGTTCCCTGCTCAGGATAAGGGCGGCGACAGCCTGTGCAGCGGATTTCAGTCATTGCGACCCGGTAGATAATCGCCTTCGACCCATTCTTCCCCGTGTGGGCCGACCTCTTTCTTCCACACTGGCACAATTTCCTTTAGGCGATCGATCCCGTAGCGCGCCGCTTCGAAGACGCCGGTGTCGCGGTGCGCCGCAGTGCAGGCGATCAACACCGTAGGCGTCCTGGGGTACAGCCGGCCAATGCGCTGGACGATAGCGATGCCCTCCACGCTGCCCCAGCGGGCGCGGATTTCATCGGCCACCTGGCGCATCTTGGCTTCCGCCATGGGCTGATAGGCCTCGTATTCGAGGTAAGTGGTTTCGTGTGCTTCGCCGCGAGAAGTGACGCCGCGCACCATGCCGGTGAAGATGCATGCTGCCCCGGTGCTTGGCAAGGTGATGCTCTCTAGCAGGTCATCCAAATCCAGCTCTGCCTCTGTGATGGCGACGATCGTCGGAAATACATCTGCCGCGCCGCCGCTAACAGGTGGGAAGACCGCCACTTCTGCCTCGGCCGGGATGATCTCATCATCGAAGGCAAATTCTTTGTTCACCGAGACCAGCATCGAACCGCTCATCTCTGCCAGCCCCGGATACAGCCGAGTCAACTGCGTCTTCAGATCGCCGACCCGCGCTCCTGCTGGGAGCTCCAGCTTGGCCTGACGGGTGCCGGCGCGCTCTTTCAGCGTGGCAAAAAATAACACCGTGATCTGGTTCGTACCGATAAGGTTACTCATTGAAAATATCTCCGCTCGTTCCGCCGTGCTTTTCTATCAGGCGGATGTTTTGTATTTTCATGGTCTTTTCCACCGCCTTAGCCATATCATACACGGTCAGGGCGGCAATGGCGACGGCTGTCAGCGCCTCCATCTCTACCCCTGTTTTGCCGACCGTGCGCGCAGTGGCGATGATTTGCAGGCCGGGCAATTCTTCATCCGGTGTGATGACGACGTCGATGTGCGTCAGCGGCAGTGGATGACATAGCGGAATCAACTCGGAGGTGCGCTTGGCGCCCATCACCCCTGCAAGTTGGGCCACACTGAGCACGTCCCCTTTTTTCATCATTCCTGCCTGGATCAGCGCCAGGGTTTCAGGGCGCATGAGCACTTCGCCGCGCGCTGTGGCGCTGCGCTCGGTATCTGGCTTGCGACCTACATCTACCATGCGAGCGCGACCGGTTTCATCGATATGCGAAAGTTGCTTGGACATGGCTGAATTATAATCGAGGCGCGAGATTGCCGGGGGCCAGGGTCGGATTTAGCCGGTCTTTTCAGCGGCCGGTTATAATAGATGTCGGCAGCGCGAGGATTTCCAACCTGTGAGTTGCGGCAGTCAATGAGCATAAAAAACCGAAGCAAAAAGGTCTGATCATGGTCGAATGGTTTACCAATCTGCCTCCAGTGTTGCAAGCGCTTTTAGCGACAATTTTCACCTGGTTTGTGACCGCGCTGGGCGCCAGCGCGGTCTTCTTTGTCAAAACCGTCAATCGCACGTTGCTGGATGGAATGTTGGGATTTGCTGCCGGGGTGATGATCGCCGCCAGCTTCTGGTCGCTGCTGGCTCCAGCCATCGAAATGGCCGAGGATGGTCTATTGCCAGCCTGGGTACCTGCAGCGGTGGGCTTTTTACTTGGCGGCGGTTTTTTGTGGATCATTGACCGAATCTTACCCCATTTGCATTTGGGTTTCCCAATTGAGGAGGCGGAAGGCATTAAGACGAGCTGGCAGCGCAGCGTCTTGTTGGTCTTAGCGATCACGTTGCATAATATCCCTGAAGGGCTGGCGGTGGGTGTGGCGTTTGGCGCAGTGGCCGCCAGCCTGCCTTCGGCAAATCTGGCCGGAGCGGCGGCGCTGGCGCTGGGCATTGGGCTGCAAAACTTTCCAGAAGGCATGGCGGTTTCCATTCCATTGCGCAGGGAAAAGATGAGCCAGTTAAAAGCCTTCTGGTATGGACAGCTTTCTGGAATGGTTGAACCAGTAGCCGGGGTGTTGGGCGCTCTGGCGGTGCTGCTGGTACGGCCGTTGCTTCCATTTGCTCTGGCCTTCGCTGCTGGAGCGATGATCTATGTCGTAGTTGAGGAATTAATCCCTGAATCGCAGCTCGATAAGAAGACTGATGTAGCCACCTTTGGCGCTATGATGGGCTTTGCCGTGATGATGATGTTGGATGTAGCTTTAGGATAAGATGCCCTGGATTTATTTCGAGCGGGATGAGCCGCCTGCGCCTTCCTTGAAGCTGCCCACGCCGGGCGGTGATCTGCTGGAGCCATCTGATTTCCGAGGGGGGTCCAGTTTGGCGGTCTTATTCACTCACGGGTTCAGATGCAGCGCTTGCTCTGCCTGGATTGACGAAGTGGCAGTCGCCTTGAGTGAGTTGCG
The DNA here is from genome assembly GCA_964503145.1 of uncultured Anaerolinea sp. Lineage (GTDB taxonomy): Bacteria > Chloroflexota > Anaerolineae > Anaerolineales > UBA4823 > RBG-16-57-11. Next base: position 389,573 of record CAZCYV010000001.1, on the reverse strand, counting down.
CAAGCAAGGAGCCGAAGTGTTGGTGGTTGTACCACAGCTACCGGAGCGCTCATTGCGCGATCTGGGCCAGCTACACTTGCTGGTAGATGATCAAGGCGCGCTGCGTATGGCTTACGCCTCAATCTTTGAGTTTGATGTGGCGGGTCAGGTGATGTTATTTATCCTCAATCAATTTGGAGCGCCATTTCGCGCCTGGATAGGGGAAGAGCCAGAAATCGGGGTGCTTCCGCAGATGCTCAAGTATCTCGAGGCAGCCGCTTTGCTCTGCCCGGAGTGAGGCGCGCCTGAATGGCCCGGCGGGTCAGTTTAATCCTTTGAAATTGCCCTTGCAAACGTCGTACTTTATGATAAACTTGCTTTTCGGCATTCCACATTGTGGCTGCTTTCCGCTCCTGGCACGCCCACGGCGTTTACCAGGGGCAATCCCGAGGAAAGGAGGCATTCCATCATGCGCGATTATGAATTGATGTGCATCGTCCATCCCGATCTGGACGAGAATGCGTTTGGCGAGATGGTTAAACGCATTTCCGGCTGGGTAACGGATAATGGCGGCACAGTCGTCAAGACCGATGTCTGGGGCAAACGCCCGCTGGCTTATCCGATCCGCAAGCAGAAGCAGGGCCAGTACGTAGTCTTCCAGCTCAACATGTCCCCCAGCACCGGCGCAATCCTGGAGCGTAACATGCGCTTCCAGGAGCAAATCCTGCGCTTCCTGCTCTCTGTCAAGTAGGCGGAGGAGCGCTTGATCGATCGGTATCCTTACAGGAGCTGAAGATGACGCGAAGTTTGAACAAGGTTTTGATCATTGGTAGAGTGGGCCGCGATCCGGAGATGCGCTACACCCCCTCCGGGCGGCCGGTGACCACCTTTAGCGTGGGCGCCAGCCGATCCTGGAACACTTCTGACGGGGAGAAACGCACCGAGACCGAGTGGTTCAACGTCGTGGCCTGGAGCAACCTGGCGGAGATTTGCAAGCAACATCTGTCCAAGGACCGGCTGGTCTATATCGAAGGGCGATTGCAAACCCGGCACTGGGAAGACCAGGAAGGTAATAAGCATTCGGCCACCGAGATCGTCGCCAACGAGATGATCCTGCTCGAAGACCGCCGCGAAGGCAGCAACTTCGTGTATGACGATAATGAAACGGACGAAGGTTTGTTTTCTTGAATTTCAACCATCAAGCAATAACGACAGGTCATTGTGACCTATCTATCAGGAGTAAGTAAAGTGAGCAACCAGCCCCCAACCACTGAACCGCAAGCGCCGGGCGGACGTCGCTTTTTCGCCCGGCCCCGCGAATGCATGTTCTGTACCGACAAGAACGCGGTGATCGATTACAAACTCGTCGATGTGCTGCGCCGCTTCGTCACCGATGAAGGCAAAATTCGCCCACGCCGTCAGACGGGCACCTGCGCCAAGCACCAGCGCGAGCTGGCTCGCGCCATCAAGCGCGCTCGCCACGTCGCCTTGCTGCCATATACTGGCGAAATCCTCCGCTAGGTGATCTGACCGCGCCTGCGCACCGCGGGGCACCCAGCGTGCCCCGCGATTTGCGCCCCGAGCGCCGCTCGCTGGCGCGGCCTGCACCAGCTCAACCTCGAGGTTCACTCTCATGGCAAAAAACCCGAAGCAGAAGCAGTCTTATCCGACGAAGAAACACCTTGATCGGATTCACCGCGAGCAACAGCAGAGACGCTGGATCATCATTGGCAGCCTGGTCGTTTTGATCCTGGTCGTGTTGGTCATCGGCTATGGCTACCTCGACCAGCAAGTGCTCCGTTATCGCCGCCCTGTGGCGGAGATCAATGGAGAGCGCATCTCTGCTCAGGAATTCCGCAACTTCACCAAGTACTACCGCTACAACCTGATCCGCAGCGCTGAGAGCACTTACCAGTTCGCCAGCATGTTCGGCGGCGACCAATCCACTTTGCAATCCCTCCTGGGAGAGCTTAGCCAAACCGCGCGGCAACTGGAGACCTTCACCGCTGGGGAAAGTGCAATCAACGAGATGGTGGATAACGCTATCGTGATGCAGGAAGCCAGGAAGCGCGGCATCACCGTGAGCGATGAGGAGATCGAAGAGCGCTTGCAGCAAGCGCTAGGTTACTTCGCCAACGGCACGCCGACGCCCACCAACACCGTCGCGCCGGTGGCGACCTCGACTCTGTCTCCGCTTCAACTGAGCATGATCAAACCAACCGCCACCGCTACGTTGACTCCTACCCCCAGCATCACCGAGACTCAGGCGACGGCCACCCCTACCCTGGCGCCGACCTCCACTCCTACCGAGCCAGCTACGCCAGCCGCCACTTCCACACCGCAGCCGACGTCAACCCCCTACACTTTCGAAGGCTACCAGAGCGCCTACGCTACCCTGGTGGCGGATTTTGATACCAATTTCCAAATTCCTCCGGAGACATTGCGCTACGTCATCGTCAGCCAGCTTTATCGCGAAAAACTTCAGGCCGAAGTTATCGGCGAGATCCCCTGCGAGGAAGAGAAAGTTTGGGCCCAGCATATCCTGGTTGAGGATAGCGCGTTGGCGAAGGTGATCAAGGAGAAGCTGGACGCAGGTGAAGACTGGTTCAGCCTGGTGGATGCTTACTCGACCGATGAGGGTAGCAAGCCCCAGGGAGGCGATCTGGGGTGGTTTGGGCGTGGCCAGATGGTCAAGGAGTTCGAAGACGCGGCTTTTGCGCTCGGGGTTGGCGAAGTCAGTGAGCCGGTGCAGAGCCAGTTCGGCTGGCATATCATCCGCGTGCTGGGGCATGAAAATCGCCCCCTGACCGCCGTCGAATGCCAGAACTTGAAACGGACTAAATTCCAGGAGTGGCTGGCAAAGCAACGCGAGAGCGCCCAGGTGCAGATCCTGGATTACTGGCAGCAGATTGTCCCGCTCCAGCCTACTCTGCCTAGCGAAATCCAACAGGTCCTGCAGCAGTTCAACAACCTCAGCACTCCTTGAGCCTTTATCGGTGTCGGTGAGCTTTGTGAAGCACAAAGATGGCAGGCTGCTTGGGCCCGCCATCTTTTCGTTACCTTTTCCGAGCATCCATAGGGAGTCGGGCAAAACCTTGGGGCGGAGAGGTCTTACTCGATGACGTCTGGAAGATTATCCAGCTTCAGGCTGAGCACCTGGCTGGATGAATCTCGCCCCATTGTGACCCCATAGATCACATCTGCGGCCTGTACGGTGTTTCGATTGTGGGTGATGATCACGAACTGCGTCTTCTGACTCAATTCGCGCAGCAATTCGCGGAAGCGGCCGACGTTGACTTCGTCCAGCATGGCATCCACTTCATCCAGGACACAGAAGGGCGTGGGCGATACCTTGAGCAGGGCGAACACCAGGGCGGTGGCGGTCAGACTGCGCTCGCCGCCGGAGAGCAGAGCCAGCCCCTGGGCGCGTCGGCCAGGCAGGCGCGCTTCGATGTCGATGCCGGTGTCGGTCAAGTCTGATGGATCGGTAAGCACCAGCCGCGCCGATCCGCCGCCGAACAGGCGGATGAAAATCTGGCGAAATTCGGCTGCCACAGCTTCGAAAGTCTGTTTGAATTTGCGTTGCATGAGTTGATCGAGTTCGGCAATCACCGCGTGTGTGTCCCGCTCTGCCTTCTCGAGGTCTGCCACCTGCGCTACCATGAACTCGTAGCGCTGTTTAACTTCTTGATATTCCGCCTGGGCTTCGGGGTTAATCGCGCCCATGCGCCGCAATTGCGCTCGCTGGCGCTTGATGCTCTCTTCGATATCCAGAGAAAGTTTTTTGACAAGTGGGAGTTGTTCCACCATTCCCGTCAGCGGTAGGGGCGTGGGGCCAGAAATCTGTTCTTCGTACTCGAAAGCCACCAGGCCCAGGTCCTCTTCGATGCGCCGTTGAAGGGCTTGAAGGGCCTCTTGTCGCCGCGCCAGAGCAATGCGCGTCTGGGTGTGATAGTGTTCGGCCAGGCTGTAGTTTTGTCGTGCAGCCGTTTCTGCTCTTTGCAGCCCCTCTTGTTCTGCTTCCAGCTTTTGCAGTTCATCTTCGGCAGGTTCGATTTTAGCACTCAACTGGCGGATTTTTTCGCTCAAGTGCGCTTCGCTTTGAAGGCTGTCGAGGCGGCGCAGCCGCAACTGCTCAAGCTCTGTTTCCAGCCCGGCGATTCGCTCCTGCAAACCCTGCAGGCGATGCTGGCTGTTTTCGATCGCCGCTTGCCGCTCGAGCAGGCGCGCTTTGGCGTCTTGCAGCGCCCGCTCAGCAACCGCCAGGCGCGTGCTCCAATGGGCCTGCTCCATTCGTAGATCGTCCAGGCTCAGATCATCCAGGCGGGCGTTTTCCAGGCGCAACCTGTTCCTGGCTTCGTTGAGCGAGGTTTCGGTCTCGCTCAGTTCGGTAAGGATCTTTTTCGTCTCAAGCTGGCTGTGTTCCAAATCGTTTTGCCAACGTTGGCGTTGTTCCTGCGCCCAGGCAACCTGGCGCTCGGCTGTGTGCAGGTCCGCTTTCGCCTGATCTGCTCTACGAACGGCAAGCTGCTTATCTTGTTTTTGGGACTCCAGCATCTGATTCAGCCGTAACGCCTCTGCCCGGAGCGCGTCAAAGTTCGCCTCCAGTGCCTGGATGCGCTCCTCCAGTGAAGCGAGTTGCGCCTCCAAGCGGCGGCGCGCCTCGAGCAGTTCCTTTCGCTGTCGGCTGCGCCCCAGCAAGGTTTGCTGTGCAGTCTCGTCCTCGCCTCCACCGCCAGAGACTGGTCCATCGGCGTAGTACACTTCGCCGCTGAGCGTCACGGCGCGCACACCGGCTGGCTGTTTAGCGATGACCCGTTGTGCAGTAGATCGATCGCGCACCACAATCACCTGACCGAGCAACACATTCAGCGCCGGGCGGAGTTCAGGCGGCGCACTGACCAGTTCGGAGGCGATGCCCAGAATCCCGTCGCGTTGTTCGACGACAGGGCGACTGCCAGAAGTTTTGGCTATAAGCGGCATCGGCAACAGAACCCCTCGCCCCGGCTGCGCTTGAAGCAAATCCAGAGCGGTATCAGGCTCATTTTCCAGAACGACTGCTTGCAGGAATTCGCCTAGCGCGGCCGCAATAGCCCGTTCTAATTCGGCCGGCGCTTCCAGGAAGTTACTTAGTGCGCCGCGCGCCCCCGTCAGCCTCTGCTGACGGGCAGCCTGGAGCAGAGCGCGCGCTCCGGCGGTGTATCCACTGAGGCTGGCTTCTGCCTGATCCAGCACATCTAGTTGCGCTTTCACCTGCGCCAATTCGGTCGCCAGTTGGCCGCGCGCCTCTATCGCTTGTCTGCGCGCCAGGTCTTCCGCTTCAACCCGTTGGCGCTGCGCCAGTGCCTTCTCTTCGAGTGCTTTTTGCGCCTGCTCTGCCTGCTGAACGGCCTGCAGCGCATCTTTCAAACGAGATTGCATCGCCTGGCGTTCTTGCTCGGCTTTCGCCTGTCCTTGGGTGGCCATTTCCAGCGCTTTTTGAGCGCGCTCGGCCTGCGCCTGGCTTTCTGCCAGGCGGGCTTGCAATTGACCCTGGCGGATGCTCAGGTCTGAAACTTGCTGTCGAATGCCCTGAATGAACCCCTCGAATTGCTGGCGCTCTTGCTGGCGGGCGAGGAACGTATGGCGCGCCTTCTCTAACTGGCTGCTGGCTTCCTCCAGTTCCAGTTGCAGTTGCTCCACCTCCTGAAGGGAGTCTGTTAGTATGTCTCGCCGGGTGCTTAGCTCTTCCTCCAGCCGACTCCGCTCCCGTTGTATCTCCGCCTGTTGCTCGAGCAGTGATCGTTGTCGCTCTTCGGAGACCGCCAGTTCACGGCTGATCTCTTCGCGCTGGCTGTGGAGTTCAGCCAGTTCCTTGTGCCACAGGTTCAGGTCGGCGCGCGCCTGACCGAGTCGCTGGCGCAACTTGGCCAGGCGCTGCTCCACCTCTTGTTGCTCGCTGCGCGCCTGCTCCAGATGTTTTTCTTGCGTCAGCAGAGCCTTGCGTGCTTCCGCCAGTTCGAACTGCGCGGTGTGCCAGTGATAACCATACCACTCGCGCAGCATAACTTGTAAGTCGGCGCGCAGTTGTTCGTACTCTTGCGCCCGCCGCGCCTGGCGCTCCAGGCTGGAGAGGCGGGGTTTGAGTTCGGCCAAAATGTCCTGCACCCGCTCCAGGTTGCGTCGGGTAGCTTCCAGGCGGCGCAGGGCTTCCTCTCGGCGGGCGCGGTGCAGACCGATCCCAGCGGCTTCCTCGAACAGGCGTCGTCGCTCATCCGCCCGGAGCGAGAGCGCTGCATCCACCAGACCTTGCCCGATCACAGTGTAGGTTCGCTCCGCCAGGCCTGATTGCGCCAGCAACTCGCTCACGTCTTTCAACCGGACGCGCTGACCGTTGATCAGGTATTCATTGAGGCCATCGCGGTGGGCGCGTCGGGTGATCGACACCTCACTGAAGTCGATCGGCAACCAGCCCTCGCTGTTGTCGAAGGTGATCGTTGCAGACGCCAGACCGGCGCGGGGGCGGTTTTCCGAGCCGGAGAAGATCATATCCTCGGTTTTCTTGGCTCGCAATAGCCCATAGGATTGCTCACCCAGGACCCAACGCAGGCTATCGGCAATGTTCGATTTGCCGCTTCCATTTGGTCCGACGATCGCCGTCACCTGTTCGGCAAATTCGAACAGGGTGCGGTTGGCAAAGGTCTTATAGCCGTGGAGTTCGAGGGATTTTAACAGCCTGGGCATTCGATGGCTTTACCGCTGCGGGAGATGTCAGGACTGTGAGGCATGATTTTCGCTCTCGACGGCAGAGATAGGCGATGATTCGGCTAAATCATCAGGCTCCTGATCGAGTCGCTCCAGGGCCGCGCGAGCCGCCTCCTTTGCCGCAGCTTGCTTGCTCGGCCCGCTGCCAAAGCCATAAACTTCGCCGTCCACCAGCACTTCCACATCAAAAGTCTTTAAGTGCTCTGGTCCATGAGTGGCCACGGTGCGATAGATTGGCGGCGCGAATCCTCGCGCCTGGATGCGCTCTTGAAGCATGCTCTTTGGGTCACGATCCTGATTGTTAGAGAGGATTTTTTCTGCGGCTGGTTCCAACAGCGGATCGATGAAGTTTGACACCGCCTCCAGTCCGCTGTCGATGTACAGCGCTCCGACTACAGCTTCGAAGGTTGCGCACAACAGCGCCAGGCGTTGGCGCCCGCCCCCTTGACCTTCGCCGCGCCCCAGCCGCATAGCCGGTCCAAATTGCATCTGGTTAGCGAATTCGGCCAGTTGCTCAGTTCGCACCAAAGCCGAGCGCAGCCGGGTCAGGTCGCCTTCGCGCATTTCGGGAAAACGGTTGTAAAGCCAGGAACCAACCAGAAAATCCAACACGGCGTCGCCCAGGAACTCCAGGCGCTCGTTGTCTTCCAACGCCTCGTCTGGATGTTCGTTCAGATAAGAACGATGGGTGAGGGCGCGCGCCAACAAAGAATAACGCTTGAACGGCAAACCCAATCGTCGGGCAAAATCCTGGGGAGTTTCGCTCGCTTCGTCTCCCTGGCTCATTGAGTGCATGGTTTCTGCTCCTGGAACTCAGGGAGCGTCAGCTACCCCACCCCCGGGTCGAGTAGCTGGCGATCCATCAGTTCACCTCATAGATTGGCTATTAAGTATAACAGGTAAATGACGTAATTGTCTGGTCAATCTTGCCTATTCTACCGAAACCCTCTTGACGCCGCACATACTGAAAAGTATGATGAGTGATTGGAGGATCAAGATCGAGCGTTGCTGGAGGTGACGCCTTTTCGTTGGGCGCTGAGCGATTTCTCTACTTCCTCGACTTGAACTGAACTTTTTTGATGAGGCAGTGATTTGAAACTCGAAAATTTAGCGGTTAGTCCGGATGCAATGCGCGCAGCAATGCGCCAATGGGCGACCGGGGTGACGGTGGTCAGCACGTTCTATGATGGCATGCAACACGGGATGACGGTCAGCTCTTTCACTTCAATTTCCCTGGAACCGCCGCTGGTGCTGATTTCGCTATCGAAAGATACCCGCACCCATCACCTGGTCAGCCGATCCGGTGTGTTTGGTGTGACGCTGCTCAACCAGAATCAGCGCGAGATTTCGGAGCGCTTCGCTGGAAGAATCGCCGAAAACCAGGATCGTTTTGCAGGCCTGGAAACCTTCACGCTGCGCACCGGCGCGCCGTTCCTGCGCGGTGGGCTTTCATTCCTGGATTGCACTGTTGTCGCTGCCCATGATGTTGGCGATCATACCTTGTTCATCGGTCAGGTGGTTGCGCTGCAAGTAGAGGAAGCGGATGCGCCTTTGATCTACTACAATCGTAGGTATCATCGTTTGCATAGCGACGACGTCGAATGACGATAGCCATAACTTTTGTCGCTCGTACGAGGTGATCACCCGGGAGGGCTGCCATGTCCCTGGAACCCCTTTCTCCTGCTGAGCGTTCGCTGCTGCTAAAGCTGGCTCGTCAGGCGTTGGAAGCCGGGGTGCGCGGCGAAGTGTTGCCGCCTCTGGACTTGCAATCCTTGCCGCCAGCACTGCGCCAGCCCGGCGCCAGTTTTGTCACCCTTACTCGCCAGGGAAAACTTCGCGGCTGTGTTGGCGCTCTGGAGCCATATCAGCCGCTGGCGGAGGATGTTCGTGAACATGCAATCGCCGCTGCCTTGCAGGACTATCGCTTCCCGCCGGTTCAGCCGGCTGAATTGCCAGAGATCAAAATCGAAATCTCTCGGCTGACTTTGCCACAAGAGTTGGATTACACATCGCCGGAAGATTTGCTGGCGCGCTTGCGGCCTGGGGTTGACGGTGTGACCCTAATTGATGGGCGCCTGCGCGCCACATTTCTCCCCCAGGTCTGGGAAAAATTGCCCGATGCGCCTACTTTTCTGGATCATTTATGCTACAAGATGGGGGCGCCAGAGGATCTGTGGCGCAGAAAGAAGCTGCGCGTTCAGACGTACCAGGTTGAAGAGTTTCACGAGTAAACCAGAACTTCCGGCTGCCCCGGCTTAAATTTGTACAAAGTGCTCCACATTGAGTACAAAAAGCGTGGCGCGCTTCATACCTGCTTCTTGAGCGGGAGAGACGCTGTTGCGGATGACATCGATTGCTTCATCCACTTTTTCATCGCTGACGCCGATCATCAGAGTGCTTGATCCACGCCGGAAAAAACCGCCCGTGGAAGCCACGCGCGTTACCCGAAAGCCAGCGGTAATGAGCGCCGTAGTAACAGGGTCATTATCGTTGTCGCTAATCACTGTGATAATCAGCTTCATCGGATCACCTCGTAGCGTTCCACTTTGAGCGTAAAAACCGTCGCCCCACCGACAGTCACGGGGGTGGTCAAAGGCAAGTGAAAGGGGGCTCCCTCCAGGGGAGTCGCCACATATTCCACTCTGCGCCGGCACGTCTCGCTGAGTATTCGCACTGCCTCAGCTTCCTGGCCTGCCGACAGGCCAATGAGCAATGTGGTGTTTCGGCTGCCCAAAAATACGCCTGTGCTGGACAAAATCGTAACCTTGAGTCCGGCTTTGGTCAGACCTTCGATTGCGCTATCGACATCCTGGCTTTGCAAAACGACCGCCATCAAGCGATTGATTTTCATCAGTCCGGCCTCCTCTCACTCGGTTGCTCCAGAGGTTTGTCCTGTTGAACGGGCCTATTCCAGCGAGACGATCCGCGGCGTCGGGTCGGTAACCGTCACCGCCTGTCCATCGGGGAAGATGACAACGCTTTTTTCTTTCTGTCGCAGCACCGTCAGTCCCCGATATTTTACCGTAACTGGCCAGGGAAATGGGTTGGTTCCGCTGAGAGCGACCCGTTGCGACGAGATCAGGCGCACTCCCAGAATTTCCATGAACAGCCCTAACGGAGCCAGGCCCTGTAACGCATTCCGCTCACCCAGCCCCTGGCCGCTTTCGGCGTGGTACTGTTGGCGGAAAGCTCCTTCGCCTTTCAAATTTTGGATAATGCCCTTCATCAAACGCGCCATCAGTTCAGCAGCCTGTTCCAGGAAACCATATTTCACCAGCCCCTCGCCGATTAAACAATTCCAGAGCAGGTTGATGCTGGAGCAAATACCTGCCTCATCGCCATCTGGCGGTTGAGGACAGGCAACGACGCCGTATGGCCTCCAGAAGCGTTGCGCGTTCATCAACGTGTCTTCCACCAGCTTTTGAGCGCGTTCCGTTGATGGGATTTCTGCCCAGAGGGGCAACAACGCGCTGGCATCCTGAAAATCGTATCCTACGCTGGAAATCTCGATCTGATCCTCTTCTTCCAATCCGTGAATCTCAATGCGCTCCAGGCTTTTATAGACATAGCGGCCTGTCAATCTGCCGTGCCCCGGCGTCCAGCGGAATTGCTCATCCTGCAGACGCTCCACGCGTCGGTTGCCTGTGGCGCCCTTGCCATGGACGAAGATCAGTGGGTGACGCCTTACTGCGGCGTCGGTATGAATATTGATGAGCAGCCGCACCGGCTCGGGGAACTCCCGCCGCAGGATCAGGTCGCCTGAACCGTTGCCACTGGCCAGAAGTTCGCCATGTGTATTGAAATGGGTATCGCGATCCCAATCATAGTAACTTGCCGTCACCTCGTTCCAGGCTTTCTCGGCAGCCGATTTGAGCTGTTCGGCTGTGGCCTCCAGGTTGGGGATCGCTTCCGTACGGCCAAGGAGACGCGCAATGCGCGCCAGTGTGGTGCACTCTTGGTACAAAAAGGAACACAACGCTGGGCTTTCGGCGGTCGAGATGTCGACGCCCTGCGACCAGTCGTGCCATTGAGAGTAGATTGGATGATCGTCGTTGCCTGCCTGTAACGGGTGATCCCATTCGGGGATACCGTCGCCATCGCGGTCATGGTCGCGGCTGAACCAGAGTCGATTGAACTTCATGAGAGCATCGAAGGTCTCTTCCAGAAAGCTAGCCTGCTCTGTGGTTTCGTAGATCCGCCATACCAGGGCGGCGAGGGCCGGCGTAGCCAGAATTTTGCTCCGCTGGCCCCCCAGCCCGGGTTTCCAGTCAATGAAGCCATCCTCGGTTTGCACCGCCAGAAAATTACGAACCAGACCCTGCGCCAATTCCGGAGCGGACGGTAGCAAGAGGTCCACAAGGTATAGGGATTCCAGCGGCGATTGCCCATTCCACAGATGATCATAATCGCTGCCATCACCGCGTGGCGAGTATCCTTGATCAGGCTGGCGGCTCAAGACGAAGGATGGATGGGGCAAGTGGGAGGTAGGACCAACCATCAGATGGAGCGCCTGCTTCTGAGCCAGCAGAAATGTCGCATCCCAGTCCGCTTCGCCGGTGTAAACTTCCACCAGACTGCTGTTCAACAGTTCCAGGCGCGTGCGCTCTGCCTCCCACTTAGATGCGCCAATCGCGCGCGCCAGATCAAAAGACGCCTCTCGGTCAGTCAATGCAGCCTGCACCCAGATGATCTGGCGCGTCTCGCCAGGGCTTAGTTCCATCTTCAATGCCAGGGAAGGGTAAGGCCCCGCGCCAGCCTTAGCGCCTCCGGTCATGAACAACACTGGCGCAAGGCCGCCGCTCAGCCCGCTCAGAATGGTGGCGGCCTGCATTTCGAAAGGCGCCATACGCTGGCCTTCGGTGGGCGCCAGGCGCGCAGCGATTTCGAAGGACAATTTACATTCTTTGTGTCCAGTGTGGGTAATTTGCACTCGGCCAGCCAGGGTATGGGGTTGGGGAACCCAATATTCAGCGGTAACGTCCAGATCCGGGAAAGGCGAGAAAGTGAGCAAGATGAAGTTTGGAAATATCTGGCGCACGATCGGCGGCTGGGCGAAATCATTGGGATCGGTCAGGGTGATTTCCCCCAGGGTGAAGCGCGGGAAGATGCGCATGGAGCGAGCACGCAGCCCGTAAGAAGTCGTTGCTGCCAGGGCTGGGGGATCACCGCCGCTCAGCGATAGCTCCCAGATGTGGTCATCGCAGTAGTCGGTGGGGCCCAGACGGACGTCGTTGGCCAGCGTCAGCGTCAGCGGATTGCCAGCCTTGAGTTGCCACTCTCGCATAGCTGAATTTTAACCGTATTTTGTGCTAGAATTTACCATATTTGGCAAACATTGACCGGAGGTAGCTATGAGCCCTATTCCTGCTGGGCCGCGTGGGATGTACTTCGACGAATTTCAAGTTGGGCAGCGCATCGTCACTGCGGGACGCACCATCACAGAAGCCGATATCGTCAACTTTGCCGGTATCTCAGGCGACTATAACCAGATTCACGTGGATGCAGTGTATAGTGCGGGTTCGCCATTTGGACAGCGTGTGGCTCATGGCCTGCTGGTTACTTCGATTGCCTCTGGCCTGGCGATGCAGACCGGTGTCATGGAAGGTACTGTGCTGGCCTTCCGTGAAATCAACGAATGGAAATTCATCAAGCCGGTGTTCATCGGGGATACCGTGCATGTGGTGCTCGAAGTCAAAGAGACCAAGGATTTGCGCCGGATCGGAGGGGGTTCTGTGATGATCGAAGTATCTGTCGTCAACCAGAGGGATGAAGTTGTGATGAAAGGGTACTGGACGGTATTGATTGCCTCCCGTCCGGCATAAGATGCAAGACGCAGAAGATCCACGTCAGCGCTTCAGACGCCTGTTGATAAACACGGAAGAAGGCGAGGACGCCGCCAGCGTCACGCCCCCATCATCGGGTGACGATGCTGCCCAATCCGAGTTGGAGGGGATGGCCGATAACACGTCCGAGGCGCCGGATGGCTCAGGTGCGCCTCTTGGAGCAGACGGTCAGACGACCCCGCCTCAAGAAACGCCCGTGCTGGATGAGCCGCCGCCGGAAGAAGAAGATACGGCCCCGTTGCGCCTGACGCAGCCTCCCATTCCGCCGCCGCCATTCGGCGGCAGGGAGCAGGCTGCTCGGCCGTCTCCCCCTCAAGCGCCGCCCGCTCAACCCTTGCCCGCCCAGCCATCACCCAGGCCCCCGCTGCCGGCGACAACGCCCTACACTCCCCGCTCGCCTGGCCGCGCAAGCCCGGGCGCGTACCGGGCTTCTCCTCCTCCCACACCTGGAGGCCGGGAAGCTTTGCCGCCGTCGCGGCCAGCGCCCCAGAAGGATCATCAAGCTACGAGTGCGTCTGCCCCGGCTTATGCCTCCAGGCCTGCGTCGCGCCCTGCCGCGCCTGCGCCGCAAGCGCCTGCCGCTGCTCAAAGTCCTCGCCGAAAAAGGCCGGCGCCAGCCGTCCGCCCGGCGCGCCCGCAGGCGCCCGTCGTCCCTGCCAGGCCGTCTCGAACCTGGCGGGACAGTTTGGGTTGTCTGTTGCGCGCCGTCTTTGCCGGGCTTTTTGCCCTGGTCATCGTGGCTTTCTGCGGCGTATCGCTCCTTTTCTTGCAATACTATCGCATTGCGCGCACCTTGCCGGATATCGCAGACCTGCGCCAGCGCGCCTCGCAGTTCGAAACCTTGCGCATCTTTGACCGTAACGGCAACGCGCTGTACGAAATTGTGGATCCCAACGCCGGTCGGCGAACTTACGTTCCTCTCTCTAAGATCTCTCCCTACATGGTGGCAGCTACCATTGCCACCGAAGATAAGGGCTTTTACAGCCATCCCGGTTTCGACGTCTTCGCCATCCTGCGGGCGTTCATCCAGAACTATCAGAGCGGCGAGACAGTCTCCGGCGCTTCCACGATTACGCAACAACTGGCGCGTTCTCTGCTGCTTTCTCCGGAGGAGCGACGCGAGCAGACATACACCCGCAAGCTACGCGAGGCTATCCTGGCTGCTGAAATCACCCGCCGCTATTCCAAAGACGAGATTCTGGAAATTTATCTGAACGAGAACAATTACGGCAATCTGTCTTACGGGGTCGAAGCTGCAGCGGAGACGTATTTTAACACCACTGCCGATAAACTCACCCTGGCTCAGGCGTCCTTCCTGGCAGGCCTGCCGCAGGCCCCGGCGGTGTACGATGTTTACACCAATCCCGAGGCCGCGTTCAGCCGCCATCGTGACGTGCTCTCTCTGATGTATGAACTCAGCCAGGAGCAGAATTGCATTGAGGTCAGCAATGCCCCGCAGCGCATCTGTGTCGATGTGCTCTCGGCGACCAAAGCGGTCAACGAGATCAGGGAATATCCATTCAAGGCGCCGGTGGCTCAAATGCGCTACCCGCATTGGGTGAACTATGTGCGCGCCTGGCTGGAAGCGCAGTACGATCCACAGACGATTTACCGCCTGGGGTACAGCGTTTACACCACCATCGATCCCGAACTGCAAGAGCTTGCCCAGAAAGCGGTCAGCGATCAGGTGCAAACCATGGCGGCGCAGAACGCCCGCAATGGCGCTCTGGTTGCCATTCGGCCTTCCACTGGGGAAATCCTGGCGATGGTCGGCTCGGCGGATTTCTATAACGACGACATCGATGGTCAGGTCAACATGGCTGTCAGTCCGCGCCAGCCTGGCTCGGCGATTAAGCCGCTGACTTATCTGGCGGCGTTCGAGAAGGGCTGGACCCCGGCGACGCTGATCTGGGATGTGCCCACCGATTTCCCGCCCTCTGGCCGGCCAGACGACCCGCGCCCGCCTTATCAACCGGCGAACTATGACGGCCGCTTCCACGGGCCTGTCACCGTGCGAGAAGCCCTGGCCAATTCATACAACATACCAGCAGTCAAGACCTTGCAGTTTGTGGGCATTTATGACGACCCGAACGTCCCTGGCGAAGATGGGCTGATCGCTTTTGCGCGGCGGATGGGCATCACGACATTGGATCGGGATGATTACGGCCTGTCGCTGACTCTCGGTGGTGGGGAAGTCAGCTTGCTCGATCTGACCTCGGCCTTTTCGACCATGGCGAACAACGGCCGGCGCATCCCGCCAGTGGCGATCCTGCGCATCCTCGACCACAACGGTAACACGGTCTATGAATACAAACCTGTCGAAGGGGAGCAGGTGATCCGCGCTGAGCACGCCTACCTGATCACTTCGATCCTCTCGGATAACCGCGCCCGCACCCCGGCCTTTGGCGCCAACTCGCCGCTGAACCTGCCTTTCCCCGCGGCGGCCAAAACCGGCACAACCAACGATTTTCGCGATAACTGGACGATTGGTTACAACCCTGATTTGGCAGTAGGAGTATGGATTGGCAACGCTGACTACACTCCAATGCGCAACACCACCGGGCTGAGCGGCGCAGCGCCTATCTGGAACCGGGTGATGACAGCCGCAGTCCCCAAACTGACCGGCGGCAACCCCAGCCAGTTCGTCGCCCCGCCCGGCATCGTGGAGCGCGTCATCTGCGCCGAGTCGGGCACTTCGCCCTCCGAGTGGTGCCCGCGGCAGCGCAGCGAGTTGTTTGCCATCGACCAACCGCCGCTGCCGGCGAGCGAAGATTTGTGGCAACGTGTGCTCATCGACACCTGGACCGGCCTGCGCGCTTCCAGCTTTTGCTCGGAGTTCAACGAAGAGAAATTCGTGTTGAACGTCAGCGATCCTTCAGCGCGGCGCTGGATCCGCCGCGATGGGCAGGGCCAGGCCTGGGCGGCGGCGATGGGCTTTCCTCGCCCGGTGGTTTTTGCCCCCAATCGTGAATGTACGGCCAGCGATCCGCAGCCTACGTTGATCATCGCCTACCCCAAGGATGGCGATACCATTCAGGACATGCTGGTCAACGTCTATGCGTTGATCAACGCGCCCCAGGATATCGAATTCTGGCGTCTGGATTATGGGTTTGGACAGAAGCCCGTGGAATGGGAAGTGTTGGCTCAAGGCCGCAACCGCATCACCCAACCCGACATCATTGCCAGTTGGGACGTGAGCAACTTCCCGCCGGGCATTGTCACCCTGCGCCTGTATCTGCAGGGGCCCGAAGGCGCTTATGCTGAGCGTTTGGTGCGCCTGAACATGCAGGTGCCCACCCCCACGCCGACTCCGACCCCGACGCCGACGGTCACGCCCTTGCCCACATTCACGCCTACCCCGACTCTGCCGCCAACCGAGACGCCCACGCCCACGCCAGAGCCTGGGACCTCGGCGGTCCGATTCCCAAAGGCCACCAATGCTCCCTGAGCGAGGGCGGCTAAAGCAAGGGCATTTGCGGGTCCCGATTGGCCAGGGGGTCCTGGTCGAGCAGCTTCTCCAAATTTTCTCGGTTCAGGCTTAAGTCGTCTGCCAGCCGCCGCAGGTGGCGAAACTTGATCAGCCGCCATCCTTCCTGGATGGCGCTGCGCAGGCGCGGGTCTCGGCTGAGTTTGTACTCCACCAGCCGGGCGCGTCCGCCGGGCAGGATGATCATCCGCAAAGCCGGCAGGTCTTGCGCCGGCTGGCCGAAGACGATGCTGGCCAGCATGGCGGTGGCGATGGCGAACGCGATGCCTGCCGGCCGCCCTCCGGGTTCATTCCAGATCACGTAGGAGCGGCCCGCGCCTGTCGTCGCCATCCCCACCTGATACCCAAGGCGTGTCCCCAGCCTGGATAACAGGGCGTACATCTTTTCCAGATCTGCCCGTCGGGCCGCCGGGGCGTCTTCCGAGCGAAGCTGCCAGCCCGGCCCATCCGGGGGCAGAATTTCCCCATAAGACTCCAGGCATTCCAGGATCAGTTCGCGGCTGGGGGTCAGCAAGCCGGTAAAGATTGCGCACAGGGCTTGATCTACCTGCTCTGAAGAACATCCTGGATTTTTCTGCAGATAACGCACCAACTCCATCTCGACGCGCTCGTTGAGCGGGGGCGTTGCTGCTTCTATCGGCGCGGTGCGGCGTTGAGAAGGTTCTTCAGGTAGCCACCACCAGCCTGTCTCCAGCGCCCGGCTGCTCCCGCCATAGCGGCTGAAAGCGTTGGGCTGGATGAACGCTTCTTCCAGTGCTGCGCCAAGTTGCTTGAAACGCTCGGCTGGCGAGGCGTCTGGTTTCTCGGCCGTCAGCAGGCGATGCGATTGCGCCAGCGCGCACAGCGTCGCTGCGTGCAATTGCAGGTAGCCGATTGGTTCACCAATCTGGCGCAGGTGCTCTCGAGCTGCCGCCTGAACGTCGCCAACCAGGTTTTGCAACTGCGTCGCGGCTGGGGCGCGGCGCTCCGCAGCTTCGGATGCGGCGCGCTTCCACAGAGCCTGAGCCAGCCGTTCCTCGGCGCGCAGGGCCAGGTCTTGCAGATCGAAGCCGGCCAGTTCGGCGGCCAGGAGCGCCGCGCTGAGCAACCCCGGCTCGGCCTCGCTGACCAGCCCCAGGATGGGCGTCTGCGGAGGAATCAGGGATGCCAGATTGCGCATAGCAGAATGGAGCGCCTCGGTGTGCCATTCCCAGTCGTAGCGCCGACGGTGCAACACGCTCTTGAACGAGGCCGTCGCCGTATGACCCCACAACCATCCGGCCCACAACGCCGAAAGCGTCCAAAAGGCCTGGTTCGGGCGGGGCAAGGCGGTCAGCACAGCGCCGAAAGCGATAGAAGGCCCTTCGCCTCGCCGCGCCTGCTCGGCCAGGTCTTTCAGTCGGCCCTCGAAGAGGCACACGCCGCCACTTTCAGGGGGTAGATTGGGCCATTGGGAGATGTGCAGGGGAGCGAAGGCGCGCAGGCTGGCGGCCCAGCTTTCTACCGCTCCCTCCAACGCCAGCCAGACGTTCCTCTCCAGGAAGCGCGGCGGCGTGGTGAGCTGGCGCGGGCGCAGACGGGCAGGCGGGTGCGACCATAGCACGTTGGTCTGATCGAAAGCCGCCAGCAGCAGCGCTGCCAGGCATCTGCGGCGCGGTGTTGGGAAGCTATCCAGCTTGTTGACCAATGTCACCAGGGCGTACAACGTCCGCGGCAGGTACATTGCCAGCGCCTCCTCGGCATATGCCCGATCGGGATCGTCCAGCGGGGTGACGCGCTCCAGCGCCCGCGCCCGGTGCAATTCACCTGCGGCGTAACGCTGGGCGCGGGCGGCGTCTTGGGCGGATGCCAGGCGCTCGTAGTCTTCTTTGCAGCTCGAGCAGCGGTAGAGCAGGCTGGTCGGCGCGTTGGCCTGGCGCTCCCAGATAAACGCCTCGACCTCCACGGGCTGATGGCATTCGGCGCACTCGCTGCGGTAAAGCTCTCGCAGTAAGGGTTCGATGCGCTCCCCGGCTTTTTGGGAAACGGCCAGGTCCGCCAGCGCGCTGCGCAGTTCACTCTCGGTGGGAGGGTCGGCGTACAGTTCGAGAAGGAAGCGGGCAATAGGGTTGTTGACCGCAGCCAGCACGCGATAACCCGCCCGCGCGGCTTCGACTGCCAGCCAGGGGGCGGCGCCGAACGGCTCCAGCACCCACGCGCCGATGGGCAGCCGCTGGCGCAGCCAGGCTGCGCCGACCCCTTCAGGAATCGGCGGCAAAAAGCGCGCCAACGGCCCTGCATGTTCGGGATAA
Source organism: uncultured Anaerolinea sp. (assembly GCA_964503145.1). Classification (GTDB taxonomy): domain Bacteria; phylum Chloroflexota; class Anaerolineae; order Anaerolineales; family UBA4823; genus RBG-16-57-11. Next base: position 371,250 of record CAZCYV010000001.1, on the reverse strand, counting down.
TGACCAGGGAGATAAGCCATCGATTCGGGCAAATTCGCTCTCCTCGGTAGGTATTATAATCCTGACGCCGACCGCTAAGCGGAAAATTACCTCCGGGGATAGATGACGTTGGCTTGTTGGGCGTCAAGCGTCAGGTGCGATAATGCCGCTCTAGCTCCGAGGCGTATTGCCCCCCGACCTGCTGGGCGTTTGCCGCCAGCCAGTCGCTAAGGCGGGTGCAGCCAGTTGGGGCCTGCGCAGACACCAATAACCCGGCGCTGAGGCCGCGGTATTCGTCCCAGGTCAGAGTAACGTCCTCCATCCACCAGCCGATGACCCCTGAGAGCGGCAGCACGAGCGAAGGCGGCAGGTGTACCAGCCGGGGTCGCCGATGCAGGCTCTCGGCGATCAGCGCCACCAGTTGGTTAAAGGTGAAGATATCCGGCCCCACTGCGTCTAGCAGGCAATTTTCTTCGCCCGATCCCAGCTCCACCGCTAGATGGGCGTAATCCTCCACGAAGATCGGCTGCAGGCGATATTCTCCATCGCCAGGGATGGCGAAGAAGGGGAACCGACGCACCAGATAGGCGATGTTGTTGATCAAAATGTCTTCCGGCCCGAACAGCACTGTAGGCCGCAGGATGGCGTAAGACACCCCCAGTTCCTGCAAATCCTTTTCCAGTTCAGCCTTGCCGCGAAAATAGGGCAGCGGCGAGTCCAGGGAGGGGTTGGTGATGCTGGTGTGCACGATGCGCCGCACGCCAGCCTGCTTTGCCGCCCGGAACAACGCCCGGGTGTTCTGCACCGCGCTGGCGAAGGTGGTCGCGCCGTGGTTGAAGCGCACCCAATAAGTGTTATACAGCGTCTCCACACCTTGCAAGCATTTCGCTAATTCCTGTGGCCGGTCGAAGTGGTATGGAAAAGCCCTGACCCTGTCGCCGAACTCGTTGGGGCGGTGGGGATGACCGGTCAGGGTGATCACCTCTCTTCCCCGCGCCAGCAGCAGGCGGGTGATGTATTTGCCTGTATAACCGAATGCGCCGGTAACTGCGTCCATGTGTCTCACCTCCAAGATGATAGTTCACTACATTTCACCGTTCTTGCGCAGCCCCAATAATTTTTCCAACGCCCCAGCTCGCAACTCATCCAGCGCCAGCAGCGTTGCCACCAGGTTATCGAGGGAGCGGAAGAAGCTCTGCATTGCCCCCAGACGCTTCTGATAAAAGCGCGCCAGTTCGGCCTGCTCCGGTTCGACCTGGGCGGCCTCGACCATCTCCAGGCTGTCGCTTACCATGCGCAGAGCGTGGTCAAACTCGCTTTTCTCCCGCTCGCGCAGGATGCCCTTGACGATCTTCCAGAAATCCGTCTCGGCCGTGTAATAATCCTTGCGTTCGCCCACCAGGATGTGCTTGTGTACCATCCCCAGGCGCTCCAGGGCGCGCACATTGGTGCTCACCGCGCCCTTGGTGACTCCCACCTGCTCTACCAGTTCATCCAGTGACAGCGGGTGGGGGGAGAGATACAGCGCGCCGTAGATTGCGCCCATTGCCTTGGGAAAGCCCCAAAACTCGCTGATGCGGCTGAGGCCCTGCAGGAATTGCCCTCGCGCCCGGAACAGGTCGTCGGTCATAGACACCTCCTGTGTGTATAGAACGTTTAGTAAATACTAAACGAATTATACACAATAGAGCCAGCCTGTCAAGGCGTATTTGACTGGCGCAGTTCTCGATTTTAAACAGTCGTGCTGAAAAGTTTCAGCTCCTGGGTCAGCCTATACAGGTCCTTGCTTACATGGAAGGCCCGTTGCCATAGTTTACCCTTGGCTGCAGCAACCTAACTCTTGGTTGCCTGATGCTTAGCGCAATCCTGTACGAACATTCTTGCTGGCCATTAACTCTATATTAGCCCGGCGTTCTCGTTCGTCAAGAGCGGCGTGCTTGGGGGCTGCGGAGCTGCGATAGCTTTTTACTGCCTTGCTCCAACCGTGTGCAACATCGCCAGGTTGGTCGGTCGGTTGGCAGTGATCGGGTAGCCGCAGATCAGCACCACCTGCTGCCCAGGCTGGATGCTGCCTCTGGAAAGCATGGCCTCTTCTACCACCCGCAGCATCTCCTCAATGGTATCCACCCGCGGTACGAAGTGCGGCGTCACGCCCCACAGCAGGTTGAGCCGACGGTAGGTGTCGATCTCCGGCGTGAACGCCAGGATGGGCACCTGTGGGCGCTGCTTGGAGAGCAGGCGCGCCGAACGCCCGCTTTCGGTGAACACCGCCAGGGCGGCCACGTTGCGATCCCGCGCCAGGTCGCGCGCCGCGCGTGATGTGAAGTAAGTGTCATCATCGCAGTGCCCCGGCTCGGGCATCCCGCCCCAGCGCCCCCATTCCGGCAGATGGTTCTCCGCCTGGCAGACGATGGCGTGCATCGTCTGCACCACCTGCAACGGATACTTGCCCGCTGCCGTCTCGCCGGAGAGCATCACCGCGTCGGTGCCGTCGAAGATGGCGTTGGCCACGTCCGAGGCCTCCGCCCGCGTCGGTCGGGGATTGTGGATCATCGACTCGAGCATCTGTGTGGCGGTGATCACGATGCGAGCGCGCTGGTTGGCGCTCTGGATGATGCGCTTTTGGGCGATGGGCACCGTCTCCGGCGACATTTCTACCCCCAGGTCGCCGCGCGCCACCATCACCCCATCCGACGCTTCGATGATCGCATCCAGGTTCGCCAGCGCTTCGGGGCGCTCCAGCTTGGCGATGATCGGGATGTTCGACCGCCCTGGCGCCAGTTTTTCGATCTTGCGGCGCACCACCTGAATGTTCTCTGCGCTGCGCACGAAGGAGACCGCCACGGCATCCACCCCCAACTTCAGCCCAAATTCCAGATCGGCCTCGTCCTTGTGCGTCAAGGTGGATATTTTCAAATTCGCCCAGGGCAGGTTCACGCCCTTATGCGGCTTGAGCGTCCCGCCCGTGACCACCCTGGTCTCCACCTGATCGCCGACGACTTCCAGCACGGAAAGCTCCAGCGCGCCGTCATCCAGCAAGATGCGCCCTCCTGGCTGGACGCTTCGAGGCAGCCCGGCGAAATCCACGCTGATCCGCTGCGCATCCCCCGGCACTTTCTGGGTGGTAAGGGTCAGGCGCTGGCCGGCGTGCAGCTCCACCTGGCCGTTTTGGATCTCTCCGACGCGAATTTTAGGGCCCTGAAGGTCCTGCAGGATGGTGATCGGTTGGCTCAGACGCTCGGAGACGGCGCGCAGGCGGTGATACGCGAGGGCATGGTCCTGGTGCGTGCCGTGAGAGAAGTTCAGCCGGGCGACATCCATGCCGGCTTCGACCAGCCCTTGCAAGATGCTCTCGTCCTGGCTGGCAGGTCCGATTGTGGCGACGATCCGGGCGCGACGTTCCATATTGCCTTCCTTCGCTCGCTGTTTGCGAATATCCGCTCCAGATGGCCGGCGAGATCAACGCGCGCCATCTGGAGCAGCGGTTTAGCCTGAGGGTTTTAGATATAGTTCAGTTCCTTCGCCTGGCGGGTCAATTCATCACGAAAATCTGGATGAGCGATGGCAATCAATTGTTGGGCCCGGCGGCGGATGCTCTTGGCGTACAGGTCGGCCACGCCGTACTCGGTGACCACGTAATGCACATGGTTGCGTGTGGTCACAACGCCGGCGCCGCGGTTGAGCATTGCCACGATGCGGCTGATCACCCGTCCATCCCGCAGGGTGGTGGTGCTGGGCAGGGCGATGATCGGCACGCCACCTTTGGAGCGCGACGCCCCGTAGATGAAATCGAGCTGTCCACCGACCCCACTGTAGATCTTCGGCCCAATGCTGTCGGCGCACACCTGGCCGGTCAGATCAATCTCCAGCGCCGAATTGATCGCCACCTGCTTGGTGTTCTGGGCGATGACGAAAGGATCGTTGACGTATTCGGTGGGGTGCAGTTCGATCAGCGGGTTGTCATCCACCCACTTGTACAGCCTGCGACTGCCGATGATGAAGCCAGCGATCATTTTGCCAGGGTGGATCGATTTCTGCGCGCCGGTCAGCACGCCCGTCTCGACCAACTCGATCACCCCATCCGAGAATAGCTCGGTGTGGATGCCCAGATCCTTTTTGTCCTTGAGGTAGTTGAGCACTGCATCGGGGATCGCCCCGATGCCCATTTGCATCGTTGCGCCGTCGGGGATCAACTCAGCGATGTGCTGAGCGATCTTATCGATGGTCTCATCTGGGCCGCCCTCCGTCATCAGTAGCTCGGGCAGCTCATAATCCACCGGCACGATGTAATTCAAGCGGCTAAGATGGATGAACGAATCGCCCAGGGTGCGCGGCATTTGCTGGTTTACTTCGGCGATGATGATCCTGGCCGACTCGGCGGGCGACTTGGTCAGCCCCACTTCGATCCCCAGGCTGCAAAACCCGTGCTCGTCTGGCGGGGAGACATGGATCAACGCCACGTCAATGGGCAGGTGTTTGTTCTTGAACAGCAAGGTAAACTCGGAGAGCAGCACGGGGGTGAAGTCGGCGCGGCCTTCGTGCACTGCTTGCCGCACATTGGCGCTGACGAACATCGTGTTGACCCGCAGATGCCCCTGCATCTCTGGCTTGACGTAATCCGCTGGACCGATGCTCAGCGCCTGGCAGATTTCCACATCGTGCAGGTTGGGCGCGTAATTCACCAGCGCCCCCAAGACCTTCTGTGGCACCGAGCAGTTTCCGGTCAGGAAGATGCGGTTGCCGGATTGAATGTGGCGCACCGCCTCTTCGGCAGTGATCACCCGAGACTGATAAAGCTTGTTGTAATCGGCCATGATCGTCTACTCCGCCTGCGCCAGTGGCGAGAGGCTGGAAATGTGTCGGACTTTGCCCTGGTAGGTGCTGACGCCGTGGGCAATGGCCGGGTTCTCGACAATGGCCTGGTCGATGCCTTTGGTCACCAACTCGATGATGAACGGCATGGCGGCGTTCAAAAAGGCGTAGGTGGAGGTGCGCGCCACGACACTGGGCATGTTGGGCACACAGTAATGAATTATGCCCTCCTCAATGAAGGTGGGCTTTTCGTTGGTCGTTGGCCGCGAGGTTTCGACGCATCCGCCCTCGTCGATGCTGATATCCATAATCACCGAGCGCGGTTTCATCGCTCGCACCATCTCGCGCGTCACCACGATCGGTGGATGCTCGCCTGGCACCAGGACTGCGCCGACGACGATATCCGCGTAAGCGCAGGCGCGTTCCAGGTTGATCGGGTTGGAGACCATGGTCACCGCGCAAGGGAGAATATCGTGGATGATCTCCAGGGCATTGATACTGGTGTCCAGCACTGTTACGTGTGCACCCATGCCGACAAAGGCCTTTGCGGCGCAGGTGCCGGCGATCCCCGCCCCGATGATGACCACCTCGGCAGGAGGCACGCCAGGCATGCCGCCCATCAGGATGCCCTTGCCGCCCAGGTTGTTCTGCAGCAGTGTAGCCCCAATCTGCGCCGCCAGAACACCGCCGATCTGGCTCAGCGGCTTGCGGATCGGCACGGTGCCATCTGGCAAGGTGATCTGCTCGTACGAGATAGCGGTGATCTCTTTTTCGATCAACTTTTCGATTTTATCGTGCCGAGCCGATCCCAGGTGCAGAAGTCCCGCCAGGGTGGTGCCCGGCCGCAGCCATTCCAACTCTTCCAGGGTTGGCCGCGCCACTTTGAGCAGCAGGTCCGCCCTGCCAAATACCTCGTGCGGCGTGTAGGCGATTTTGGCCCCAGCCTGGATATACTCCTGGTCGCTAAAGCCTGACCCCAGGCCGGCGTCATGCTCGACATAGCAAGTGTGCCCCAGTTGGGTCAGCATCCTCACGCCTGCCGGGAACAACCCCACCCGGTATTCGAACGCCCGTCGTTCTTTGGGGATTCCAATATTCATACGTTATGCCTCCATAGCCTGAACAAGTAGAAACAGCGGTTATTTCTGGCGCCCTTTGCGAGCGCCGTAAGCGCTTGAGTTGGTCACTTTCAAGGCGCTAACAGTACCTGACGAATACGGACCAGCGCCCAATCCAGCGTATTTTGGTCGATGATCAGCGGCGGCGCAAAGCGGATCACGTTTTGACGTGTCTCCTTTGCCAGGATGCCGCGGTCCTTGAGCGCCTCGCAGAAGCGGCGCGCTCCGCCCGCTTCTGGTTTGAGTTCAACGCCGATCAATAACCCCTTGCCGCGGACTTCCTTGACGTGTGGGCTGGGGATTTCGGCCAGTTGTTCCATAAAGTATTCGCCCATGTGGGCGGCGTTTTCGGCCAGGTTTTCCTCACGCAACACGCGCAGCGCTGCCCGCGCCACGGCGGCCCCCAGCGGATTGCCGCCAAAGGTCGAGCCATGCTCGCCCGGCGTGAACAGGCCCATGATTGGGCGGTCGGCCAGCACCGCCGAGACTGGGTAGAAACCGCCGGAGAGCGCCTTACCGATTACCATGATATCCGGGCGGACGCCTTCGTGGTCGCAGGCGAACAGCTTACCGGTGCGCCCCAGCCCGGTTTGGATTTCATCGGCGATCAGCAACACATTGTGGCGGTCGGCGATGCGCCGCAGTTCGCGCAGATAGCCCTCTGGCGGCACGATCACTCCCGCCTCGCCCTGGATCGGCTCGACGGATATCGCCGCGGTGTTGGGGGTGATGGCGCGTTCGACTGCCTGGGCGTCGCCGTAAGCCACGCTGACAAAGCCCGGCGTGAACGGTCCAAAGTCGTTGCGATAGGCCGGTTCGGTGGAAAATGAGATGATCGAGATGGTGCGCCCATGGAAGTTGTTCTCGAAGGTGATGATCTCAGCCTGGTAGCGCGGCACGCCCTTCACCTGATAGGCCCATTTACGCGCCAGCTTCAGCGCCGTTTCCACTGCCTCGGCGCCGCTGTTCATCGGTAGCGCCATCTCGTAGCCGGTCATCTCCGAGAGTTCCTGGTAAAGCAAGGGAAGCTGGTCGTTGCGAAAAGCGCGCGAGGTCAGGGTGACCTTCTGCGCCTGATCCAGCAACGCTGCCAGGATGCGTGGGTGCACGTGCCCCTGGTTGAGCGCCGAGTAGGCGCTCAGGCAATCCAGATAACGGTTGCCGTCCACATCGTACACCCACACGCCCTCCCCGCGTTCGATCACTACATCAAGCGGGTGATAATTATGTGCGCCATATTTTTCTTCGATTTCGATGTACTCTTGAGTCCTCATAGTTTATCCTTCGTGTGCCGCTTTGAGTCCGACGCGTACCGTTGTGCCCTCTTTCAGCTTGCTCTGTACCTGGATCAATCCGTGATGTTGTTCGATCACCTGCCGGGCGATCGAAAGCCCTAACCCCAGGCCACGGAACACCCGCCCTTCGAGTTGATCGATGTGAAAGAAGCGGTCGAAGATGCGCGCCTGCGCTTCCTCTGGGATTCCAACCCCATAGTCGCAGATTTCCGTCCACACCCAATCGCCATCGCGCGTTGCAATCACCTGCACGGCCCCGCCAGGATAGCTGAACTTGATGGCGTTATCCAGGACTGCTCCCAAAGCGCGCTCCAGGCTCCTGGCGTCGCCATAAATTGCCGGCAAGTCCGGCGCCAGAGTCGCTTCGACGGTGACTTCGCTCTCGACCTGCTGCGGTTTGCTGCGCTCGATAACCGAGAGGATCAACTGATCCGTAGCCAGCCGCTCGAAACGGGGCAAGATCAAATCCATTTCCTGGATGAACAGGATGTCGTTCACCAGGGTGATGATCTGTTGGATGTGCCGCGAGGCGGTGCGGATTGCGGCTTGCTGCGCCTCGCTATCCAACGCTCGGCCGCTCATCAGCCCCATCTCGATCATCTGAAGGAAGCCGCTGGCTGCAGTTAGCGGCGTGCGCAGTTCGTGAGCAATGGTGGTCAGGAACTCCCGGCGGGCGAATTCCTGCTCAGCAAGCTGCTGGTAGGCCGCCGCCAGTTCGTCTGCCTTCAGCCTCAAGTCATCGATGGCCATAGCGTCATTTTCGCGCAGCCGCCGCACCACTTCTTTGACCATGGCGCGTGAGACGCTGACGCTGCTGTGCATGAGCTGTTCGAATTCTTCCTTGTGGATTTCCAGCACCGTCGTCGGCAGGAGCGTGGTCACCGTTGCGGCCCGCGGCGCCTCCTGCACCAGGGCCATCTCGCCGAAGAAATCGCCTTTCCCCAGGTGTTTGAGCAGGCGCACCTCGCCGTCTGCCGGGTCCATGACCTTGGTCACTTTGACCTTGCCGTCCAGGATGATGTAGAAGGTGGTTTCGGTAGCATCTTCGTGGCACAAGACCGTGTCCGGCGGGTAGGAGCGCATTTGGCTGGCCCGAATGAGTTCCTGCGCTTCGCTTTCCGGCAGTCCGGGAAAGGCGCTCAGCAATATTTTGACAGGGCTCATCGGTTCGCTCATGCTGGTTACCAACCTGCGCTCAGCGCCTCTGGTAAAAGACGAATAGCACGCTGCCGTAACGACGCTGGTCGAACTCGTCTAAGTTTTGCAACTCCAGCGCCTGGTATTCCACCGGGTGAATCTGGACGATCACCCAGGCGTCCTCGGAAAGCCAGTCCACCTGGCGATCCAGCGTTAACAGGGCGCGCTTCCAGAGTTCTTTGTATTGCGGCGGGGCGATGAAAACATAGTCAAAGCGGCAATCTGCCTGGCGCTCCAGCGCGGCAAAGGCATCCTGGCGAAGCACCTCTGCGCCGGCCTGCAAACCGGTCGCCGCCAGGTTGGCCTGGATCGTTTCGATGGCCTGGCGCTGCTGATCGATAAATCGCACCCGCGCTGCGCCCCGGCTCAACGCTTCGATCCCCACACTGCCCGTCCCGGCAAACAGATCCAGCACTGCGGTCCCTTCGATGTCTGGGCCGAGAATGTTGAACAGCGACTCTTTGGCGCGGTCGGTAATTGGGCGGGTCGAATCGCCGGGGACCGGGCGCAACTTGCGCCCACGCGCCTTGCCAGAAATCACCCGCAGACCGCTCATCCTGCGCCTTTTCGCTGGCCTGCGTAGCGCATCAGACGCTCTGACGCAAAGCCAGAATGTTCCCGAAGGGTGCAATGATCGGCGTAACGCAGCCGGTTCCCAGGATCACCCGCTGACCGCCGGTGGCCTGGATGGCCTCCAGGGCTTCGCGGCGCACCTGGTCGGGCGTGCCGTACACCAGCGTATCTTGCGAGACCCCGCCGCAGACCGCGCCAGCGAAGCGGGTAAGCCCCAGGCCAAGCGAAGGGTAGGTCTCCCGGTCATGCCAGTTGATGATATTCACCGGATAATCCACTGCCAGGTCAAACATCACATCTTTGCCATGCAAATGCAGCATTTTCAACCAGAAATCCGCTGCAGGCTCCAGGATTTGCAGATCATAGGCCTTGCCAAACTCCAGGTATTCTTGCTCTGAAAGCAGCGCATATTGCGCATGTTGCACCGCGTAGAATATGCCGTCGATGCCCGTCTCGTAGAGCGCCTGGATGTAACGCATGGTGCTTTCAGCGATGATCTTCAGGCCAACATGCAGCGCATCGGGGTAGCGGCGCAGGTGAGTCAGCAACTCTGTCCCGCCGACCAGGTTTTTGGCCTGTGAGAGCGGGTTGAAGATGGTGTGGATGATCGGCGTATCGGGGCCTAGTTCCTTCACCAGCAGTCGCAAGGTTTCCAACTCTGCCCCCAGGAAGCCCCGCTTGGGGTTGAGCAGCGGAAGCTGCGCCCAATCCTCTGGATCCAGGATCACGCGGCGGGTGTATTCGCGGGTGCCTTCGCTGTTGCCGCGCCACTCATCTTGCGCGCCCCAATCTTTCAGGCAATAAGAGGATGCCGGGGTTACCTTGACCAGGTCGAAATCGAAGGTGCGTTGGAAATTCACGATAGCATAGGCCAGACCTTGCGGCGTCTGGTCGTCCACGGGGAAGTGCCGCCACAGCGCCACTGGCGGCCGATCGGCAGCCTGGTTTGACAGGCAATTTTCAAGTCGTTTGCGATGTGTGGTCATGATCGTTGAGGGGTCCTTTCAAGATCGCGTCGAGAGCAGCCTGGATTTCACCTTCTTCGACCTGCTGATTGCTGAAGAACTCGACCATAAATCTGGAACGCCGGGCGCGCAACGCCAGCGGCGCAACCGTGTAGAGGTCGTCCACCTGTACCTCGGTACGGCCGTCTGCAGCCGCATGAGCCCGGGCGGCTTCGAACAGGGTGATCTCGGCGCGCAGCGAATCGATTTGCAAATGGCGCACGATCGCCAGCCCCAACCGAGCCACTGGCTCCGGAAGCTCTACCCGGGGAAGCGCGTCGCGCGCTTGTTGGATTTCATCTCGCAGCAGATAAGTCTCTGGCCCGTATTCGGCCACCGTCTTGCGCGGGTTGATTTGATAAGCCTGCACCCGACGATAGGCTTCGAGGCGCTCGTCTGGGTGTTCCAATCCGCGAACCACCACCCGCAGCCCGAAGCGATCCATGATTTGAGGGCGCAGTCGGCCTTCTTCGGGGTTCATCGAGCCGATCAGCGTGAAGCGTGAGCGATATGTCGCCGAGATCGGCCCGCGGCGCACCGTGTAGCGCCCTTGCGCGGCTGCGTCCAGAATGGCGTCGGTGATCTCATCATCCAGCAGGTTCACTTCGTCGATGTACAACAGGTTACGATCGGCCTGCGCCAACAAGCCACGCCGAATACGAAAACGCTCGTGGACGGCGGCGCGCTCGTCTAATCCACCCAGCACATCCTCCATGCGGGCGTTCAATGGCAGCTCCACCAGGCGCACATTGTCCATCTTCGCCAGCGGCTCGCCGCGAGCGTATTTCTGGGCGCATTCCGGGCACACTGCGTCGATGCCGCCGGTCTCGATATCCTCCGGCATGCAGCCATAATGACATAGGCTGCGAGGCGCCAGCGGCAACAGGTCCACCAGGCTGCGCACAGCAGTCGTCTTGCCAGTGCCGCGTGGCCCAATCAGCAGCACGCCTCCTACGGCTGGGTTGATGAGCGCCAGGATCAGCGCCAGCTTCATCTCGTGTTGCCCCACCAGCGCCAGGAACGGGAAAGGCAGGTTTTCCAAAAGCCCGGCGTCCTCGGCTGGGAATTGCGACCGAAAGCTGCGCCCTGAGACCTGGTCGATGAGTTCACGCAGCGAGCGTGGGCCGCCCTGAATCAGCTCTCCCCCTTCGTCAGCGCTGGCCGCGGCCGGCACCGAACCTGGTTGCATAGTAGATAAGGGGGGTTGATCTGCCATTTCTGAATCCTTTGAGTGTGCCCTGAGTCAGGTGAGATGCCGGTGGCGCAGGCTTAGGTCATATCATCAAGCAGGTCGCCGTAACCGATGGGCGGCAATAGATCGGGCGCCTCTTCCAAGACATCAATCATATTCACGGGGACTTCTGCCATGGTCGGCGGTAATGGCAGGTGGGCTGGAGGACGGATCGAGGGCGGCTCTGGCGGCGGCTCCCGCCGGGGGAGAACATCTCCCCGCACCCGCGAGCGCAAGATGCGCGGATCCATGGTCAGCTTCCCCACATAATATCCCAGCACGGAAAAGACCTCTCGCTCTGGGGTTACCCAGCCGATCCATTCCCCTGAAGTGTTGTACAGGTAAGGGTATATAAGAAAGGCTCCCACATCCCCGTGGGAGGTGTAAATCGGAATGAGCTTGGTACCCGTTGGCATGCCCCCATTATACCTAATGTATAATAGGGTTGTGATCGGAATCCTACTGGCCAACACCGGCTCGCCCGAAGCTCCCTCGCCGTCAGCTCTGCGGCGCTACCTGGCGCAATTCCTCTCCGACCGGCGCGTGGTGGATCTGCCGGGCTGGCTGTGGAAGCCCATCCTATACGGGATCATTCTTAACATTCGTCCGGCGCGCTCGGCGCGCCTTTACCGGCGAATCTGGACGCCGGAAGGCTCGCCCCTGGTGGTGATCTCGCAGCGCATTGCCGCCGGCGTGCGGGAGGCGCTGTCCCAACAACTTGCTCTGCCTGTTGAGGTTGCTCTGGGGATGCGCTACGGCGAGCCTTCTATCGGCTCTGTGTTGCGCCAGATGCGACAGCGAGGTGTAACCCGCTTGCTGGTTTTGCCCCTTTTCCCGCAGTATTCTCTGGCTACCACCGCTTCGATCCAGGATGCGGTTCTGGACGGCGTGCGCGACTGGCTGTCAGCGGTTGATCTGCGGCTGATAAAGTCGTATCATCAAGACACTGCCTATCTGGCTGCCTTGCAGCATTCCATCCTAGAAGACTGGGCCAGCCAGGGCCGCCCGCAACGCCTGCTCTTTTCTTTTCACGGCATCCCGGCAAGTTATGTGCACAAAGGTGATCCCTATCCGCAGCATTGCCAGTTCACCGCGGAACAAGTCGCTCACAGGCTGGGGTTGACCGCCGAAGAATGGCAAATTTCCTACCAATCGCGTTTTGGCCCGGCGCGCTGGCTTCAGCCGTACACTTTCGAAACGCTGAAAGCCTGGGGCGAGCAAAGATTGGCCAGCCTGGGGGTAGTCTGTCCGGGCTTCGCCGTTGACTGCCTGGAGACGTTGGAAGAGATCGAACACGAGGGCCGACGCGTCTTTCAACAGGCGGGCGGTGGAGAGTATCGCTATATCCCGGCTTTGAACGACCGGCCGGAACACATCCGGGCGCTTTGCTCGGTCATTCTGGCTGAGCTTGACGCCTGGAGCGTGTGAGCGGGCGGCAGGCCAGCCTATGCGACGTCGCCGTAGGTCCAGTAGCGGTTGGCGAAGAAATTCCAGAACATCACGATTACCACGGCGATCGCCAGGGTGATGTTATCTCCCACTGCTTTGGCATCCATCAAGGGCGGCAGGCCCAGCCTCAGAGACTGCGCCAGGGCTTCCATGATCGGCTCCAGAAAGTACAGCACAGGGACGCGGATCGCCAGGCCCATCACGCTGACAATCCCGAACTGGATCAACTGTCGGGCAATCGGCTTGGAGCGAGAATCGGGATAAGTCCAAAAACGATTCCAGGTGAAATTGCTCAGGATAGCAGCGATGAACGATAATGCCCCCGCGATGACCAGCGGGACGTGGAAAAGGCGGGTGAGCAGGTTCGCCAGGCCGAAATCGACCACTGCGCCGACCACGCCCACAACGGCGAAGCGCAGGAATCGGTGACGTTCGCGTTGATTGGTGATCAAGACAGTCATAATTGAACGCAACGCTCCCGAGAGAGTTAGAGTTTACCCAATTCTTTCATGAAATAGGGAATCGTCTTCTGGAGCCCCTCTTCCAGGCTCACTTTCGGCTCCCAACCCAAGACCTGACGAGCGCGGCTGATATCGGGCTGCCGCCGCTGTGGGTCGCTTTCGCTGCGCGCCGCGGGTTTGAAAGTCACCCCGGAGGGATTCCCTGTCAGCCGATTGATCGTATTGGCAAACTCTAAGATGGTGGTCTCCACCGGGTTGCCAATGTTCACCGGTTCGTGGAAATCCGAGAGCAACAAGCGGTAGATGCCTTCGACCAGGTCATCCACATAGCAAAAGCTGCGCGTTTGTGAGCCGTCTCCGTACACCGTCAGCGCCTCATGACAGATGGCTTGTTTCAGGAAGTTCGGCACCACCCGTCCGTCGTCGATATGCATTCGCGGCCCATAAGTGTTGAAGATGCGCACGATACGCGTATCGATGCCATGAAAGCGATGGTAAGCCATAGTCAGCGCTTCGGCAAAACGCTTCGCCTCGTCATATACGGAGCGCAGCCCAATTGGATCGACATGCCCCCAATAGCTTTCCTTTTGCGGATGTTCCAGGGGATCGCCGTAGATTTCGCTGGTCGAAGCCAACAAGAATCGAGCATTATTGGCCCGCGCCACTCCCAGCGTGTTGTGCGTCCCCAGCGCTCCTGCTTTCATCGTCTGGATCGGCAGGTTGACATAACCATAAGGCGAATTCACATTCGGGCTAGCGGGTGATGCGAAGTGCATCACTGCATCCAGCTTGCCGGGTACAAAGATGAAGTTGGAAACGTCGTGGCGGATGAAGGAAAATTTGGGGTTCCCCGAAAGATGCGCCAGGTTCTGGGGGCGCCCGGTGATGAAATTGTCCATTCCAACCACTTCATGGCCTTCGCGCAACAGTCGGTCGCACAAATGCGAACCAAGAAAACCTGCTGCGCCGGTAATTAAGATACGCATAATTCACCCTATCCCTTCTTTTTATAACAGATGATAACAACTGAAACCCGATTATCGCCAGATTACCCGCGTCGTCAGGCTATCTCCGGTCACTTGAAACGCTTCTCCGTTGACTGCATCCACCACCCACAAATTGCCCTGATAGATCACCGCCAGGGCCAGATGACCGCTATCAGGCATGGGCGCGGTGGACCAGGCCCCCCAATATTTCTGCGGTTCCAGCCCAGCGTTTTCGACGCCGGGAAACACGGTGCGCCGATTCGAGCCGTCTCGGTCCATCACTACGATACGATATAAGCCAGATTCGCTGCGCTCCGGCGTCTCTGCTTGTAAGAAGGCGATCTGATATTCCAGTTCGCCGGTGCCCAGTTGCTGCAATGGTGAAGCCAGTGGGTAAGCAAACATTCCCACTTGATTCACCAGCCTCAGGAACGGACCGCTGTCAAACTTCCCTGCGCTCAGGTCGAAATCTGGTGAAGCCTCTGCAGCGCTGGAGCCTTCTGGCGCGCTATGCTCAGTGGCGTAGAGCACATTTCCGTCTGGTCCCCAGGCGATCCCAGGCACCCACGCCCAGTCGCCAAAGGTTTGCAGTGGCAGGATATCCAGCGTCTTGGTGATTTGCCCGGTCTTGTAATCCACAAAGCCGATGCTGTCCGGTCGGGCGTAAGCCAGCCAACGTCCATCCGGGCTCCACTGATATTCCGTCCCCCACCAGCCGTACACGCCGCCGGAGTTGGCCTCGATAACCGTCACCCACTGCGTCGTCCAGCCGGTATCGGCGAAGGTCAGGGAAAGCAAATCGTTGTTCGCCTGCCATCCGGGAGCGGTGGGGCGAGGCTCGACGGTAGAAAAGTAGATCTTGTTGTTAGACCCCGGCGCGAAATCGGCGAAATGGATCACGTTATCCACCCCCAGATCGATCAACAGCGGCTTGTCTTGTCCGGCGGCCGTACGACCCTCTGCGGAGTCCCCAATATAGGCGGCCCAAAGATCATTGATTCGTCCGTCCACTTCTGAGCGACGGGTGAGCAGCGCCCAATTCTCATCCTGCGAGATCGA
Source organism: uncultured Anaerolinea sp. (assembly GCA_964503145.1). Lineage (GTDB taxonomy): Bacteria > Chloroflexota > Anaerolineae > Anaerolineales > UBA4823 > RBG-16-57-11. The sequence continues at coordinate 356,086 of CAZCYV010000001.1, read as the reverse complement.
AAGCACCCGTCCATCCAGATCGCCGGTAGTCAACACCGCCCGGCGGTTGGCTGTGTTGCCCTCGATCTTCCACAGATTCCCATCGCGCAGGTAATACAGCCGGCCGGTGATCTCTACCGGCGAAAAGGGGGTTTGCACTCCGATCATGCGGATTTCTGGCAGCGGCTCTTCCAGGATGACCGAGTTCACTGCGATGGGCTGGCTGGAAACTTCCACGCCGTCTTCGAATACGCGGCGGTAGGTGATCTCCTGCAAGCCATCCCTGCCGCGCTGAATCAACACTTCTTTTTCTACCGGTAGCGATTCGTTGCGCAATGTCTGACGCTCGAAAGGCAGGATGACTTGTTCCACTTCGTATTCTTCGGTGACGCGCACCAGCTTCACTTTCGCCCCATCGCTCAACACGGTATATGCTGGCGGCTCCACGCGGTCCAGCGTTCCCAGGCTCAACTCGGCCTGGTCGAGGGCCTGTTGCACCGTGCTGCCAGAAGGAAGCATGAGCTGGATCGTTTCGCCATCTGCCGACAGTTCTACGCGGATCAACGCTTGAGTCGCCTGCGGAGCGGCGCAAGCGGCCCCAAGCCAGGCGATCAGGAACACAACCAGCAGGTTGAGCCATCTTGAACGACCGAATTGAGCGGTCTTGTGTAGCTGTCGGCAATGGTATAATCGCATCCTGCTATCTTGAAGCGATGATGGTCATCTTGCCATCGGCGATACTGATGCTATCAATCCGGTACCCCCCTGCTTCCTGGCTGAATCGGGTTGCCAGCATCTGGTCAAAAGTAGCAGTGAGTTGATCGATCATGCTTTGAGGCAGAGAGAGCGGCCCAACCTTGGCTTCGACGATCTGAGAACGGGGCAGCCCTTGCGCGTCGGCGGTGACTCGCAGAGCGATGCTCATGGGCAAGTCGAAACCGCTTTGGCTGGCTGTGCCGGTGATTCGCATCATGCCATCTCTGAGGAATACCTGTACGTTGCGGACTGCGGTCTCTCCCCGGGATTGGAGTTCCAAGGCGGCTGCGGAGGTTAGCTGCTCTTCGGTAAATTCCAATACAATGGTACCGCCGCTGGCTGCGGTGGCTGCCGCTGAGGCGACCTGGGTCGCCAGTTCTTCCACTGAAACCCCCGTGACGGGGATGGGAGTCGGCGCAGGTTTGTTGCGGGAGGGCAGATTGCACGCCAGCCCGGCGATCAGAAGCGAAGTCAGGGCCAGAAACAGTAAGAAAGAACGTCTGTACGATGAAATCATTGACACTCCTTTGTTCCAATTCCGCTGAATTGTATCATAGCCTGAGCAACTGAAATGAGCGACTATCTTTCGAGCGAATCGATCTCGCATCCAAGCGATGCCGGTTTACAAGGCGGTAATTTATCAGACGCTGTTTCTGCTTCCCAGGTTCCCTCTGCGGAGCAGAGCGGGGAAGCCGGGATTCCCCTGGCTCCTTCCCTGGATTTGATCGCGGGACTGGAGGCGTTGCTCTTTGTCGCCCCCGATGCGGTCACGCCGGCGCAACTGGCTGCGGCGCTGGAAGCGTCGCTGGCTGAGGTAGAGGCCGGCCTGGATGAACTGGAAGCTCTCTATCAGCAAGCTGTTCCTGCCCGCGGTCTGCGCCTGCAGCGCTACCGCGGTCGGGTGCAGCTTACCACTGCGCCGGGCGCTGCCCCCGCGGTGGAGCGTTTCCTGGGACTGGAAGCCAGCAGCCGCTTGAGCCGCGCTGCGTTAGAGACGCTGGCGATCATCCTGTATCGCCAGCCTGTCACCCGGCCGCAGATCGACGCCGTGCGCGGCGTCAACAGCGACGGCGTACTCAAGAGCCTGCTGCTCAAGGGCCTGGTGCAAGAAGTCGGCCGCGCCGAAGCGCCCGGCCGCCCCATCCTTTACAGCGTCACCCCAGAGTGTTTGCAATATTTCGGCCTCTCCTCACTCGCTGAACTACCTCCATTGAATCTGGAACTATAGAGCGCAAATACATCCCTGCAAACCAACCTCCCTGGCTAACAGGCGCAAAAAGGTGGTCGCTACGGATGGGCATCCTGTGCCCCAGGCGGTCCAATTGACAAAAAACGCCATCAGCGTTGCGCCAGGGGAGCGCTATGATGAGGTGGTCAAGCTCTCTTTGACAGATAGATTGTTGCACACCTTCAAAACTCGTCATTTTGGGTAATGAGGGCTTGATAACAGCCTGGCTTATTGCCGATTTACGTTATAATACCCCTTCGTGGAAGAACGCCTGCAGAAACTTATGGCCCAGGCCGGACTGGGCTCGCGGCGCGCCTGCGAGGTCTTGATCTCAGCCGGGCGAGTCACGGTCAATGGTCGCGTGGCTGGTTTGGGCGATAAAGCCGATCCTCGACGCGATCGCATCCTGGTGGATGGGCAGCCCTTGAAGCTGCCCGATGCTCCGGTTTACATCGCCTTGTATAAACCGCGCGGTGTGCTTTCGGCGGTGACCTCTCCCGATCCGCGTCCCACGGTGCGCGATCTGGTCGATTTCCCTGGACATTTATACCCCGTAGGTCGCCTGGATGTAGATAGCGAAGGTCTGATCTTGCTGACCAGTGATGGCGAATTGGCCAATCGCCTGACTCATCCTCGATACGGCCATGAGAAAGAATATCGCGTCCTGGTCGCCCGTCGCCCTGATGAAGCCCAGCTAGAAGCATGGCGCCGCGGGGTTGTCCTGGAAGATGGCTATCGCACCGCCCCGGCGGAGGTGCGCCTGGATGGCTACTTTGGCAAAGGCGCCTGGCTGCGGGTCGTCTTACGTGAAGGCCGCAAGCGCCAGATTCGTGAGATGGGCGCGCAGATCGGCCTGCCGGTGGTCAAAATCATCCGTGTGCGCATTGGTAGCCTGCGCCTGGGGAATTTGAAGCCCCGCGAATGGCGCCATTTGACCGAGGACGAAGTCGCTGCGTTGAAGGGCCACCCAGCCCCCAGGCCCAAACCCGCCCGGGGCAAGCTCTCTGCTAACCCCAAAAAATCGGGGAAGAGGGCGACTGCTCCCTCGCCATCTTCCCGTCCGCCTGCAACTAAGAAGCTGCCTCCTACGCCTACTTCTCCGCCAAAACCCTTCAAGAGCAAAACCCGCCAGCGCAAAGGTTAACTCCCTCCTGTGCAACAAGGAATGTCTATGCCCGCCACCGCCGAGAATCACGCCAGTTGGTTAGATCGCCCTGTATTTGCGAAATTCACCCTAAATGTTGAAACCCTGCTCTGGATTTTGATTTTAGCCCTGACGGTCTTCAGCCGTTTCTACATCCTCGGGGCGCGGGTGATGAGTCACGATGAGAATTCGCACGTGTACTACTCCTGGCGTTTTGCCAACGGTCAGGGTTTTGCGCACGATCCGTTGATGCACGGCCCGCTCCAGTTCCATTTGCTCGCTTTGTCGTACTTCATGTTCGGCGACAATGATTTTACCGCCCGCGTTCCGGCAGCGTTGTTCAGTATTGCAGCCGTGGGCTTCCTGTGGTTCTATCGCCGCTATTTGGGGCGTGCGGGCGCGCTGGTCGGCGGGCTGATGATGCTGATTTCTCCCTATATGCTCTATTATGGGCGTTACGCTCGCAACGAAGCGTTTATCGAACTTTTCGGTGTGGTGACCATTTGGGCGATATTACGTTATCTGGAGACTGGTCTGCCGCATTACCTCTACTGGCTGACCCTGGCGACCGTGTTGCACTTTACAGCCAAGGAAACGTCTTTTATTTACACAGCCCAGGCGATGCTTTTCCTCGGGGCTTATGCGATTTACAAAATTACGCAGGAACATTGGCGCTATTCCGAATATCGCAATCGCTTTATCCTCGCCTTACTGATTGGTCTTTTGCTCTTTGCCGCTCTGGGTGGCTATCTTCTTTATAGCAGTCGTGGAGATGGCAGCCCGGCTCCCTCGCCTGCTAATCCAACCGAGATCATTGGACCATTGGTGCCGGCTGCACCGCCGGATCCAATCGCCGCTGCGCTGGCCGGCTTCTTCATTGTGGTCGTAGCAGCCGGGTTGTATTTTCTATTGCGGGGTTATACTCTGGAAGGGCTGCGAGCGAACCGATCCTTTAGCGCTCTGATTTTGTTGACGACCCTGGTGCTGCCCCAGCTTACCGCTTTCCCCGTACGTTGGATGGGTTGGAAGATCCCTACCAACGCCTCCGAGGTCATGGCGCTCGATATCACCGGCATCCTTCAAATCGCCGCCTTCCTCGTCCCTTTGGCGATCATCTCTGTCATTATCGGCTTGCTCTGGAACCCGCGCCAGTGGTTGATCAACGCGGCGATCTGGTATGGGGTATTTACGCTGTTCTATACCTCGATTTTTACCAACGGCGCGGGCTTTTTCACCGGCATGGTTGGTTCGTTAGGTTACTGGCTGGAGCAGCAAGGTGTCGAGCGCGGCAATCAGCCTTGGTACTATTATGCTATTGTCCAGGTTCCGGTCTATGAATATCTGGCGGCGCTGGGGACTTGGCTGGCTTTTGCCATGGTCTTCTTCGGCTGGTTCAAAAAACGGCCCGGCCAGCTTGACCAGCAAGGGCTTTCATCTGCGGATGAGCAGTTTGCGGAGAATGACGATGAGCAGCTGGCGGCTCTGGAATATGCTGCCAGTCTGAGCGCAGAGAGCGACCGACTGGCCGATCCCCAAAACGTCAGTTTTGCTGCAGACTACAGCGCTGCCGACGAAGAGATCGTGGTTCGACTTCCACAAGGCGCCGCCGCCCCTTTTCCAGCCCCAGGCGATATGGAATATGCCCCCGTCTTCCCTTTGCTGGGGTTCTGGGCAGTGAGCAGCCTGGTCGCTTACTCCATCGCGGGCGAGAAAATGCCCTGGCTCACCGTCCACATTGCTCTGCCTGCCATCCTCTGCGCTGCCTGGGCGCTGGGTCGATTGATCGAGGCCGTCGATTGGAGCCTGCTGCGTCAGCACCAGAACTGGCTGACCATACCCTTGCTGCCGGTGTTGCTGTTGAGCCTGTTCGCTACTCTCGGTTCATTGCTTGGCCCCACCCCGCCCTTTCAAGGTCAGGAGTTGGCGCAACTTCAGGCGACGAGCACTTTCCTGCTCAGCTTTCTGTTCACCGTGGCGAGCGGCGCTGGTTTGCTCTATCTGGTCAGGTCCTGGCCGCTTAGCCAGTTTTTCCGCCTGGCGACGCTGGCGTTTTTTAGCCTGCTTGCCGTGCTGACCGCCCGCACTTCCATCCAGGCCAACTACTACAATTACGATTACGCCAATGAGTTGTTGGTTTATGCTCACTCTGCACCAGGGGTTAAGGTTGCTCTGAGTCAGATCGAGGAGATCTCCCGCCGCACCACCGACGGCCTGGGGATCCGCGTGGCATACGATAACGAAACGTCATACCCTTATTGGTGGTATTTGCGCAATTATCCCAATGCGCAATATTACGGCCAGAATCCCTCGCGCGCCTTGCGCGAATCGCCGATCATCCTGGTGGGTGATGCCAACTTCGGCAAGATCGAACCGGTGGTCGCTAACATCTACGATCAGTTCGATTACATTCGCTTGTGGTGGCCCAACCAGGATTATTATGACTTGACCCTGGAGCGCATCCGCAACGCCTGGACGGACCCCGCGATGCGCGCTGCGCTGTTCCAAATCTGGCTCAACCGCGATTACACCGAGTATGGCAAGGTGATCGGACGCGATATGAGCCTGGATAAGTGGACGCCCTCGGCGCGCATGCGCCTCTACATCCGCAAGGATATCACGAGCAAATTGTGGAATTACGGCGCGGCTCCGGTTGCCGAAGCTGTGCCGGCCGATCCATTCGATAAGTTACATATCGCGTTGAACGCAGAGCAGATCATCGGCGCGGCGGGCAGCTTACCGGGTCAGTTTCAACGCCCGCGGGATATGGCAGTTGCTCCCGATGGCAGCCTGTACGTTGTGGATACGGATAATCACCGGATCCAGCATCTCGCCCCAGATGGGACGCCGATCCACGTTTGGGGCAGCTTCGGCGACGCGAACGCCGGACCGACGCCGGGTGGCGCTTTCAACCAGCCCTGGGGCATCGGCCTGGGGCCGGATGGCTCGGTGTACGTGGCCGATACCTGGAATCACCGCGTGCAGAAGTTCTCCGCAGACGGTGAATTCATCACCATGTGGGGTTACTTTGGACAGGGCGAAGCCCCGGATGCCTTCTGGGGGCCGCGAGATGTGGCGGTCGATAGCGCCGGGCGAGTATTTATCACCGACACCGGAAACAAGCGCGTGGTCGTCTTCGATGGCGATGGCAACTACCTTGCTCAATTTGGCGGCGCTGGCATGGGACCAGGCCAACTGGATGAGCCGGTTGGCATTGCGATAGATGCCAATGACCTGGTTTACGTTGCTGACACCTGGAATCAGCGCATCCAGGTCTTTCGAGAGGACGAGTTAGGCAATTTTCTCCCCTTCCGCTCCTGGGAATTTCCGGGTTGGTACGGGCAGTCGCTGGATAACAAGCCCTATCTGGCGGTGGACAATCTGGGCTCGGTGTTTGTTGCCGATCCCGAAGGCTATCGCATTGCCCGGTTCAGCGACGCTGGCGAAGCGATCCGCTCCTGGGGCGATTATGGCGCCGGCCTGAATTCTTTTGGCATGCCGGCCTCTGTGGCGGTTGCCCCGGATGGCAGCATTTGGGTGGTGGACGCCGGCAACAGCCGATTGATGCGGTTTGTTCTACCGGCTCAATAATCCGGCAATCCAGCAGGTAAAGGAACGGGAGCGGCAGCTCCCGTTTTTTATGAGATCGCCGCCGCCATTTTTGCCCTGCGGCCATGAACGAAGCCTTCCACCCAGAAAAGGATCAGCGCTGCCCAGATCAGGCTGAAACCCACCAGCCGCACCAGGGTGAAGGGCTCGCCATACACCAGCACTCCAAGCAGGAACTGGCAGGTCGGCGCAATGTATTGCAAGATCCCCAGCAATGACAGATCGATGCTGCGCGCTGCAGCGCCGAACATCAGCAGCGGCACCGAGGTCATCACGCCCGTGCCTATCAACAGGACAGTGACAAGGAGGGTGCGGGTTTCCCCGGCGCTGGCATTGCCGCTGCCTGTCGTCCATAGCAGGTACAGCATGGCAGGCAGGAACAGGATGCCTGTTTCCAGCGTCAACCCATGCAAGGAGCCCAGCGGAGCGGTCTTTTTAACCAGCCCATACAGCCCAAAGGTGAAGGCCAGAGTCAGCGCGATCCAGGGAAGTTGCCCATAGTTGACCGTCAGGTACAGCACGCCAAGCCCTGCCAGTCCTACCGGCGCCCACTGCATCGGGCGCAACCGCTCATGCAGGAAAAGCACCCCAAACAGGACGTTGATCAGCGGGTTGATGAAATAGCCCAGGCTGGTCTCGACGATAAAACCTGCGTTGACCCCCCAGATGTACACCAGCCAGTTCACCGCCAGCAGAGCCGATGCCAGGGTATAGATCAGCAGTGTGCGCGGTTGAAGCGCCTTATAGCGCATGTATCCCCAACCCGCGCGCAGCGTGATGATTCCTGCCAGCAAAATAAAAGACCAGATGATACGATTGCCCAGGATTTCCATCGCTGGCACGTCGTGAAGGAGTTTGAAATAGATGGGAAAGAAGCCCCACATCAGATAGGCTCCCAGCCCATAAACAACGCCTTTGTTCATAGTGCGCAAATCCTTGATTTGTTGGAGTGACAGCAACTTTTAATCATACCAGAAAAGAACAGGGCGCTGAAAACCAGCGCCCCGCTCGCAGTGGAAATAGCCGCCGTCTTAGAACAGCCCGCGGAACACCAGGAGCAGGCCGATGATGAACAACGGCACGCCGATGATCGCTCCAATGACCGTCAGGCTGATCAGCGCGCCCGCAATCATTAACACCAGGCCAAGCAATACTGCCATAAGTCGGCCGGTAAGTTGTAAGATAATCTCCACCAGACGCCAGATGGCCCAAAAGGGCCACAAGAACCAGGGAACGGGTTTCTTTTCGTGCGTTGCGCTCATTTCAACCTCCGTATGCTACCATTTACGCTTCAGGTCGAAAAAGGTCGCGCCCTCAGGATTGCTCTTTGCGGATTTGCTCGTAGATCTCCACCGGCAATCCTTTGGCTCCATCCAGGTTGGCATAGATCAGGTTGGCGTCCTTCAGCTTGGCATGCCAGAGATTAGCCCGGCTTAGCACTGCGCCGCGCAGGTTGGCGCTGCGCAAGTCTGCCTCGCGCAGGTCGGCGTCGGTCAGATCCACGGCGCGCAGGTCGCAGCCCACCAGACTGGCGCCTTGCAGGTTGGCGCCCTGTAGATTGGCTTCGCTCAAGTCGGCGTAATCCAGGCTGGCGTTCATCAGGTTGGCCTTGGTCAGGTCGGCCTGGGTCAGGATGGCGTGATCGAGCGTGGAAAGCGCCAGATTGGCTTCGACAAGCGACAGGTTGCGCAGATCCACCGAGGCCAGGTTGATGCCGCGCAGGCTCAAGCCTCTACCAGAGTTCATCGCAATCAGGTAAATCATTTGCTCGCGTGTCAGGTCTGCCATTGTTTTTTACCTCCACATCCCTTAATTGAGCATGGACAGCGTCAGGAACGACTTAAGGGAACTAGCTCTGGTCATCGAATCGCATCTGTAGCCTTCCCTGCGCATCGTACCAGCTATGCGCCGAGAAGGGCGGCGCGCCTGGCTGAGCCTTCTGTAAGCGCGGCAGCAACCATTGCAGATCTTCCACCAGCGGCAGTTCCGCCAGCTTCGACCACGATACCCATTCCGGGGCGCCCTCGCTGGAGGCGCTCAATTCGCCCGTCGGGCGCTCGCCACGGATAATGTATAGACCTACGCCCATCTTTTGCCCGACATCGATCGTGACCACTCCGCACAGGCGTAATGCAGCTTTCAGTCCGGTCTCTTCGAGCAACTCACGTTTGGCTGCGCCCAACACATCCTCGCCTCGTTCCACATGTCCACCGATCCCGTTATAGAGGTTCGCCCACAGGCGTTTATGGGCTGCTCCGCGGATCAACAGCACGCGCTCGTCCTCGATGACGAAGATCAAAACGCGCGGCACCAGAGCATAACGGTCAGATAGCTCTCCCTGGTCTGTGGCTGGCATCTCTTATAACACAGGTGCGTTGCACTTCTTGAAGTGCAACGCACCTACATCGCTCAGTCCGCCAGGTCAGAGACGTCCTCGACGCCGACCGCTTCGCCCATATAGTATTTCAGGCTGGGCTTGACCACTACAGGCTGAATGGTCTGCTCAATATATTTGCGCGTGTCGCGCAGGCCCAGCAAGGTGAACAACTTGAGGAACTGAGCTTCCCAGGCCTGGCTGATCTCGGCTCTCTTCTCTGCGGGCAACTGCCAGGTCTGCTTCTTGAACGGCCCAATGGCGTTCTTGCGCGTCTTGTAATAGAACTGTTCGTCGGTCATGCCGGGCTTGCGCTCGGAGGCGCTCTTCTCGTCCAGGTAAGCATACATGGCGGAACGCAGATCATTCGGCAGGCGGTCGAAGAGCATATTCTGGAAGTTGGTCGCCAGGTGCACTTCGATCGCTTCAGACTCAACGAACTTGCCGAAGGCGTCTTCTGGCAAAGTGGATGCCCCATGTTGAACCGCTCCGCCCATCTTGTATTCCTCACGGGCGATGCGGCTGAGCCTGAGCAGGGTATCGAAATCCACGCTCACCTGAGCAATCGAACCGTCCGGTAGCACTACGCCGCCGTGCGATGTTCCGGTTTGGATGCTGATTTTGCTGATGCCAATGGCGCCGGGCGCGGCTTTCTCCAACTCTTTCGAATAGCCGTCCACATAAGCGCGCAGTTCTTCTTCGGTCGAGTTGTGGCCGCCCACCTCGCCGATCTCGCCGCCGACCGAGATGGTCACGCCTTTAGGCTCTAATGAGCGAATATAGGCGGTGTACATCGCCGAAAGGCTGGTGTTCAACATTTGCTGTTCAGCAATGGTGGGTTTGCTAAGATCGACCAGCGTGGAGGTGTCGATGTCGATGTTATAGAAACCTGCTGCAATCGCTTCTACAATCAGGTCTTTCACCGCTTTTACCTCCGCCTCTGGGTCGCTGGCGTAGCGCTTGGCTGAGACCTGGAAATGGTCCCCTTGAATGAATACCGGGCCAGTATAGCCCTGGGCAATCGCCGCTGCCAGGACGCTGCTGACATATTCCGCCGGGCGCTGGTCGGTATAGCCCATCTCTGAACGAGCGATCTCGAAAATAAAGGGGCCTGCGTTGAGTGCCTTCGCGGCGCGGAAAACGGCGCAGGCTGCGTCGAAAGTCAGGGCGCGCAGATTGATCGCCGGGACGGTGAAGGTGTTAGGCACTTTGCCGCGGCCGCGAGCGGCGTACAGGTCATGGATGGATGCCGGGATGATCCCTAAAGCCTGGGCCGCCAGGCGCACCAGGTAACGCGCCATGCCCTGGCGCGCTCCGCTCTCCAGCGCCGCGACTTCGGCCAGCTTGCGGATTTCCGACTGCAGCTTGGCTGCATCCTGGATGACCGCTTTGCCATCCTGCACCGTGAAGCTGTTCCCCACCAACGCCAAAAGCTCTTGCATCTCACTTGTGCTCATAAAATGAACTCCTTTACGTTTATGTCATGATACCCGTGAAGCCATTGCTTCCAAATTGAAAATTATAACATGAGCAGGGTTTCAAGATACAGTCTGTCGCCAGGGCGAATTTGTTGATAGAATGGAGATGTTTCACCAATCTCAAATTGTCGAGTGAATGAGCAAGTGAAAATTTACCGGATCCCGGATCGGATGGATATCTAAGTATCGCCGCTCGGGCGCAATTGGCGTGGTTTGCCGGTTCAGGGGAGGCAAGCCAATGACGACTGAACAAGGAGGGCAGGTATGAAAACACGTGCAGTAATTCTGGCTGGTGGTGAAGGCTCTCGTTTGGGGGTGCTGACCGCGAAGCGCACCAAACCCGCAGTGCCATTTGCGGGAAAATATCGCATTATTGACTTCACCTTATCCAACTGTGTCAATTCAGAGCTTTTTGATGTGATGATCCTGGCGCAGTATCGCCCCCATTCTTTGATCGAGCACATCGGTTCGGGTGTGCCCTGGGATCTAGATCGTAACTTTACCGGCGGGGTGAGCATCCACATGCCTTACAAGGCGCGCGGCAGCTCGGATTGGTATCTGGGCACAGCCGACGCCGTCCAGCAAAACTTCCTCTTTATCAAGCGCGGCCCACCCGATTTGGTGCTGATCCTTTCCGGGGATCACATCTATCGCATGAACTACAAAGCGATGATCGATTATCACCTGCGCAATCAAGCCGAATTGACCATCGCCGCAATTCGAGTGCCGATGGAGGAGGCGTCACGCTTTGGCATTCTGGGAGTAGATGATCAGCTTCGCATCACCTCTTTCATCGAAAAACCCAAAGACCCGCCTTCCAATCTGGTCAACATGGGGGTGTATCTGTTCAATACCCCCTTGCTCAACCAGGCGTTATGGGAAGACCACATTCGCGCCGATTCATCTCACGATTTCGGCAAGGATATCCTTCCCTTATTGGTAAAGCAAGAGCGGCGTGTTTTTGCCTATCCCTTCGAAGGCTACTGGGTGGATGTGGGAACGGTGGAATCCTATTGGAAAGCGCACATGGATTTGCTGGCTACGCCGCCGCCGATTGACCTGAACGACCGCTCCTGGATTGTCCACACCCGTACAGAGGAACGCCCGCCTGTGCGCGTCGCCAGCGGCGCAGTGATCCTGGACAGCATGATCACCGATGGCTGTGTGATATCTTCAGGCGCGATGATCGAGCGCAGCGTGTTAGGGCCGGGGGTTCAGGTGCATCCCGGCGCCGTCGTGCGCGAATCGATCATTCTCACCGATACGGTCATCGAGGCCGGGGCGGTTGTGGAGCATTCGATCATCGACAAAAAGGTGCGTATTGGCGAAAAAGCGCGAGTGGGTGCAGTGCAACCAACTCTCAAGATTACCATGATCGGCAAGCACAGCCAGGTCAGCCCGGGTATGATCGTCGAGCAGGGCGTCATCATCGGCCCGGACGTGATCGAAAGCGATTATTCGGCCTCTATCGTGCGGGAGGGTGAATACATTCAGACCAAGCGCCTACCCTTTGAAATCTAGCGAGCGAGACAATATGCAATTTCGACGTTCTTCAGGGATTTTGTTGCATCCAACCAGCCTGCCCGGTCCTTATGGTATCGGCGAGATCGGCCCACGCGCTCAGGCCTGGGTGGATTTCCTGGCGGAGACCGGCTGCGGCCTATGGCAGGTATTGCCGCTCGGTCCCACTGGCTACGGCGACTCGCCCTATCAGTGCTTTTCTGCCTTTGCCGGCAATCCGTATTTGATCAGCCTTGAAGCGTTAGTCAAGGAGGGCTTGCTGCGAGCGGCCGATTTCGAAGACATGCCCAAATTTCCAGCGGAGCGGGTGGACTTTGGCAGTCTGATCCCCTGGAAGCAAAAGATGCTGGATCTGGCCCATCATCGCTTTAGTCATTCCAGGCGAGCGAAGTTGCGTCAGGATTTCGAGGCTTTCAGCGAGGAACAGGCAGCCTGGTTGGGCGATTTTGCCCTGTTCATGGCGCTCAAAGAGGCCCATCAAGGCGCCTCCTGGATTACCTGGAAGTCACCGTTGCGCGATCGTCGGCCTGAAGCGCTGGCTGCTGCGCGCCGCCAATACGACCTGGCTATCCAGAAGCATGCTTTTCGCCAGTTCATCTTCTTCCGGCAGTGGGATGCGCTTCATCAGTATGCTCGAAAGCGCCACATCCAGATCATCGGCGATATCCCTATCTTTGTTGCCCATGATAGCGCAGATGTGTGGGCTCATCCAGAGCTTTTCTACCTGGATGAGAAGGGCCGACCGACGGTGGTCGCCGGCGTGCCGCCGGATTATTTCTCGCGCAACGGTCAACGTTGGGGAAATCCGCTGTATCGTTGGGATAGGCATCAGGCCAGCGGCTACGCCTGGTGGCTGGAGCGCATCCGCGCCGTGCTGCGTCAGGTGGATATCGTGCGCATGGATCATTTTCGCGGTTTTTGCGCCTACTGGGAGGTCCCCGGTCGTGCGAAGACAGCTCGCAAGGGACGCTGGGTGCCGGCGCCCGGCATGGACTTCTTCCGCAAAGTGCAGGCCAACCTGGGTGATCTGCCTGTGATTGCCGAAGACCTGGGCGTCATCACCCCAGATGTGGTGGAGTTGCGCGAAACGTTTGGCTTGCCGGGGATGAAGATTCTGCAATTTGGTTTTGGCGGCGGGCCAAAAGATCCCTTCTTGCCGCACAATTATCCGGTCCATTGTGTGGTCTATACAGGTACGCACGACAACGATACTGCCCGCGGCTGGTACGAGCGCGTCCCGGCGCACGAGGCGGATTTTTACCGTCGCTATCTGGCGCGTGATGGGCATGACGTTTCCTGGGACATGATCCGCGCTGCCTGGGCCTCGGTGGCTGTGTTTGCTTTGGCTCCCATGCAAGATTTCCTCAGTCTGGGCAACGAAGCGCGCATGAACTACCCTGGCAATCCCAGCGGCAATTGGACCTGGCGCTTCACGGAGGGAGCGCTGGATGAGATGTTGCGCGTGCGCATACAGGAGTTGAACTATCTATATGACCGCCAAAACATCCGCGGAAAGTAGCGCAGCAAGCAAGCCCAGAGTTTTCGTCACCCGCGTGATCCCTGATAAGGGATTGGCGATGGTGACCGAGTTCTGCGAAGCAGACGTCTGGCAGGACGAGTTGCCCCCGCCGCGAGAGGCCTTGCTGGAGCGGGTGCGCGGCGTCGATGGACTGTTGTGCTTGCTAACCGACCGCATTGATGGCGAAGTCATGGATGCCGCCGGGCCAGGCCTGAAAGTCATCAGCAATCACGCGGTTGGGGTGGATAACATCGACCTGGAAGCAGCCACTGCGCGGGGCATTCCGGTGGGCAACACGCCAGGCATTCTGACCGACGCCACCGCCGATTTCGCTTTCGCTTTGTTGCTGGCGGCCGCCCGGCGGGTGGTCGAAGGGGAACGCTTTGTGCGCGCTGGCAAATGGAAAACCTGGGGGCCGTCTCTGTTACTTGGCGTAGATGTCTTTGGCGCTACCTTGGGCATCATCGGGTATGGGCGCATTGGCCAGGCGCTGGCAAGACGCGCGACTGGTTTCAATATGCGCATCCTGTACTTCGACCCGTCATTCCCCACGTCAGATCCGTCCTTGCCTGGCGCCGCGGTCGATTTGGAGACTTTATTGCGCCAGGCTGACTTCGTCTCGCTGCACACGCCGCTAACCGAGCAAACCTATCATTTGATTGACAAGCGAGCGTTGGATTTGATGAAGCCGACGGCCATCTTGATCAATACTGCGCGCGGGCCAGTTGTCGATCTGCAGGCATTGTATCAGGCCCTCAAAGCGCAGCGCATCTTTGCTGCAGCTTTGGACGTTACTGATCCCGAACCGATCCCGCTGGACAGTCCGCTGCTCGAACTGGATAACCTGATCATTGTCCCGCACATCGCCAGTGCCAGCCGCTCGACGCGTGAAAAGATGGCGACTATGGCCGCCGAGAATCTGATCGCCGGGTTGAGGGGCGAGCGCCTGCCCAACTGTGTCAATCCGGAAGTGTATTCCTCCACCTAGCTTCGATGGAGCGATTTCTCAGCACCGAGACGCTGATCATTGAATTACTGTTGATCGCCTCGCTGGTGGCGATTGCGGTGCGGCGGCTGCGCATCCCCTATAGCGTGGCGCTGGTCGTGGTGGGTTTGCTCCTGACCACCCAATCGCCGGTGGAGATCAACCTAACGCCGGAGCTGATCCTGGCTTTGTTTGTACCGCCGCTGATCTTTGAAGCGGCTTTCCACCTGAACGTCAACGACCTGCGCACGAGCCTGCCCACGATCTTGCTGATGGCAGTGCCTGGCGTGGTTTTTACCACTCTGATTGTGGGCGGCTTACTGACCTTTGGGCTGGGGCTAGCCCTGCCCACCGCGCTGGTCTTTGGCTCGTTGATCGCCGCTACAGATCCGGTGGCGGTGGTTTCGTTGTTTCGCATCCTGGGGGTCCCCAAGCGCCTGTCTGTGTTAATTGAGGGGGAAAGCCTGTTTAATGACGGAACGGCTATTGTCTTATTCAACCTGATGCTGGTTTTCGCTCTGACGGGAGATTTTGATCTGATACAAAGCGCCTGGGACTTTGCACGCGTCGCAGTGGGCGGGTTCCTGGTGGGCCTGATACTGGGATGGCTGATCTCGCGCCTCATCGCTCGGGTGGACGATTACCTGATCGAGACCACACTGACCACCGTGCTGGCGTTTGGGGCATATCTGGTAGCGGAAAGATTGCATTTTAGTGGCGTTCTAGCGGTTTTGGCCGCGGGCCTGGTGAACGGCAATATTGGTCCGCAAGGCATGAGTCCCACCACGCGTATTGTCTTGTTCAATTTCTGGGAATATGTGGCCTTCCTGGCGAACTCGATGATCTTCCTGATGATTGGCTTGCAGGTGAACATTCCCTTATTATTGGAAAACTGGCAACCAATTGGCTGGGCTATTCTAGCGGTGATCGTGGCCAGGGTGCTGGTCGTCTATGGTCTGGGTGGGATCGCCAACCGCTGGATCGAACCAATTTCGTTGCGCTGGCAACACGTAATGGCCTGGGGCGGGCTGCGCGGCGCGATCAGCCTAGCGCTGGTGCTCAGTCTTCCGGTTGCGTTTGGTCCAGACCGTGATCTCTTGCGCACGATGGCGTTCGGCGTGGTGCTTTTTACATTACTGGTGCCGGCGACGACGATGAGCCGCTTAATCCGTAAACTTGCGATTATCACCCGTAGTGAAGTTCAAATGATGTATGAGATGCGCCACGCTCGCCTGACCGCTTTGCGCGCTGCTGAAGCGCACCTGGAGCGGCGGCACAGGGAGGGGCTGATTTCACATCACGCCTGGGAAGTGCTTAAGCCAAAGATTATGGAGCAAATCACCTATCTGGTCGAAGCAGTGCGCGAGGTGATGGCTTCTGAACCGGCTTTGCAAGAGGAAGAGCTGGATACTGCCCGCCGCGAAGCGCTACGCGCTCAACGCAGCGCCTATCTGGGTTTGCGCCAGGACGGGGTGATTTCCGATGAGGCTTTCGAAAAACTGGTGGCGGAAGTGGATACGGTTTTGGATCAAGAGGATTCCTCGTTCTGGTTTGTCACACGGGAGTCGTTGCCTCAAAGGTTACGAGAAGGGGCGCAAGGCCAGGTAGAGGTGGCGGAATTTATCCTCGAAGATGGCGCGCCGATCGTTGGCCAGAAGGTCAGCGAGGTGAAATGGCCGTCGAATTGCCTGATCGCCAGCCTGCGCCGGAACTATCAGGTGATTGTGCCTCGAGGCGACACGCTCTTGCGCGCTGGAGATGTTTTGATCGTCATTGCCAACGCCGCCGGCTTGGAGGCCGTGCGCCGAATGTGCCAAGGGGCAATTCAGCCTGAGGGCTGAGATTGTTCGGTGAAACTAATAAACTGAGCCTGGTGTTGAACCAGGCTCATAATTGTTGTAATTGTTGTAATGGGTGGTTTAGCGCTGTAGGTGAGCCTCCAAAAACCACAACCACTTATCCAGATCGCGTACGATCTCGATGAACAGGTCGTTGGTGCCCATGTCTCGGAGAGCCTCGGCCTGGTCTGCCGCTGCGCGGGTGGAAGCTGCAAGCGACGCCATCTGCTTGGCCAGGAAGCGCACGGTTTCCAAATCCTCCACTAATCCCTGAGGGTATGGATCCAGGCGCGAGGCTGCCGCGGCCGTACGTACAGTGCCCATAGCGATGCCGCCCAATGCAGTGATGCGCTCGGCAATCATGTCCACATAACCCAGCATGCCCTCCGCCAGCTCGTCGAAAAGTTTGTGCAAGGCGATGAATTGCGGCCCTTTCACATTCCAGTGGGCTTGCTTGATCAAGCTGAGCATGTCGAAGGTATCCGCCAGTTGAGCGTTAAGAATCTCATTGACCTTCTGGCGAACATCTGGTTCAATATCAATTCGAGTTTCAAACGTAAGCCTGGTAGTGTCGTTCATTAGTTCCTCCATACGTAAATTGTCGGAAATCACGTTCCTGCGGAGATTAACTGTAAGCGCGTGAATTTATACATATTCTATACATAAATGCCCGTATGTCAATATATTGTATAGTTTACTTATACAACCTTAATCCAATTCGTTGCCTATCTTTCGTATAATGGCTGCATAATAAGTAATAATTGTCGGACAGTAGAGATATTGGAGGTAAACCAATGGAAAACTCGTTAATCTGGGGGGCAGATGGTGGGATCGGTCAGGCAATTGCCCGCTTGCTGATCGATCAAGGCTGGAAGGTGATCCTGGCCGGAAGGCATGTAGAGCGCCTGGAAGGACTCGGTGGGCTGGTGGTCGAGGCTGAAGTCGATGATCCCTTTTCATTGCAGACTGCGCTAACCGCGATTGGTCAAGAGATTGACGAAATTCATCTTTGGGTGTACGCAGTAGGCGATATTGCTTCTGCTCCCGTTGAGCGGATGTCGCTTGAAGATTGGCAGCGGATCATTGATGCCAACCTGACCGGCGCTTTCTTGACCACTCATTATAGCTGGCCTTTACTGGCTAAAGGGGCGCATCTGTTCTACTTGGGAGCGCTCAGCGAGCGACTGCGCCAGCCAGGTCTAAGTGCCTACGCAACGGCCAAGGCAGGTCTGGAGGCTCTCGCCGAAGTGGTGCGTAAGGAGAGCCGACGCAAAGTGACGGTGGTGCGTCCGGCGGCAGTGGATACGCCACTGTGGCGCAAGTCGCCTTTCAAGTTGCCGCCGCGCCACCTCAGCCCACAGGATGTAGCCAGCCGTATCCTGCAGGCCTATCGAGACGGTGTAGAAGGTAACCTGGATCTGTAAATCGGATGACGATCACGGTCTGGATCCTGGGCGACCAGCTCTTGCAGGTTCATCCGGCTTTGACCACTGCTGAGTTGGAGGTCGGGCGGGAGAATGTGCGTGTGGTGCTGGTGGAAAGCAGCAGGCGGGCAGCCCGTCTGCCCTACCAGCAGAAAAAGCTTGTGCTTTTATTCAGTGCCATGCGCCATTATGCCGTTACATTGCGACAACAGGGTTACCAGGTCGATCTATTGCGATCTGAAGATATGCTCAGCGGCCTGCGTCAGCACGTGGGGATCCATCAGCCAGAGAAGATTTATTGCATGGCCGCCAGCGAATATGGCGGGCGTCGCTTTCAGGCGCACCTTGAGGTACTGCTGAGAACGCCGGTGACTGTGTTGCCCAACACACAGTTCTTAACGGGCCGTTATGATCCCTTGACCGATCAGCGGCCTGGGAAGCGCTATGTGATGGAGAACTTCTACCGCGCCATGCGGAAGCACTTTGGCCTGCTGATCGATCAGCATGGCAATCCATGGGGCGGGCAGTGGAACTTTGACGTGCAGAACCGACGACCTTTGCCCAAGGGGGTCAAGCCCCCGCAGCGTTTGCGCTTCGAGCCAGATGAAATCACCCGCCAGGTGATGCAGGAAGTGGCCGGAGCAGGCACGGGCGTGGGCAGCGTTGCGGGTTTTGACCTGGCAGTGACCCATCAGAAAGCTCGTCAGGCGTTAAAAGATTTTTTGGACCACCGTCTGCCGGATTTTGGCCCCTACGAAGACGCTATGAGCAGCAGTTCACAGACGCTGTTCCATTCGCACTTATCACCTTATCTGAACCTGGGTTTGCTTGAGCCTTTAGAAGTCGCCCACGCTGCGCAAGAGAGATATCTCCTTGGTATGGCGCCACTTCAATCCGTGGAAGGTTTTATTCGTCAGGTGATCGGCTGGCGGGAATATATTTACTGGCGGTACTGGCGGCAGATGCCGGAGTTGAAGTTAGTCAATTTCTGGGGCGCCGATCGTCCGCTCCCCGGTTTTTTCTGGGATGCGCAAACGGAGATGAACTGTCTGCGCCATGCTATTGACCGTGCATTACAAGATGGTTACACTCACCATATCGAACGCCTGATGCTGCTGAGTAACTTTTGCTTGCTGGCGGGAATTTCCCCGCAACAGGTCAATGATTGGTTCACTGCCTGTTTTGTGGACGCCTTTGAGTGGGTAATGGCGCCCAATGTGCTGGGCATGGGGCTATACGCCGATGGCGGCATCACCGCTACCAAGCCTTACATTGCTGCAGCCAATTACATCAACAAGATGAGCGATTACTGCACCTCTTGCCGCTTCAATCCCAAAGCACGGCTTGGACCGGATGCCTGCCCGTACAATTTTCTCTACTGGAACTTTCTCATTCAGCATGAGCAGATCTTACGGGGCAATCCCCGCATGGGACCGAATGTGCTCGGTCTGAGCCGGATCGGAGCCGATGAGCGGCAAGCGATCCGGGAGCAGGCAGCAAAGTTTTTGGCAAAGATCGGAGAGGATACCCATGGAACGTTGGAGAGCGCGTAAAGTAGTCATTGTCGGGGCGGGCGCGGTCGGCTCGACCTTCGCCTACGCCCTGGCGCAGAGCGGCGTCGCCGACGAGATCGTGCTGACGGACATGGACTCTAACCTGGCGCAGGGCCAGGTGATGGATCTGGCGCATGGGTTGCCATTTTACCCCAATGTTCAGATCAAGATGGGCGATGTCCAAGATTATGCTGACGCACATGTGGTCGTGATCACGGCAGGTTCCAAGCAGCGGCCGGGCGAATCGCGCCTTGCCCTGCTCCAGCGCAACGCGCGCATCATCGAAGCGATCATGGACGAAATCACCGCTCAAGGCTCGCAGGCGGTGGTTGTGGTGGTCAGTAATCCGGTGGATATTCTAACATATGTAGCGCAGCAGCACGCCCGGTGGCCGCGCGGCCGGGTGATCGGTTCTGGCACCGTGCTAGACAGCGCACGCTTTCGCTATCTGCTCAGTCAGCACTGCGGCGTGAACGTGCACAATGTGCACGCCTATATCCTGGGAGAACACGGGGATAGCGAGTTTGCCGCCTGGTCGATGACCCACGTAGCCGGGATGCACTTCGACGAGTACTGCCGGATGTGCGGAGATTGTCGGGACTGGCAGGACGAGAAGCATAAAATCGAAGAAGCCGTGCGCAACTCGGCTTACCACATCATCGGTTACAAAGGCTCCACCTACTTTGCGGTTGGCCTGGCGTTAGTGCGCATCGTCAGCGCCATTGTGCGCAATGAAAAAAGTGTGCTGACAGTCTCTACAGTACTTGAGGGCGAATTTGGTCTGCACGGTGTCAGCCTGGGAGTGCCGGCGATGGTCGGTGAGGCCGGGGTGGAGCGGGTTCTGGAGATGGAATTGCCGCCAGACGAGCTTGGCGCCCTGCAACGCTCTGCTGTCGTGCTCCAAAAGGCGCTGGCAGCGCTGCGCCAGCCTTTCGATTCTCAGTGAGGCAGCAAGCGGTCGGGTATAATTCATCCAGCGCCGCGTTGAGAGTCCAATTCTGCTGACCGGGCGCGCTCAATTTCATACACACAGAAACCCAAGGAATAGAGCCATGCAACAGAGCAGTTCTCTCAGCCGGACCCAATCGACCTGGCCAATCCAGAAAATTGGCGTCCTCGTTGGCGGTGGGCCTGCCCCTGGCATCAACGGTGTGATTCATGCCGTTGCGATGGAGGCCTGGCGTAACCATGTCGAAGCCATCGGCATCCTGGATGGTTTCACCCACCTGATCAATGGCAAGCTGGAGAGCCTGCCTCTGACGCCTGAAAAGGTGGCCTACATCTACGCCGACGGCGGTTCTATCTTGCGCTCCGCACGCGCCAACCCCGCCAGTTCTCCTGAAACGCTCAAGCGCTGTGTGTTGACCTTGAAAGACGCTGGTGTGGACGCTCTGGTTTCCATCGGCGGCGACGACACTGCTTTCTCTGCCTCGCGGGTTGCTGCGATGGCGCAAAGGGAAATGGGACTGGATTTTCGTTCGGTCCATGTGCCCAAGACAATCGATAATGACCTTCCCTTGCCCGAAGATGTACCCACCTTTGGTTACGAAACTGCCCGCGAGGTCGGCACGCGCATCGTGTTAAATCTCAAGCGAGATGCTAACTCCATCCGCCAGTGGTTCTTTGTTCTCACCATGGGCCGCCAATCTGGGCATCTCGCTCTGGGCATTGGTCTGAGCGCTACTGCTACCGTCACCCTCATCCCGGAAGAATGGGGCGGTCGGAAGATACCCTTGCGCGAAGTCGTTGATCTTCTCGTCACCACCATGCTCTTGCGCCTGGCCGAAGGCAAGCCCTACGGTGTCGCCGTCATTGCCGAAGGCATTCTCGAAAACCTGGCCCCCGAAGACCTGAACAAACTCGAGCACGTCGAAAGGGATGAGCACGGCCACGTCCGCCTGGCCGAAGTCAATTTCCTCGACATTCTAAAGAAAGAAGTCGATCAACAGCTTGGCGCTTTGGGCTTGAAGATCAAAATCGTCAAGCAAATGCTGGGCTACGAACTGCGCTGCGCCCCGCCATGCGCCTTCGATATCGAATACACCCGTAGCCTGGGCGAAGCCGCCGTAGACTACCTGCTTTCTGGCGGCAACAACGCTATCATCACCCTGCAGCGCGGCGTCATCGTCCCCATCCCCTACGACCAGATGATCAACCCGCATACCGGCCGCACCACCGTGCGCATGGTCAACACCCATTCCTACCGTTATCGGTCGGCCTACAAATTCATGACTCGCCTCAAACCCGAGCATGCCAGCGACCAAGCTTTGCTGGAAAAGATGGCCTCCTTTACCAACCTCACTGCTGAGCAACTCAAAGATCGCTACGGATACATTTTCGAGCGCCGTCTGGCCTCCTGAAGTTACCCATTTGGAAGTTTTGTTTGGCCCGCAATTCATTTACGGGCGACCTGGCGCAGCTCACCGTCCTGTCTCGGCAGATTGGCTTCCAGGTCGAATTCGAAGCTGGTTATTGCGGCGCGCTTGCGTTTGCCCCTGCGGATAGCTTAGCCGCTCGCCAGCGAGCTTAGTCCACCTCTCTCCGGTTATCCCTCCAGCTGCATCCTGATCTTATCTGCCGTCTCCCGATACCCCGCCAGCTTCTCTCTCTCCTTCTGCACCACCGCGGGCGGCGCCTTTTCGGCGAAAGAGCTGGCCAGCAGCTTCTCCAGGCGTTCGATCTGCGCCTGGGCTTCAGCTAGATCTTTCTGCAGGCGAGCGCGCTCCTCGTCCGGGTTCACCAGCCCGGCCAGCGGCAGGAAGACTTCCACTGGCCCGATGACCAGGGCGATATGACCCTCCGGCCTGGCGCTGAGGCTCTCCTGGATGGATAGCGCAGCAGGGTCCAGGCTGGCCAGTGCTGCCAATGTCGCCGCCTGCTGGCGCAGCACCGGCGCAGCAGAGGCCGAGACCAACGTCGCCGGGATGCGCCTCGAGGGCGGCACACCCTTCTCTGAGCGCAAATTGCGGATGCCTCGCACCACGTCCTGGATCAGGCTGAACTGCGCCGTCTTTTCGTCCTCCCAGCTTTCGACCGGACGAGGCATCGGCCAGGGGGCGACGATCAGCGCCTCCGGCCAGCCCTTCGCCAGATCTGCCAGGGGCGAATCGAGCAGCGCCCGGCGCAAATGTCCCCACAATTCCTCGGTGACGAAAGGCGTGAAGGGGTGCAGCAGGCGCAGGCTGACGTCCAACACGCGCGCCAGCGTATAAGCCGTTGAAGCAGCGCGCTCGCCGCCCTGGACAAGTTGCAGTTTGGACGCCTCGACATACCAGTCGGCAAAGTCGCCCCAGAAGAACTCGTAAATCTGACGCCCGGCTTCACCGTATTGGAAGCCCTGGAACAGCCGCTCCACGTCACGCACCAGGCTTTGCAGTCGCGCCCAGATCCACGAATCGGCCAGCGTCCAGTCTGGCGCCTTGGGCGCTGGTTGATCAACCTTTCCGATGACGCTGATGACAAAGCGCCCGGCGTTCCATACTTTGTTGGCAAAATTGCGGTTGGCTTCAACTTTCTTCACGCTCAGGTTCATGTCGTTGCCCGGCGTGGAGCCGACCAGCAGGGTGAAGCGCAGCGCGTCGGTGCCTAATTCGTCCATCAGCTCCAGCGGATCGATCACGTTGCCGTAGCTCTTGCTCATCTTGCGCCCATGCTCGTCGCGGATCAGCCCGTGCAGATAGACTGTATGGAAGGGGATTTGCCCGATGAACTCCAGGCCCGACATGATCATGCGCGCCACCCAGAAGAACAGGATGTCATAGCCGGTCTCCATGATCGAGGTTGGGTAGAAGTACTTCAGGTCGGGCGTCTCGTCCGGCCAGCCCAGCGTCGAGAACGGCCATAACCCAGAGGAGAACCAGGTGTCCAGGACGTCGGGATCTTGCTCAATGGCCGGGCTGCCACAGTGGGCACATCGCGTCGGATCCTGCCGCGCGACCGTCATTTGCCCGCAATCGGCGCAATACCACACCGGGATGCGGTGGCCCCACCAGAGTTGCCGGGAAATGCACCAGTCCTGGATGTTCTCCAGCCAGTTGTAATATACTTTGGTGAAGCGCTCGGGCACGATGCGGATGCGTCCCTCGCGCACCACCTGCAGGGCGGCCTCCGCCAGCGGTTGGATGCGCACGAACCATTGCGTCGAGACCATGGGTTCGATCACCTCGCCGCCGCGCTGAGAGCGTGGGACGCTCAACATATAGGGCTCTTCTTTGAGCACCAACCCAGCGGCGCGCATGTCCTCCCACAAGCGCCGGCGCGCTTCGTAACGGTCCAGCCCCTGGTAAGGCCCGCCATTGGCGTTGATTCGCGCGGCCTCGTCCAGCACCGAGATCACCTCCAACCCATGCCGCTCGCCGATTTGGAAATCGGTCGGGTCGTGTCCTGGGGTAACTTTGAGCGCGCCGCCGCCGAACTCGCGCTGCACCGCTTCATCAGCGATCACCGGTATGCGCCTCCCCAGGATGGGCACGATGACCTGTCGCCCGATGAAACGCTGGTAACGTTCGTCTTCCGGGTGCACCGCCACGGCGGTGTCGCCTAAGATCGTTTCGGGGCGGGTAGTGGCGACTGGCAGATATTCGTCGCTATCTGCCAGCATGTACTTGAAGTAGTACAGCGTGCCTGGCTCTTCCACGTATTCCACTTCCAGGTCTGAGACGGCGGTTTTCAGACCCGGCGACCAGTTGATCAGCCGTGGGCCGCGATAAATCAACCCTTTTTCGTAAAGGCGCACGAAAGCCTCGCGCACCGCTCGCGACAGACCCGGGTCGAGGGTAAAGCGCTCGCGACTCCAGTCGCAGGAGGCCCCTAAGCGGCGGATCTGGTGGGTGATGCGGCCACCGTATTCCTCCTTCCAGGCCCAGGTGCGGCGCAGGAACTCCTCGCGTCCGATCTGCTCCCTGCTCAGTCCCTCCTTCGCCAGCGCCTTCTCAACCTGGAGTTGGGTGGCAATCCCGGCGTGGTCAGTGCCAGGCACCCACAAAGTCGAGTAGCCCTTCATACGATGGTAGCGGATCATCAGATCCTCCATCGAGACGAACATGGCGTGACCCAGGTGTAGTTCGCCGGTCACGTTGGGCGGTGGGATGGAAATGACAAATGGCTCTATCGTCGGGTCGAAGTCCGGGCGGTTAGGGTCGTTGAAGGGTTGGAAATAGCCACTGCGTTCCCACCATTCATAGATGCGTTGCTCGGTGGCGTGGAAATCATAGGTCTTGGGGAGGGTATATTCGGTCATTTCGCTACTTCTCTGCTCCTCTACATTGATTGCCAAGGGTGGCAAAAGTTTAGCACTTTTTCTTTATGCGTCAACCTGACAGGATCAACTCACCTTGTAATATCAGCGCGGCCTTGCCGCCCACCTTGACCGTTTCGATGTCGTCAGGCGGGCCAATCACTTCCACCTGACCAATTCCCGGGCGGCCCATCCAATGGCCCTGCTCGGCAGCAAATGTTGGCTGGTCGATCAGGCGATAGTGCCACAAGTAGGCCGCCATGCCGCCAGTGGCCGAGCCGGTGAACGGGTCCTCCAGCAGGTCGGGCGGTGTACCGAAATGGCGGGCAAATGTGCGCCCGGCGGGTGTGACTCCTTGGAGGCAGAAGAGGTGCGGCGAGAAAAAGTCCGAGCCGGCGCGGTAGCGCTCATATGCTGCAACCTCCAGGCGCGCCCGGCGCAGCGCCTCCAGCGAGCGCAAGGGGAGCATGAGTTGGGGCGTGCCGGTGCTCACCGTCTGGATCGGCGCGCCGGGCAAGGCGTCGGTTGCCTCCAGATTGAACAGGGGCAACACTTGCGCCGGGTCATGGAGTGAGAGAAACTGCGGTTTGCGCTGGGTCATAACGATCCGCTCGACATGGCCGGATTGCGCATAGATTTCCACCGGAATTGGGCCATGCTTCAGCTCCAGTAGAATGATAGTGTGCGCCCTTGTTAGCTTGAGCCGACCTGACTGCACCAGGGCGAAGGTGGTGGCGATGGTTGGATGTCCGGCCAGGGGAATCTCCTCGGCGGGTGTGAAATAGCGTGCACCAAAATCGGCGACCGCCGAACGGCGTATAAAAGCCGTTTCTGAAAGATTCATCTCACGGGCGATCGCCAACATCGTCGCCCCGTCCAGATCATCGGCGTCCAACACGACAGCGCAGGGGTTGCCGCTCAGAGGACGGTCAGTGAAAGCGTCAACTTGCATGAATGGGTAGCTGCTGCTCATATCTCCTCTATGGCCAGATTGATGCCTTCCACCGACGGTAAAGTGATCAGCGCCGGGTCGAGCGCGCTTGCCAGATCGATCTTCCGGGCGCGGGTGACGCTCTTTAGGTCCGGAATAGCGGCCAACCAATCCGCTGGCGACAACCTCGAAATGCTGCTAGGCCCCTGTGCTGGGGCCAATTGCAGGCGCGCCAACTCGCTGTTCAAGGGAAGATTGCGTTCGCTTTTGTAACGTCGTATGATCATAGCGACCTGCACCAGAAGGTTGCCAAATGCTATGGCCGATTCATCCTCCAGGGCTGGATCGTAGATCGGCCAGGGCGCTGTATGGATCGACGCCGATTGGACATCGGTGGATTGGGGAGCGGGCGGCCTGGGCGTGAACAGCTTCTGGTAGATCTCCTCGGTCACGTAGGGCAGGATGGGCGCCAGCAACTTGAGCGTGTCCAGCACAACGCGCCGTAGCGCCTGCAGCGCGCCGGGCCGCTGCGGGTGCCCTGGATCGTACAGGCGCAGCTTGCACATCTCCAGATAATTATCCGCCAGGTCACGCCAGAAGAAATCTTCCACCTCGTTCTTGGCAGAAGCATAGTCATAGTGCTGGAAGTGGGCGGTGGCTCGGCGGATCACCTGTTGCAGCCGGGCCAGTATCCAGCGGTCGGCAGGCGTTTGCTGCGCCTCTCCGGAGGCGAGTGGAACACTTTGTAAAAAACGCTCGCTGAAACGCGCCACATTCCAGAGTTTGGTTGTCAGCCGCGCCCCATTTTGAATTTTCTCTACGCTGATGACCGAGTCCTTACCTGGCGCAGCGCTGGCCGCCCAGTAGCGCACTGCGTCTGCCGAGTAGCGCTCGATCATTTCCATGGGAGTCATCGGCCCGCCGCCGCGGCTTTTGCTGATCTTGCCCATGCCTTCTCCGGCGATGCCCCAGCCGGAGATCATCACCTCTTTCCAGGGCAGCACGCCAAAATGATATAACGATTTGACGATGGTGTAGAACGCCCAGGTGCGGATGATCTCATGCGCTTGTGGACGCAATGAGAAGGGGAACACCTGCTCGTATAAATCAGCGTGCTGCTCCTTCAGCCAGTCTCCCACAATCTGCGGGGTGAGAGAGGAGGTTGCCCAGGTATCCAGGACATCCGTCTCCGGCCGGAAGCGCGTGCTCCCGCAAGAGCAAGGGCTGGTCGGTTGCCGCTCGGTAGGATCCAACGGCAGTTGGGCTGCGTCTGCCAGGATGGTCGCGCCGCAGTCCAGGCAATACCACACGGGGAAAGGCACGCCATAATAGCGCTGGCGTGAAATGCACCAGTCCCAGTTCAGGTTGTTCACCCAGGATATGTAGCGCGCCTGCATGTGCTCCGGTCGCCAGCGAACTTCTCTGCCGGCGTCCAGCAGCGCCTGCTTGAAATCCAACAGGCGAATGAACCACTGGGGAATCACGAGATATTCTACCGGCGTGTCGCAGCGCTCATGAACGCGGACGGTTTGCAGCGTTGGCTCTCGCCCGACGATCAAACCCTGTGCTTCCAGAGCATCTATGATCTGGCGTCGAGCCTGGTTCGAGGGTAAGCCAGCAAATTTATCTGCCACGCGGGTCATATGCCCATGTTCGTCCAGCGCCTGGATGAGTGGCAACCGGTGCTTGCGCTGCCAGGCCACGTCGGTGGCATCGCCGAAGGTGCAACACATCACTGCGCCGGTGCCTTTTTGGGGATCGGCCGCCGGATCACTCAGGATTGGAACCAACTGTCCGAACAGCGGCACGTGCAAGGCCTTGCCGACCAGACTTCGATAACGCGCATCGTCTGGATGAACAAACACAGCCACGCAGGCTGGCAGCAACTCTGGCCGGGTGGTGGCTATCCAAAGCTCACCATCCGATCCAACTTTTTCGTTTTGGGAAAGGGCAAATCGGAGTATCACATACTCGCCTTGCCGTTCTAAGTCGTTCAAATCAGCCTGAGCCAGGGAAGTGTGACATTCTGGGCACCAGATCGCCGGCGCTTCGCGACGATAGGCCAATCCTTTGCGAACCAACTCGATGAACGAGAGCTGAGAGATGCGCCTGGAGCGTTCATCAATGGTACGGTAGGTGAAGTGCCAATCGATCGATAAGCCCAGGCGTTGCCAGAGCGCCTGATATTCGGCTTCAGCCTGTTCACTCACCTCCAGGCATTTTTGGATGAATGCTGTGCGCCCCACCTGGGCTGCGCTGATTCCTAACTGCTTTTCCACCAGGCGTTCGGTTGGCAGGCCATTGTCGTCAAAGCCCATTGGATAGAAGACTTCATAACCGTTCATGCGCCAGAAGCGCGCCATGAAGTCGGTATGGCTGTATGAGTAACAATGTCCCAGGTGTAGATGACCCGAAACAGTCGGCGGAGGCGTGTCGATTGAATAGACTGGCCGACCGCTTTGCGGCGCGAAATGATAGATGCCATTCGCCTGCCACTCTGCGGCAAGCCTGGGCTCCACTTCTTTCGGATCATAGCGATGTGCCAGCGGCATGCAGACCTCCGTGCCAAAACAAAAAGCCTTTCGCCGATGAGGACGAAAGGCCAAGCTTTCGCGGTACCACCTCATTTCGCCAGAACTCGCATCCTGGCGCACTCACTGCCCCGACGGGTGATCTTGCCGCCCAGCAGGGCCTCGCGCTAACGGGCTCACCCGTGCCGTTCTACTAAACCCGCTCAGATGCCGGGTCGTTCTTCGGCAATTAATCCGGGCGACGTTCGGCGCAAGGTCGCTGCGGGGGCTTTCAGCCTGCGGCCGCTCCTTCTCTGTTCAGCCGGTCTTACGCCTACTCCTCCCGGAAGAGGAAATATGCTGTTGTACGTTGTCCAGTTTGGACAACACGGCAAGATTATACTCGGGAATTCAACTTCTGGCAAGTTATTAAGACCTGGTTAAGCTTTCTTGCTTTAATGAACGGTTTGTGCTATCCTACCGGCGACCAAAACCTGGGGATTGCACGATGATCCAACGCGAACGAATTGCTGATAATGTTTACTCTTTTCAAAGCGATGTCTATGCTCAGGTGAGCGCTGGCGCGGTGATCGGTCCAAACTGGGCGGTGGTGATCGATACCCTGGCGATTCCCGAAGAGACGCTTGCCATCCGCGAGTTCGTGGAGCGTGAATTGGGTGTGCCGGTGCGCTATGTAATCAACACTCACAGCCATGCGGATCACGCCTGGGGCAATTGCTTTTTCCCAGGCGCGATGGTAATTGCCCATCCATTGTGCCGCCAGCTATTGGATACGAAGGGGCGAGCTGCACTCGAAGAGACCAGCCGGATGAACCCTGCGTTGCGGAATGTCAAGATCATCCTACCGCAGATTACTTTCAATCAGGGCGAACTGAATCTGCGCGTGGGGAAAAAGACGCTCACTTTATTTCCCTTGCCAGGTCATAGCCCGGATAATCTGGGTGTGCTGGTGGAGGAGGATCGCGTTCTTTTCGCTGGCGACGCGGCGATGCCGCTTCCCTATATCGTCGATGGCGACATCGATGATTTGACAGCTTCCTTGAAGAAGATCAGCCGTCTGGGCCTGGAAAACATCGTCCAGGGGCATGGCGATATCGTCCTGCGGGGCGAGATCGATAATTACATGAAAGAGAACTTGACCTATCTTTCGAACTTGCGCAAGGCGGTTCGTCGGGCGGGTAAACGTAAATATCCTCAGGAAGTTCTGGACGAGGTCACCGTCGAAAGCTGTGGCAAGAGCCGGGTGCTGATCGGCGGCCTGGCAGCCGAATTGCACCGCCGCAACCTGCGGGCGTTGTACCGCCAAATGTATGGCGAGCTTCCAGCTTCTCCGCCGGAAGACGAAGAATACGAAGGCTACGAAGAAGGCGAGGAAGAAGAGGAATAGCCCTGGATGTCTCTCTGTCAGCCCGGCCGCATCATCCCGGCCGGGTCTGCTTTTTAGCGAAAAGCCCCACCCGGCGCTCGGTCCCGGTGAATAGGCGCTTGATATTGGGACGCAGTGCCCAGATGAGCGCGGCTTCTGCCAGCACGCCGTACATAATATATTCCCAAGGCGAGACGCCAATCGATGCCCGATAGGCAAAGACGATGATTGTCACCAGGGCCACGCTCATCGTCGCTATCGAAGCATAACCCACGACGAAAAGCAAGATCAACCCTATGGGCAGGATGAACAAGATACTTGGCGCCCATAGCCCCAGTGCGCCTCCGGCGGCCGGAGCGCCCCCCGCCCCGCCGCGCAATCGTAAGCGGCCTTTTTCGTTGCGCTCTGCCAGGAAGATCGAATAGTTGTGCCCAATGATCGCGAATACCGGCGCTAACACGTGCAACCAGGGCGCCTCTGGCAGCAACCAGCGCGCAGACCAGGCAGCGCAAGCGGCCTTGAGTAGATCGGAAATGGCAGTGGCGAACCCGACCCAAAAACCTGCGGCGCGCATGGCGTTGGTCCCGCCGGTTCGCCCGCTTTCCACTTGACGGACATCCCGACCGGTCTTCAGGCGCACGTAGATCAGGCCAAATGGAATTGCCCCTACCAGGTAAGAGCCGATCAAGATCACGATAGCAATCACGATTTGCATGTGACTGTTTCCTCCGAATGACATATCCTCTGGCGATTACAAAAACACATCAAAAATCAAAAGGTTTCGCAGTTGATGGGTCGAAATCCTGGATTACCCGGATATCGACCGGGCTTACAGTTCGCTTCACAATTGTAAAGGCATTGCAAGCCCATTCCCCGTCTCGCACAAACCAGATGAGATAAACCGCCTCAGGGTAATAAGCTTCGGCGATGTCGGTCGGCGATGCGTGATCTGGGCCGGCAGGGTGGGAATGGTAGATGCCCACCAATTCTAGCCCCAGGGAGTCGATTTGATCGAATACGGCGAGTTGTTCGGCCGGGTCGAGGCGGTAGCGTGTGGCGCTGTGCAACAGGTTGGTCATTGGAAAGACGATCGTGACCTGGCAGGTTGTGCCTGCCCGGCGCCCAGCCAGCAAGCCGCAGGCCTCTTCCGGCGCGCGGCGAGCAACATCTGAACGCATGATTTCCCAATCCTGATGGCTGATGTGTATGAAGCGCGGCTGAAGCGGTTCAGGCATATTCTCTGTTCAGCCAAGTATCAGCGCAATAGCCCAGATAAATGCTAACACAAACGCCGGTTCGACGAGCGCCTGTTGCAGCGGTTCGTTATCCGCCAGGTTGCCTAACAGGTTGGTGAGCGCGTAAGCTGGTCCCAGCAGCGCCAGCGCAAAAGCCACCGGCGTCAACGGCCAGTAGCGCAGCGCGGCGGCCAGTTGGACGGTGATCAGGGCGACCAGTCCGGCTTCCCGGTAGCACCAGCGGTCTGGCAGGCGCAGCCGCAGCGTGCGCAGACTGACCAGCCCGCCCGCCAGCGCCAGTGCAGGCAGCAGCAAGAACAGGCGCAGTTCAGCAAAACGAAGCCCAGAGCTAAAAACCAGGTACAGGGCGAAGGAGACGGCGATCAGCACGGCCGCAGCGGGCGCCTGGCGGATGTCTTCGGCGTCCACCGCGATGTATTCGGCAATCAACACCAGCAGGATCAAGCTGCCGCCCAGCATGAAGCCAGCCCACCACAACGGGCTGAGCGGTATCTGAAACAGCGGCAGTCCAATGGCGATGGCGGTCATGGCAGGAAGAAGCCAGTGTTCGACTGTTTGCCCTCGACGCAGCGCCGGGTGCTCGCGCAGCAGCCAGTCTGCCCCAGCAGCGGTCAGACCGGCGACGATGACCGCTACGACCGTCTGGACGTTCAACTCAATGGATAGGTACAGGCCTGGAAGCTGCGTCGCAATGTCCACGCTAGGAAGCTGGATCGAACGCCCAATTGCGTAAGCCAGCAAGATCGTCGCTGCCACCAGGCTCAGTCGATCGGCGCCCGGTAGGTGGCTATGTCGTTCGACCTCGCGCATGGCTGCATTTTACCATTCGGCAACCTGCTTGACGAATTCTCTTCTTTCGCTTATAAAGAGATACATGCGCATCGGAATGATGGCAGATGTGTACAAGCCGCACGTCAGCGGCGTTACCAATTATATCGCCTTGAACAAAGCTCATCTGGAAAAACTGGGCCACCAGGTGTATGTTTTCACGTTCAGCGCTGGCGATTACCTTGACGATGAACCTAACGTCATTCGTTCGCCTGGATTACCCCTGTTAGATACGGGCTATTATTTCAGCCTGCGTTATACGCGTACAGCCCGGCGGCTGCTCCAGACAATGGATGTGGTTCATGTGCATCATCCCTTTCTGAGCGGCACACTGGCTTTGCTCTATTGTCGGCCTCGGGGCATCCCCATCATCTTCACCAATCATACCCGTTATGATCTCTATGCTCAGGCGTATCTACCTATTGTGCCGGATGTCATCGGCCATGCTGCGTTGCAGTCTTATATGCCTGCTTTTTGCCGGGCTTGCGATCTGGTGATCTCGCCCTCGCCAGGAATGCGCGATGTCTTGCTGCAATTTGGCGTGGATGTCCCTATCGACATCGTCCCTAATGGGGTAGATTTAGAGCCATTTCAGAATCCCGGCAACCCTATCCAACGCGCCGAGTTGGGCCTCAGGCAAGAGGACATCGTTTTGATCTTCGTGGGGCGATTAGGGCCGGAAAAAAACCTGGCTTTCCTGCTGCGTTCGTTTGCCGGCGCGGTTCAGGCGTATGAAAACTTACGCCTGGTATTGATCGGCGCCGGGCCAGAGCAAGAGAACCTGGAGGATCGGGCGCAGCGCAGCGGTATCCGGCACGCAGTGCGTTTCCTCGGAGCAATCCCCTATGACCAGTTACCGCGCTACCTGGCCATGGCAGATGCTTTTGTAACCGCTTCGGTAACCGAAGTGCATCCGCTAACAGTGATCGAAGCGATGGCTGCGGGCTTGCCGGTGGTTGGCATTCAATCGCCAGGGGTTGGCGATACGGTGATCGATGGCGAGACGGGCTATCTGGTACCGCAAGAAGACATCGCCATGTTCACTGCCAAGATGATTCGCATGGCGGTTGATACGAGCAGCCGCCAGCGCATGGGGCAACAAGCGCGAGTGGAGGCCCAGAAATACGCCATCGAACGCACCTGTCAGATGATGCTCGAGCGTTATGAGAGGCTCGCTCAACAATCTGTCGGGCGCAGACGAAGCTGGCGGGCCTATCTGGATCGTTTGCTCGAGATTTTCCGCCGATGAAGACCTCCAGACAACGTGTTGGCCATTGGGGGGAGCAACTGGCCGCCAGACACCTGCAGAAGAAAGGCTACACCCTCCTGGGTCAAAATATCCGCACACCCTACGGCGAGATCGACCTGGTTGCCAGTCAGGCCTGCGCCGAAGGGCCGTGCCTGGTGTTTATCGAGGTCAAGACCCGGCGTTCGGGCGCGTTTGGCTTGCCAGAGACGGCGATAACAGCCAACAAGCGTGCTCACCTGCTGGCGGCGGCGCAGGCTTACTTACAGACACATCCTGAATTAAGCGGCGTCTGGCGCATCGACGTGATTGCCATCCGCCGGGCAAGCCCAGAAGAGCAGCCCGAAATCGTCCATTTCGAAAATGCGATCACTGGTGAGTGACCTGCAGGCGATGACAGACGAGCAATCGCCAAGGGACCTTCCGCCGCTGGTGGTTATCCTTGGGCCCACGGCGGTGGGGAAAACCGAAGTAGCTATTCAGTTAGCGCTGCGCCTGAGAGGCGAGATCGTTTCAGCAGATTCGCGGCTGTTCTATCGTGGGATGGATATTGGCACTGCCAAACCGACCCAGGCGGAGCGGCAATTCGTTCCGCATCATCTGATCGATGTGGCGGATCCTGATGAAATATGGAGCCTGGCGGTTTTCAAACGCCAGGCGCAAATGGCGATTGGGGAAATACACGCGCGGCGGCGCCTGCCGCTGCTGGTTGGCGGAACCGGGCAATATATCCGAGCGGTCATTCAGGGCTGGCAACCGCCGTCGGTGGCGCCTGACCCGCGCTTGCGCCGCGCCCTTGAAGATTGGGCGAGAGAGATCGGGATGTTCGAGCTGCACAAGCGATTGGCTTTGCTCGATCCGCAAGCCGCCGAAAAGATCGATGCGCGCAACCTGCGCCGAACGGTGCGCGCCCTGGAGGTGATCCTGACCAGCGGCAGGCGATTTTCAGAGCAACGCGGCTATCAGTCTTCTCCATACCGGGTCTTACAAATTGGTTTGATCCGCCCGCGGCCCGAGTTGTACGCCCGCATCGACCGACGGGTGAGCGAGATGATCGAGGCCGGGTTGGTGGACGAGGTACGCAGTTTGCTGGAGAAGGGCTATTCGCCAGACCTGCCTACGCTCTCGGCGATTGGCTACGCCGAAATCATTGACTATCTTCGAGGCCAGGTCAGCCTGGAAGAAGCAGCGGCGCAAATCCGGCGCTCCACTCGCGTCCTGGTCCGCCGCCAGGCAAACTGGTTCAAGCTCAATGATCCTGCCATCCACTGGTTTCAAGTCCAGCCGGGCGTGGTGGATCAGGTCGAAGCAGTGATTCGCACCTGGTTGGAACCTGCTGTTGGATCGAAGCGCTGACTTTGACTGAATGCTCCATTAATTTTAGTCTTAAACATTTGACAATTACTGTGAATAAATCTATACTTATACCGAGCAAAGCCCCCGTCTTCGATGCAGTTTTCGGATAAGCGTATATTTGGATTTTTCAAAGGAGGAGGAAATGGACGAGCGTCCGTGGCTGAAGCAGTACGATCCAGGCGTACCCTATACGATTGATTATCCGCCAGTGCCGTTGTTCTATTTTTTGGAAGACGCGGCAAAGAAGCATCCTGACACCGCGTGCACCATTTTCAAGGGTGCGCGCATCACATATAAGGAGATGAACGAACTCACCGACCGACTGGCGGCAGGACTGGCCAGCCTTGGGGTGAAGAAAGGCGACCGGGTGGGGATTTTTATGCCCAATACGCCGCAGTTCGTTCTGGCCTATTTCGGCATTTTGAAGGCTGGCGGTGTGGTGGTAGCCACGAATCCGCTCTACAGCCCGCGAGAGATCGAGCATCAGGTAAACGATGCGGGGGTCGAGGTGATGCTGGTGATGAGCAACTTCTACAAGACGATCAAGGAAGTTCAGCCAAAAACCGGCATCCGCAAGGTAGTTGTCACCAACATCAAGGAGGCGCTGCCACCGGTGTTGGCCTTCCTGTTCGGCCTGACCAAAGAAAAGAAGGGTGGTTTTCGCGTCGAATTACAGGCAGGCGATCTGTGGATGAAAGACCTGATCGAACGTTTTAAGCCGGAAGATCGGCCAAAGCTGGATATTGGGCCGGATGATGTCGCCCTGTTCCAGTATAGCGGCGGCACCACGGGTATCTCCAAGGGCGCAGTGGCTTTGCATCGCAATCTGGTCGCCAACACCTTGATGATCCGCAGTTGGATGCCCAACTGCATCGATGGGCAAGAAGTGGTCCTGATGGCGATCCCGCTGTTCCATGTGTACGGCATGGTCGCTGGCATGTGCTTTGCGATGCGCGCGGCCTCGTCCATGGTGATGATCCCCAACCCGCGCGATCTCAAGGATGTGCTGGATAACCTGCAGAAATACAAGGCAACCATCTATCCGGGGGTTCCGGCGATGTACAACGGCCTGAACAATCACCCGGATGTTCAGGCGAAGAAGTATGATCTCAGCTCGATCAAGGCCTGTATCTCTGGCTCGGCGCCGCTGATGCGCGAGACGAAGGAAAAATTCGAGGCGCTTACCGGCGGCAAGCTGGTCGAGGGCTATGGCATGTCTGAAGCGCCTACTGCTACTCACTGCAATCCACTCTTCGGCAAAAACCCGCCAGGCTCGATTGGATTGCCTCTGCCTGATGTAGATTGCCGCATCGTCAGCCTGGACGACGAAGTGACCGTGCTGCCAGTGGGAGAGATTGGCGAGTTGGTGATCAAGGCCCCGAATGTAATGAAGGGTTATCACAATATGCCCACCGAAACCGCCAACGCGCTGCGCGATGGCTGGCTTTATACCGGCGACATTGCTCGGATGGACGAAGAGGGCTTTTTCTACATCGTCGATCGCAAGAAAGAGCTGATCAAGCCGGGCGGCTATCAAGTCTGGCCGCGCGAGGTGGAAGAGGTGATCGCCATGAACCCCAAGGTGCTCGAAGTCGGTGTGGCGGGCATCCCTGACCCATATCGCGGCGAGACGGTCAAAGCGTGGGTGGTGCTCAAGCCAGGGGAAACGGCAACCGAAGAGGAGATCAAAGAATGGTGTAAGGACAAGCTGGCGAAATTCAAGGTGCCTACTCATGTCGAATTCCGCAACGAGCTACCCAAGACCACGGTGGGCAAGATCCTGCGCCGTGAACTGGTGCGGCAGCACAAGGAGCAGCATCCCGCCTAGATTGTCGCCTCGATCGAAAATTCAACCTGGAGGCCGGTTTTGCTTCCGGCCTCCAGTTCGCGAAATTCGTTGACTTACATTCTGGAGCGTGGTAAAATCCCGTCGCTTTGAAGACGCCCCCATCGTCTAGGGGCCCAGGACGTGGCCCTCTCAAGGCCAAAACCGGGGTTCGAATCCCCGTGGGGGCACTCATAAAAGGTCGAAACGCCCGGTAGACACACCGGGCGTTTCTCTCGATGAATTTTGCCTGAGCAAGATTAGATGGGGCGAATGCGCATTCCCCCAGGAGGAGCTTTCGCGGCAGCTTCTTTGCCTGATCTGCTCACCTGTCTGGTATCAGCGAACCGACAACGACCACTCGCGCCTCGGAGTCTTTTTTCGATAGTATTAATAGCAAAGAGGGGGTGTTAAGATTAAGTTCGCTTACTTTATCCACAGGTACCTCTAAGACCGTCTCGACCCTGTAGTTTAGCCGGTCCTGGTTGCTCATTAACACCTCGATCTGGTCTGTTGGCGTTAAAGTGACCACCACCGCTTCGAGCTGTTTGTTCCAGGGCAGGGCTATCCAGCGAGTGATTTCTGTGCCTTGTAACCATTCTGGCCCCTGATTTGACCAGACTCCGTCTTGCAGAGTTCCCGGTTTCAGGTCGAAGAACCAGCCCCCCGGCAAGGTCACCCGAATGGGGTAGGGCATATCGATTGGCGACACCGCAACCGTCGAGGCTTCAGGCACTCCTACAGCGACCAGGCCGCTCCGGAAAAAGAAACTGCTGAAGATCAGGACGATCACCAGTAACGCCACCAGCCCCATATCTACAAACAGCAGCGATGCCAGGAATATTTTCTGGATGGTAGAAAGGCTGGCGATTTGGTGGATGGTTTTGTTGAAAAAATTGCTTACAGAACCACCCTCGGGTTGCTGGGGAATTTCGACATAATCTTGAAGCGCAAGCTCGCGCAGCTCTGTATAGCCGTCGATTGCAGGGCCTGCCTCCTCTGGCTCAGTCTTTGGAGAGATTTCCGATAGCTCTCCTTCTGGAAGCACTTCCTCCGTCAAGTCGAAGACGAACTGCGGCAACTCTTCTTGTGCATCTGCTGACTCGTTGATCTCTGTGAAATCCGTCCCAAGCGTTTGTTCTTCCTGAATTTGCCCAGACTGTGAGGTCTCTGGCGGGTAGGACAGAGCTGTTTCTGGAGCTTTGATGAATGAGGGCGAACTTTCAAATTTGTCTTCAACAAATGTATCCCTCGTCTGAGAGGTTTCCCCTTCCTCAAGTTCGGCGTCTTCCTCCTCAAGTTCGGCGTCTAAGGCGATGAGTCGTAATCTTCTCTTGATTTCCTCATCAGAAAAGACAGTTTCTTCGGATTTTTCGTCTTTTTTTGAACCGAACAACCCTCTCAGAAGGCGCTTTTTGCCCGTTTCCTCGGTGGCGGCTTGAGATGAGCGACGCATCTCCAAAGTTTCCGCTTCAGGTTGGCCCTGGCGCGCCGAATCCCGCTCGAACGAAGGTTCTTCTTCATCCGCAGGGGTGGACAGTTCTTCGATGCCTTTCTTCAACCACTCGGGGAGTTCGTCTTCAGGTGCCTGTGAGGCTTCGGCTGTGGTTTGTCGTCGCTGGTGGGTCTGATCCTCTCTCAGCCAATCCGGCAGATCTTCTTCGGGTTCCCTTGTACTCGCTCCCTTTGGATAATATTCAGCATCATAACGCTCCTGGGGGAGGACTTCAATCGGTTGGTCAATTGCTCTGCTTTCCAGGTCGAGCAGCCAATCCGGAGTTTCTTCGGAATTTTCTTTTTCGGTCTTGTCGAAATCCTCTGCGCCAGCCGTCATTGATCCTTGTTCAGCAGGTTGATCCTGCCGCTGTTCAGTTGCTGGCATTTCGGTTGCTCTCTTTTTTGGGGGGCGTGGTTTGCGAGCAGATTCGGACATCATAAATAAACCTCTCTATGGCAGGACGGTCGGGAGTGGATAGCTGGCAAATTTGAAAGTTACCAGTAATTCGCCTTCCGCCGGTAGGGTCAGCCATTGGCTGCGATAGAAGTCGGGCAAACTGATTTTCACCCCCATATTGACAGGATAACCGCTCAAATCGAAGACTGCCTCTCCATTCGTTGTGCTGCTGGTAATTGGAGCGCTATCGGGGAATTCCAAAAGGACGAGGATGCCGTTCACCCGTTCGGCGGCCTCTGGGAGATCATTCCCGTTCACGTCAACGTAAACCTGGACGCGGATTTTCGCCTGGGAAAGAGCGACTGTAGGGGTCGGCGCCGGCGTTTGGGTCGGCAATAGAACAGCCAGGGTGCCCCCGACCTCTCTCCGGTCTGTTGTGAGTTGATATGTCTGAAAAGCCTCCAAATCATCCCAAAACGTCTCGACGTATTCCCTGCTGCCGGTGCAACGCAGCTTATCTGCCACCTGGCTCCAGGTTAAGTCCCAGCCTGCTCGGGCCACGTCATGGATGGCGAAATCCAGGCAATTGATCCCGCTGTGGTAAGCCACCATGGTGAATTTCCAATAATCCTCGTAGCTGGCGGAATAATCATATTTATCCAGGACGAAATGGACGTCATTGCAGTTGTAGCGCAGAATCAGCGCATTGATCGGAATGCTTTCCAGGGCTTTGGTCATGTCCACACCGTGCGAACAAGTCGGGCAATCGGCATATACCTTTTGGAGCAGCGTACCGCGGAGCATCGCCCGCAAGGAGGACCTCAACCGATAATAAGAAGCTGGACACTCCAGCAGAGTCTGATTACAGATGTCCTGATAGAGATTCATATCCCAGCGCAGGGCTACATCTGCGCCAAGCTCATTGATCTGAGCCAGGCCATATTCATCGAGAAAGAACCTCTGGCTCATTGGCCAGTATTGCGATTCGCGACCAATCAGGGTCTTTAACAAAATGGGCGGCACACCCTGTTCCTTCCCCGCTTGCCAGAAGTGATAATCGTATTGATTTTGCCAATCGAGCATTGCCTGCGCAGCGCGCTCGAGTCCGCAAGTGTTGGGCCCTGAGGGGGTTAAGCCGCTGCCGGGGCAATCTTCGGCGTTCACGACGCCGTTGGCGATTAATTGACCGGCGAGATAATGTAGCTCCCTGGATGTGCTCAATTCCATTGGGGATTGCGGAAACACGGCCCAACTTGGACGCGGCGCTGCCTCAAGTTCCCAGACGCTGCTGCAATAATCCGAAAAGATCACCACAGGAAAGAGCGACTCGACCCATACCGTGTATCCGTCCGCCGACCAGTTCCTGCGGATGGTAGCGCTGACCACTT
The DNA here is from genome assembly GCA_964503145.1 of uncultured Anaerolinea sp. Lineage (GTDB taxonomy): Bacteria > Chloroflexota > Anaerolineae > Anaerolineales > UBA4823 > RBG-16-57-11. The sequence goes on along the minus strand of CAZCYV010000001.1, from coordinate 316,824 downwards.
CGCTGGACTCGCCAGAGCGGGTGCGCGCCTGGAAAGTAATGATGCTATCTGCATACACCGGCAGCAGGCACTGCGCGCCTGGACAAACAAATTCGGCGGGCCCTAATCTGCCCGAGATCTCGGTGATCGGGTTCTCAGGTGCGCCACCATAGGCGCTCAGGATGACATACGCCTGGGCTACTCTCCCTTTAGGGGCGGTGATAAATGCCATGACGTTGGATGATTTTGCGAAGCTGGGCGCTGGCGTTGAGGTGGGAACGAGCGTGGGTTCAGGAGTGCGGGTCGGTGTAGGAACCTGCGTGGAAATCGGCGTAGATGCCTGAACGGATACGATCGGAGGTGGCAGCGTATTCACCAACGCTGTGTTTTCCTCAACTCTACTAATGTACAGTCTGCAGGCCAACAGGCATAAGGAAAGAGCGATGAGGGCGGAGTACCGTGGAGGATGAACTGCCATGGATGCAGGCTGTCACATTGGAATTTGTGCGGGTTGATAAAATTTTATTTTTCGCTCAAGCGTTTGGTAACGCGCTTCCAGGCTGAGGTTGGGGCAGCCGGGGGGATATTTTTGTGAATTTCGTTGCTCAACAGGTATCCGATTTCTTCGATGCGCATGGATACCGGCAGGTCACGATTCTTTAGCAGGAAAGGTTCACCGAAATTTATTGCTCGACTGACCTCGTTCGCCCCATAAGGGATGACCAAATCTACGGGGTGTCCCAGCACTTTTTCGATTTGAGATTGTTTGATCCCATTTGCCGCAGAGTTCGAATTGTGATTCAACGTTACTTTGATCTTTTCCGGGGGAAATCCCAGTTGATCGTAGATGGTCAGTGCGCCAATGGCCGCTCTCAGGGAGGCCATTTCGGGCGCCAGGACCAATAAAATATCACTCGCTAAACTTAACAATTCGATGGAGACGTCTGAGAAATCATGGGCAGTATCGATGACGACGAAATCATACTGTTGCATCAATTTCTCGGCGACGACCAGGAAGAACCCCTGTTGGAAAGAATCGACAGCAATTGGGAATTTTGGCGCAGCGATGTAATGGATGCCACTTTGGTGCTTGCAGACCAATTTGGATACCAGTTCGTCATCCACTGCGGTTGAGGGGACATCAATGACATCCTCCCAGGTTGACCTGGGAGCCGCGTCCAGCATCATTGCCACCTGACCCGAGGCGAGCACAGCATCGACTAACACCGTTGGCTTGGCCCAGATCTGGTAAAACGCCAGGGCGAGGTTGACAGCGATGCTCGAGCAACCTACGCCGCCCCTGAGGCTGTGCACGGCCACAACCGTTGTAGTTTGTTCGAATTCGGTCTCGAGCTGCTGGGCCATTTTCATGGCTTTACTTCGCCGCGCCAATATGCCGAGGCGAGCGACCAGCTCCTCGGGCTGAAAGGGCTTTTCCAGGTAGTCATCTGCGCCTAGTTCGAAGGCTTTCAGCTTACTATTCAGCTCATTTTGGCCGGTGACGAAGATGACGGGGATATTGCTGAAATAGGGGTCGCGGCGGATCCGAGCCAGGATATCAAATCCGGTCAGATCGGGTAAGCGCAAATCCAGAACAATGATATCTGGGTTATAAGTGGGTAATTTTGCCAACCCTTCCTTACCATTACGGGCATATTCCAATTCATAACCTGCTTTTTTGATCACAGGAGCGATAAGTTTGTAATAAAAAACCTCATCATCGACTAACAGAACACGGGTCATGATCTCCTCAGCCACTCATTGTGCCTTTAATTTGAACAACTTGCCAATAGTTCCCGAGTAGTGGATTCCAGAAGCCCCGCCTGCTTCTGGATTTCTCTTAGCGTTTCTCGAGCCAGGGCTGGATGCCCATTGTTACATTGTTTATCCAAAGTCGCCGCTAAAGCAGAGAGTTGCATCAATCCCAGGTTTGCCGAAACGCCCTTGAGATTGTGGGCCTTGTTTGAGAGCTCTTTCCATCTTCCAAGCTCGAAATCCTGTTGCATGCTTTCCAGTCTCTCAGGCAGAGATTGGAGCATTTCGTGCATGTAATTGCAATATACATTCAAATCATTTCCAAAACGGGGCAACGCTTCGTGAACATTCAATAAAGGGACATCCTTTTCTTCAGCAACTCCATCGAGACTGCTCGTGTCCATTGGCGCCAGATTATAGATGCCCCTCGTCCCCAATTTTAACACTTGAAAGACCAATTGGGGGTCAATTGGCTTAGAAATATAATCATCCATGCCTGCTTCAAGACACATCAAAGCGTCCCCTTGCATGGCATGTGCTGTCATGGCCACGATCGGGGTATGAGCCTTGTCGCCTTCAAGCTCGCGGATGCGGCGGCATGCTTCTAGCCCGTCCATAACCGGCATCTGCACATCCATGAAAATGAAATCAAAACGCTGACTCTTGACAGCTTCTATGGCTTCAAGGCCGTTGGATGCCGTCGTGACATGATGCCCCTGCCGGGAAAGTAACACACTGATCATCTGCCGGTTTAGCTCGTTATCTTCTACCACCAGGATGTTCTGTGATCGAATCGGGACAGCGCTTTTGGATTCAGCAAGGTTTTGGTTCAGAACCTCGTGCTGACGAGATTTATCTGTTGCAAGTGCGGCTTCGATGACTTCTTTGAGCTGAGATTGGCGGATCGGCTTGATCAGGTAACCGGCGCAACCCAGTTCCTTTACTCTGCTCAATTCATTTCGATGGCCTACCGAGGTCAGGACGATGACGCGCACATCCTCGATCAATGGCTCCTGCCGGATTTCACGCAGGGTGCGCTCGCCGTCCATCCCCGGCATTTGCATATCCAGCAAGATTAACTGGTAGGGTGAATTGGTCAACAGGCCTCGAAATAGAGATGGGATCACTTCCATACCACTGGAGACCGCTGTGACAGTGCATCCCAAACCTTCAAGCATCTTGGAAAATATTCTTCGGTTGGTTGGATGATCGTCCACCAGGAGCACTCGGAGTCCCTTTAGTTCGTCCGAAATCTCTTGACCGTTCATTGGTTGGGACACTTTGTCCAGGGTGACAGTGAAATAAAATGTGCTACCGGCTCCGGGCGCGCTTTCAAGGCCAATCGCGCCTCCCATCATTTCAACCAGTTCTTTGCAGATCGCCAATCCCAGGCCAGAACCTCCATAGCGGCGCGTCGTCGAGCCATCCACTTGAACGAAACGTTCGAAAATGGATTGGTGGCGATCTTGCGGGATGCCAATGCCGGTGTCAACGACAAAGAATTGTAAGGTGACCTTGGCCTCGGTTTCTTCTAAAAGCTCGACGCGGATCACCACCTCGCCTTCATCGGTGAATTTAATCGCGTTCTCGGTCAAGTTGACTAACACCTGGCGGAGACGCACTGGATCGCCCTTCACATACGTCGGAACAGACGAGTCGACGTAGGAAATCAGTTCCAGTTTCTTTGCCTCTGCTCTGCTGGCCAGTGTTTGGGCCACACCTTCGACAATCGAATGCAGGTCAAACTGCACCCACTCGAGTTGCAATTGGCCTGCCTCGATCTTGGAGAAGTCCAGCACACTGTTCAGGACGCTGAGCAGCGCATCTGCACTGTTTCGCGCACCAACCAGATAGTCGTACTGCTCTTCCGTCAAAGGTGTGTCGAGAGTCAGATCAATCATGCCCAAAATGCCGGTCATTGGGGTGCGAATTTCGTGGCTGATGTTGGCGAGAAATTCGCTCTTGGCCCGGTCGGCGGACTCGGCGGCTCTGCGGGCTTGAATGTGCTCGGTGATGTCATGGTAGAGCCAGAGCGTGCCGATCCTGCGCCCAACCAGGAACAGCGGCACCATGGTGATTTCAACCTCGACGATCGCGCCGTTCTTGCGGCGTAGCTGCGCCAATTTTTTGGTTCGTTCGGGCGTAGTTGCCTGATCTGCGTTCTCTTCGCTTAATCCTGAGGTTGTGTCTCCCAGCAACTGGTTGATCCTCTGTCCCTTGACCTCCTCGCTGGTATATTCGAACATGGTCTCAAAAGCCGGATTACATGACAGCACTGTTTGATTTAAATCCGTCGTGATCATGGCGACCGGGCTGTTGTACATGACTTCTTGGAGAAATTCTTCATGCTCGCGTAAGATGGTTTCAACCTGTTTTTGCTCGGTGATATCGCGCAGGATGTAAATCCGTCCCGGCCGATGACCGTTTGTGTCCAGAGGGTATTGGATGACGTCGAACCAGCACTGATTTTCCTTGTTGTAAACTTCACCAATCGCGTCGACCAGTTTCAAGGGTTGCTGCTCTCTTTCACCGATAATGATCTGATCTGCTGGGGAATTGATCAGCTTTTCGAATGTGGTGTGAAGGGTGCGGATGGCGGATTTATTGCAGCGAATGACATTGCCTTCATGATCGGTGACGATAATTGCATGGAGAACGGCGTCAAAGACTGCTTCCCATTCCTGTTTGCCGCGTTGCAAGGTTCTCTCCAGTTCGGCCGCTTCCTGGTTCTCATCCAGCAGTTTGCGGTTCGCCGTTTCGAGTTGGTGCAGTTTTTGGTTGAATTTCCAGACGGTTAATTCCAGCGCCAGCAGAAAAACCCCGCAAAGGGCAAGAATAGACCGTTGATTTCCAGTCAGATTGAGACCATAGCCTTGTGGCACAAGAATGAGTACAATGCCCAGCAACGTCAGGGCGACCAGCAAACCAAGAGAGTTTAACGAATTTCCCTCTTGGTTTAGGTGAGTTATCCTAGATTGCTTCATTGTCCGCCCTCTTTCGACAAGATAAATCTACCAAGTTGGATAATTGCAGCTTCATTCCGAAATAACGCATAGACCTTTGTCGGCATATAATCCACACCTGTCTGTAGTTTTGGAAAACGAATTTTTACCCCGAGCATGTAATAGATGGCCGTATTCTGTTTTTGTCTGAGATGCGAATCCCAATACTGTTCCCGAATACAGCGTTCTCTTCTACCTTATGACGCAGAAGGCTCGAATTTGTGATGAAGCAAAAATGGTTGTAGCGCCGGCGCTCAGCGGCTTGGAGTAATCTTCAAAGCGAACTTAAACAGGTTTGGCGTGGATCACGAAACGATTTCCCCATCCTTAAGGGCAATCACCCGCGTTGCACGCCTGGCCAGATCGTTGTCATGGGTCACCATCAGTACGGTTTTACCATCTGCCGCGAGTCGAGTGAGCAGATCGAAGACCTGCTCGGCAGCGCGCGTGTCCAGATTTCCGGTAGGTTCATCGGTGACCACGATGCGGGGATCGTTGGCTAACGCACGTGCAATGGCTGCACACTGTTGCTGTCCACCAGAAAGGTGGCTGGGCAGCTTGTAGGCGTGCTCGGCGATGCCGACCAGATCCAGCAGACACAAGGCGCGCTCCTCGCGCTCTGCAGGGGTATAAAGATTGCCGAAATCCATCGGCAGGCGCACGTTCTCCAACACTGTTAGCGTGGGAAGCAACTGGAAGAACTGGAAGACGATGCCCAGGTTCGCCCCCCGCCAGGCGGCTAACTGGCCTTCGTCGAGCTGATGCACAGGCGTGTCGGCAATGAACACTTCTCCAGAAGTAGGCCGATCAATGCCGGTCAACACGTTGATCAAGGTGGTCTTGCCGCTGCCAGATTTGCCGACAATGGCTACAAACTCACCACTTTCGATGCGCAAATCAATGCCTTTCAACGCGGTGAACGAACCGGCGCTGGACACATATGTCTTGACCACCTGGTGAAGTTCGATCAGCGCGTGATGACCATTTGGGGCTTTTGGGCCTTCGGATTTGCGAGCGTTCCACAGCATGTTTTTTCACCCCGGATCATTCGTAGTTGAGCACTTCGCGCACCGTCAGGCGTACCGCGTCGCGCGCTGGCGCCAGACTGGCCAGCACACCGATCAACACGACCGCTACCAGCCAGACCAGCAGCCCCAGGATCGAATATTGGAAGGTTGCCTGGGTGCCGAAGGCCACGCGCACCACTGCTTCGGAGAGCAAACGCCCAGCGGGGTAAGAGATCAGTGCGCTCAGCCCCCAGCTTATCAGGGCGACGGTGGTGCCTTCCACCACGACGACCTGGCGCACCGAACGGTGTGAAGCGCCGACAGCGCGCAGCACGCCGATCTCACGCGTCCGCTCCAACACATTCAATCCCATGGCGCCGGTCAATCCCAAACCGCCAATCACGGCCAGGATGCCCGCCACCAGGAGCAATACGATCAGCAGGATGTTGAAGGCATTTGCCATGGAGTTGAATATCTCGAAGCGCGTCCGGCTGGTGCTGTCGCTAATTTGTGCATCTTCGAAGCGTTTTTCTAACTGCTGGCCGATGACATCCTGCTCAGCAGGCGGACTGAATACGCCAGGCGTCGCTAACACTCTTACAACATCCACCTGGTTATGCCGACCGGTCAAGCGGGTGAGTTGATCGTAGCGCAGATAAATCCGCGCGCCTGACATGTGTTTCGACACGACCCCCACCACTTCCAACTCTCGTTCCATCCCATTGATCTTGACTTTTACCAGATCCCCAACCCTGATTTCTGGCTCCTTGCTCAGCAGGTCTTCGTTCACCACTACCTGGCGAGTATCTTCTGGGAGCAACCAGCGCCCCGTAATCAGGCGCGGCTGGATGGTTTGAGCGTTTTCTGGCAGGCCAATCAACTCGACACGGTCGCTCTCCCGCCCATCAGGGCGGATGATCACCCCGTTAGCGCTGACCCACCCCTCTGCGACTTTCACTTGCGGAATGCGCCTGGCTTCGCGCTCAACGGTATGCTTGTTTGCTCCTCCAGGAATGCTCAATGAAGCATCGAAAGCGATGTACCGCCCCAACTCGGAAATCTGTTGGTGGATCGTGTTATAAGAGCTAAACACCGCCATAAACATCGCCCCGGCAATGGTCAGGGTCGCAAGGGTGAACGCCAGGCGCGGCTTATTGCGGAAGGTGTTGCGCAACGAGAGCATAACCGGTGGGCTGAGCTTGCGAATGCGCACCAGTTGTTGTTCCAGCCAGCCCTTCTGCCCTTCGCCGCTCAAACCATGCTGGTAAATGGCATCATACACCGAGAGTTGCGTGCCGCGCAGGATGGGCAATAGCCCTATTCCCAACGGCATGAGCAGACCCAGGCCGGCCTGAAGCAGCAGGATGCTCGGCGGCAGGTCAACCACCGAGATGTTGAAGTTCAGAAAATCCGCGGCGACGGTCAACAACCCGCGCGCTCCCAATAACCCTAGAGGCAGAGCGATCAACAGACCAATGACGCTCAGCACCAACACATAAGCCAGATACAATTGAATGATCTGTCGCCGGGTGGCGCCAACTGAGCGCATGATGCCGATTTGTCGAGTCTGCTGCACCAGCACGGCCGAAATGGTGTTCACCACCAACCCGCTGCTGAGCAGGATGGCCAGGACGCTCATCACTTGAAGCACCAGCAGCACCCCGCTGACCTGTTTTTTGGCCCAGAATTCGCCTGGGTTAGGATCGCCCTGCACCGACATCGCTCCGACATGGTAACCGCCTGGTTCGATGATGCGATCGCGCGCCAACGCTCCAACCTTCAATACATGGTTGGGATCGGTGTGGTTCTCGGCTACCAGAACTTGTAGCTGGTTGTAATAGGCTCCTTCTCCCATCCATTCCAGGGTTGGAAGGGTCAGGTAAGCCTGCGCCTCGCCGGTAATTGCATAGGGGCGAACGGTCATGTCGTGCACCACGCCGGCGATGCTCAGTTCATAGCGGCTGCCGCCGGCCATTTCTATGGTCAGCTTGTCGCCTGTTTTGAAGCCTAACCCACCGGCCACACTGCGTTCCAGCAGCACCTGGCGCAATCCGGGAGAACTGGCGCCTTCCTCAGTGAGTAAGCGGTTCACCGGCATGTCGTTGAAGTCGGGGAAGGCGATCAGGTCAATCGCTTTGCGCTCGCCCGTCGGGGTGATCATCGAAGCGCTGACCACTCGCTGCGCCCGTGCCAGTTCTACCTCGCGCATCCCTTCTACGTCTCGGGCTAATGCTTCGGGAAATGGCGAGACATATAGGGTCAAACTGGCCGGGTTGCGTTCGGCAAATTGGCCGAAGAGATCGCGCTTCATCATGCGCACGGTGTTGTTGATCATCCCTACGGCGGCGATGCCAATTGCCAGCGTGAAGATGACCAGCAATGAGCGCGGTTTGTTATCCCAAATATCGCGTAAAACTTTATCCCAGCGTGCGCTCAGATCCATAGACTTTCCCGTTGTTCAGTTGGTTTCAATGCGTCCGTCGGCGATTTTGACCTGGCGCGTGGCCCGCTCTGCCACGCTGCGGTCATGAGTGACGATCAGCAGGCTCTTTCCCCGTTCCACCATCAGGGCAAAAAGATCCATGATCTCACCGCTGGTGCGCGAGTCGAGATTGCCGGTCGGCTCGTCGGCCACCAGAATGGGCGGATCGTTCGCCAAAGCGCGGGCAATGGCGACGCGTTGCTGCTGGCCGCCGGAAATCTCTGATGGTCGCTTGTGGACGTGTTCGGCCAATCCCACCAGTTCGAGCAAAAATAACGCCCGCTCGCGGCGCTCTTTGGGGCGATAAACGCCTGTAAATTCCATCGGGATGGTTACATTTTTGATCAGATCGATCGAGGGTAGAAGTTGAAAGAACTGGAAGACCACCCCCAGGTTCTGCCCTCGCCACCGCGCCCGGGCATCTTCGCTCAAGCGATGCACTTCTGTACCGCTGATGACGATCTCGCCGCTATCTGGGTGGTCGATCCCGGTGATCAGGTTCACCAGGGTGGACTTTCCCGCCCCGGATTTGCCTACCACAGCGACGAACTCACCGGCGTCCACCGTCAGGTCCAAACCGCGCAGGGCGGGGACTGCGCCAGCGGGGGTATGATAACTCTTATAAACCTGGCGGAGCTGGATAATGGCGGCGCCAATCGCTGCTGGCTTGGCTTGAAGGTCTGCTTGTAGGCTTAACATCTCATCTACGATTAATTTGTGAAACTCGATGTATAATATGATATAATATGTATCATAACTCGGCTCGGAAGTATATCACAGCTCTGTCATCAACATGATATAGATAAGCTAATGGTTTGATTAGAAAATTCGAAAGGTATTTGGATTTGGGAAATCGAGGATGGATCGCACCGACCGACGGGTGAAACGCACCCACAAATCGCTCCAGGAAGCCTTGATCAGCCTGACCCTGGAAAAGGGCTTTGACGCAGTGACCATTCGCGAGATCACCGAACGGGCGGACGTCGGCTACGCGACTTTCTTTCGCCATTATCCTGACAAGGAAGCTTTGTTGGCTGATGTGCTCGAAGCCATGAAGGATGAGTTCCAGAGCTTGCTGGCTCCCTATTCGATGGTCAGCGACCCTGAGAGGACCGGCACGCTGCTGTTCGAATATGTTGAACAAAATAGTGATCTTTGCCGGGTGTTGCTCAACAGCACCGATATCATGTCGCTGCTCAAGCCTGTTCAGGAGATCGGTCTGAGTGAAGAGAGCTTGAAGAACGTTTCGTCGCAGGGAGTGGTCCCGCCAGAGCTTGCCACCGCGCATCTGATGTCCTCTCTGGTGATGCTGATCCGCTGGTGGCTGGATCATGACATGCCCTATCCGGCAGAGCGCATGGGTCAGATTGCTGCTGAGTTGATCATCCGGCCGGTCATTGGGGATAAGCCGGTCAAGAAGGATGACAGTTGAGAACGGCTCGACGGTCCATAAGAAGTGATTTGTGTTAAAATACCGATACTTTTACTCAAATTTGCTCGTTCTGTATTCCTGCTACTATGTAAATGTCCGTTCTTTCGCCTGTCGAAACCGCCCTGAACTTGCTACAGCAGTTACCGATCCTGGCCGATCTCCCAGAATCCGACCTGATTGATCTGGCGCGCCAGACGACCTTCCGCAATTATGGGCGAGAAGAACTCATTTTTTATCAGGGCGACCCGGCAGATCGCGTGTATTGGGTGCACTCTGGCCAGGTAAAGATCATTTATCATGATCAAGCAGGGCGGGAAGTGATCCTGGAGATCATCTCTCCTGGCGAGGCCTTTGGCGGCGCAGTGCTGTTCTTTCCCAACCAGCCGGCAACCGCTAAGGCTCTGGAAGACGCCTCGATCGCCAGCTTTTCCAGCGAGATTTACGCCAAATTTCTGATGAACCACCCCGCGGTGACGCTCAAGCTCCTGCGCATGTTGGGCGCCCGGCACTTATCGATGATCAATATGCAGATTCTAGCCGGCGAGCGCGTCGAACGACGCATGGCGCACATCTTGTTCAAACTGGCCACGCGAGTTGGGCGTCCAGAGCCCGGCGGAACGCTGATCACCATCCCGCTTTCCCGGCAAGACCTGGCGGATATGTCCTGCACCACTCTGGAAACAGCTATCCGCATCGCCTCGCGTTTTCAAAAGGAAGGCATGATCATGACGCGTCGAGGGGGCTACATTCTGGTTAAAGATCTGGATAGGCTGAAAGAACTGACCCAATAGCTAACCCTACAGCTCATCATCTTCCCCGCTCTCGCAAGGCAATAGAATGAATTTCATACGGCTTTTCGGAGGATGCGCCTGGCAGACAGGCCCAATTTTGCACTGGCCGTAGGGGACATGCTCGAACCAGCCGCCGCAGCGATGGCATTGCGCCTGCGTCTGGAAACACCACACTTCCACCTCTGGCTCGCCGCAGTGCGGGCAGGTCAGATATTCTGGGAATGGGTCAGGCAGGGGCAAATCCTGGGGAGCAGCGTCTGGGGCGTCCATTTCGCGATGGGCGGGAAAATTGGGCTGGCTCGCCCAGCGTGGAAAGCGCCGTTGGAGCCAGCCCGCTAGCCTATTTCACCTGCATCGAGCGGATATAAGCCACAATGTTGAGCAGGTCGGTGTCGGTCAGCGCAGGGTTCCCACCTCTAGGGGGCATGTCCACGCCCTGAGTGTTGAGCGGGTCGCTGGCAGGTCGTCCGACTTTCAGGAACTCGACCATTTCCAGGTTGGTCTTGCCTTTGACAAAATCACTGGTGGTCAAGTCTTTGCCCAGATTGGGCATGCCCTTGAGGTCTGCACCGTGGCAGGCGATGCAGGTCTTTTCATAGGCGATTTTCCCTGCAACTGGGTCTCCGGGTGGTTCGGTCGGGGTGGGCGTTGCAGTCGGTGTGCTGGAGCCGCAGGCTGCCGAAAAGACCGCCAGCGACAGCAGCAAAAGGGTCAAGAAAATCAATCGGGATTGCATATTTTTCTCCTTCTGAGTTTTAGTGTTTATTCCACCGCCCTAGGGGTGCGCTTGCATGTGCACCTGGGCGCGGATTTCATCCAGTGTGTATACTTGGCCGCCATGCTCGGCGGCAAAGGCCTCAGCATCTGCCTGATCCATAAAGGCCACGATTCCCGTCCCCATGGGGGTTTTGAGGGTGGGGCTGTGCGCGAAGAAGGCCTGTTCGCCGCGGATCCATTTTTCGGAAGGGTAGTCATGCACGAACCAGGCGGCGACTTGCTCCTCGGGGTGGTTCATGTGGTAGTTGAGCATCTCGCCCACATCGTCGAACTTGAGGTATTTTTCATTCGTCAGAAGGGTTGCCGCAGCGAAGCGCGGCTCGTCGATGACCATGCCGCAGGCGCTGCACATCTCCTGACCGTAGCGAATCTCGGGCGGTTGCGGCCCTTCCGGTTTGGGGCTGCAGGACGTGGTGAGCAGCAGCACAGGCCATAGTAGAAGCAGGTGTGTCAGTTTAAGTCTCATACGTCTCTCCGGTATTTGAACAGCATAAATGCCAGGCCAAAAGCGGCCAGCGCCCAGCCCACCAACAAGGCGCCCATCAGCAAAGGCAGGGTTTCGCCGAAGCGGTATGTAGCGTATTGCCCAACCGGACCAAGGGCATCCAGGGTTGCATGCAGGCTGTAGATTGCGCCGAGTTTGAAACTTTGCAGAGGGTTAATCAAGAGCGCGCTCAGCAAACCCGGAGCGGTAGGGCGGAGCGCCAGCGTCGCCCCAACCAACCCCAGATCGCCCAGGAATACCAGCCCCAACCAGAGCAGCAAAGCCGCCCCGCTGGCGGTAGAGCTTTTCTGAGTCAGGGCGCTGATCAGAAACCCAATTCCCAATGATACTACCCCCAGCAATGCGGTAAAACCCACCAGGCTCAGGAAAGCCAAAACATCAGTGGCGCTGCCGCCGGCGATTGCCAGCGCTGCCAGGCCAAAGCCTGCCAGAAGGGCTGCGCCAACCGCCAGCGCTGCACCAAGCGCTTTGCCAAGGAATACTTCGCCTCGGCTCACCGGCTGGGCTAACAGATACAACAGCGCCCCACGCTCACGGTCGGCGGCGATGGCGCCTGCGCCCACGCTCAGTCCAAGCAATGGCACGAACAGCAACAGGGCGTTCACCAGACTGGCGGCGGTGCGCCCAAAGCCGCCCAGGCCGGCGTAACCCGCAGTCGCCAGGCTGGCGCGTGAGAGCGCCAGCGCCAACAGGGCGAATCCACCGGCGAAGATGAACAACCATTTATTGCGCAGCGCCTCGCGCAGTTCGCGTTGCGCAATCGTCCAAATCAGGCTCAATTCCATGATTCCACTCTCTCGACCTCGAAATCCAGCACATGCACACCGTTCTTTTCCAGAAGTTGCAGCGCGCTGAGCTTTTCCCCAGAGCCAATCTGGACGACCAGTGTGCCGCGCCCATTGAGATGGCTTTCCAGTCCGGCGTCCTTGAGCAGCGCCAGGGCGTTCGCGCGTTGCTCGCTGGCGATCCATAGCGCCAGCTCTGCTTCGGGCATAAGTTTCTGCCGCAACGCGCCCGGAGACAGCTCTTCGATTGCCCGGCCGCGCTCGAGCACCAGAACGCGGTCTGCCAGGGTCTCGACCTCTTCCAATCGGTGCGAGGCGAACAGCAAGGTCTTGCCATCTTTGCGCAGCTCCCTGAGCAAGGCCAGGTATTCGCGCCGCGAGCGGGCATCCAGATTAGCGCTGGGTTCGTCCAGCAGCAGCATGGGTGGATCGCTCAACAGCGCCAACGCCAGCGCCAGGCGTTGCTTTAGCCCCCCCGAAAGAGCAGGCACCGGTTTGTGTACGTGCTCGCCCAGGCCTAATTTTTCCAGGAGCGGAGCAACGCTCTGCGGATCGATCCGCTTCAGCCGGGCGTAAAACGCCAGGGTGGCCTGCACGCTCATATCGTAATAAATCGCTTCCTGAGGTACGTAACCGATCAACCGCCGGGCGGCCTTTCCCTGGCGCGGCACTCGAAGGCCAGCCACCTGGATCTGGCCTTCGACCTGGATCAGCCCCAGGATGGCTTTGAGCAAGGTGGTCTTCCCGGCACCGTTGGCGCCCCAGAGCGCCAGGGAATCGCCGTTTTGCACGGTTAAGCTCACCTGGCTCAACACCACGGCTTTGCCGTACCGCTTGGTCACGTTCTCTACCTGGATGGCGGGTGCCTGGCGAATGAGGGATGGTTCGGTTGAGAAAGCAGTTGTTTTCATCGGTCAGTGAATAGCGATTCGATCGGCTGATCGGCTGATTGACGTCTGGCTTCCCGGCGACCAGAAAGCCGACTTCAAGAGTAGCGCGCTGAATGCTAATAATGTCAGGCCAACCAGCGCCAATTCGGCCTTTTGGGCAGGTTTTGGCTCGCCGACGGCCCATGCCGGGATCGCCTCGGGCTGGCTCAGCGGGGCAGGGTCTTCCAATTTTGGCTGAGGCTTGAAGACCGGAAACGTCGCTGCTGCCATCTCGATGGCCTGAGCGGCCGGGCTGAAGATCAGCGCTCTGAGCAACGGCTCGCGGTCGGTCATGTTTTCGAAAGCGCGTTCGGAGCGGTAGGCGATATCCCCGATACCATCTCCATTGGCGTCAAAGCCGGTGTAATCGCTCCAATAGTTGCCCTGCCATTGGTTCTCGCCGGGCTTACCGCCGCCTTGCAGCGCGACCTGTTCCAGATTCTCCCAGAAGGTGTTCGAGTGGAAAATCGCGCCGCGCACGGCGGTCAGGACGATGACGCCTACATCATTGAACGCCAGGATATTATGAGTGAAGCGGGCGTAGCTGTTGGGTGTGAACGGTGTGCCATCCATGAAGATGCCTGCGCCATTATCGACTAGCAGGTTTTCTTCGACGGTCACCCCATCGGCGTCTTTAAAGCCCAGGGCATAGCCGCTGGGGCCGCGCTGGCGGCGAATTTCATTGCGCCGCAAGAGCACCTGGCGTGAATACATGGTGTAAATCCCCACCGAGTTATCTGCCAGGCGATTGCCTTCAATCAGCGCGTGGTCGCAATACATCAAGTGAATGCCATAACGTCCGCCTTCGATGTGGTTCCCCCGCACGATCACGTCGGATGAATACCACATCACCACGTCTCTTGTCCCCTGCACATGGTTGCCTTCGACAACGACTCCTTGGCTGTACCAAAGGCGGATGCCATCGCCTTTGCGCGCCAGGTCGTATTGCGGCTTGCTGGCGATGTGGTTGTTGCGCAGCGCTGCCCGATCGGCCTGGGCGACAAAGATGCCGAACAACACATCTTCCAGGCGATTGTCCGACACGGTGATATCGGCTGCGGTTAGCGTGATCCCGGCATGGTCGCGGTCTGGCTCGACGCCGCTATTGCGCACCACAAATCCCTGGAAAACGATCCCCGGAGCGGCCAGGGTGACCACAGTGCCCACGCCGCCGCCGTCGATCACCGGCCAGCCGATCCCCTCCAGCCTGACTGTGCGTTCGACGACGACCGGCCCTGGGTAAACCCCCGCCTGCACCTGGATCGTATCGCCATCCTGAGCCTGTTGCAGCGCCGCCTGAAGCGTCATGAAGGGGCCATTGGGGCCGACGATTAGCGCCTGCGGCTTCTGGCGCGTCCAGGCGTTGGTCAACGGATTCCCGGTGACCAGGTGTAGCGCCCAGATCAGGACTGCTACAGTGCGCATCATAGCGATCGTTGCTCTGCTCCTTCCCGTGATTTGCTCAGTTTCTTTTGCGCCTCGACGACCGGCTTATAGGCCCGGCGATGGAGCCACAGACCGACCAACACCACAATCATCGAGGCCAGGACCAGGTAGAAACCGGGTTGAAAGCTCGCCACAGTGCCGAACTGTCCCACTTTCCCCTGGCCTAGCAAGGGCGGTGTAAACGGCGCGATGGCGCCGCCTAAAGCCGATTCGGGGTTGATGCTATGGCCGTACCGATAGAGGATCAACCACAGATCGGCAACAAAGACCAATGGATAAGCCAACACCGGTAGCGCCAAAACGCCCGCCCACTGATTGCCGATGAACACCCCGGCGATCAGCAGCAGGCCGAAAGCCACTACCGCGTATACCGAAATCGTTCGCTCCAGGCGTCCGCCCTCATCTAGCGGAGGCATTCCAAGGTAGTGGTTGAGTTGATCAATCTCGCGCATGTCGCCCTCCAGATGGTTAACATACACGTCCACCTTCAACCCCTTGGGATACTGTGGGGCGGTCATCGTCATGCGCCAATAGGGGAGAAAGATCGAGACCATCAACAAGAGCGCAGCCAGCATCAAGACGGCGCTGGGCAGCAAATAATCAAGCAGCTTGCGTTCGCTGCCGTCGGGCAATACAACCTGCAGGCATTGGATTTGGGAAAAGATTGATCCTTGAGACATGCGATGAGCGCTCCTCAGCGGGAGGCCGTAAGAGTACGGCCTCCCGCTGTGCCAGAGAAGAGAGCGTTATGGCTGCACCAGCAAGTAGCCCAGCATCTCCAGATGCAGCGCTGAGCAGAATTCGGTGCAGTAGTAGGTGAAAGTTCCGTCCATGATTGCATCGAACTCGATCGTCTGTGTCTCGCCTGGTTCCAGACTCAAGTTGATGTTGTAACCGGACAGGGCGAAGCCATGAGTGGCGTCTCGCGTCTGCTCCAGGTTGGTCATGTGCCAGATCACATGATCGCCTTTCTTGATCTCGATGCGCTCAGGCTTGAAGTGCGAGCGGACCACGGTCATCCAGATTTCCACGGTGTTGCCGTTTCGTTCGACGCGCGCCTGGTCTTCGCTGGTGATTGCATTGGAGTCTGCGCTCATCGTCTCTGGGTTCCAGCCCACCTCAGGATACACTTCGAAAGGCTGGAGCTTATCGGCCTTGATCATCTGGGCGTAGTGCGGCTCTGCCATGCCGATGGGCATATCATAAAGCAACTTCATCTGGTCGCCGGTCTGGGAGATGTCCACCAACTGGAAGTTCTGCGGCAGCAGTGGTCCGACGTTGGCGAAACGGTCGATGCTCCACTTGTTCAGCGCCACCACATAGCTACCGTCTGGCGAGGCGGTGTCTCCTTCTGCTGCAGCGATGTGGCCGATGTTGTATTGCACCGGCAGCTTCTGGATCAGCTTCCAGCCCTCTTCGGGGTGCTTATCGGCATACGGGCCGCCCAATGTCCAACGCGCCACGGCCGAGTCCAGGAACAACGAGGTGTAGGCATAGCCCTTGTCATCGAAAACCGTGTGCAGCGGGCCAAGCCCTAGCTCCACCTGAGCTTCCATCGATTTGTCCAGTGGGATGACCGGCACGCCGTAGGGATCCTTTTCGAATCCGCTGGCGGCAATGGCGGCTTTGATCTTTTCGAACGAATAAATGGTGACATGCGGATCCAACTTGCCGCCAACCACAACATATTCACCGCCAGGGGTGACGTCTGCGCCATGTGGACTTTTCGGCTCTGGGGTGAAATACAGCAGCCCTTCGTCGATTGCGGTCTGCAGGCTGATCACCGCCATACCGTTGATTTCTTCTGCCTTGCCCGACTGAAATATCTGCTCAGCCTTTTTCCAGTCGATGATATGCAGATAGTCGGTGTCATTTTTGCTTACCCCGGCCTCGAAAGGTGGATTGCCCAGCTCCAAACCGCCGGTGGCCATCTCGGTATTGAAGGAATTGCAGAACACCCAGCCTTCGCTGGGTCCCTTTCCGGCGTCGCACAGATCTTGCCAGTAGGGCGGCAGTTCGACCTGGAAAGATTTCTCTGGATCGACGCGCCCCTTTACCCGGTCAAACTTCCAGAAGGTCACCATGCCGCGGTATTTCTCCTGGTACTCATCCAGGCTGGCATACTCCCAGCCAATTGGAGCGGCATATTGCGGGCCTTCCACAACGTATTCTGTGTTCGGGGTGACGAAGGCGCCGCCGTGATCGTTGATCGAATTCGGGTTTTTGAGGATTTGCTTGGTCTCGAAGTCGCGCAGGTCGATTACCGCCAGACGGGCATTTGCCTTATCGTTGATGAACAGGAACCCGCCGTCATATTCGCCGCCGGTTTCGGAGAGCGCCGGGTGATGAGTATCGCCCCATTTCAGTTCGTTGCCGTTCACATAACCTTCTTCGAGGGTGCGGTTGGTGGAACCGCCAAAGCCGTAGCCCTGCCATGGTTCGGGCGTGAATACGCCGATCACCTTCAGGATGCGCATCGAAGGCACCCCAATCACCAAGACCTGGCCCGACTGCCCGCCGGAGGAGAACAGGATATACGGGTCGAGCTGTCCGGAGGGCATGTAAGTCTTCAACGCAGCGTAAATGTCATTGGGGGTCAGGCCGCGCTCGGCTGCGATGGCCGCCGCGTCTTGCGGCAGCCCTGCACTGGCAGGCGTGGCTTCTGGAGGGCTGCCCCGGCTGCAAGACGTCAAGAGCAGAGAAAGCAGCAGGATCAAAATCAGATAGCGTTTCATTTTTCTCTCCTTTAGCAACATCACGTTTCAAACCTGGCTATAGTTAGATTTTGTCACAGGTATGTCTGAATAGGTATGACGGTCGTCATATTTGTATCTCGATCTTTGTGCTAAACTCGGCCTGGACAGAAAATCAAGATGTCAGCTCGCGTCTTTCGGTTGCCTTTCCTATTGCTTTCGATCCTGGCGTTGCTCTTTGCCCTGTGGGCGGGGTTATTGCGCATGGGGTGGGCCTGGCCGGTCATACGCCCCACCTTGCCAATGAGCCATGGCCCGCTGATGGTCTCCGGCTTCTTCGGAACGCTGATCGCTTTGGAGCGCGCGGCAGCTCTAAACAAACGCCGGGCATATCTTGGACCGCTGTGCAGCGGCGTGGGCGGCGTCCTGCTTTTGTTCGGGGTCAGAGGGAGTTTTGCGCCGCTCTTGCTGACCCTGGGCAGCCTGGGGCTGTCGGTGGTCTGTCTGTGGATGTGGCGACGGCAATCGGCTCTGCACACCGCGATCATCTTTGTCGGCGCGCTGTGCTGGCTGGCGGGGAGCGCCCTGTGGCTGTTGGGCGCTGCGGTGTATGAAGTGGTTCTATGGTGGTCGGCCTTTCTGGTATTCACCATCGCTGGAGAGCGATTGGAGTTGAGCCGGGTGCGTCGCCCGACGCTGAACAGTCAACGGTTGTTCGTGGCCGTCATCGGGGTCATTCTGCTTGGCTTGATCTGGCTGCTTATCGATCTGATGTGGGGGGAACGTATTGTCGGCCTGGGGTATTTCGCGCTGGCGGTCTGGTTGTGGGTTTTCGATCTGGCGCGCATCACCGTGCGCCAGCGCGGCTTGACCCGCTACATCGCGGTGTGCCTGCTGAGCGGCTTTGCTTGGCTGGGGGTGGGCGGGCTGTTGAATATGGCATACGCCGGCTATTCCGCCGGCCCGATCTACGACGCCAAGCTGCACGCGGTGTTCGTTGGCTTTGTCTTCAGCATGGTCTTTGGGCATGCTCCGATCATCTTCCCCGCTGTCCTGGGCGCGCCGATCGACTACCGCCCATATTTCTATTTCCCATTATTGTTGCTGCACCTGTCGTTGGCGCTGCGCCTGGCGGGCGATTTTGGCGCCTGGATAGCAATAAGGCAGTGGGGTGGGTTGCTCAACGCCCTGGCGATCGTGTTATTTTTGCTGCTCATCCTTCCCAACCTCTTGCGCCGCAAATAGCGGCGCGAAAACCTCCCACAGACCCGAACTGTGGGAGGTTTTTACGTAGGAAACAGGGCTAAATTTTCTCTGCTGGGGGGATGTTGTGATTGAGGTGGAACAAGTTGGTCGGGTCGTAGCGCTGCTTGATCGCCGCCAACCGCTCCCAGGTCCCACCGGGGTAAGCGCTGCGCAGGCGCGCTTCACCCTCGTCGCCCAGGAAGTTCATATACGCGCCCGTGTCGCCCTGTTGCAACGCCGCGGCGAAATCGGCCACCCAGGCCTGGCGCACGGCCAAATCTTCGGGGCCGGTATAGAAGGCCGCCAGATTGGCCATGATGCGCGACTTTCGATGCCATCAGCGTGACGATCAGGCCGATTGCTCCAAACACAATGAAGAGCAAGGCGATGCCGCGGTCGGCGCCAGTCCCGAACCAGTCGCCAAGCAGGTTCACGCCGGTGCCATCCATCATGAAGGGGATGAAAATCAGCTGTGCAATGAGCCCGATCAGGAAAGCCGTGATGGGCGATGCAGCTTGCTCGACTTTGTCAAGGGCCGTATCCAGGCGGTTATGCGCTATCTGTTCGTCAGGTGATCAGCAACAATATTGATGACCGGTACGAGTGATTAAGAGTCTGTCAATCTCATACTGCAAAGTCTTTAATGCGAAGGAGCCGCCCCGAAGGACGGCTCCTTGCTGCGCTGCGGCAACTTATATCCTCGGAAGGAGGGTTGCCGCAGCGCAAAGTAAGGTACTACTATCAGCCATCTTGGCAACACCTCCTCTCCTGTAAGGATGGCGAGGGAGGGGGGAAATGATCCCTTAATGATTGGCGTTAGTAAACCATAAAACCCCAGGCTTGTCAATCCTGCCCGAATGGACTAATCATATCCTTATTCTCCAGCCTTAGGGCCAGCTATCCATCGGGTCGGTCGAACGCACGACGTGCATCCCGGCCTGCTCAAAGCGGCGGTAGGCCTCATCCGCCTGGTCGGTGTAATCCACGACCCCGGGAACCACCACGGGCGAAGTGCAGTCGTCCAAAAGGTACACTTTGTTCGCCAGCTTTGGGTCTTGTTCCCGGATATCGCCGAGCAGATCGGCAATAGTCCAGGCGACGCAATGGCTTTTGGCCTGACCAGCGATGATCACCCGGTCGAATGCGAGTAGTTTTTGGATAAACTTGCGGCTGCGTTGGGCAATGCTCTGCCCATCGGGTCCATCCAACACCTCCGGGCCGATGGCAGAATAGTGCTCGGTCAGAGGATGATTCCCCTTGATCTCAAATTCGGCCTGGCTGGCGCGAGCGATAGTGTGAAAGAAAATCGCCTCCTCGACCGCCGGCACCAGGGCGTGGCCAATGCTTCCCAACATCACGTGATAGGGCCAGATGGTCAGGTCATACTTGTGGCGTTCTTTCAATGCCTGGGTGTAATGCAGCAGGTGCGCCTGGCCGTATTCCGGGGTGATCCCCAGGCTGTTGGCGATCGCCGGATTGAACTTCCAACGCCCTTGCAGCACGTCATCGTGCGAGATTAACGTCAACGGGGCAGGGTGTTCGCCATTCGCGTCCACCAGGAACACCGGGTGAAATATTTGCATCGCCAGGTGCGTATCCAGGGTGGCGGTAATCTGGGTGATCGACCCCAGGTTGCGGTAAATGAATTCGCACAGGCGACGGTTGTCTTCTACCGCGCCCATTCCGGAGCGGCCGCCAACGAACAGTTCGAAACCGGGGATGCAGAAGGTATTTTGCACGTCGATGAGGATCAAAGCGATCTTGAATGCATCGCTGGCTGCTGGCTGAATGTTGTGTGTGGCTGCCCACTGGCGCGCTTGTTGGGCGCGCTCCTGGTAGGCCACACTCCAGATTTTGCCAACTTTTTCTGCCTGATAGTGGGACGGAAGTGGGAGAATGGGAAAGTTGTCGGTCGTTGACATAAACTCTCCTTTGCTTTTCAAATCATGTTCGCTTACGACGGGTTTCTTTAGGCCTGGCCGATGCAGTTTCCATGTAGGACGGGGCGGTGATGGCGTAGATGCGGCACAGGCGCTTATCCAGCATCCGGCTGCGCAGGCGGGGGTCCATTTCTTCCAACGTCTCTGCTGAAGTGATCACGGTAGGCAGCTCGGCGCTATAGCGATAATTGAACAACTGATACAGCTTTTCTTTGACCCAGGCTGTGCTCGATTGGGTGCCCAGATCGTCCAGGATCAGCAGCGGCGCCGTGCGCACCTTTTCGAAGCGTTTGTCAAGAGAGATGTCGCTATTGCTGTTAAAGGCAGCCCGAAGGTGGTCCAGCAGGTCGGGCACAACCACGAAGAGCGGCGGATCGCCGATATCCAGTCGGTAATTAGCGATGGCAGCCGCGAGATGGGTCTTACCTGTGCCGTACGTGCCCAGGATTACCAGCCAGCCGCGCGGTTTTTCGGCGAACTCTCGGGCTGCTTTGAAGGCTTTTTCCAGGGAACGCAGCGACTCCGCATCGAGGGGCTCCTGCGTGCGCAGATCGAAATTGGCAAAGGTGCGATTGTGCAGCAAATCCAGGGAGGACATCTCTGGATGTCCAAAGTCGCCGGTAGGATTGCGATAATCCGGGGCCAGAATGCGCACCCGAGTGACCAGTTCTGGATCTTGCAACCGCGAGCGGATGCGCTCTTCGAAATCCTCCTCATCCATGTTCGTGGTGACCACCAATGGCAGGTGATTGATATACCGATAATTGATGATCTGAAATAACTTCTCCTGTCCCCAGGGGGAAGCGGCCTGGGTGCCGAAGTCATCCATGACCAACAGCGGGGCGGAGCGAATCTTCTCGAAGCGTTCTTCGAAGGTCTCAATCGGGTTGTTGAAGGTGTAGCGCAGGATGTCCAGCAGGTCTGGAACGGTGATGAACAGGGTGGGCACGCCGATGCTGACGGCAAAATTGGCGATTGCTGCCGCCAGATGGGTCTTGCCACACCCCAGGCCGCCCTGCAACAACAACCATCCCTCTAGACGCTGGGCAAATTGACGGGCATGGTTATAGGCCTGCTCTAGCGAATCCGCCTGGCGTGGCAGCAGACCTACCCTGCCGCGCGGGTTGAAGTTCTCGAAGGTCAGGTGGCTCAGCTCGTCCAGGCGGCTGAGGGCGAACAGGCGCTGGCGGACCTGCTGGCTGATCTGACCAGCGCGACAGTCGCACAGTTGCAATTTGCCAAATTCAGGATGCCCTACCGGTAGATCTCTGCGCAAGTAGCCTACTCCGTGGCACTTTGGGCATGCCGGATCGCCAGGCAGATCGTGCACGCGGGTCAGGTGCAGATCAGTGCTCGACGAAGTCGGAGAACTGGCCGGCGACATATTTTCGAGGAGTCTCTTCAGAGTCTGGTCGATCTTGGGGGGATTCTTTCTGGTCATGGCGTCCTTCCCGTTGCCAACGTTCCAGGATGGCGGCGACATAGCGCCAGGTGCGTTTGTTGCGCTGGACGGCGATGCGCAGCGCATCTTCGATCCACTCTGCCGGGTAAGCATCCTCCGCCTCGGACAACGTTTCGGCGATCAGCGGCGTCAACGGGCCGATGTTTTCTTCGTACAGGCGAAAAATGTTGACAGGTTCACGTGGCGGAGCAGCAGGCGCAGGCTCGGTTTTCGAAGGGCGCCACTGGCCGCTTTGGATGGCTCGCAATGCAGCCCTGCCTTTAGGTGAGTTCAAGAAATAGAAGGCCTGGTCTTGTCCATCCACTTCAAGCAGCGCTTCTAGCAAAACGCCGCGAGTCACTGCTCTTTGTAAGGCCTCATCTAATGAGCAACCCAGGCCCTGGATAAAGACTGGGTCTTGTAGAAAATCCTCACGGCTCAAGAAGCGAAATGCCCCTTCGAGTTGCTCGAGTCGAAAGAAAACATACAGCGTCAGCTTTAGTTCGCCCAGGTGGTCGACCTGTGGCAATAGATAGCGAAAGAAAGCCTGAGGCACAGGAATGACGGAGCTTTTACCCTCGGGAAAGCCTTGGAAGGAAGTCACCTTGGAGGGATTTTCCTTGGCTGCCATCTCAATCTCTCTATCGGATGAAGATCAGACGGCGAGGTTAACCTGGTAAGTCGCTGCGTTTTCGAATTTGGCGATGTTGCTGCGAAATACCAGTTCCACCTGCCCCACCGGCCCATTGCGATGTTTGGCAACTTTGATCTGGGCGACGTTTTTGAGCAGCGTGTCTTTGTCGTACAGTTCTGGGCGGTTGATGAACATGACGATGTCTGCATCCTGCTCCAGGCTGCCGCTTTCGCGCAGGTCGGAAAGCTGCGGCTCTTTGTCCGCGCGTTGCTCGACCGCGCGGGAAAGCTGCGCTGCCGCCAGCACAGGGACGTTTAATTCGCGCGCCAGGATCTTCATGTTTCGAGAAATGTAAGACACCTCCTGGACGCGGTTTTCTGCACGCACCCCGCTGCTCATCAGTTGCAGGTAATCCACCAGCACCAGATCCAGGTTGAATTCGGCGTGTAAACGGCGGCATTTAGTGCGCAGTTGTAACGGGGTCAGCCCAGGCGTGTCGTCCAGAAAAATCATCGTGTTGCTGAGCGCCTCGACGGCGTGAGCGAACAGCGCCCATTCATCGCCTTCCAGTTTGCCAGTGCGCAGGCGCTGAGAGTCGATCCCGGTCTCCTGCGCAATCATACGCTGCACGAGTTGTTCATTGGACATCTCCAGCGAAAAAATGGCCACGTGTTTCTTATGCTTTTGGGCGGCGTTCTTGGCGGCCGAGAGCATGAACGCAGTTTTGCCGGTGCCGGGGCGTCCGGCGACGATCAGCAAATCGGAAGGTTGCATTCCGCCCAGCAGCCGATCCAGATCCGTGAAACCGGTAGGGACTCCATAGGTCTCCTCGCTGCGGCTGGAGAGTTGATCGATACGGTCGTAGTACTCGCTCAGCACCTCCTGGATCGAGCGCAGGTCGCGGGTGGTGCGGCGTTCGCTGACGCCAAACACGGCGCGCTCCGCCTCGTCCATCACGGTATCGACGCTGGCATCCTGCTGATAGGCGAGTTTGGCAATCTCATTGGCGGCGGCGAGCATGCGACGACGGATGGCATTGGCTTCGACGATCCGGCCATAAGCCTCGGCGTGCAGAGAGGATGGCACGTTGTTGATCAGCGCCGTCAGGTAAGCCGGCCCGCCGGTCTCCTCCAATTGCCCCAATTGATCCAGCTCTTCGGTCACCGTCAGCAGGTCGATCGGGACGCGTCGTTCATGGAGGCGGGTGAAAGCCCCCCAAATCCAGCGATGGCGATGGATGTAAAAATCATCGGCGCGCAGGAAACTGGCGACCTCATAATAGGCTTCCGGGTTGATCAACACTGCGCCTAACACAGCCTCTTCAGCCTCGCGGCTATGGGGCACAACCTGCGCTGTTGAGCTTACAGGTACAGTCGAGTCAAATTCGGGTGGAGGAGAAACAGCATCCATAGAGAAATTGATCCCTAGATGAAAAACCGGGGCCGCCGACAAAGAGCCAGGCGCTCCCCGGAAGATCCCAGGTTTGAACGAGGCTACTTGTCCTTGGCTTCGTCCCCTTCATCTTCATTGTTCAAATCGAGTTTTTCCAGGAAATCCTGGAATACCGACAATCGTTCATCGCTTTCATCGGTTGATCCGGCTTCCGCTGCCTGTCGCTCTTGCTTCGAGGGTTCTTCTTGCAAATCTTCTTCCGGGATGATCCCGGCTGCGTCCATCACTGAGCGAGCCACCAGGATGGGCACGTGGGCGCGCACGGCGATCGCCAGGGCGTCCGATGGACGAGAGTCGATATTGATCAGATGACCGTTCTTTTCAACCACGATGTTCCCAAAGTAAGTGTCGTCGCGCAGCGCTACCACTTCCACCCGCAGGATGCGCGCATCGAGCTGTCTAAATATGTTCGTCAACAGGTCATGGGTAAGCGGACGCGCCACTTCTACTTCTTGCAAGGCAATCGTAATCGACTCCGCTTCGTAAACACCGATCCAGATCGGCAGATACCGCTCAGCATTCTGCTCCCGCAGGATCACAATACGTTGCTGGGACATTAAGCTGACGCGGATGCTGTCGATAACGACTTCTACCATATCGGACATAGGAGCCTCCATAAGCGGCAGTTCTACCGCTTTGTTACCAGTATTCTATCACGGGGCAGGCACAGATGTAAACACCGATTCGGACGAATCTCGCCAATAGGCCGTCGGGCTTTTATGGCGAGCCCTAAAGTCCTTGGACGCAGTAGTTATTTGGTACTAGAAATGTTAAAGAATTTTACATCGGATTTATTTGCAATTTCTTAAGATTATGGTTATAATCGGTTGCGTAACCTTGCCAGGAGTTTAGGGGGGCCTTGGGGTGATGACGATATCTTTTGGAAGGTAGCCGATGATGAGAGCCAGAATCTTATGGGTTGAGGGGAAGCGGGCGGATAGCCCGCCTTTTGTCCCCGGATTGCGCAAAAAGGGCTATATCGTCGAAACCGTCGCCAGCGGCGAGGAAGCATTGGCCATGTTGCCTAGCTTCGATCCTGACCTGGTGGTGGTCAACGCTGCCTCCATGCGCAGCTCAGGCAAACGCATCTGTCGGTCGATACGTGGGCATTCCAATGGCGTGGCGATTCTGTTAATCTCCGCTCCCGGTCAACAAGTTCCTGAAGACGCTCCCGTCGATGTTGCACTAACGCTGCCCTTTACTTCCCGTAAGCTGCTCAACCGGATGAAACCTCTGCTTCCTGGCGAAGGTCAGCATCTTTTCCATACCGGTCCGATCCGCCTGGATGTCGAGCGCAAGCGGGTGCGTTGTCAGGGTCGAGAAGCCAGCCTGACCCCCCGGCTGATCCAGCTCCTCAAACTTTTCATGGAACATCCAGGAGAAGCTCTGGAGCGCGAACAACTGTTCCGTCAGGTGTGGAACACCGAGTACACCGGCGACACCCGCACCCTGGACGTGCACATCAGTTGGCTGCGACAGGCAATCGAGGAGGATCCGCGCGATCCTCGTTTCATCAAGACAATCCGCGGCGTCGGCTATCGGCTGGATGTGTGACGATCAGGCCTGTTGGAAGGTTTGCAGGGTCTCCAGATAGTATTCCGGTAATCCGATATCGTAACGTTTGCCGTCCATCAGCAAGCCATGGAAACCGTCCTCTTGCCTGAGCCGATCCAGAGCTGAGGTAAGTTGAAATTCGCCGCGCTCGCGCACATTGTGCTTGATGTTCTCTTCCAGATAATCGAAAAGCTGGGGCTTGATGATGTACTGCCCGAAGATGGTGAAGTATTCGCCTTCAGGCAGGCCGGGCACGCGGAGATTCAGACGGGCGTAGTCGATGGTTGGCTTTTCGGCAAACTCCGTAATGTTCAAGAGATGATTCTGCTCGATCCATACGCCGGCGACAGTGCCAAAGTTGGCGATCTGGTCCTCCGGCGTGTGCCGCAACCCCACGATGCTGGTGCCGTGGAGTTGATAGGCTTCCAATAGCTGTTGGGCGCAAGATTCGGGTCGATTGGAGCGGTACAAGTGGTCGCCCAACATCAGCAGGAATGGCTCGTTGCCCACTGCCTGGCGGGCGCAATACACGGCGTGCCCAAAACCCTCCTGAGTGGTTTGGGTGACGAATGAAACCCGTCGCCCAATTTCCAGGATGCGCCGGGCGTAATCTTGGAACTGGCGTGGCAGTTTGTTGAAATTCTCTATCGAGATCTGCTCTTTGAAGAATTTGCGGAAGCCTTCCAGGTCATCTTCTTGAACGATGATGATCACTTCTTCGATTCCGGCTTCCAACGCTTCTTCGACGATCAGCAGAATGGCTGGTTTGGCGATGCTGTCCCGATCGATGATCGGGAAAAGCTCCTTCTTCGTTGCTTTCGTCGCCGGGAACATGCGCGTCCCATACCCTGCGGCGGGGATGACCGCTTTGCGCACCTTAGGGCTTGGGCGCAAGGTGAGTTGATAAGCGGGTAGGTTTAGGTCACGCGCCAGGATTTCGATGACAGCTTGTTGATCTGCCTTGCTGCGGGCGATGAACTGGGCTGTGCCATCCCCTTGAGATCCGACGCCTTTGCCTCCCCAAATATGAGGCCTAAGCGGCTCATAATTGAGCACCCTGTGTAGCACAGGAGCGGTCAACTCCTCCGGGCAGGCGGGCGTGGCATAGCGGTCGAAGAAGCCCTGGGCTTCAGTCATCAAATTGCCCAGGCGTTCAGCGTCGGCGTTCTTCAAAGCTTCGATTGCCTGGTGGACCAGGCGCTTGTTGATCGGGCCAAGCAACTCCTGCACCCCGCGCTCGATGTCGTTCTCTGCCACCGGGTAGCAGCGGTTAAGGCGATTCAGAATTTCCAGGGTGTCTTTGTGGCTCTGCAAGTCCACGATGACGAAATGCAGTTCGCCTCGCACCTGAAATTCTTGCGTGTCCAGCCGATCTCCATCGAAAATCATCAGTACAGGACGATTTCCAAACGCGCAGCCTTGATCCATGCGACCACACCGCGAGGGTGTGGTGATTTCTCCCTGATAGGCCAGTTCCATCTCGCCGCGGATGGTCAGCTTCAAGTCATACACGCGGTTGAAGGCGCGGGCGGTCAACACGCAGATGGCAGCGCTAGATGAGAGTCCCTTTTTGATTGGCAGATCCGTGTGGTAGTTGTTGATCACCAGCCCGCGCACGTGGTAGTTGGTCAGCGCCTGGTAAGCCACACCGGCAATATAGCTCCAAAAGCCGCCACGCTGCGCTTCTTCGAACAAGGTTTTCGGCTCCATCGGGATTTCATACGGCCCGATGACAGCGCCATCCGGTTTGGTGGAAGTGAGCACCAGCGAAGTTGGGTGCGGTTCGACCTCCGCATAAATTCCCTGATCGGTGCCACAAATGAGCGTGTAGCCCTTTTCGATCTCCGCGTTCATACGGCGGTAACCGCCGGCCCAGTCCGAATGTTCGCCAAAAAGGCAGATGCGTCCGGGTACGAAGAGTTTCATTGCGCTGCTCCTTTGCCTTGTGTTTTTCCGCCCAATCCCGTGAAATCTTGATGATGCTCCGCTGCCTCACGAATATACCCCAGAAGGGTAAAAAATTCAATTAGCAGGGGACGTTTTTGTTGTAGAATTCACCTGATAAATGTGCAAAGTGACTGTGTTAGGAGTCGGGATAGATCGGTTGCCCCTCGAGGAGGCTCTGGATTACATCCTGGATGCAGCCGCCGGCAATCGCCGCGCTTTGATCGCCCATGCCAATATCACCGGCCTGAACCTGGCCTATGAACTTGAGTGGCTGCGGACTTTCTACAACCGGTGTGATCTGGTGTATTGCGATGGGATGGGTGTGGCGCTGGCGGCTCGCTGGTTGGGCGTGGGCGTTCCTGAGCGCTATACGTTGGCGGATTGGGTCTGGCCGCTGGCAGCGCGCGCCGCTCGACAAGGGGCTTCGCTTTTTCTCTTGGGCAATCCGCCCGGCGTGGCCGAGCGGGCGGCTGAGAAACTTCGGTTGCGCTTACCGGATCTGCGAATTGCTGGCGCGTTGCATGGCTATTTCGATAAGGATCCCGCCAGCGCAGAGAACGAAGCCGTTATTCAGCAGATTAACGACGCCGGTGCCGCGATCCTGCTGGTGGGCATGGGCATGCCGACTCAGGAGCGCTGGCTGATGGAGAACTGGAGGCGGCTGAATGTCAATGTGGCAATCACCTGTGGGGCGCTCTTCGAGTACATTGCTGGCGACCTGCCACGCGGTCCACACTGGTTGACCCAGCATTATCTGGAATGGCTGGCGCGAGTGATGATCTCCCCGCGCCGCTATGCCGGACGCTATCTGCGCGATCTGCCGTTGTTCCTCTATCGCATCACCAGACAAAAGTTCTCTGCAATGCCTACGACTTGACTTAACATAAAAACCCTGTTGGAATGATATATGACCGAGAAGGGCAGCGGTTCAGTGAATAAGATCTATTTTGGAGACAATCTTCCCATCTTGGAGGCGTTTCCTGATGGCAGCGTTGATTTGATCTATATCGATCCTCCCTTTAATACAGGTCGCACCCAGGCTCGCACGCGCATCGAGACGCGTCAGACGCAGCACGGCGATCGCACTGGTTTCAGCGGCCGCCGCTACCAGACGATCAAGCTGGGCACGCAAGCTTACTCCGATATCTTCGACGATTATTTACAATTCCTGGCGCCGCGGCTGGAACAGGCTTATCGGCTATTGGCCCCGCATGGCTCGCTATACTTCCATATCGATTACCGCGAGGTGCATTACTGTAAAGTGCTGTTGGATCAGATCTTTGGCCGCCGATGTTTCTTGAACGAGATCATTTGGGCCTACGACTACGGCGGGCGGACGAAGAAGAAATGGCCTCCCAAGCACGACAATATTTTGTGGTATGCAAAGACGCCGGACAACTATGTGTTCAATGTCGATCAAATCGAGCGCATCCCTTACATGGCCCCAGGTCTGGTAGGGCCTGACAAGGCTGCGCGCGGCAAACTGCCCACAGATACCTGGTGGCATACCATCGTGGGTACCAATAGCAAGGAGAAGACGGGCTATCCTACCCAGAAGCCGTTGGGCATTCTGCGACGTATCTTGCTTGCCAGCTCTCATCCTGGCGACTTGGTGTTGGATTTCTTCGCTGGCAGCGGGACAACCGGCGCGGCCTGCCTAGAACTTGGTCGGCGCTTCATCCTGATCGACAACAACCAGCAGGCGCTGCAGGTTATGGCGCGACGCTTCGCAGGGCAAACAGGAATTGAGTGGATCGGTTTCGCTCCGTTCTTAATTGGGTAAGGCATACTGAATATAAAGCAGGACCCCCACAAAGCGGGCGCAGGAACGGCTTTGTGGGGGTCCTGGTCATGCTGCAAGGAAAGCGGCGTCTTATTTGCCGAACTTCGCCTTCAGCACATCTTCCAGTGTGGGCTGTCCGATTTCCTGCAATTCATAGCGCACGCGCTGGGAAGGCTGCTTGATTTTCAGCACGCGCGTCAGATCGATCGGAGTCCCCACCAGCACCAGATCGCAATCCACGGCGTTGATCGTCTTTTCCAACTCGCGGATTTGCTTGTCGCCGTAACCCATCGCCGGCAGAACGTTCCCGGTGGTGGGGTATTTTTCGTAGGTGGCCTTAATCGAGCCGACTGCGTATGGTCGCGGGTCGATGATTTCGGCGGCGCCAAAGCGCTGCGCAGCTACCCAGGCGGCACCGTAGGCCATCTCGCCGTGGGTCAGGGTCGGGCCGTCCTCGATCACCAGGACGCGCTTGCCCTGAACTTCGGCCGGATTCTCGACGAACAGAGGCGAGGCAGCTTCGATCACAATCGCCTTGGGGTTGGCTGCGCGCAGATTCTGGCGCACCTGGATGACACTCTCTGGCCGGGCGGTGTCCACTTTGTTGATCACGAATACGTCCGCCGAGCGCACATTCGTCTCGCCGGGGTGATAGGTGATCTCATGGCCTGGTCGATGCGGGTCGGCCACCACGATCTGTAAGTCCGAAACGTAGAACGGGAAGTCGTTGTTCCCGCCATCCCAGAGGATGATGTCCACTTCTTGCTCGGCCTGTCGCAAGATCCGCTCGTAATCTACGCCCGCATACACGATCACGCCGTTGTCCAGGTGCGGCTCATACTCTTCGCGCTCTTCAATGGTGCAGTTGTATGCGTCCAGATCGGCGTAATCTGCGAAACGCTGCACGGCCTGTTTCACCAGGTCGCCATAGGGCATGGGATGGCGGATGGCGGCAACTTTGTAGCCCATGTTCCGCAGGATTTTGGAGACGCGACGCGTGGTTTGGCTCTTGCCCGAGCCGGTCCGAACCGCGCACACGGAGACGACCGGTTTTTTGGCCTTAATCTGCGTAGCCTTAGCGCCCATGATGCGGAAGTCTGCTCCAGCGGCCAGCACCTGGGAGGCTTTGTGCATCACGTATTCATGGGGCACATCGCTGTAAGCAAAAACGACCTGGTCAACTTGTAAATCCTTGATCAGTTTCTCCAGGTCGCTTTCGGGATAAATTGGAATGCCGGCAGGATACTGCAGGCCGGCCAGTTGCGCCGGATAGGTACGGCCCTCGATATCAGGGATCTGGGTCGCAGTGAAAGCTACGACCTGGTAATCGGAGCTATCCCGAAAGGCCACGTTGAAGTTATGGAAATCGCGCCCTGCGGCGCCCATGATGAGGGTACGGATGGGGGACATTGGGTCAGCAACTCTCCTTCTTAGGTAAGAATGATCTGGCTTTACATCACATCAGGAGCGGCAATATCCAGCAGACGCAGGGCGTTTCCCAGGGTCTGCCGGATGGCAGCCACCAGCCACAGCCGGGCATCTCGAATGGCTGCGCTTTCTGCCTGGAGGACAGGCACCGCGTGATAAAAACTGTGGAAAGCGTTAGCAAGGTCGTAAGCGTAGTTGGCCATTACCAGGGGGCGGTATTCATTGGCCGCTTGTTGTACCACCCTGGGGAAGCGTGAGATCAAGTCGATCAAATTGATTTCATGATCGCTCAAGTCGTAATCGAATTTTGCCTCCTGTGGCAGACCGCCAGCCTTGCGCAAAATGCTGCTGGCGCGCACATGGGCATTTTGGATGTAAGGGCCGGTGTGGCCGTCAAAATTCAGAGCCGCTTCCATGTCGAAGACGATGTCTTTGTTGTTGTCCACGGAAAGCATGGCGTAGGCCAGGGCGCCAAGCCCCACTTGCTTGGCGACCAACTGGCGCTGATCTGCTGGCAGGTCTGGATTTTTCTGTTCGATTTCTGCCAGGACACGGCGCATCGCTTCATCGGCGACGTCTTTGAACAGCGCCACTCTTCCGCGCCGCGCCGACATGGCGCCTTCCGGCAGGCTGACGAAGCCATAGCCCAGGTGATAGCATTTCTCTGCTTGTTTGAAGCCCCACAATTCCAGGATCTTGAACGTCTGCTGCATGTGCAGGCTCTGGCGGACGTCGATCACATAGATCGAGCGATCCACATGATATTTTTCGAACTTCACCTTAGCTAGCGCCAGATCCTTGGTCAGGTACAGTGTCGTGCCGTCGCTGCGCAAGATGACGTTGGTTCGGTATTTTTCCTTCTTGAGGCCGAGCTTTTCGTCGATGCGCACAATGACAGGACCATTTGGGCGCTCGTCGTCGGCAATGCCCAGACGGATCAGTTCTTCAACAATTTGCTTGGCCAGCTCATCGACTTCGCTCTCGTAGAACCATACGTCCATGTGGACATCCAGCATGCGGAAGATGTCGCGCAATTCCTCCAGACTCCATTCGCGCGTCTCCAGCCAAAGCTGGCGAACTTCGGGGTCGCCTGCGTCCCAGCGGCGGTACAGTTCGCGACACTCGGCCTCGTATGCCTGGCGCTGCGCCTTCTGTTCCGGCGTCTCGTTCTCTTTCGGCTCCAGCAGACTTGAAGCTTCTGTGTAAAGTTTGAGCAACCACTGGCCGCGTTCATGAACGCCCTGGGGCTCTTGACCCCGATAGAACTTCTGATAAATCCATAAAACCGTAATCACGCCCAGGCCGATATCGCCGGGATAGGTGGCGCGAATGGTATCGAAACCGGCGAACTCCACCAGGCGCGCCAGTACTTCGCCAAGTATCGTATTGCGATAATGGCCTATATGGAAGGAGTGATGCGTATTCGGCTGGGCATATTCCACCATCACACGCTCGCCCTTTGGCTGACCACGACCGTAGTCTGGACCCTGAGCGAGTATCGTCTCGATGACCCGGCGGGCGTATTCGGCGGTGGAATAATACAGGTTCAGGTAGCCTTTGACCGCTTCGACGTGTGAAAAGCCAGCCAGGGCGCGCAGTTTTTCTGCAACGGCAGCGGCAATCTCTTGCGCTCGCTGCGGCACAGGGACGCGTGGACCGGCTGGGCCAGCCTGGCTGCGCGCTTCCAGCGCCGCCAGTTGAAAGAACGATGTCGAGACGCCCCACTCGCCGGTAAAAGGGATCGGCGACCATTGCAGCGCGCCAGGGTCGGGCAGGCCCGCTTCTGCGCAATAATTGCGGATCACATCTTCAGCAGCTTTCAACTCGGCTTCGATCATTGGGCATTAACTCTGGAGGATATAGAATGATCTGCGAATGGCAGGTATTATATCGTAAGTTTGTTTAAGCAAGAAAAAGCGGGAGCAACCGGCGGCTCCCGCTGGCAGTTATCGCGGGGAAATTCGGCTAGGGAATCTGGCCTTTCAACTCGGCCAGGCGCTTCATCAGACGGCTCTTGCGCCGGGCAGCGTTGTTTTTATGGATGGTGCCTTTTTCAGCGGCTTTATCCAGGGCGCTGATCGCCAGGCGGGTCGCCTCTTCTGCTTTCTGCGGGTCGTTGCTGGCGATTGCCATGCGAGCCTTCTTGACGAACGTGCGGGCGCGGCCAACATAAACGCGATTGCGCAAGCGGCGCTTTTCGTTCTGCTTGTTGCGCTTGATTTGTGACTTGATATTTGCCAACTTACTCCTCCAAGAATCCCTTCTTACGATTACACGGTTTGTTATTTTACATGAGTCGAGCGGATTTGTCCAGCAATTTGGAATCGAAAAAATCGAAATGTCGTCGATAAAATCACAAGGCTCGGATATCATGGCTTGCGGCCCAGTAATATGTCTGCAAAACGGCGCGCATAATCGTAATGCCCATAGGGCTGATGGCTGACATACCAGTTTGGATCGGAGGGATTGAAAGGTAAGAGTCCTTGCTGGTAGCGCCAGAGCGTCAGGCAGTTCCAGGCGATCAAGACCACCATCAGGCCGACCAGCGCCCAGCGCGCCCAGGCGCGCCAGTTCCCTGCCAGGCGGTAGATGTGCATCAGGCCAATACCTATGAAGGGGTAAATCGATACCAGCCGACGCTGACCAAAAGAACCTCCTGCCCACCAATCGATGACGATTAGGCCGGCGAAGTATGCCAGTCCAGTGACCGCCAGAAGCAAGCCGCGCAGCACCTGGGACCGCGCCCCCCAAGCCGGGAAGAAACGCCTGGGGTGGACCAACAAGCCTAGCATGCCGATAAGCAGGATCGGGTGCCATAAAAAGGCGCCGTTCCAGGTGGAAAAGAAGTATTGAAGGATGTGCGTGGCAGTCAGGTACCGGACGGTGAGAAAGCCGGGCGCGTAGGAGGTCTGCGGCAGGGTGATAAAGCTGTCATACAGGATCTTCCAGAAGACCATCTGCGGCAGGGCGGCGATCAGAACGCCCAGCCCAATGAACGGCCCGCCCTTCAACAAAACCAGCCCCGCCGCCCTGGCAAAAGAGACAGTTTGCTGTTCCTGCTGGCGTTGGACGAGCATCCCGACCGGCAGGATCCCGAAGAGGATGTCTTGCCAGCGCACCAGGAACACTAGCCCAATCGTCAGCCCTAGTAACAGATAGTGCCGCGCTGAGAGCATTCCCCGTTCCATCAGCCAGATGGTCACGAACAGCAGCAGTGAAACGGCAAAGAATGAATTTCCGTGTGAATACTCGCCCTGCGCCAGGGTGTAAAAAACCAGACCAGAGCCTAAGGCAAGGCTGACCACGGTCAAGATCGCCAGTCTGCCCCTGGATTTGCCTGCCAGACGATGATAAGAGAGAACGTTAAGAACGCTCCCTATGATAACCCAGAACACTGTCCCAACCAGCACCGATGCCACATAGGGACCGTCATAGCCATCCCGCACGCATCCGGGCTGCAGGCTGCAATAGAGGTCCGCTGCAGCGTAGAAGGGCGACCAGAGCAGGGCGGAGCCCAGGGCAAATGGATTCGAGATCTTCTGGTTGGGCAGCCGGCTGCGAATAAAGCGCTGAAGCCAAATGAAATATTCGGCCTCGTTGTCGAAATCGATGTCCCGATCAAAGTACACGGACCGAAGGATGACAAAGTAATACACGCCATCCCAGTGTGGTGCATTGCGGTTAAGACTGGTTGCTGTCAGGCTGAGAAATAATATCCCGATTAACAGGACTGCTAGCAGGGATCCGAAGCTCAACAGGGATTTCTTTGAGTTATCGAACATAGCAAAGCCTGGCCTTTATCTTATCCCAAGTTTTCATTTTTAGACAGCCTTCTCAGTCTCAGGAAGTGCTCATGGTAAAATTAGTTCGTTATGGAAAAGAGCGCCGAACATCCCCTGAAACAAATCGACCACTCCCGTCTTGGTTTCTTCTTTCTGATTATCCTGTTTGTTGTCATCATGGTGCGCAACGCGTGGATGTCTGATGACGCCTTTATCACCCTGCGCACCGTGGATAACTTCGTCAACGGTTATGGGCTGACCTGGAACGTCCAGGAACGGGTCCAGGCCTACACCCACCCGCTATGGATGTTCTTGCTTGCCCTGCCTTATTCGTTTACCCGCGAGCCATTTTATACGACCCTGTTTCTATCAATGGCTGTTTCTCTGGCTGCCATGCTGGTGTACGTATTTGGATTCGACCGCCCCTGGTGGGGGACAGTTCTTGGCCTGGCGGCGCTGATGGCTTCCAAATCCTTTATCGATTACACCACCTCCGGGCTGGAGAACCCACTTACCTATTTGCTGATGGTGCTGTTCTGTAGCCTGTACCTGAAGCCGGGCGTGGGCACCAGTCGGTTTTTGGGGCTCTCCCTGATTGCTGGCCTGGCTGCAGTCAACCGTCTGGACAGTTTGTTGATCTACCTGCCGGCTTTACTGTTGCGTTTCAGGGAGCTGCCCATTCGCCAGGCGGTCAAGGTCCTGGCCCTGGGTTTTCTGCCACTGGCGGGGTGGCTTCTTTTTTCCACCCTTTATTATGGTTTCCCCCTCCCAAACACCGCCTACGCCAAATTGAACATGCCGGCAAACCGGGCCGAAATCATTACTCAAGGTTTGTTCTATCTTCTGAGTACCATCGAGTTAGATCCCATGAGTTTTGTCCTGATTTTGCTGGGGGCAATAGCGCCATTTTTGAAGCGCGATTGGCGCTCGGCTGCGCTTTCTTTGGGTATGATCTTGTATATGATCTACATTATCTGGATCGGGGGAGATTTTATGAGCGGGCGGTTTTTAAGTACTCTGGTTTTTATGGCAGTCATTCTTCTCACCCAGCATATTTTTACAACGCCCAACACCACCTATTTTATCCTTTTGGGAGCCATCCTGCTCTATGGGCTTTTCGCTCCTTTCTCGCCCTGGCTTAGCGATTCCGAATATGGTTTAACTGCGGCGACCGAGAAGAGGATCGATCGACGCGGAATTACCGACGAAAGAGCATGGCATTATCCACGCCATGGATTGCTCAGGACTGCTCGGAATCAACCGAATTTAGATTGTAGAATTCTACTAAGTGAACCAAAGAAATTTGAGGCGGGCGAGGTCCAGATTATCTCGGCAGCAGTCGTGGGGGCGTACAGCTTTTGCATAGGTCCACATGCTTACATTATTGACGAGTTTGGGCTGGGAGATCCGTTAATGTCCCGCCTGCCGCCGATATACAATCCAAACTGGCGGATAGGTCACCTGTGGCGAGAAATCCCGAAGGGATACGTCGAGACGCTTCGCCAGGGCAAAAATCTGATAAAGGACGAAAAACTGGCGGCCTACTATGCCCAGCTGAGCCTGATCACCCGAGGGCCAATCTGGAGTGTAGAGCGCTTTAAGACCATTGGACGGATGCTTTTAGGACGTTACGATGCTTTAGTTGATCGAGAGATCTATGTTTATCCTTACCGCAAGGAAATGAAAATTTCAGAGATGAGCGGAGCCAAGACACTGGGTGCGCCTCTCAAAGATCTTGAAAACTACGAGTTAGAATTTCAGGGGCTGCTTCTGGACTTGGAGGTCGTTCGCCATGAACCAATGGTGGAAATAAGCCTGGATCCGGAACAAAGGTTCCAAATGCGATATTTTAAAGACGGTGTCGAGATTGGGCGGCAAAATGTACACGCTGTTTTTACAGACACCACTGGACTGGGCATTGCGGTGCTGGATGTCCCTCGACGGGTAGTCGAACAAGGGTATGACCAAATCTGGATCCTACCAGTTGAACCTAACCCATATGGGAGATTGCCTAAGGATGAGGAAGACACCTATATCCTCGGACATATCCGCTTGATAGGGAGGTAGATTCAACAATGCAATTTTCTGATTTCCAAACTATGAACAGTTTATTCGTCTTGGAACTGGTACTTTGTAATGGATAGGATGCCAAAATCTCGGGTGGCATATTTTTCTTTAGCTGATGACTCTAAAAAAGCCAGTAATTGATCATAGTTTTTCCGGTCTTGTTCCAGCAAAAAATCAGAGCGAACGACCAATACTAAAGTCGGTTGAACAACATCTTGGGGGGAGCGCAAACAATTTCTCAGCTCTAATTTGGTTCGGCTGATTTCTGCTCCTATCTCAATCGCGATGGAGCTCTCGGGTGGCAAGGTGGGAAAATAATATCTGATCGGCGCCTCGATATAGGCCGGATAAAATGCGATACATTCCCCCGTTTGATATTCCGCCTCCAAAATTTGAGCTACTTGCTGGATCGGTTCTTGAGTGTTCTTTGAGCCGGCCAGCACCCAGCCGGCGGCAAAAGCTAGGCTTACCAGAGAAATTCCGCTGACAGTTAGAAGCCTGATGCCTCTCTTCGGTGTAGATGTCGCCTGTATTCCAATAAAGCCAAGGAGTGGTATGAGACCTGGCAGAATGGTGCGATACCAGAAAATTGGCAGGAATATCCATGAGTACAGGATGATTTGCCCCCAATACGTAGTAGCGGCGGCGAAAAATGGCCAGCTGATGCGCCAAATTCCCAAGGTCAGACAAACGACCAAGATTAACAGGAACAGACAAATTGCATAAGCATAAGAGGTGGACCAAGCGAGACTATACTGGCTGAGAATACTGGTAGGTGCAAGGAGGGCCTGAACGCCGAATACAAGCTTAAACTGGGATATCAGTAATTCGACAGAGAGCGGAGGCATCCACCAATTACCCTCTTTACCCCCGCCAGCAAATACATTATACGCCAGACCGAAAACAACGATGGGTATGAATATTGCCCCCAGAAGTTTGATTCCTGATCGATAATTGAAGGTGCGATTCTCTAAAATATAGGGGAGCAAGTAAATGCATATACTTGCGATCATCATGATTCCGACCATGTGGGTGATGACTGTTGCGACAAGTGAAGTGGAAAGAGCAAAGTACCAAAATACACTGTCTTTGTGGCTTAATATTTTATCGGCGCAATAAAAGGATAGTGCGACAAAAAAAATCAATAATGAGTACGTCTGGATCTCTTGCGAGTATCTGATTAAACCGGGGTTGGTAGCGCAAAGCACCCCGGCAAGCAAACTGGCCTGAGGAGAAATTGGATTCAACCATTTCATGATGAGAACGATCGTCAAAACGCCCCAGATGACCGAAAACAATCTTATATAAGGCTCGGATGTGTTTAGACTCGCCCACAGTTTTAACAGGAAAAAGTACAGCGGCATATAATCATGTGTTTGGAGGGATGGGATCAAGTGATTGCTTCTAGCTATCTCAATCGCATAGTATTCATCCATCCATATCCCCTTGGATAGTCCGATCAAGCGTAAGCCTGCTCCCAGGCAAATGGTCGCGAGTGCAAGAAAAGAATAGTATCTTGGCTTGAAATTCATCCAAAAAGTCCAATCAAAATACAGGGTTTAAAATGCGCCTCTTCCAGCGGCCACCACGCCGATTGTCTTGATCAAAATGTAGATATCCAGCAAGATAGAATAGTTCTGCACGTAGTAAAGATCATCTTCGGTGTTCAGGTGCATGGGTTTATTGCTGCGCCCGTTCACCTGCCACCACCCGGTGATGCCTTGAGGCACGGCAAAGCGCTGCCGCTGCCACAATTCATAACGCTCGACCAGGTAGGGCAACTCCGGCCGCGGGCCGACCAGGCTCATCTCGCCCTTCAGCACGTTGAAGAGTTGCGGCAGTTCGTCCAGGCTGGTGCGGCGCAGGATGCGCCCAACTCGGGTGACGCGGGGATCATCCGCGGTCTTGTGGATCAGATGGCCCTGTTCATCGACGCGCTCCACGACGTGACGCAGCGCCTCAGCCTGGGGCAACATCGTGCGAAATTTGAGCATTTCGAACAGCCGCCCATTTTCACCAACGCGGGGCTGGCGGAAGATCATCGGCCCAGGGCTTTCGAGATAGATCGCGATCGCAATCAGCCCCATCAGGGGTAACAACACGGGCAGGGTGAGTAAGGTGAAGAGCAGATCGAAGGCGCGTTTGATCAGGCGTTGCTGTTCGCTCAGCGCCGGCGCGCGCAGATCGAGCATGGGCAGGCCGGCGAATTCCTCCACGGCGGCCTTGTGCAGCGCCAGGCGGAAGTAATCCGGGATTACCCAAACCTTCACCGGCAACCGGTGTAACTCGACCACCAATTGATTGATGCGCTTGTATGCCGATTGCGGCAGGGCGATGACCACATCGTGGATTTGTCGCTCCAGGACGACGCTCTGTGCGCTCGATAGCGTTCCCAGGATATCTGGATTGGCGGCGCGCTTCTCCGGGCTATCGTCCAGGAAGCCTGCCACGGTCAGTCCCAATTGGGGATTGGCCTGGATCTGTTTCTGCAACTCGCGGCCGACATTGCCGGCTCCGATGATCAGCACCCTGCGCCGGGCGCGGGACTGATCTGAGCGCAGATGTTGCGTCAGCCTGAAAGCTGCCCGCCAGCCCAGCATCAAGATATATCCCATTACGATGAAGGACAGGAACAGCAAGCGCGAGACTTCGCGAAAAGACAGGTATAATGTCCCGGCCAGCGCCACCGTTGCGAGTATCGTTCCCAGGGTCAGGCTGGCGAATTCGTTGATCCCGCGCAAATTGCGTCGTGGGTCATAAACGGAGAATAGCACCAGGATGCCGACCCATTCGATTGCAAAGATCGGATAAATCAGAGCTGGCAAGGGGATGAAAAGGGGGTAGTCGGCCGCAAAAGGCAGGAAGTATAACAACGGGCGAAGGCGAGCCGATAATGCCAGCGCCAGACAAATGACCAGTGCATCCAGGCCGATTGAGAACAGGGCGAAGTTGACCGAAAATCGTCGGAACATATCTGGGGCGTATTATAATAAAATTCAGCTTACCCAAATTCCCTTGTTTACCGGCTTATGTCTAACACGTCCGATGAGTTAAGCGAACGAGAGCTTGAAATTCTGCGCCTGGTGGCTACGGGGGCAAGCAATAAAGAGATTGCCAGCCAGCTTTATATTAGCGCCAACACGGTCAAAGTCCATTTGCGTAATATCTTCACGAAGATAAACGCCAGTTCCCGCACCGAAGCGGCGATGTATGCGATCAACCAGGGTCTGGTGCCACCCCCTGGTGTGCCGACTGAACCAGAGCAGAACAGGTCAACCTTGGATGGCGCAGTTGCGGATGTTGGGGTATCGAAAGGGCGCAGCTCAACCCTGGGCGGGTTGAGCCTCAATGTCATCTTGTTAGCAGTTTTGTTGACGCTGAGCATGGTGGGCATCGCTGCTTTTGGCCTTTCTCGCCAGGCAGCCAGCCGGCAAGCGTTGCCAACACTTGACCCTACCCAGGCTGCCT
The DNA here is from genome assembly GCA_964503145.1 of uncultured Anaerolinea sp. Taxonomy (GTDB): domain Bacteria; phylum Chloroflexota; class Anaerolineae; order Anaerolineales; family UBA4823; genus RBG-16-57-11. The sequence continues at coordinate 276,500 of CAZCYV010000001.1, read as the reverse complement.
CCCCCTGGCAGGCGCTTGCTCCGTTGCCAGAAGCGCGTTTTGGGCTGGCCGCGGCGGAGTATCAGGGGCAAATCTATGCCATTGGCGGCGAGACCCCCCTCGGCGTGAGCGCTTCCGTGGCTCGCTACGACCCGGTCGCCAATTCCTGGGAGGTCCGCGCTTCCAAGCCCACACCCGCCGCCGATATTGGCGCTGCGGTTCTGGAAGGGAAAATCTATGCGCCAGGGGGGCGTTTGAGTTCTGGCGATGTGACGAATGTCCTGGAAATTTATGACCCGTTGCAAGATCGCTGGAGCCAGGGGGCCTCGCTTCCGAAACCCCTTAGCGCTTACGCTTTGGTCGCGTTTGAGGGCAAGTTATACCTGTTTGGCGGTTTTGATGGGCGCGCTTATGTCAGCGACGTTTATGCTTATGAACCCGGAGATAATGCCTGGCAGGCGCTGCCAGCCATGGATACGCCGCGAGGTTTTGCCGGCGCGGCGATCTCCGGGCGGCAGATCGTTCTGGTCGGTGGCTACGATGGCAAAAAGGCTCTGACGGAGGTGAACCTCTTCCAGCCCGATTTTGCGGCCGATCTCGACCTGGCCTGGAAAGAGGCTGCAGAACTCCCCGGCGGCCGCTATGCGATGGGCGTGACCAGCGTGGCCGATTTCGTCTACCTGGTGGGTGGGGGTGGGAAGGTTGAAGCAAATACCCAGGCGCTGGTCTTTTCACCGCAGATCAACCAATGGCAGTCATTGCAGCAGCCCACTATGCCGATTGGTTCCCACGTTGCTGTGGCCAGCCTGGGTTCGTATCTTTACACCCTGGGGGGAGTGATCAATCGAACGCCGTTGGCATCGAATTATTCATACAAAGCAATCTACATGGTGGTTTTGCCCATCCTCCCTTAGGGACTTTTGGATTTCCAGCTTGCGTTTCTGTCAGGAACAGCTGGATAACCCATAAGTATTATTGATTGAGGGGGGGTACTGGGTTAGACTACGCTTAGCAATACTCGTTTTGCTAAACGGCTTCTATGCCGCTTGATGAATCAACCGAAAGGAGCTTTTCCGATGAAATCAAAGTTACTTTCCCTACTGACGGTCGCCGTGCTGCTGTTTGTGGCCGTCGTCCCCGCCTCGGCGCAGCTGGGCACTACGGACGTATCTCAGTTCACTGTACAGAACATTGACACTGTTGATGTTTCGGTGACCGTACAATTCATTTCTGGGAATAATGTGTATCAACCCTCCCAGTTGGATTCGCTTAACCCACCCACTCCTAACCCTTTCACGTTAACCCCCGGCTCCTCAAAGCAAATCTATGTTCCTAATATTCCAGCGGCTCAACTCCCTCCAGGCCAGTATTCTGTAGTCATCTACTCTAGTGGTCAAGTTGTTGCTATGGCCGGTGTGGCTGGAGATAACCCTGGTAATACGCGTCACTTTGTGGGGAGCTATAGCGGTTTTAAGCCAACCGATGGAGACGTTAAGGCCTATTTGGCTGTAGCGAACTACAACTACTTTGGCTGGTATAGTATGATCTCGGTACAGAACTTGGGCACAGTCGATACAACAGTAACGTTGACTATCCGTTGCTCGAACAACTCATCGGTCGGTACTCTAACATCACCTAACATCCCACCGATGGCTTCTTACACCTGGGCATTGAAGAATGTGGTTCCTTCTGGCTTTACTTCTGGTACTCAATGCAATGGCTCGGCAGAACTTACCTCCAACAACAGCCAGAACATTGTTGCAGTGAACAACCAGAATATACCGGCTGCTGGTAACACAATATCGTATGGAGGGGCATTCTCTGGAGCGCAAACTTTGTATGTGGCTAATTTGCAGACGAATAATTCTGGATGGAATGCAGCGTTGAATATCCGTAAGATAGGTAGTGGGAACACCACTGTGACGATTGACTACAGTGATGCTGAACCTGATGACACATGTAATCTCACGGATGCGCAACCCGGATGTAATTTATATATGCCTGGCGTACATCCAACACGAGGTCGGTACAGCGCCAAGATCACGAACTCCAATCCAGCCGTCGGTCTAATTGCAGTAGTGGGCTCGTCCAATGGGACAAGGTCCGGCGCAGTTGTTGGTGTTCCTGATGGAACGCAGGTCGTAACTGCACCATTAATCCAAAAAGCGTTTTACGGCTGGACGTCCGCCATCAATTGCCAGAATGTCAGCCCTACTCCGACCACCCTAAACATTGCTTATCAAGGTAAGACCCCCTATGATCATCCAACTACCCTGAATGAAGGCGAATCGGTACAAATCCTCGCTGCGAACGAGGCAATCCTAGGCCCATCCTTCGCAGGAGGTGTGACGATTACCGCTAATGCACCTGGTGCTAGAATCGCCTGTACGGTTGGGTCGACCAATTCTTCAACCGTTCCTGGCGACTGGACTAACCAGTACAACGCTTTCAATAAGTAATCTCACGTTTTCTGAATTTCCTCAACTATACATACTTCCCCCCGAGCGGTTTTGCTCGGGGGAGAAGTTATGTGTGGACAAAACTCCTTATTTGACGATTAAGGCATAGTATAGGTGTAGAATGAAAAAAGTCAGCCTCAGCCTGCTTGTTTTGTGTCTGTTAATATCCGCTTGTCAGTCTAAGCCTGGCGCCTCACCAACACCGCAATCGATCATATCAACGATTGGGGTCGTGCAGGAGTCTCTGGTTGCGCCAACATCTATCGGATATCCACCTCCAAATTCCTACCCGCCACCTATAACGTCTCCAATACCATATCCTTATCCAGGCCTGACCACTTATCCGGCTCCCATGGCTTATCCAGAGCCGCAGGTCGAGATTGTCCCTAATAGTTCTGATCAACCTGCAGCTATCTCTCCAACCTTGAAACCATATACGATGGAAACCGCAAAACCTGGAACAGCCATACTCCATGGCTTACTATTGGTGAGAGATCCGCTGGTCATCCGCCCCGATTCAGAAGATGCAATTTTCCTGGTACCGCTTGCTGGGGAAGGCGTCATATCAATCCCTGCTTTTGTTGTTGGGGAAGTGCCTCGAGCAGAAGTTGATGAAACTACGGGCGAGTTTATCTTTAGAGATATCAAGCCTGGCAATTATGCGATTGTGATACTAACAGCGGGTGGATCGCAAACTCCTGCCCGATTTTATAAAGACAACAATTTTGCCATAATTCGTGTAAAGGAATCCGACCTTGGCCGGACCATCGAACTGGATTATCTCGTCATTTAGGCGAGTACCAGATTGGATTTTTGGTGAGCGTCTATCTGGCCTGGGCCTAGAATCAATTGCGAAACGGGGAGGACTTAATTTCCTTGGTTTAGTCGTAACGGTTTTTTCAACGTTCTTGTTTCAATTCATTCTGGGAAGAACGGTGAGTCCGGCTGAAGTGGGCCTTTTTAATTTGGGCTACACCGTTTCAAGCCTCGTAGGGCTGTTGATGTTGGCGGGTTTGGATCGGGGCGTTGTGCGCTACATTGCCCACTATCTGGGAGTGGGGGATCGGCAGCGCGAACTAGGGGTAGTAGTTGTCTCTCTCCGATTGCTGTTGATATTTACTTTGGCGGTTATTCTATTTTTCTGGCCACTGGCAGGAGTAATTGCAGAGCGCCTGTTTCGGAAACCTGAACTTGCACCTTTACTTTACGTATTTGGGGCTTCTCTGCCTTTTCTAGCATTTACCAGACTTGCCATGGGGATACTGATCGGATACAAGCAAATCAAACCCATGGTTGTCATTGAACAAATCCTGCTGCCTGTCTTGAGAATCGTAATTTTAGTAGTGATTGTTCTATGGGTGACGACAGATGTCATAGTTATATCCTATTCCCACTTAGGCGCTGCAATTATCGGCTGCGTTCTTAGCGCAATCCCATTGCGGCGGTTATACCTCTCGCGTCGAGAAGGTTATTCGCCTTTTCCGGTTACTCGTGAGCTTTTGCAATTCTCCTGGCCTTTGCTGATTGCTGGTCTATTGAACAGGACGAACACTTATACTGAAACAGTGGTTTTAGGCGCACTATCGTCCAATGAACAGGTAGGCTTTTTTACCGTCGGCTTGAAGATCTCAATTGTGCTAACGATATTTTTCGAGGCATTCAACGGAGTCTGGGGGCCATATATTGCCGAAGCTAGCGCCCTTGGCGACATTGATAAATTGGCTCGTCAGTTCAGAGCCGTCACCTATTGGGTTTTTAGTATCACGCTTCCCTTTGCAATATGGATATTTCTTCAAGCTCCCTCATTTATGACAATCTTCGGCCCAGAATATGCCGGCAGTTCCTCGGTGCTTCGAATTTTGGTGCTTTCGCAGCTAGGATATGTCATGGGTGGAATGTCGGCGTTGACCCTGATCATGACTGGTCATAGCCGCTTGAACTTATTAGATTTAGTTGTAACGGTAATTCTTTCACTATCGCTGGATTTTGTGCTAATTCCAAAATTTGAAGCCAACGGAGCAGCAGTGGCAAGTGCGATATCGATTGTATTTCTGACCGCACTCCGATCGAGCCAAGTCTATTTGCTTCTGCATATCCATCCATTTCACGCGGGATACCTTAAACCACTCCTGGCTGGTATAGCAGCATTACTTACGGCTATATTTCTCAATTATTCTTTCAGCGGTTGGTTCTACCTGTGGCAATTTTTCTTGATCGGGATTTCTATACTTAGCGTCTATTTTGCATTCATGGTGATCTTCCACCAAGGCGATACAATTCGTGAAGTGGTGTAAAAAATGCCCGGTTTCAGAAAGACCCTCGTTTGTGATACACGATTTCAATCCTTGTCAGCCAGGATTAGGGCTCAGTTGGGTTAATACCTTATGCTTCTATTAGTGACAACGCCATTGCAGGTCCTGTTAGTGAATCCCTCGAACGGGGAAACTTCTGTTCTTCGGACAGGAGATGGTTATTATTTTGGGGTCACTCATCATTCAGGTACAATTGTCCTATCGCATTCGGGTGGTTATCTTCAGTACTTTACGGCTGGCAGTCATCCAATCCAGACGATTGATCACTTAATCCAACCCCACCAGATTGAATGGGTTGATAATTATGTTTTAGTGACAAATACTGGGAAAAATTGCTTATCGGTCTTTGATCCCTTTGGGAATTTGGTGCGAGATGTTTATATGAACGAGATTCGCTGGGATGACAAAGACGGCGATCGGCGAGGCAATCATTTCAACAGTGTGCACAAAATTGGCGAAAAAATTTTCGTAGTAGCCCATAACTATGCTCGCCCATCCGAAATATGGGAGCTAACTTGGCCCGAACTTGAAGTGGCGAATAATTACGCCACTCAGGCTGCTTGGGCACACAACATATGGTTGGGCGAGTGGGGATTGGTGATCTGCAACTCCAAGGGGCACAGTTTGTACGAAGTAAATACAGGTGAAGATATCTGGCGAGATGGGGACGATACCACAATCACTAGGGGATTGGCTGCTTCGGAAGATTATATTTTCGTTGGTCAGTCCATTTATGCTGAGCGGAAGGAACGATATTGGAAAAGCGGAGGTATTTGGATCCTCGACCGTAAGACTCTCATGACATTGGAAAGAATCCCCCTACCTGGCTCTGGTGATGTACAAGAGATACGCTTGGTCGGTGTGCAGGACGATTGTCATAATGGCGAAGTGATGCAGGCTGAGCATCTGATTGGATTGCATAAAATTTCCAAGTTCATCACTGCTGCATATCAGCTAAGGAAAAGATACCCTTTCCTGCAGAAGAACTTATTTCCGGTTTCCCAGTTGGTCAGAACAGTTCAGATGACCGCTCGCTGGAAGCGATCATTACAGCGCGCCTTGACATGATTCTAGAAGGTTGGGTAAGGTCCTAAAGGCTTTTGCAGCCCTTCTTGAACACCTTGCCAGAAATCACGCAAATAGGTCATATTGCGCTTCCAAACAAACTCGCGCAGCATGAAATACCCGATATGGACCGGGACTGAAATCCAGGCTGGTCGACCGTGACGTCGGTAAAAGCGAGCGATACTTGCCCCATGAGTCCGCCAGTATAGTGATGACCGAGGTCCCTGGGTGGTTTTAGAAACTTTGTGCCACATGTGCGCTTCTGGCAGATACCAGATGTGCAGCCCATGTGCGCGCACACGTTCGGAGAAGTCCCAATCATCGAACAGGAAAAAGTAACCAGGGTCAAACAGCCCGGCTCTTTCAAATGCCCTGCGGTGAATGAGCAATCCGCAGCCTGGGGCATATTCGATCATTTGCATGACTGTCACATCTTGCTGGCGGTCTTTGAGTAAAATTGCTGGCGGAAAGGAGCGGTAGCGCCCACCGCTCGACCAGATTTGGTCGTTTGTGCCATAGTAGAGTACTTTCGGCATGATGATCCCCGCTTGTGGATCCTTCTCGGCGACCTGCAACAATTTTCTCACCATATCGGGTGGTACGACCGTGTCGTTGTTGAGCATCAAGATGTAATCTGCGCCGTTTGCCAGAGCATGCTGAAAGCCAATATTATAGCCCGCTGGAACACCTATGTTCTGACCGATTTCGATAACCTCTACCAGGGGAAAGTTGATCCGCACATTCTCCGGCGTACCATCAGTGGATCCATTGTCTACCAGCACGATTTTGATTTCTGAGTAATCTGATTGGAGCAAGGATTGCAGGCATTCTTGAGTATCCTCATAGTGATTTAAGGTTAGAATGACTGCATAGATCAGAGGTTTTTGAGTTGTAGGGGCCATCAGCTCACTTTCTTGGACGCGCTTTACAGCGTCAGGGATAAGTTGAGTAATTTTATTTACAGTTTCAACGGCCGCTTCAAAATTGTCATCGGCTTCACGATGGCGAAATTCCGCTGCGCGACCGACGAGAAAGAGGTTATCAAACTGACCGAAAAACTGCTGGGCCGCTTCAAGGACTTTTTCGTAGTTCTGGTTGTAAACTGGGTAGGCAAAGTTTTCACGTACCACAGTGCTATCCAAGACCTCTTTCTGAGTGAGTAAACCCACCTGCTCAAGATCGCAGATAACTTTACCAACGACATCTGGATGATGTTGGGTTACCTCAGCACACACCACGGTTGTTTGACCATCTGTATCCACCGGGCTCATGTTTTTAAATTCCACCATGCGATTGATCGCTATGTTGTCGTCAACAAAGTAGATCCAATGAAGATCAGAAACTTGGGGCTTATTGACCCATAAGTAAACCGCGTCAACTTTTTGATATTGAAGCTGAAATGTTTCTCCAAGTAGACGGGCGCTAAGGCTCATTGGTAGAGTGGAAATCACAAAATCCACCTCCAGTTGGTGTTCTGTGCCGTTGTGTTGATAGGCTACTCTGGAGATGCGCTGGTCATCTGTATCAAGTCTGGTTACTGTAGCCTCTAGCAATACATGCTCTCGAATTTCCTCATAGAGTCGATTGACGATAGCGCCATAGCCCCCGCGGATTGGATAATAGAAATATTGAAACTTGGTCTTTGTGTTTTCCCGTAGATTGTCCAAAGGGTTGGCCAACCGTACTTTTTGTCTTGCCCACAAAACGGAGATTTCATCACCCGGAATGCCAAATAGCTTCTCCGTGTAGGGTTTAAAAAAGTATTGATAGAGCGATGTGCCATAACGGCGGATGACGAATTGCTTGAAATTGTCGTCCAACGAACCCCTTGGACGCATGAGATACGACCAGATGATCTTGAGGCGCTCCAAAAGGGATAAATTGGCGGTTAGCTCGATGACGTCCAAAGGATCGCGCATCCAGTGTCCCTTTAGGAAAATCCGGCTGCGACGGATATGCCTCCCCATTGGCACCAGATTAAGCAACCGTTGCAGCACCACTTCATTTGTGGTGAAAAGACGGTGCGCAGCAAAGTCACAGTAAAAGCCGTGCCACTCAAAGCTGCGCGCCAGCCCGCCAATATAGGGTTGCTTTTCCAGAATCACAAAGTCAATGCCCTGCTGTTGTAGCAACCAACCAGCACTTAGGCCAGCAACACCAGCTCCAAGAATAGCAACCCGAGTCATGTAAGTGTTGGCCTCCAACGAGTCATTTGGCTTACCTCACCCAATAAAGTCGGGTTTTGACAAACCGCCCCTATTCTACCCGAATTCCTGAAGAAATTCTTCCGCATTCTCGGCCAGGCGATCCCAATAAAAAGCTTCCACGGTCTCCAGCCCGCGCAGGCGCAGGGCCGCTGCAAGCTGGGGATCGTTGATGACTTGTAAGATAGCGGCGCCCAGGACGTCGGCGTCGCCGGGCTTTGTCAGCAACGCCGCGGGCGGCGTACCGGCGAGCGCTCTTCGGTCGCCAATATCCGAACTGACAAAAGGCGCGCCGCAGGCCCAGCTTTCGAACATCTTGAGCGGTGAGCGGCTGCGCGCCGCATCATTGTCATACACCGGGTCAACTGAGACATGCGCCAGGTGATAATAATCCACCGCCTGTTCGGGGGGCACGCGGCCCACCCACCGCACCGCATGCCCAATCCCCAAAGCGCGGCATTGCTGTTGCAGGCGCTCGTAATCCTCTCCCCCACCCACCAGCAATAAAACCGCCTCTGGGCAGGCCGCCAAAACCTGGACAAAGGCTTGCAGCAGCAAGTCCACCGCGTGGCTGGCCAGGCTCATGCTGCCGATGTAAGCCACGACTTTGCTTTCCTCCAGTTGCAACTGGCGCCTCAAGGCTGCGACTTTTGCCGGCTCTGGCGCTCGAAAGCGCTGGTGGTCCACGCCGTTTGGCAGGTAAAAGACCCGCTCGGCCGGCGCACCCCAGGAAATCAGCTTCTGGCGCATGAAGTAGGTGTTGGTAGAAACCAGGCTGACCTGGAGCGGCATTTTTCTCTCGAATGCAGCGACCACCTGTCTCTGCCAGCCGGCGCCGAAATTCCCTGAGGCGGCCTCGTAGTCGTCGCAGTCCAAAAGCAGGCGTTTCCGACGCAGCCATTTCGCAGCCAGCCCGGCAAGGCTGTTCATCGGGTGAGGTTTGCCGATGTAAAGGATGTCCGCTGAAGTGGCCAGTGCGGCCCGGCTGAGTTGCCAGGTGGCTGCGGCTGCAATGCCAACCATCTGGTGAGCCGGGTAATAGCGCTTCTGGTGGTTTGATTTGCGCACGTGCATGGGCGCGACATAGCGTACCCGAACCCCTTCCTGCTCGAAGGACGTGGCCTGGAGCGAGTCGAAGTCTGGGTGTAAGGCATAGATCTCAACCTGGTGCCCTCGGCGGGCCAACTCTTTGGAGAGCGGCAGATAGCGCCCCAACCCACTCGGGCTATCCAGGCTTTGGGTCAGCAGAAAGGCCAGCTTCATGTGTATTCAAGTCGAAAATATACGGATCACTCGTTTGCAGCAGCGGACTCGATTCGCAACTATACGCTCAAGAAATACACACACCAGCCGATTTGATGCAATATGAGCAAAACGGCCGCCCAGGGCAGGAGCTTTCGCACTGGCAAAAGGTCAAGCAGCGAGAGCAAAAGCACGCCGACCGGCAGAATGATTGTCCCGATCAGCGGGATGGCATACAGACTCAAGGAACGCCTGCCCGATGACAGGCTATAGTAGAGCGTTTGGCGCTGATCGCCGATGTTGGGTTGATAGCCAAACAGCAACCGCGGCTGTTGCAGGACTTTAAGAGGCGTGGTGATATAGAAATTCGGGCCCAGAGGTTTGCCGCGGTTGTAGGCGACGGGATCTACCCAAGCGACGCGCCCCAGGTTCTGAATTGCCGCCATTAAGGTGAATTGGTGTAGAACCAGCAGCAGAGAGGCCGCCAGGGTGGCATATCTGGCCCAGGGGCGCGAAGATATTCTCCCAATCATGGCCATGAAGCCCAACGAAGTGATCGGCAAGATTTCCAACAAGTAGCGTGGGCCAAAACCGCCGCCTCCATACCAGTCCCAGCGAAACCCGAAGGGCAGCAAGTAAAGCACGACATAGAGGGCGAACAAAGCCTTGAGTCTGTTGGCGGGCATAAACAGCAAACCGACCATCCCAACTATGATGAACGGCGACCAATAGATCAGGCCGCGGTTGGTGTGAAAAAATATATTGAGATAATGTAAAGGTGTGAATGGGATCGATTGACCGACCTGAGGGTTGACCAGCCATTGACCGTGCAACTGATACCAGGTCGCCAATTGGGGGGTAACGCACAGAAATATCGCCAGAGCAAATATCCCGATTTGCAGTAGGATCGCTCGCATCACCCGATGATCTTTGGTCCTCCAGGCTTGCCAGATTCTAAAGCCGAACAGCCCCAGAGGAATAATGGCAATCAACAGCCCTGACCAGCGCAAGATCGCATAAACGCCGGTGAACGCCCCCAGGATCAGGCCGCTCGACTTCAGTGGAATTTCGTCCTGCTCGAAGAGGAGAGTGGCCCAGATCAATAAGGTCAAGAACAAATAGCTCGAGGAATGCGCCATCAGTGGCTGGCGAAAGATGTAGAAAAAAAGCGGTGTAGCAAACAGAGTCAGGGCGGTGGTCAACAAAGCCAGCTGCGGCCGGCCAAACCGGCAGCAAGCTTTATATTGGATCATCAGGCCGATGATCCCCATCAGCGCCGAAACAGCGGAGACGAGGCCGATGTACAGAGACGAAAAGCCATTCGCATATGCCGGCTTGAAGAGCAGCATCAGCCAGTGCGCAGCCAGAAAGGGCGCTCCCCACAGAACACTGGGGCCGACTGGCCAGAGGCTGGGCTGCAAACCTTTTGCAGTGTATTGAGAGATGCCATTATAGGGGATCGTCTCGTTTCTGTAGTCGAAGTCGCCCTCGACAATTGGAGAGCGGATTGCAGCGTAATAGTAAGAGGGATCCCAGCGCCAGTTGTCTGTGGGACTATAAAAGTAAAAAGCGAGCAGCGCGATGGCAGCTGCCAGAATCAGCGAACCTGAAAGATGCACCGTGGACTTGAGTTTCATTGAAGGCTTATTGCGAAAGGGTCTCTATGGGCCTCAAACGGGCGGTCTCTATGTGAGTATAACTCAAAGGTCGCCTGGTGATAGGTCTATCTGGCCGCAATGTCGATCAACGCGGCAATGAACTCGTCCCAATCATCTGGCGCGGCTTGCCTGGCGGGGTGTTCATCGGATGCATGTTGGATGAAGCTTTGGATGGCGCGCGCCAGCGCTGCGGCATCCCCGCTGGGCACAACGATCGAATTGTGCAAGTTCGCCTCCCGCACCCCCTGGGCCACCTGCTCACTGATGATCATTGGCAAACCGAAGCCGAGCAGCATGCTGGCAACCGCGCTCTGCGTCGTGCCCTCGATGTATGGCGCGACGGCAACATCTGCACTGGCGAACCACAAGGCTAATTCCTCGTTAGGGATATAGCGATCTTCGATGCGGATCTGGTCGCTAAGGCCAAGCTGTTCTATTTTGTCCAGATAAGCTTCTTTGTCGTGCCAGAATTCTCCGGCAATTACCAGATAGGGATCGATAACCCCTTGCTGGCGTAACTGCCCCAGCGCATCCAGCAGTATTGCCAGGCCCTTATAGGGACGGACAAAGCCGAAGAAGAGCAGGATCGGCCGATCCGTCGGCAAATTCAAAATCCGGCGCGCTTCTTCCCGGGCAGGGCGTTGTTGGGGAAAGATTTGAAATACTGGCAAATGGGTGACAATGGCCTCCCTGTCTGGAAGCAGGTCCTTTAGTCGCTCCTGTTCCTCTCTGGTATGCACGATATAGGCCTGCGCCGGAGAAAGCGCCAGGCGCGCCAGCCCGCGATCCCAGACCCGCTGTTCATGCGGCAGCACATTGTGGATGATGTAAACCACCCGACAGCCCTTCCGCTTCAGCAGCCGGGCGAGAACGGCGTAGGACAAGCTCCAGAAAGTCGTCCACCATTGAATGGCGACAAGGTCCGGCTTGCTGTCGGCGATCTGTCGCGCAGTGCGCACCCAGGTGAGCGGAGAGAGCGGATCGAGCAAGTATTCTGCCTCCGTCTTGATCGGTTGCTGGCTCTGATCCCGATCTGTCGCCCCTGGGTAGAGCCATTGTGGGTATTGCCGCCGAAAAGAGATCACTTGTAGCGTGTAGCCACGCTGGCGTAAGGCCCTGGCTGCCAGGGCGGTATGCAGGGCGATCCCACCGCGATAAGGCCATACCGGTCCGATCAAGCTGATGCGTTTCATCTGATCTTGAAGATCCACACCCGGTCCTGATGATAGACCAGCTCAAAATGGGGATCACTCTGCAAGGTTTGCAGGTCTAACAATGGTTTGGGGGAATTCACCCGGCCCTGCTGCTGGCCGATATAGGCATAGCCGATTCCGCGTCTCCGGAGCAGTTCGAGCGTTTCCGAATGATTTATCCCCTTCTCGATGATAACGCGGGGCGCCTGGTTGATCCACGCCCGGTAGTCAGGAAATGGACCCTGCTCGGTGCCGTAGTTGAGCGGCGGTTGGGTGCTGCGGCGCTGCGTTAGCAGCGGTAGCCACCATCCGCCATCTGACCCCGCGATCAAGCTTTCACCGTAGGCGAAGAAGGAATTCACCACAAAACCCGCATTCGCGGGAATGTTCTCGTTAATCCAGTTAAAGGCTCGCAGATCAGCCCGCGTTCCCAGCGAAAAACGCAGTGGGTCGATCAGGCGGAGTTGCTTGCGCCCATTCCATGCTCCCAGCACAAGGATTGCTGTAAACAGGGTGGCGTACCCGAGCCAGGTTACGAGGTTGCCGGACTTTATGGACGCCACCCGTTGGTAGACGCGACTTTCCAGGTCGCCAATCGCCCAACCGGCGGCCGCGCCGACCAACACGCCTGCCGGAATATAGGCGGCGATCAACACTGCGAATGAACTGAGCACTCCCGCGCCAGGCAATCCCAGCCATTGCGGATTGGCAGCCAGCAGCAGTAGCGACCACCACAGTCCCACCACAACCGCCTCTCGCTCTCTACGCCAGAGCGCCCATCCGACCACAATCATCAGCATGACCCAAACAGCAGAAGGAAGGTAGTTGGTCAGGTCGCCGATGGCGTTATAGTCCCTCAAGAAGCCGGACATCTGGCTGGGCGGAGTGGTGATCTGGTGAGAGAAGATGCGCATGTATTCTCCGGCGTACAGGCGTATCTGCCAGGGAAGGGACAGCAATGCGCCGCCAATGCCCAACCAGAAGGTATTGAGGGCGCTTTGGCGGATTCCCAGGCGAGTCAGATTCAGCGCCATGAGCGCGACGACGAAAGCCAGGGCAAAGAACAGCACCCGTACATGCGTCAACGCCAGCCCGCCCAGGGTGATCCAGCATAAGACAGTCAATGACCAGTTCCTTTGTCCGGACTCCAGCCTTTCCCAGGCGAGAAGCGCCACCACTGGCAAGATCACCTGCCCGGCCAGTTGCGTATAGCGACCCCAATTGAGGTAATACATTGGCATCGGCGCACTCAACCCTGCCAGCAACAACGCAAAGACGCCAGCCCAGGCATTCCTACCCACTCGCGCCGCCAACGGATACAGGGCAAGGATTGCCAGCACATTCAGGAGTTGGCCAGTCGCTAGCGTTGCCTGAGGGAGCGGCAGGCGGGTGACCCAGTGTAAGACGGCCACAAAGGTATGAAAGCCGAAATGGTAGGTCAGACTGGCCAGTTCGGCGTACGGCTCCCAAGATTGAAACAGGCCGCCGTGATCTACCAATAGTTGGGCAATCATCGTGTGCTGGTAGGAATCGCCCCACAAAGGCAGATCGATCCGCCGGATAACCCAGAGCCGCGTGCCGATGATCAGGCTTACGACCAGCAGCATAGAGATATCTGCCCAAAAATCTGACGTCCAGGCTCTTTTCAGCCGCCCTGGCGCTTGAGTCAGTTTTTCTCCCGGAGAGGGGAATGCCTTTCGGCGCTTCCAGAGGAGGACGCCCAAGCCGATCAACGCCGGCAGCCAGGCATACAACGCCCCAAGATGTAAACCCAGCAGGTCTGTCCACAGAAACGAGAGTGGATAAATTGCCAGGCTTACTCCGCTGGCCAGACCGAAGCGCTCCCAGAAGCGCAGCCTGGCCCAACCCAGCCACAGGGCCTCCAAAAGCGCCCAGCCGGGCGCCACGAACAAGGCCAGGGCCGCGAGCAGCCAGAAGGCCCAGGTCAGGCATTCGCGCAGCAGGCCGATAGCTTGATCTCCTGGATCGTACCCCAGCCCAAAGGTGAGTTGAGCATCCTGCGGCTGGCCGTTCTGGTAGAGCGCGCCAAACAGGTAAACTTCGCCGCTGGCAGCACCGACCTGCAGGCTGCCCGATCCCTGGATTTCGAGCTGGATGTAGTAATCTTTTCGGGTCGAGTCTGTGATGGGCAGGAACTCGAAGGCGTAATAGCTGGGCTGGGTCATCTGAGGCATAGGGATCGACGCTGTGCGCAGATCACTGGTATCCAGCGGGCTGGCGCGCAGATGAAGCACGATTTGCCCCGAGCTTGTTTCGATTGGGCGCAGGTAAACATGAACGCCGCTCAGGCCGTTATAAAAGGCCGTGAACGTCTGACCTAACGTGCTCCGACTGTCGAGGATAAAACTGTGGGTGAGGATGGGCTGTTCGGGCCTGACTCCTGCGCCCGCGCAGCCAGCCATCGCCAGGCTCGACAGCAACACGGCGATCCAGGCGAGTTTACTTGCGATCTTCATCACCGCTTTTCTGCCCGCCAGGGATTTCCAGCTCCACTCGCCGCAGCCGATACAGCACCTCTTCCAGGATTTTGCGATTGCCGCTGATCAGGTCCGCCAACAGTCCGATGAGCAAGATTTGAAAGCCGATGATCAACAGAATGGCGGACAGGATCACAGATTGGACGTGGCCTGCGCCCTGGCCGATGAGATAGAAGTAAAGAAAGCGGATCGCCAGAGCCAGGCCGGCCAGGATCAGAACGCTTCCGAGGGAGGTGAAAACTCGCAATGGACGATACATGGTATAGGCGCGCACGATTGTGGAGCCAGAATAGGTCAGATAGTGGGGAATGCTGCGGATCAGGCGCGATGGCCGGGTAGTGGGATTGGTGCGCACCGGCACGTAGGCCACGGCCACGCCCCGGTTGCCTGCCTGGATCAGCGTCTCCAGGGTGTAAGAGTATTCGCTCAACACCAGTGTGTGCAGGGCGGCCTCGCGGCTGAGCGCGCGGAAGCCGCTGGTAGCGTCGGGGGTGTTCAGTCCAGAAGCCCGAGCCACCACCCAGCTTCCCAGACGCTGTAAGAAGCGCTTGACCGGTGAAAAGGCCTTCAAACTGGCGACGCCGCGGTCGCCCACCACGATGTCGGCTTGGCCGCTCAGAATGGGCGCAATCAATTGCTGGATGTCTTCGGCGTTATATTGATTATCGGCATCGGTGTTCACGATCAGATCTGCGCCGTTGCGCAGGCAGGCGTCCAGCCCGGCGACGAAGCCGGCTGCCAATCCACGATGCGGGTTCAGCCGAATGACATGGTGTACGCCGTGGGCGGCGGCCACCTGGGCTGTATCGTCCTGGCTGCCGTCGTCAATGACCAGGTACTCGATCTGGTCGATACCAGGTAACTGGCGCGGCAAAGCCTCCAGGGTGGCTGGCAGAGTGGCGGCCTCGTTATAACAGGGGATCTGAATGATCAGCTTGATCGGCTTATCGATCGCTATCTGCTCCTGATAATCAGCGGGAGAAAGATGCGCAGGGGTTGGAGGTTCCATACGCCTGCGCCGAACCAGTTCCCCGCCCGGTCGAAGATCTGGACATAAAAAGCCCCGCCATAGAGGTTTGGCAAAGCCGAGGCATCAATAGGCAGGTTCCAGCCATCGCTTCCGTCCCAGTCGTCGCCCAGAGCATTCCAGCCCGAGCTTTGCCAGTTCGAGGAATGCCAGAAGAAACGCACGTGGCTGATGCCGCTTTGTCCATCGCTGGCGAAGACGCGCAGGTTGGTCGGCGCCAGGGGGACGAATGCCTGGGGGCCGGGTTCCGTGATGAACCCGACGGGATCTTCTTGATCCTGCATCAGGCGCAACGTGTAGTTGTAATTCGAGCCGCCCGCCGTTGGATGATCCCAGGCGCGCACCTGGATATAATATGCGCCGCTGCGAGGCAAGGTGTAGGAAAGCCACGAGTCCGTGCGCTGATATTGCACCTGATCGTCGTTGCTTTCCAACATAGAATGCCCATCGGCGTCCAGCAGTGTCAGATACGTATCCAGCGATGAACCCAGCGTCTGCGCTTCGGTCCAGATCCCAACTTGATCGCCGGCAGCGCCCTGGAAGCGGTAGTAATCCACGTCCCCGCCTGGGCAAATCAGGGCGTTTATGCTGGCGTCATATTGAATTGAAGTGGCCTGGGCAGGATCATTGTCCGCATCGCTGCAGGCAGGCGGCGGCTCCGGGGTGACCGAGATGTCGTCCACGATCCAGCCCAGGAAGTTGTTCAACGCCCTATCGAGCGTGGCGAAATAGAAGCGCAGGCGTATGGTCTGTCCAGCATAAGCCTCTAACGAGATCGCAGGGCTGCGCAGCCAGAAATCGCTAGGGTCTCCGGAGAGTTGAAACAGGTTGGTGAATGTGCTGCCATTGACCGAAATCTGCACCCAGCGCTGATCATAGTGCTTCTCTGGGCTTTCTGTGCCGTAGAAGTACCAGAAGCGCAAGTATTGCGTTTGATCTGCGGGAAGGGCAATAGGCGGCGAAGTGAGGTAACCCGCATTCGGCGCGCCGGTATCGAAGCTGGTGGCTGTCGGCGCATATTTCCAGCTCACCACGCCGCCCGGCGTGTGGTTGGCGCTGTTGCTCAGCACCCAGTTGCCTCCGTTGATCCAGTTCATCCCGCTGGTTTCAAGGGTATCGGTGAAAGGCGGCGTCAGGACAGGTGTGGCCGGCGGCGAGCTGGCTGGTTGGATGGTCAGGGCGCGCGCCGTGCTCCAGCCGCTTTCGGCCGAACCGTTGCGGCTGCGCACCTGCCAGGTATAGCTGCCAGGCGCCAGATCGCCTGGTTGCCAGGAGATCTGACTGCGCCAGGGAGTAGAGTTGACTTCGGCCCCGTTGCGTAGTAAACGCGCCTGAAACTCGGTTGCTCCGCCAGCATCGGTCCAACTCAGGCTGAGCGAGGCATCCGCCGTAAAGGTCGCCCCGGCCTCTGGCCAGGTGGGCAGGGGGACGCTGGGGGCAGCGCCGCGGGTCTGGACACGAAGCGATGACACCGTTTTTTGCCCGATGCGGTTATCGCTCAAGTTGCTGTCGCTAGTTAACAGCGTCTCCGCCCGTCCCTGCAGGTTGCTCTCCTGATAGAGCGTCGCCTGGACGTTGGCGCCAATCTGTATGGAGACGAGGCGGTTGTCGCCCAGCGTGCCCAACGAGGACGGCGTCTGGTAGTTGCCCAGCCCTAACACAACGCATTCCCCGCGATAATCTTGCCGATCGAACAGGGCAACCTGATTGGCTCCGGGGACGCAGGCCGGCGGCGGTGGCGGGCAGGTGTAATTCTTGGTGAAGTGGGTCAGGCCGGGCAGCCCAGGAGCCTGGTTGGAAGCCCGGTCGCGAATTTGCAGCGCCAGGCTGATCGGCCCATCTGGCACCTGGCTGGCGCACATATCCCAATCCAGCGAAAAGGTGTTGGTATTGAAAGGCGTTCCGATGTTATTCCAACCCTGGCCAGCGCTGCCGATGATCTGCACGCTCGCCAGACCACTGTTTTCATCGAAAGCCCAGCCATCGACGCGCAAGATCGGCAGAAAGATCGTGTCGCCGGTTCTGGGTTGTAGAATTCCTCCCAGCGGCGCAATGAAATCTGGACTCATGAAATTATTCGAGACGTATGAAATCTGCACGCTGTCGCAGACATCGCTGGAGTTGCAGTACGGCAGATCTGACTGGATGCGCGGCCGTCCGCCGTTGATCGCTACGTCGGCAAAGGTGATATCCACCGACCGCCCCCAATATGAACTGGGGTTGGTGTGCACCATGAAGTGCAGGTGGTTGCCAGAGCTTACCCCGGTATCGTCGGCGACGCCGATGAATTGGCCGCGCCGCACCTGCGCCCCGACCACGCGCAGGTTTTCCGGGATGCTGTCCTTTGCCAGATGCAGGTAGAGTTGATAGGTCACCGGTGAAGTGGTTCGGTCCTCCAAAACCAGGTAGTTTCCAGGCTCGGTGGTGCTGCCGTTTTCCTGCGTCCAACGCGCCCGAGAAACGACGCCTCCCCTGGCAGCGTGCACATTGAACATTCCGCTGGGATATCCCGGGCTGGCGAAGTCGAAGGCGTAATGGGCGTTCCCACTGGGCGTGTAACGATCATGCCCTACGCTTTGGGTCAGACGCATGGTATCGCCGCCCGCCCATGGGAGATAGTAGCCGCTGATCGGCGCAGCTGGCGCGGCCTGGGGGGCCAGCTCGGCCACCGCCGCCCAGGCGGACTTTTTCTCCATCGGCACCAGGTCCTCTGGCGCAGAAAGAAGCGCCAGGTTCCAGTCCGGGTCAGTGGGCAGATAGACTTTCCAGCCGTCATCGATCCGCTGGACGAAAACCAACCCTGGCTCGGTGGGTACCACCTGACCGGTGTCGGGGTCAATCGGCGTCAGCCACGCCGTAGCCCACTTCCTGTCCTTAGAGAGGGTGATTTCATCGATCCGGGTCTCGTAGAGCAGCAAGGCCGGAATGCCCTCTTTCTGCTGCTCGATTGCCTGGCGGATCGCCTGTTCAATGGCCTCCAGGTCAGTGGTCTGCGCGTTTGCAGGCAGCATGGGCAAGCCGGGCAACTGCGCTCGACATTGAACCAGAACCAATGCAATGACCAGCAAGACGGCCAGTTTCAGCAGCAACGACGCCGAGCGATTGAGTGGTGCGTGGTTCACCTTAGAACCTCGTCTTCTCCTCCAGAGCCTGAATGAAGTAAGGCACCATATCGGGGTCGAAATGTACCCCGGCGCGCTGTTGCAGATATTCGAGCACTTCGGCCCGCGGTCGGGCCGGGTGATATGGGCGATCGGTGGTCAGCGCATCGTACACATCGGCAATTGCCAGCAGACGCCCCTCGATGGGGATATCTCGTCCTTGCAGGCCATGGGGATAGCCGCTGCCATCCCAGCGCTCGTGATGGTAGAGCACATAGTTGGTGGCTTCCTTCAAGTGTTTGATGCTGCCGACGATCTTTGCCCCGGCCACCGGATGTTGCCGCATCATCTCCCATTCCTCTTGGGTGAGATTGCCAGGCTTCTTCAGAATGTGATCGGGAACGATGACCTTCCCAATATCGTGTAAGCGGGCGCCAAAAGCGAGCATCCGCAACTGCTCTTGCGGCCAATCCATAGCTTCTGCCAGCCATTGAGCATACATCGATACTCTACCGATGTGGCCGTGTGTGTAGGGGTCGCGCATTTCTACCGTGTTAGCCAACACCTCAATCGTCTCCAGATAAGCCTGGTCGATGAGCGCGATCTGCAACTCTGCAGAGCGCAACAATCGAGCATGCACGATCCGTGCCAGATTCTCCGCATCGATGGGCTTGAGGAGATAATCTTCGACTCCTTGTTCTTTGGCTTGCTGAATTTCCTTCTGATTGCGGCGCTCGGCCAACAGGATGAACGGGATCGTTGTCCACTGGGGGTTGGTCCGGATTTCCTGATACAGGCTGTTGCCATTCGTGCCCGCAGCGTGGATGTCTGCCAGAATCAAATCGGGGCGCACCTGTCGCAGAAAGCGCACCGCTGCCGGTCCATCCGCAGCCTGTTGTACGTTGTAACCTTCGATCTCCAGGCTTTTGGCGATGGTCTTTGCCGTTCGATGGTCGGCTTCCACCACCAGGATCCGCTTGCTGGTCATAGGGAGGGTAGGGAGGTCCATGGATGCCAATGATTGCCTTCAGTATAAGATTGAGATGATTGAACACGATATAATGGTTTGGGCTTAAAATAGCATGAGGATTATAACACGCACTATGGAGTCTTTTCCGGCTGCGCGGCGGCGTTTGTTGCGTTGTGCGATTGGGCTTGCTCTGGGGTTGCTGGCGGTAATTGGCTGGCTCTCGGCCATAACCGCCGTCCCGCGGGCAGCCGCGTTTCAGCAGGATACCCCTTCGCTTTCTCCTTCCCCCAGCCTGACCGCCGGTCCATCGGCCTCGCCAACACTCACGGCGACGCTTCCCACGGCCACAGAAACGGTCACTGCCTCGCCCACCCTGGCCAGCCAGACCTCGACTGCTCCGATTCCGCCAACCGCCAGCGCTACCTGGACTTTCCCGGCGCCCGTCCTTGCGACCACAGTTGCTCCAATTCCAAGCGAGCCAGTTTTCACCCCTACACCGGTTAGTCCCACCGCTACCCTGCTGCCCCTGCCGACTGTAACCTATCAGTTCCCCAGGAGAACTCCCCCGGGCGAGTTGTACCTGTTGGCCCGTCCTGAAGCAGAGACGGTTTGGCCGAAGGAGGATAGTTCTGGTCTCTTGCGAGTTAATCCTGGCCCTGGCTGGTTTTTGTGGCTGGTTTTGGCGCTATGGGGCGGGTTGATCGCCTGGTTTGTCATTGCACAGATCGTCGCCCATCGCCGTTGAGCCTACGTGGGAGTGACTTACCTGAAAACCAGCGGCAGTGCCAACGGCGGCTCGGTGTAGATAAACTGCGCGCTGACCACTCCCCAGTTGTCCCGGACGTCCTTGCCGCGCACGAACACGAGGTGCCGGCCGGGGCTCAACCCGCTGGTATCAATGATCGCTTCCACCGTCTCGACGCGTTGATCGAACGCCCCGTCTACCGGCAGCATTGGCAAGGTCGTTGCCCCAGCCATCCAGGGCGGGACATCGATGGCGTACTCCGCTGCGGCGATTTCTTGCATCGGTTCGCCGCTCCCTGCTGGATAGCGGCGATCGTTGATCACCGCCCGCAGCCGCACCGCCGCGCCGCTTTCGAAACTCAGTGGCCTGACGGCTAAGTCCAACGCTTCTGGCCCAGCGGGCAGCAGATAGGGCGCAGCCGCCGCTTTCGCCATGTACTTCAGCGCCTGCAAGTTGGTGGGTAGGATGGCCTCTTCAAACGTCTCGCAGTCCTGAAAGAACCAGTTTCCCAGCTCGATGGTATAGCCTGCTATGCCGAGTTCGCCATACGCAAACCCATCGCTGTCGCCATCCGTGGGATACAGCCAATAGGACTGCTGTGGGGTATAGCTGGTAAAGTAGGCGTATTTGCGCCCCAATGTCTGCAACGCCCGCTGATTGGGGGCTGGCTCTGCAGTAAAGCCCCACGGCCATAGCACCAGTTCGCCGTATGAATGGATGTCCAGGAACAAGCCGCTGGCGTCGATCGGCGCCGGATCGGATGGATCGGGGCCGCGCTGATCGGGGAAATTGGCTCGAAGGTATGCCTGAATCGCCTGAACCTCTGGCTCGGAAGCGGGCGAAGGGCCGCGGTAGGTGTTTTCGCATTGTGAGCTGCTCGATCCGCCGCAACAGCCCCAGGCGAAGTCATAGTTTCGGTTCAGGTCGGCGCCGCGGTCTGGTGATGTAGGGGAACAATAATTGCGATTGGTGTTCTTGCGCCAGAGTTGCCCTGCCTCGGCCTTTTTGCGCCCATCTGGGTTGGCGATGAGCAACAGATGGATTTCGTGGTAATCCAGGAGCCAGGTGATATCGGGGTCGGAGTCATAACCCCACAGCAGTCTTTCGGCGAAGCGGGTGAGTAACTCAGCAGTAGCGTATTCCCGTGCATGTGCTGCCGCCATGGCGAACAACCTGGGTTTCGCGCCTGGGATTGCTGCATTGGTCAGCTTGAGCACCTTCAGGTCGTATCCGCCGCCGAGCGTGACCTTTTCCCATGAGTCGCCAATATCGCTCCACGTCGCCAGCGTCGGGTAGGCGGCGGCCAGCGCTGCCGCTGAAGCATAGGTCTCTTCTACGGTACGGTAACAGGCATAACCTGGAATGCCGGCCACCTGCGACGGGGAAAATGGCGCCGGCTGGTTCGCCTTTTGGGTCAGTTCTGCGTCGATCTCCAGTCGGAACCCGAGCGCTTCCAGTCGAGCATATTCCACCTCACCTACCCCCACCACCACGTAACTTTCGTCGGCGTGAACCTCCCAGGGCTCAAGCCAGCCCGCCATCTGGCGCACCTGTTGGGGCTCATGGAAGTATGCGCGCACCACCCAGAAGGCATCCTCGTCGGGCGGCGGCCCTGGGCGAATGGAGATGAGTGTGAAGAGCAGCGCCAGCGGAAGCGCTAACCAGTTTTTCATTGAGGGTGATGGCGCCACAGAGTGAAGTGGCTCAGGCTGGAGTGACCGACGAACTCGCGCAAGATCGAGTTGTCTGGGATGCTTTCGCTATCCAGCGGCAAGAACCATTCCAGCAGCGCCAGCAACCTTTTGGCCTCGATATATTCCGGGGTGTTGAAGTGCACCTGACGCAGCAACGGCTCCGCCAGCGGCTTGAGCGCCGAAAGCTCATACACCAGCGCCGAGTTGAACATGATATCGGCGTTTTCCTGATTGGGGAAGATGTAGCGCTTTTCTCCGCGGCGCACCGATTCCCAGCGCTGGATGGTTTGATAGGCGGGATAGCCGCGCTCGCGCGCGTCGCGCACGATACGCCGGATCAAGCGTGTATCGGTGGTGGAAATGCGATTATGGCGGTCGAGGTTGAGCTGGGTTAATGCTGACACATAGATGCGGTAGGTTTGTTCGCCGGAGAGCCGATGGAACAGCTCCGGGTTGAGGCCGTGGATGCCCTCCATGATGATGATCTCGCCGGAGCGCAGGTGCACGATTTGACCCGGCTCGCTTTTCCCGGTCAAGAAGTTGTAGTGGGGCAATTGCACTTCTTCCCCGGCGATCAGGCGCGCCAGGTCGTTGTCCATGCGTTCGCGGTTCAAGGCGCTGATGGATTCGAAATCTGGCTTGCCGTCTTCATCCAGGGGAGTTTTATCACGGTCGATGAAATAATCGTCCATCGCCAGGGCAAAAGGCGAGATGCCACAAGCTAACAACTGTACTGCCAACCGCTTGGAAAAAGTGGTCTTGCCTGATGAAGAGGGGCCGGCGACCAGAACCACGCGCACCCGATCGGCGCGATCAGCGATCTGCCTGGCGATCTCGGTGATGTGCTGTTCGTGCAGCGCTTCTGAGACCAGGATCACCTCATCGCCGCGCCCATCCTGAATGGCAGTGTTCAATGCGCCCACATTGGCGATCCCCAGGCGGTCTAACCAATCGCCGTACAGACGAAAGGCCGCCAATAACTTGGGATACTCAGGCAGCGGCAGGATGCGCTTGGGCGCATGGCGGCGGGGAAAGCGAAGCGTAAAGCCCTCTCCGGTGACGGTCAGCTTAAACCAGCGCAGGTAGCCTGTGGATGGAACCATGTAGCCGTGATGGTAATCCCGGAACTCCTGGAGCTGGTATAGCGTGAGGTAGCTCTTTTTGCGGTGCTCCAGCAGGGAAAGCTTATCCGTTTTGCCGGTTTCCCGGAAGTAAGCGATGGCTTCATCTAACGGCACTTCCTGGCGCTCGAAGGGCAGGTCTTGCTGAACCAGGCGGTTCATCTCATCTTCCAGCGCCTGAAGCTCGTCCTGGGAGAGCGGCGGCCGCCCGCTCACCTGGCAGAAGTAGCCGCCCGAAGACACCGAGTGATCCACGGTCAGCTTGGCGCCAGGAAAGCAGCGGTCGAAAGCCGTCTCCATCAGGAAGACCAGCGAGCGGCGATAGATCAAGGCGCCATCAGAGTCGCTCATGCGCACCGGGCGCACTTTGGCCTCCATCATGATCGGATAAGTCAGCTCGCGCAACTCGCCGTTGACCACTGCTCCCACGATCGGCGGGTCATCTGCATCCGGTAGCGTGCGCAGGAAGCGTTCGATCGTCGCGCCGCGCGGCCCGCGCAGCACTTTGCCATCCGGCAGGTGCACCTCTACCGTCGGGCCGGGTTCAACGATGCGGATTTCAGGATCGATTGCTGATTGCATGGTGGTTACCGTTTCCGTTGAATTACCAATTCGCCGCCCTATTGTAGCATAAGCTGCCAACAGGGGCGGAGCAATCAACGCTAACACTTCGATTAGCTCTCACAGATCCTAACCGGCTCTGGCCCTTATCTGACATGATTCGTGCTGGTTGAGGGGGCGTGGCGTAAAGTACAGTGTGCTTATGGAGAAAACCCCAACATCGGAAATGGCGCGCAAACAGATTTATATCGGCCAGCGCCAGCAGACGTTGCTAAAGCGCCCTTTCCAGCAGCGTGGTTTGAGCGGAGCGGAGATTATTCGGCAGGCTATCGACTGTGAAGCAACCCAGGCTTCTCCTGGCATCGAGTTGATCAGTCAGCAAGCCTGGGATAGGGCGCACCAGTTTGTGCCATCTTTGTCCGAACGAGTCGGTCAATTGCAACAGCCTTATCAATGGAATCGGCAAGAGTTGCATGAGGAGCGCTTGAGTCGCTATACCCGAAGAGATGAGCCTGACATCGATTTTGAGTTTCATTCGTGAAAATCCTGCTGGATACCGGGTATAGAATGAAAAACCCCGGCTTCCATTTTCGGAAGCCGGGGTTTTATGATATTCGCTTACTAGCTGAGCTAAGCCAGCTCGCGCTCCAGCGGCTCCACGCTGCAGCACAGCACCAGCTCCTTGGCGGCCTTGACCTCGTCCAGGCGGCCCACCGGCGTCACGTGGGGGGCGCTCTTCAACAGTTCTGGCTCGGTGTGCGCTTCTTCGGCGATCTTGATCAAGACATCGGCGAATTCGTCCAGCGTCTGCTTGCTCTCGGTCTCGGTCGGCTCGATCATCAGCGCTTCATGGACGATGAGCGGGAAGTAGTTGGTCGGCGGGTGCAAACCGTAGTCCATCATGCGCTTGGCGACATCCAGGGCGTGAATCCCTGGCGCGTCGGGCCATACGCCCTCCACCACGAATTCATGCATGCAGATTCGATCGTAAGGCAGGTGGTAGTGGTCGCGCAACCGCGCCAGCAGGTAATTGGCGTTCAATACCGCGTGCTCCGAGACGGCGCGCAGCCCCTCTGGCCCATGCATGCGGATATAGGTGTAAGCCCGCACCATCATGCCAAATTGCCCGTGGAAAGCCTTGACCCGGCCGATGCTCTTTGCGGGGGTGATGAACCCATAGAGCGGGGGTGTCTCATCATCGCCTTCTTCGATGATGCCCACCACCGGCGCCGGGAGGAAGTCCACCAGATGCTCCAGCACACCGACCGGCCCGGAGCCGGGACCGCCGCCGCCGTGCGGCGTGGAGAAGGTCTTGTGAAGGTTGTAATGCAGCACGTCGATGCCCAGATCGCCGGGGCGCACGATGCCCAGCAGGGCGTTCATATTGGCGCCATCGCCGTACACCAGCCCGCCAGCCTCGTGCACCAGGCGGGTGACCTCCAGCACGTTCTCCTCGAACAGCCCCAGAGTGTTGGGGTTGGTCAACATCAACCCTGCCAGGGTGTCGTCGCAGTGCGATTTCAGCGCCTCCAGGTCCACGTTGCCGCGAGCGTCGGATGGAAGCTCCACTACCTGCAAACCGCTCATCGCTGAACTGGCCGGGTTGGTGCCGTGCGCCGAGTCGGGGATCAAGATCTTGGTTCTCTTGGTGTCGCCACGCGACTCGTGGTAAGAGCGGATGATCAGCACGCCGGTCAACTCGCCCTGAGCGCCGGCGGCGGGCTGCAAGGTGACCCCGGCGAAGCCGCCGATCTCCTTGAGCCATTCTTGAAGCTCATACATCAGCATCAAGGCGCCTTGCACGGTTTCCACCGGTTGCAGTGGATGCAGCCCGGCGAAACCTGGCAAGCGAGCGGTTTCCTCGTTGATCTTGGGGTTGTATTTCATTGTGCACGAACCAAGAGGGTACATCCCCTGGTCGATGCAGTAATTCAGCTTCGACAGGCGGGTGAAGTGACGCACCACGTCCACTTCGGAAAGCTCCGGCATGGGCAGATTTTCGCGCACCAGGCCTTTGGGCAGATCCGCCGCGGGCACATCCAGGGCGGGGAAGCGCACGCCGCGCCGCCCGGCGACAGAAAGTTCACACAACAAAGGCTCAGTCATGACTCACCTCCGAAAGCACCTCTACCAGCAAATCGATCTCCTCGCGGCTATTCATCTCCGTCACGGCGATGAGCATGACGTTCTCCATTCCGGGATAATCCTGTCCCAGGTCGTAGCCGCCCAGGATATCGTGGTCGAGCAAATGCTCGTTGATTTCTGCAACCGGTCGAGGGCAACGCACTGCGAACTCGTTGAAGAAAGGCGCCGGCGACCACAGGCTATAGCCGGACAAACTGGCGATAGACTGAGCGGCGTAATGGGCCTTGTGGTAACACAACTCCGCCACCTCTCGCAGGCCCTGTTTTCCGAGCAGGCTCATGTAAACCGTCGAGGCCAGAGCAATCAACCCCTGGTTGGTGCAGATGTTCGAAGTGGCTTTTTCGCGGCGGATGTGCTGCTCGCGGGCGGTCAAGGTGAGCACGTAGGCGCGCTGTCCGCGATTGTCCACGGTTTCGCCTACCAATCGCCCGGCCATCTTGCGCACAAACTCCTGCTTGGTGGCGAAGATGCCCAGATACGGCCCGCCATACGAAAGCGGGATGCCCAACGGCTGGCCCTCGCCCACTACCACGTCTGCGCCGAACTGGCCTGGCGGCGTCAGCAGGCCCAGGGCGATGGGGTTGACCGATACTGCCAGCAACGCCCCTGCGGCGTGCACTTCCTGAGCCAGTCGGGTATAGTCATACACTCTGCCGAAGAAATCGGGGTATTGCACGATGACCAGAGCAGTATCTGTATCCACGTACCGCAGCAATGCTTCTGGTTCGGCGTGCAAGTCCACATCCTCCCCAACCATGCTGATCCCAGTGCCGTGGTTGTAGGTATGCACCACCTGGCGGTAATGGGGGTGAAGCGCAGGCGAGAGCACTACTGTGTTGCGCTTGCCGCGGAAATGAGCATGTGCCAGGCTGACCGCTTCGGCCACGGCGGTGGCGCCATCGTAGTGCGAAGCGTTGGAGACGTCCATGTCGGTCAGGGCAGTGATCAGGCTCTGATAATCGAAAATAGCCTGCAGAGTGCCCTGGGAAATCTCCGGCTGATAGGGGGTGTAGGCGGTGTAGAATTCGCCGCGGCGCAGGATGGAATCCACCGCTGCGGGCGAATAATGGTTATATGCGCCAGCGCCCAGGAAGCAGATCAGATCCTGGGTCGTTTCGTTGACCGCAGCGATGCTGCGCATTTCGGCCATCGCCTCCATTTCGGTCAACGCCTCGGGTAAGTTGAGTTTCGGGAAGCGATATTTGGCTGGGACGACCTCGAACAGGTCTTCCATGCGCTCGACGCCGATCGCCTCCAACATCGCTTCCCGATCTTCTTGGGTATGTGGGATGAACATGCTTGCTCCTTTAGCCTTTCGCTTCAATGGCCTTTTCATATGCAGCTGCGTCGAGCAGTTCTTCCAATTCAGACGGGTCTGAAAGCTCGATTTTGACCATCCAGGCTTCGCCATAGGGGTCGCTGTTAACCTTCTCTGGCGTGTCGGGTAAGGCTTCGTTGATCGCCACGACTTTGCCGCTGGCGGGGAGATAAACATCTGCGGCGGCTTTGACCGATTCCAGTGTGGCGCAGGAATCGCCCTTTTTGACCTCATCGCCAACTGCAACGACGATCTCGACATAGACGATATCCGAAAGCTGATTTTGGGCAAAGTCGGTGATGCCCACGGTGCCGATGTTGCCTTCAACCCGGATCCATTCATCGTTAGGGGTGTATTTCAGGTCGCTTGGGATGTTCATAACTGGTTCTCCTTTTGTAACAAGATTTTGATGAGCCGGTGAAGTCAGAATGGCTAGAAGAGAAAAGGCGCACGCTAAACAAGCGTGCGCCCCTGTCTGGAACCTGAGAGATTCGCGCTGACTTGATCAACGCTTGCACCGTCGGTGCCCACAGCCACGCAAAGCGGACTGTGCGACTTTCCAGAGGCTATCAGATACAGAGTCCTTCTACCTGAGAGTTTCATCCGACCTTCACCACGTCAGACTTGCCCCTTCGGTGCCCGGGTACGCTTTGCCCGGGTCTCTCCTCTGCTCCTTTATGTAACTGAGGCAATACAACTGGCCAGCTTTGACCAGCTGAGCACTCTGATTTTATGTCTTCCCCTGCTAAAAGTCAAGTGAGTAATGTAAGTAAGTTTTGTAATTGAAGATTGTTTATACCCATCCCTGGTTCTTGATAAAGCCCGAGATGACGGGAAGCTCAAAATTCTCACCTCGATAGGCTTTGAGGGCTGGCCAGAGGGTAACCAGCCAGGCCGCGGGCACGCAAATTGCCAGCAGCCCAACAGATACCAGCGTCAGCAACAGGTAGAGCGACCAAAAGGCGACGTTGAAGGCAAGCCCCTGGACTGCATGGTATTTGATAAATGGTCGGGCTTTCTTATCCTGCATGAACAATATAATCAGCGGGACCAATGGAATGGGATAGCTCAGGGCAGCCCATAGTTTATCGTCGCTGGTGATTTCGGGGTCGATAGTGATTTGTGACATCGGGCGCACCTCTTGGATGACCAGGGTTTGTCAGAGGCTGATGGCCAATTTGATCTCATCACCTTATAACACCCGACGATCAACAGGGTTACGTCGGCGTCAGGATATGTTCCAGGCCAGGATGAACAAGAAGGTGAACAACGAACTCACTGCCAGTTGGCGCAGGCCGATCGTGGTGGGCTTGAAGCCGATTGCCGGACGAAAGAACGCCCCCCAAATCGTCTCGGCCCACTGCACGGCGAATGGCAGGGGCAGTAAGCTCGGCAGAAGACCGGAGATAGACAGTCCAGAGACCAGGAGCAGATTGAAAGTGGTGTAAAGCAGCGCGCGCCGGCTCATTTGCCAGGCCGTTTTGCGATCTGGTGGGCCGGGAAGGGTGCGCTGCTCCAGGCGCAGGTAAGCGTACACGATCGAGGCGGCCGACTGGAGCCAGGTGAGTGCAAACAAGGCCCAACCCAGCGGATCGGGTTGGCCAAGCCCAACCCACAGCGCGGCTGGCGCCGCCAGCGCCAGCACGCCGCTGGCGACGATTTCGATGCCCATCCGGCGCCGCTCGGCGCGCCGGCTGATCAGGTACAGGTGCCAGGCAAACACCAAAACCCCGGGCATTGCCAGATAGAGTAGATCGCCAAAGCCTCGATGCACCAACAAAGCCAGAGCAA
Organism: uncultured Anaerolinea sp.; assembly: GCA_964503145.1. Classification (GTDB taxonomy): domain Bacteria; phylum Chloroflexota; class Anaerolineae; order Anaerolineales; family UBA4823; genus RBG-16-57-11. The sequence goes on along the minus strand of CAZCYV010000001.1, from coordinate 247,417 downwards.
TCAACCCTATCAGGCTGTATGCGCCGATCCAGAATAGGGCGGCTGGCAGATCGCGAGATGGCCGCCTTCCGCTGTAAACCTTGACTGCGATCGAAGCTGGCTGGCGCAATAAAAACGCCGCCAGAGAAGCGATCACCAAAATCAGGCTATCGGTGGAGAAGGTCGGAGCAGCGAACAGGCCGATCAGCAGCGGACTGAAGAGAAAAACCCAGGAGCCATGATCCTGGGGCAGGGCGATGTGACGATTCAGTAGAGAAGATTTTTTAGAGGCCGGATTCATCAGGGGGGTATTATATATGATTTTGCTCTGCTGACAATTAAACACCTTAGAGCGACAGTTGCCTGTCGCTCCAGGATATATGATCGCTCCCCTAACTATGACGGATTTGCAACCCCCTATGTGTGGGCAGTCCCCGCGATCAAGGGTGATGATTAAGAATTTCTAATCTTATTATCCTGCTGATTACAGGGTTTTTCAATCCGTATCTCTACGTATTTTTGCGCCAATTTTGGAGGCTTTCTTGGTTTATAGGTTGTCTTCGATGGAAAGTATGCCGCGCTGTATCGCATAGCGAATGAGCTCGGCTTGATTTTGCAGTCCGAGCTTCCGCAGAATGCGGGCTCGATGCACTTCCACGGTGCGCGGGCTGATGAACAGCTTCTTGCCAATTTCGTTGCTGCTCATCCCGCTGGCGGCCAGGGGCAATATCTCGCGCTCGCGGTTGGTCAGCGTTTCATACGGATCGAAGTTTTGGTTTTGTATGATCTGGAACTGGGTCTCGCTGGCTAACTTGGCAAGCGCTGGGCTCAAGTAAGATTTGCCATGCATTGCCTGGTGGATGGCTTGTACCAACTCTTTTGCGTCCGAACCTTTCAAGACATAGCCTTTTACGCCTTGTTTCATTGCTTCCTGGATGTAAGCGCCCCTGGCGTGCATGGACAGAACGACGATCTGTGTCTGAAGATGCCTGGAACGCAGGCGGCGGACTACTTCCAGTCCGTGGATGTCGGGTAGAGCCAGGTCAAGCACCAGGATATCTGGCTTGAGTTGCTCTACTTGAGCAAGCGCATCCTGGCCGTTGCTGGCTTCTCCGACGATTGTGAAGTCTTTTTCAGCCTCCAGAATAGCGCGTAATCCTTGCCGAACAATTGTATGGTCGTCTGCAAGTACAATCGTGATACTCATGGCGTCTCTCCCGGCAGATGATGATCCAGGGGAAACTCAACGGTCAGACAAGTGCCTTTTCCGGGCGCAGCCTCGATCTCTAAATAGCCGCCAAAATTGGCTGCCCGCTCGCGCATCCAGGCAATGCCTCCTGGCCAATGATCTTTCTCGATTTGGGTCAAGTCGAACCCTGTCCCCTGGTCTTCGACCTGTAACCCGAGCACGGCAGGTGTTGCCCACAGTCGCACATCCACTTTCTTTACGCTCGCATAGCGGGCGACGTTGTCAAGCGCTTCCTGGATGATCCGGTAGGCAACGATTTCGAGATTCTCCGACACGCGTTGTTCCAACCCCCGATGAGTCAGGTTCACCTGGATGCCGGTCTGAGCGGTGAAGCGCTGGCAGTGATCCATCAAAGCCGGCAGCAGCCCTAAATCATCGAGCACCGAGGGAAGGAGGTTGAGCGATAGATCACGCACCTGCTCTAACAACTGTTTTGTCTGCTCACGAATTCGCTCCAGATGCGATTGAACTTCGGTCTTTGAGTGATTTGCCTGGACTGCGCGATAGGCAATTTCCAGATTCAGGCTGAGAGATGTCAGCAACTGCCCAATTTCATCGTGCAGCTCACGCGCCAGACGCCGTTTTTCGTTTTCCTGAACTTCAACCAGACGCTCTGTAAGGGCTTTCAGGCGCGCCTGACTGTCGGAGACGCGTTTGAAAAGGCGCGCGTTGATGATCGAGAGGGCTGCCTGGTCAGCAATAGTATGTAGCAAATTTAGTTCGTCGTCTCCGGGGAGGCGAATTTCATCCACCGAAGCCAGATTCAGCGCGCCAAACAATCCCTCTTCGTCATACAATGGCAGGCTTACCACGGTGCGGATATTGGGCACGGTTGCATTGGTTACAGCGGAGAACAATGGAATCGTGGAGGCATCCGGAATGACAATGAGCGGACCGGCCTGGCTCAGGTATGCCTCGTAGTATTCACGGGGGGTGGGGGGGATTTTCGACGCATCTACGGCAATGGTGGAGGCATAGGCGGCCAGGTGCAAACAATCGTCTTTTTCATCGTATAGAATGATGCTACTGATTGGATAGGACAACGCGCGAATGATCTCGGCGCAAATGGTCTCCAGGATAGTGTTCAATTCGAGATGGGCGTTAGCCTTTGAAGCCACCCGCGCCAGCGCTTCGGAGTGCAGGGCATGCCTGCGCCAGAGGTCTTCGGCTTGCTTGCGCAAGGCGATCTCGTTGGAGAGTTGGCGGTTGATCGCGCGCAACTCTGCCGTGCGCTCGATCACCCGCTGCTCTAAATTGGCATGCGCCTGAACAAGTTCCTGTTGGATGCGTTTGTGCTCTGTGATATCGCGGGCGACTACAGCCACATAGGCGACCTTGTCCTGGCTGTCAAGGATTGGAAACACGGAATTGTCGAACCAGCCTGTAGCCCCCGCATCTTCGTAGCGCACGATTTCTCCGCTTTCGAAGACGTGCTGCAGAATTGCAATCCGCTCTTGCGCCAGCTTTGGGGGAAGGATATCCTTGAGGTTCACCCCTGGGGTTTTCTCAGGCAGATCGAAGCGTTGGTAGAACGTTTTATTGGCGGTCAGCACTTCTCCCTGCCGATCCAGGAGTATGATGATATCGGTAGGAGTGTCTAACAAGGCGTCAATCGTGGCGTGGCTCTTACGCAGATCGTTTTCCAGTCGTTTGCGATCGGTGATGTCATGAGCATACGCGATGGCACAAACAATCTGGCCGTTCTGATCGCGTATGGGAAATACTGTGCTATCCAGCCAGCCATCGACCCCTTGATCCTCGAAACGGATGGTCGCGCCGGTTTCCAGGACCTGGCGCAGCGCGGCGTCGCGTTTCTCTGCCAGGCCTGGGGGCAGGATATCGAACATCGTCCGCCCGCAAACTTCTTCTGGGCGTTTGCCGCTGCGCTGGTAGAAAGTCTGGTTAGCAAACAGCACTCTGCGTTGGGCGTCAACCAGCAGGATGATATCCGTTGGCGTGTTTAACAGGGCATCGATGAGCGGAAGGTTCTGCCTCAGCGCTTCATAGATGCCCGATTCCGCAGCGTCATTGTCTGGGGTGGCCAGGGTTTCCATGCCGCCTCCAAATCGTCGGTGCGGATATTATAACAAGGTTGCTTAGAGATTGCTAATTCGGCTGATTCAGGCCGGCAAATAGCCCGCTGAGGCACAGGCCGGGTTGAGGCTCTGGCCAGGCCAGGGCATAATGCTCTACGCTCATCAGAGCTTTGACCTGTTCTTCCGGCAGACGGCGGAAAAGATTGCCCGGTCCGAATTGGGTGCGGTGACAATTCAATGCTTCCCACTTGGAATTGACCGTGCTGCTGACATCCAGACGTACATGAATCTGCTCGTCTGGCCAACCGACGGAAGGATCATCGAAGCGGTCAAGCTCACCGACGTCTTTTCCCAGGGCTTCGAGTTGTCGTCGCATCTCTATGAAGAATGAACGGGGTATTGCGGTGTAGAACAGGCGACTTGCCTGCCAGGGATGGCCTAGATCGGGTCGGAAGTCAGGCTGCGCCGCAGCATGGAAAGCTGCGACGGTGTGCCGGTGGATGGCGATGTGATCGGGATGACCATAGCCGCCGTTCGGCTCGAAAGTGGTAATGACTGGCGGGCGCAAGCGACGGATGATGGCGACCAATTGAGCGATCACTTCATCTGCCGGGGCGTTGATAAAAGCGCGTGGGTTCTGGTTCTCGGGGCTGCCGGCCATGCCAGAATCGCGGTAATCCAGAAAGATCAATTCTGCAACCCCCATCGTCTCCGCTGCGCAGCGCAGTTCGCCTTCGCGCACATGTCCCAGCGTGTCGGGGGTTGCCAGGCTGGGATCAGAGATTTCGCCCGCTTCGCCGCGTGTGGCGCATACCAGATAAGTCTTAACGCCTTCTGCTGCATAGCGCGAGATCGTCCCGCCGGTGCCAAAAGCTTCATCGTCGGGGTGGGCAAAAATTGCCAACAAAGAATGTTCCATGAGCAAGCCCCTGACATAAATAGGGTGAGTACAGTGATTAAGGCTGTACTCACCCTATTTTACTCGAAATTGCCCGAAATTACGCTGGCATGGCCTCGGCCTGCTTGATGATTTCCAGATCCAGGTCGATCTTGACTTCATCGCTAACCAGCCAGCCGCCGGTCTCCAGGGCGACATTCCAGGTCAGGTTCCAATCTTTGCGGTTGATCTTGGTCGTGGCGATGAACCCAGCGTTGGTTGTGCCCCACGGGCTTTTGGATGTTCCGTAATACTCTACATCCAGGGTGACTTCGCGAGTCACGTCGCGGATCGTCAGGTCGCCAACCAGGCGAGCATGCCGGTCGTCGATCACCTCTACACGCTTGCTCTTGAAGGTCAAATAGGGGTACTTTTCGACATCCAGAAAATCCGGTGAACGCAGGTGGCCGTCGCGCTGGGCGTCACCGGTGTTGATGCTGGCAGCTTCGATCTGAACATCAACCCGAGTATTCGCCGGGTTGACTTCGTCGAAATCGATCGTGCCGCCGAATTTATCAAAGCGACCGCGAACGTTTGTGATCATCATGTGGCGTACGGTGAAGTTGACTTCAGAATGTGCAGAATCAATGGTCCAGGACATGTTTACCTCCAGGGTTATGGTCTAAGATTTGGTTGCTCAAAATCATTGTTTTCAATGATATCTCTGCGCCGTTACATAATAGTGAACGAGAGCGTGAACATTCGCGTAAACAAAGCTATTTGCTTACGTTCTTTGTCAGGACAAGCCGCGAATTATCTTGAACGGGAAGGGCATTTAGAGATATACTCAAACCGCTATGCTGAGAGTCTGTCTGTTGGGCAAGGCGCAAGTCCTGGTGGACGATCAAGAGCTCCACATCCCGCGACGCAAAAGCCGCGCGGTGCTCTACTATCTGGCTGCCCAAACACAGCCCATCCGGCGCCAGCAGTTATTGGCGCTTCTCTGGCCAGATCTTCCCAGACCGGCGGCTTTGCAAACTCTACGCACCACCTTGCATGGTTTGCGCCGACAATTGGACGCTGCGCTTGCCATCCAAAGCGATCAGGTTGGGCTCGATGAAAGCGTCTGGGTGGACGTGCGCTTTTTCGAGGGCCAGCTCAACGGGAACCTGCAAGATGTTACGGCGTTGAAACAAGGCCTGGAACTATATCGGGGGGATTTCCTGGAAGGTTTCACCCTGCCAAACGCCCAGGCTTTCGAAGACTGGCTGACGGTGACCCGAGAGCACTTTCGGCGGTTGGCGATGCGCGGCTGGACAGCGTTGGCGGCGTGGTATGAAACGCAGGGCGACTTTCGCCATGCGCTGGATAGCCTGGACCGCGCCCTGGCGCTTAATCCACTTCAAGAGGACTTGCAGCGGGAGGTCATTCGTTTGTTGTACATCGCTGGCGACCGCCCTGGGGCGATCCGTCGCTATGACGAGTTGCGTCGTATGCTGGACGAAGAGATGGGCGTCCCGCCGATGGTGGAGACGCGCGTCTTGTACGATGCTATCCTGACCGACCGCCTGGCCTCTACGCCGCCTCAAGCAGCTCTGACGCAGCGACAGCCAATACTGCTTGCCTCTGCTGGATCCATGAAGACAGCGGACGAGCTTCCGTTTACCGGGCGCCGCGTCGAGCTGGCAGCCTTGCAGCAGCAGGTGAAGGCTTACCCCTTTGTGCTGATCGAAGGTGAACCGGGGGTAGGAAAAACGCGCCTGGCGCAGGAATTTTCACGCGACTCGACTGCGTTGACGTTATTAGGTCGCGGTCGAGAGCTGGAACAAGCCTTGCCCTACCAGCCGATAGTCGAGGCGCTGCGTCAACTTATGTTGCAGCCTGGTTGGGCCGGGCTATTGGCTGAACTGCAACGCCAGCTTCCCAGAATATGGTTGATCGAGGCGGCGCGCTTACTACCGGAGCTTTCCGATAAACTGGGTGAACAAGCCGCCTTACGCCCGGCGGAGGAGGCTCGATTATGGGAAGGCATTCGTCAATTTCTGGTTGCATTATCTCGTCGCGTTCCATTAATCTTGTTGATCGATGATTTGCAATGGGCCGATACGTCCACGCTGGGGCTGTTGGGCTTTTTGGCGCGCCAGATCCATGATCCCTCGATTCGTATCCTGGCCACCCTGCGACCGGGTGCGCAACGCGATTCGCTGATGGCTTTGCTCCAGTCGTTGACGCGTGAAAACCGGCTATCTCGTCTGCTGCTGCAACGCTTGAACCGCGAAGATATTCAGGAAATTGCTGGGCGCCTTTCTGCTTCGTTCAAGCAGCCGTTGGCAGATTGGCTGTATCGTCTCTCTGAAGGAAACGCTTATATTCTGGTCGAACTGGTGCGCCATGCGCGTCAGTCTAATTTGCTCACTTCCGACGGAGTCTTGAACCTGAGCGCGATTTCTGCGAAGCCGATCGTGCCGCAGACGGTTTATAGTATGATCCAAACGCGGTTGCAGGGTCTATCGGATGAGGCGCGGCGGGTGCTGGACGCGGCGGTTGCCCAGGGGCGTGAGTTTGAATTCGAGATTGTTGCCCAGGCCGCCGGACTCTCGGAAATGGCCGCTCTGGATGCAATCGACGAGTTGAGAGCAAACAGTTTGATTTCTGTCACCGAGGGGAATGTCCTGCGTTTCGACCATACCCTGACGATGGAAGTCGCCTATCGCGAAGTCGGCGAGTTGCGCCACCGCCTATTGCACCGTCGGGTGGCCGAGGCTTTGGAAAGTCAGTATCGGGATCATCTGGATCAGATCGCTGGCCAGCTCGCCTGGCACTTCGCGGAAGGCGGCGCGCTGCAGCGCGCTGCCCCTTATGCCTTGAAGGCCGGGGCGCAGGCCGCAAACCTGGCTGCCTGGAGCGAGTCCGGTAAATTCTATGAGTTGGCCTTGCAGGGTCTCAGCGACGCCGCGCGCCTCCCTGCTTTGCAGGGTTTAGCAGAGGCATATTCGAAGGCCGGCAACTATGCGCGCGCCTGCGATGTTTTGCGCGAGGCAATTACCGTGGCGAAAACCTATGTGAACGATCCGGCGCTGATCGAGCAACTTCAGTTATCCCTGGCGCGCAACCTGATGCCTCAGGCGCGCTTCGTCGAAGTCATTGAGCTGGCGGAGCAACTGTGCGCTCCCTCTCGCCCAGAGAGCGCGGTGATGGCAGAATTGCTATGGGGTACGGCGCTGGGTATAGAAGGCGCGGCTCTGGATGAAGCCGCAGCGCACTTAAATACTGCCCAGGAACTCTGGCAGGCGAACCGCATCTCCGACTTGTCCTTACTCTCCCAGATACAATTTGAGTTGGGAAATGTGCTGGCGCAGCAGGGCGAGCTGTCCCAGGCAGTGCAGCAATACCGCCGGGCGTTGGACACCGCTTCTCAGGCGCAGGCTGATTTTGCCCTGGAGCAGCGCATCCTGGCGCTGAACAACCTGGCTTATCACCTGCATCTACTGGATGATCCCGAAGCGAAAGGGCATGCTCGTGCTGGCCTCGAACTGGCGCAGGAAAAGGGCGTTCTGGGTCTGCAAGCTTATTTATACTCAACACTGGGGGAGATCAGCCTGGCAGCCAACGAGCTGGCTGAAGCCGAGTCTTTGTTCAATCATGGCCTGGCTCTGGCAGAACGCTTCTCGATCAAAGAGCGGGTGGCAGGTTTGACGGCTAACCTTGGGTTGGTGGCTGCGCGCCGCGGGGAAATTGCTCTGGCAATCCATCGTCTGTCCACGGCTCTGGCGCAGGCGGATACCCTGGGCACGCGCCACCTGGCAGCGAAGGTACGGCTTTGGCTGGCGCCTTTGTTGCCAGCCGAGCAGGCCCGTCAGCTCCTGACGCAGGCGCGCGCCATCGCTGAGGAGAGCGGGCGCAAGGGGCTGCTTGCTGAAATCGGACGCCTGGAGCAGATGTCATGAGCTTGCGGTGACTCTGAGCCATTTTGGGGGGAATGGCAGCATCTGCGGAGATTATTACCGGGGCGAGCTTTGCTCACCCGGTATTTGGTTTCTCAGGAACTATTCAGGTCTTGCGGTGTTTCGATAGGGTGATGATAGTTTTTGTCGGAAAGCAATCGATATAATGCTCGCCAGGATCTGTTCAATAGAGGTGTTACATGACCCAGGAGATGGAAAGTTACATCCAGGAACTTCGCAGCCGCAAGCAAATCTCGCAGGGGACCTCCCAAGAAGCGGAGGCGCAACATCAAAAAGGCCGGCTTACGGCGCGTGAGCGCATCAATCTACTGTTCGACCCGGGCACTTTCGAAGAAATCGACGCCCTGGCGCTGCCCAGATACGAGACTTATTTGGGCGGAAAGCGTTCCCGATATGGCGATGGCGTGATCACCGGTTTTGGCCTGATCAATGGACGGCATGCGGTCGTCGCTTCTCAAGATGCCGCGGTGATGGGCGGCTCTCTGGGAGAGATGCATGCTAATAAGATCGTCAAGGCCATGCACATGGCCTTGAAATATGGCAGTCCTTTCATCGCGATCAACGATTCTGGCGGGGCGCGCATCCAGGAAGGGGTGGACAGTCTGGCAGGCTATGCGCGGATTTTCGACGCCAACTGCGAGGCTTCCGGCGTCATCCCTCAACTTTCGGTTATTATGGGACCCTGCGCAGGCGGCGCGGTGTACTCGCCGGCCCTGACCGATTTCATCTTTATGACTGAAAACAGCTACATGTTCATCACCGGACCAGACGTGGTGCGCGCAGTGATGCAAGAAGAGGTCAGTCAGGAGGAGTTGGGGGGCGGCAGGGTGCATAGCGTGCGCAGCGGGGTGTGCCACTATCTGGCTCCTGATGACCGTTCCTGCCTGCTCAGCGTGCGCGAATTGCTCAGTTACCTGCCTTCGAACAACCAGGATGACCCCCCGTACATCCGGCCAACTGATGATCCCGATCGCCGCTGCCCAGAGCTGGAGCAGATCGTCCCCACTGCGCCGCACAAGCCCTATGATGTGCGCCAGGTGATCGCCAGCCTGGTGGATGATGGTCGTTTCTTCGAAATCCATGCTTTATGGGCAGAAAACCTGGTGGTGGGGTTTGCCCGCCTCAACGGCTGGGTGGTGGGCATCGTAGCAAACCAGCCAATGGTCCTGGCGGGGTGCATCGATATCAATGCCTCGGTCAAGGCGGCTCACTTCATCCGGGTGTGCGACGCCTACAACATTCCCATCATCACTTTGCAGGACGTGCCTGGATTTTTGCCCGGTAAGGATCAAGAGTATGGCGGCATCATCCGCAACGGGGCGCGGATGATCTATGCCTATAGCGAGGCCACGGTGCCCAAGCTGATGGTCATCCTGCGTAAGAGCTATGGCGGAGCATATTGTGTCATGAGCAGCAAGGGGCTGCGGGGCGATCTGCTCTACGCCTGGCCGAATGCCGAGATCGCGGTGATGGGCGCAGAGGGGGCGGTGAATATCCTTTTCCGTTCGGAGCTGAAGTCTGCGCCTGATCCAGAAGCCAGACGACAAGAGTTGATGCAGGATTACGAGCACCGGTTCAACAATCCGTATGTTGCGGCGGCGCGCGGCCTGATCGATGATGTTATCGAGCCGCGAGATACACGGCGGGTGCTCATTCGCGCCCTGGAGCTGACCCTGTCGAAACGCGAGCGCCATACGCCGAAGAAGCACGGCATCTCGCCCATGTAGCCCTTCAGTCGCTGGTTTTTTCAATTGCTGTGATGGAGAGACGATGTTTCGAAAAGTGTTGATCGCCAATCGTGGTGAGATTGCAGTGCGCATCTTGCGCGCTTGCCGCGCAATGGGCATTGCTACGCTGGCGTTGTATCAGGCCGATGACCGCGGCTCATTACATGTTCGCCTGGCGGACGAGTGTGCTGAGTTAAAGGGCTCCGCTGGCTTTCTCGATCAACAGGAGATCTTGCAGATTGCCTTAGAGCATGGGGCTGATGCCATCCATCCGGGGTATGGCTTTTTGGCGGAGCGCGAGGATTTCATTCGCCAGTGCAGCGCGGCAGGGGTGCAATTCATTGGCCCGCCAACGCAGGTGGTGGCTTCGGCGCGGCAGAAGATTCAAGCCTTGCAGCGCGCCGAAGCGGCGGGCTTCTCTACCCCCAACCATTCCGCCATAGCGTACGATGATAGCAATCTGGAGACCATGCGCGCGGAAGCGGACCGGCTGGGATATCCCCTGGTGGTCAAATCGTGTCGGGGTGGGCGCGGCCGCGGCGAGCGTCTGGTGTGGTCGGCGGATCGCCTGGAGAAAGCTGTACATGCTGCCCAAACCGAAGCGCAGGCGGTTTACGGCGACCGGCGGGTTTATCTGGAGAAAGTTGTTTTGCCGGCGCATCAGATCAGCGTTCAGGTGGTGGGGGATCAGGAAGGTCGCTTGATTCATCTGGGTGAACGAGAGGGTTCGCTGCGGTACGGTAACCAGAAGCTGATCGAGGAGACGCCAGCGCCTTGCCTGGACCCTGTACGACGCCAGGAATTGTGGCGGGCGGCGCTGGAGCTGGCGCGACTGTTTGAGCTTCAAAATGTGGGCACAGTCGAGTTTGTGGTAGATCAGGCGGGGCAATTTTATTTTACCGAAATCAAGCCGCGCATTCAGATCGAACACCCTTTGAGTGAGATGGTCAGCGGAATCGACCTGGTGCGGGAGCAGATTCGCATTGCAGCGAGCGAACCGTTGAGGTACGATCAGTCGGCGGTGCATTTGCATGGTTGGGCGATGCAGAGCCGTATCAGCGCCGAAGACCCCTGGCGCCAATATTTGCCTACTCCAGGCTACTTACAGATGGTGCGATTGCCTGGCGGTCCCGGGGTGCGCGTCGATACATACGTGTACAGCGGCTGCTATATCCCTGCTGAATACGATCCGCTGGTGGCGAAGTTGATCACTTGGGGCGAAGATCGTCCGCAATGCCTGATGCGCATGCGCCAGGCATTGCGCGAATTTCAGCTCACCGGTACGCCAACCAACCTGCCGCTCATTTGGCGCATCCTGAGCCAGCCCGACTTTGTGCAAGGTTGCTATACGACAGAGTTGCTTCCCGGATCGGCGGGTGAGGAGCTGGCATTAGACGAGCAAGATTATCAACACCTGGCAGCCATTGCTGCGGTGGCATATCTGCGGCAGAGACGGGTTTTCCGCCCGCTTGTGCCCGACCGGCTTCTGAGCGGTTGGCATCGCGAGAGTCGTCGCCTGCCGCAGTAAAGGATCGGACGAGATGAGCAAACTATCTGTGACTGTTGATGGATACACTTATGAAGTCGAAGTGGATGAGCTTGCCAATGGCTCTCAGCAGATGATTGTAAAGGTGGATGGCCAGGATTTTTCAGTGATTGCGCCTGATGTAAATATCCCGTTGAGAGAGATGGAATGGTTCATCGTAGCCAATCGACCGTATGAAGTGATGATCGATGCGGATCTGGCATGGATTCGCTCAGCCTGGGGCATTCATTCGCTGGAGATCCAGGATATGGATGCCAGCCTGCCGCGCCCAGCTATTGGTGATGGACGCGTCAAAGCGCCTATCCCCGGTCAGGTCACCCAGGTATGTGTGGCGGTAGGGGATGAGGTGGATCAGGGTCAACCGCTGCTGGTGCTGGAAGCCATGAAAATGGAGAACGAAATCCGCGCCTCACGCGCCGGGCGCGTCAAAGAGTTGAATGTCCTACCTGGGCAGCGGGTGTCTTTGAACGAAGTCCTGGCAGAGATCGAATAAGCCAAATTGTGTATTACAATTGGCAAATCAATACATCTCAGGAGCGAAAATGGATTTGCGCCAGCAATCGGCGCTTCGGGCGCTTGAAGAAGTACGTAGCGGGATGACCCTGGGCCTGGGTACCGGCCGCACGGCGACCCAATTTATCGACTTATTGGGGCAGAAGCTTCAGGCTGGCGAGTTGAGAGACATTCGCGGCGTGCCAACCTCGGAAGCCAGCGCAGCTCGCGCACGCCATTGGGGCATTCCCCTGATCTCTCTGGCTCAAGTATCTGAGCTGGATCTGGCGGTAGATGGCGCTGATGAAGTCGATCCATCGTTGAACCTGATCAAAGGTCTGGGATGTGCCCTGCTGCGCGAGAAAATCGTCGAGATCCACGCCCGGCGATTGATCATCGTGGTGGATGAAAGCAAGTTATCTCCCAGGCTGGGCTTGAAATGTCCAGTGCCGGTGGAGATCCTGCCGTTCGAGGCCGAGGCGCACCTGCGCTGGTTGGATCGGCTGGGTAGCCGGGCCGAGTTTTATCGCCATGCGGATGGTTCGATGGTTCAAACGGACAATGGCAACTGGATGGCGCTGTGCTGGTTCGATGGCGGCATTCCCGACCCAATCGAGACAGCGCGCCGGCTGGCGGAGCGCCCTGGCATTCTGGAACATGGTCTGTTCCTGGGAATGGCGGATCAAGTCATCGTCGCGGGGAGGGACGGCGTGCACATTCTGGAGCGGGGAGCATGAGCTTTAAGATCGCGCCTTCGATTATTGCCTGCGACCTGACCCGTTTGGGCGAGCAAGTGAGCCAGGCCATTGCTGCCGGAGCAGAGTACGTCCACTTGGATGTGATGGACGGGCATTTTGTGCCCAATATGACGTTTGGCCCGTTGGTAGCTGCGGCAATAAAACCACTTACCGCAGCGGCCGGGGTCGTTTTAGATGCGCATCTGATGGTGGAAAAGCCCGAACGGCTGATCCCGGATTTTGCTCAGGCAGGAGTCGATAACCTGACCGTGCATGTGGAAACCTGTCCGCACCTGCACCGCACCATCCAGCAGATCAAAAGCCTGGGCCTGCGCGCCGGGGTGACGCTCAATCCTTCTACGCCGCTGGTAATGCTGGAAGAGATCCTGCTCGATGTCGATCTGGTGTTGATCATGTCGGTCAATCCTGGCTTTGGAGGACAGGAGTACATTCCAGGCAGCACAGGGCGCATTGCCCGCCTGCGGCGTATGCTCGACGAGCGCGGCCTGAGCCATGTCGAGCTGGAAGTGGATGGTGGGGTCAACACACAGACCGCCGGCGAGATTGTCAGGGCGGGCGCAACGGTCCTGGTGGCCGGCACGGCAATTTTCAACCGCCAGGCAAGCATCGCCGAGAACATCGCTGCCTTGCGGCGGGCGGCCTGAATTTTACGTCATTTGACGCTTGCGCTTCTGCCACAGGCCGATATAATGTTTCTTGCCTTAGAATGAAAAATATCTTCTGAATGGATGGAATGGACTGGATGCCAAATCACAACCCTGTCAGCACCATTGTCAAATCGCTTATCGTTTTCTTCGTTTTATCGTTTCTAATCTCTGCATGTTCTGGGGGAAGTCTTCCGCAAGCTGAATCTGCCAATCTGAACCCCCAATTGCAGGCCAAACAATCCCTGCCCGGACAGGAGCCTGCCAAGCAGGCTCAATCCGATGCGCAGGCCAGAGAACCGTACACAGGGGATTCACAAACCGGCGCGCCCGTTACAGTCGAAGAGGCCGCAGCGCCTTCTGCTAGCCCTGAGGAAGCCCAATCGGCTCCCGTGGAGCTGGCGCAAGAAGTTCCGGCTGCTCCGGTTGAAGCTGCGCCGAAATTGGCGCCTGCCGTCGATCTGTCCATTCCGGCTCAACCAAAGGTCGGTTTTCGCGCCCCTGATTTTACGCTTCAAACTTTGAGTGGTGAAACTGTGCGCTTGTCGGACCTGGTCGGCCGTCCGGTGGTGATCAGCTACTGGGCCACCTGGTGCATCCCCTGTCAGCAGGAATTGCCGATCCTGCAGCGACTTGCGCAGGAATTCGAGTCCCAGGGATTGGTGGTTGTCACCGTAAACGCCATCGATCAGGACAACCTTCAAGATGTCCAGGCGATGTTGCGTGATAAGGGGATGAGCTTGCCGGTGCTGCTGGATCAAGGCAGTCAATTTGCCAGCACCTATGGTGCGTTGTTCTTCCCCACGACCGTCTTTGTGGATGCCAGCGGTGTGATTCGTTACATCCGGCTTGGCGACTCGAGCGAAGCTGACCTGCGCACGAAGGTCGAAAGTCTGCTTGCCGGAAGCCTGTAAAAATATTAAGGTGCGTTTCTGAATGGAGCGCTCTACTCGCATTCTGATCGTTGCGCCAGCCGGACATAGTTGCCACAGCCTGTTCGCATTGTTGAAGACGCTGCATCACGTCGATTTATTCCTATCTGAGACCGGCGCAATGACTTTGGTGCAGCCGCCGCATCTCGTGCTGATCGATCTGGGCGGCACTCGACCCCTGGGCGTCGAAGCGCTAAAGCGGGCGGTGCAGGAATGGCCTGCAGCGTATAAGCTGGCGCTGGTGGAGGACATCCGTCAGATCGACCTGGCGTATGCGTTGGGCGCCGATTGCGCCCTGGCGCATCATATCCCTGCGGGTGAGCTGCTCCATGTCGTGCAACAGTTCATTCGGATTGGTCAGGCCCCTCCTCAAATAAGACCGCCGCGTCCTTTGTTTGCAACGATCTGAGCAGGCAAGCTCGTTTAGTAAAAACTGGCGCTGGGTAATAGACTGCATGATGGTTAAGTACAAGCCATTGTCGAAAATACGTGCCGCGATCGTCGGTTGCGGACGCATTGCCGGGCTGCATCAATTGGGCTACCGCGGGCGAGAAGATGCCCGCATCGTCGCCGTTTGCGATCCAAAGCTCCGGCGCGCCCGCCAGGCCGCTCAAGAGTGGGGCGTTGACAAGGTCTATACGGATTATGCCAGTGTGCTGAAAGACCCTGAAGTTGATCTGGTGGAACTGCTGGTTCCCCACGCCCTGCATGCCGAGATGACCGTGCTTGCCTGCCAGGCGGGCAAGCATGTTTCGGTGCAAAAGCCCATGGCCATGAACCTGCTGGAGGCGCAGCAGATGATCCTGGCTGCCGAACACGCTGGCGTGGTGTTGCGCGTTTACGAGAATTTTGTGTTTTACCCACCGGTTGTGCAGGCGCGCCGGATGCTCCAGGCAGGAGAGATTGGAGAGCCGCAAATGATCCGCCTGCATGTCGGCACCGGTAAAAGCCGGACGCAATGGAAGGTTCCGCTGGATGCCTGGGCGTGGCGTTTTCGCTCCGAGAAAGACAGCGGGGGCGTGCTGGTGTTCGACCATGGTTATCACCTGTTTTCATTGGCTTACAATCTCATGGGGCCGGTCGAACGGGTGTATGCCTGGATCGATCACAGCCCGGTGGGCGGCGTGCCGCAGCGGCTGGCTGCAGTGGATGCGCCAGCGACGATCATGTTCCAGTTCGAGGCGCCGCGTCGCTATGGCGTGCTAGATTTTGTCCATACCCCCGAAATGGTGATGGATTCGATCTACTACGCCGACGACGATCGTGTCGAAGTGATTGGCGAGAAAGGCATTCTGATGATTAATCGCTGTACCGCCCGAACAATCGATTTGCCCCCATTGGTCTTGTTCCGTGATGGTATAACCCGCCCGATTCCCGTCGAGCGCTACGAATGGCACGATAGTTTCATCGACTGCACTCGACATCTGTTCGACGTTCTCAAGGGGGAGGGCGAGCCGGTTCTGGATGGCCAGACCGGCAAAGCCGTGCTCCAGTTTACCCTGGCGGCAGTGTATTCTGCCAGAGAAGGGCGCGAAATTCGCCTGCGGGATTTGGCGCACTGATCTTTTAGCGACCGGTTTCTGGCGCTGGATTGTGGCGCGAGCATTCGGGCGTTGGCGAAACTAAAATACAAGCTAACAAGCCATTTGCGGCCTGCCATGCTGGCCGCAAATGGCTTGTTTTTTGAGAGCTGTGCATACGCTGCAGCGAAGGCTAGCGTTGCAGCGTAAACGAACGCCCGTCGCTCACTGGCGTCGGTATGCGGGAACGTAAAACGGGCGCTTGACGATTTTGGCTTTGACGGGTTTGTTGCGGATCAGGATGTCGATTTCGTTACCGATGGCGGCCAGTTCCGCCGGGACGAAAGCCATGCCCAGATAGCGATCCAGGGTGGGGGCGAACATGCCGCTGGTCACGTGTCCCACTTCCTGCCCGTCTTTGTGCACCGGGTAGTGCTCGCGGGCTACGCCGCGCTCGACCATTTCGAAACCCACCAGAACTTGTTTTGGCCCTTCCAGCTTCTGTTTGAGCAGGGCGTCGCGCCCGATGAAAGGCTTATCCAGGCTGAGGGCAAAACCCAGGCGGGCCTCGACCGGGGTCAGTTCGGCGTTGATCTCATGTCCGTACAGAGGCATGCACGCTTCGAAGCGCAGGCTGTCGCGCGCAGCCAGTCCAACGGGCTTCACCCCCTCCGCCTCGGTCTCTCGTAGAATGCCCTCCCAAACTTTGAGCGCTTGCTCCGCGGGGACGAACAACTCGAAGCCGTCCTCGCCGGTATAACCGGTGCGCCCCAACAGGGCCGGGACGTCGCCAAGCAGGTTGGTTTGAACAGCGGTGAAACGCGGCACCTTCAAAAGGTCGGCGTCGGCCAACCGGTTGAGCATCTCAGGCGCTTTCGGTCCCTGGAAAGCCAGCATGTAAGTTTCGTCGGAGATGTCCTTGACGGTGACCTCGTAGCCGCGGGCGTGGGCTTTGAACCAGGCGACATCCTTGTCGCGGTTGGAAGCATTGATGGCGATGAAGTAATACACCCCGTAATCCGGGTCGGGCAGCTTATAGACGAAGAGATCATCCACACAGGTGCCATCCTTGTAACACAGAATGGCGTAATGGGCGTCGAGCAATTTCATTTGAGTGACGTCCCAACTGACCATGTGGTTGACGAATTCTTCAGCCTGGGGGCCGCGGACTTCCACCTGCCCCATATGATCGATGTCGAACAAGCCAGCTACCTGACGTGTGGCATGGTGTTCCTGGAGCGGGCCAGTGGGGTACTGGACGGGCATTTCCCATCCAGCGAATGGCACCATGCGACCGCCATGGTCAACATGCCATTGATAAAGGTGAGTGCGTTTCAAATTTTCGGTCATAGAAAGCTCCTTTTATTCGATGGTTTATTCACTGACGGTGAAGTAGAATGTTGCGCCGTGATCGACTTTTCCCTCCGCCCAGATGCGCCCATGATGGCGCTGGATGATACGTTTGGCGATGGCTAAACCCAGTCCGGCGCCTTCAAATTCGTGGCTGCTGTGCAGGCGTTGAAAGGGCTGGAAAAGCCGTCCCAGGTATTTCGTATCGAAACCGGCGCCGTCGTCGCGTACGAAATAAGCTACCCCATCGCTGGATTGGAGTTGTCCGATCTCGATGCGCGCCGAGGCAAGTTTGGCCGTGAACTTCCAGGCGTTTTCCAACAGGTTTCTCATCAATTCCTGAATCATGCCAAAATCCCCCTGGAGGAACATATTGGGAGCTATTTCCCAAGTGATATTTCGTCCGGGTTGCAGGTTCTCCAGGTTTTGCGCCAGATCGGCAGCCAGCCGGCTCAAATCGACGGTCTGCAAGTTCATTTCCGCGCTTTGAACCCGAATGAAATAGATCAGTTTGTCGATCAAAACAGCCGCCTGGCGGCTGGCCTGGCTGATGTATTGCAGATAGGCGATGCCAACCGCATCGAGTTTTGCGCCATAGTCTTCCATGAGTGCTCTGCTATAGCCATCGATGCCGCGCAGCGGGGCGCGCAGGTCATGGGAGATGAAGCGCGCCAGTTCGCTCATCTCTCGATAAGCAGCGTCGCGCTCCTCGATTGCGTCGTGCACGCGTGCTTCGAGTTCGCGGATGCGCGCCAGCAACTCATCTGTGGAATTGAACAAAGGGTTTATTTCGGATGTATCGATGCGGTTCGACGACATTGGCGGTCTTGATTACTGTAAAGCAGGCATGAACAACCAGTTCAATATGGCCTGGACAATCCATCCAAGCACCAACAAACCGACCAAGCTGATGGCTAACCGAACGATCCAGGGCACTGTTCCACGCAGCGTATATAGTATCACGAAAAGCAGGCAGGCCAAACAGGTAATTACCAGCGAAATCAGGATGCCCATCAGGTTGGGGGGCAGCGTCACATAACGCGGCGGTTGAAAAGGGATCTCGGTTGGAAATCCTGCCGGCAGATAGCGGGCGATGAACGCGGGGATTTCAACAATGAGGTAATGGTCAGAGAACCCGATTGGGTAGGAATAGGGGAAATTTCGCACCCACGGGAATATACCAATCACTCCCAGAACTGCAATGATCAGGCATCCGATCAAACAGCCCTTGTCGTCGTTTTTAGGTTTCGCAGTCTTCTTTTCTGGGGCAGAAGCGACGTTCATTTTCAAGCTTAATGGTAACATAAACTTCTCTAAGTTCGCGTGTCAGCTTAAGGATCTTGGCTCACAGAATCCAGTTGGTGGATTGCACAAGTCTGCGCCCAGGTGTGGCAAGATCGGTTAAAACCGTGTACAAAAAATTTGTAGTTTGTGTATAATCATCCTGTTCTGTCTAACAAGCGGTCTATGATTTGGAGGCGATGATGGAATTATTCGACAAAGACGTGTTGACGGTTGATGTTGGAGCGCGCTTGCGCCAGTTGCGTGTGGAGCGCGGCAAATCGATGCGTTCTCTGGCGCGCGCCAGCGGCTTATCCACCAACGCGTTGAGCATGATCGAGCGCGGGCGCACTTCTCCGTCCGTCAGCACCTTGTATAAGCTGGCAGAGGCGCTTGAAGTGCCGATCACGGCCTTTTTCCGCCTCGAGCCGCCGAAGCAAGATGTCGTCTTTCGCAAGGCTGATGAGCGCAAAAGAGTTCCCATCCCCAATGGCCAGTGGATGGGGTTGGGGGGTGAAGCGTTTACCGGCCGCATGGAGCCATTTATGCTCACGCTGGAGCCGGGCGCCAGCAGCGGGCCTTTTGGCATGTTGCACAGCGGCAGCGAGTTCGTGTTTTGCGTCTCTGGGCAGATCGAATATGACGTGGAAGGGCAAAAGTTCATCCTGCAAGAAGGGGACAGCCTGATCTTTGCCGCGCAGCGCCGTCACCGTTGGAAAAATTCGGGAACCAGCACCGCCCGAGCGATCATTGTGTTAGCTAATTTTGAGCAAGGTGAACGGCCCAGTGAATTCCACATCTCATCGGGTAAGAAAGGCGAAGGCTTTGCCGATGAAGCGGTCATCGACCAGGTGGAGGACATGGACCTGGAAGACGAGACGGAGTCATTCTGAGACTGAGTCGGTCTGATGAATCTTGGATTCGAAGGCGTATAGGTCTTCACGGTTGACCTTTGCCATGCTATAATCACATACACAAATCGAGGTCTCTGAACAATGTTCCTGCTGCCTCCTTCTCCTGGTTCGAATTACAATGATGCTGATAATAATAATCAGCCGCGCCGGGCGATGGAGTTCAGGCAGTGGAATGACTAAGCCTTGATTTTGCCGATCTATCGCCCCACGCAAACTGCGTAGGGCGATTTTTTTACGGAGGAGAGCATGTACAAAACTCATACATGCGGCGAGCTGCGTCGGGAACATGTTGGCCAACGGGTGAAACTGGCGGGTTGGGTGCATCGCCGGCGCGATCACGGCGGAGTGACTTTCATCGACCTGCGTGACCGCTTTGGGCTGGTTCAGGTGGTCGCCGACGCTGATACTCCCGACGAAGCGCGCCAGACGCTCGACCCGGTACGTCTGGAGTGGGTAGTCCAGGTCGAAGGGGATGTGCGGCCGCGCTTGCCCGGCGCCGAAAACCCAAATTTACCCACCGGTGAAATCGAGGTGTTGGCTCAGCGTGTTGTCGTGCTCAATCCAGCGCGCACCCCGCCGTTCGCGATCAACAAGGAAGAGGAAACCGAGGAACACTTGCGTTTGCGCTACCGCTATTTGGATCTGCGCCGCGATCGGATGCGCCAAAACCTGGAGTTACGCCATAAAGTGGTCAAATTCATCCGTGATTACCTGAGCGAGCGTGGCTTCATCGAGGTCGAGACCCCAATCTTGTTCAAAACCACGCCCGAAGGGGCACGGGACTATCTGGTTCCCTCGCGCATCCACCCTGGCGAATTCTATGCTTTGCCCCAATCGCCTCAGCAGTTGAAACAGATGCTCATGGTCGCTGGGGTGGAACGCTATTTTCAGATCGCTCGTTGTTTTCGTGATGAAGATCAGCGCGGCGACCGCCAGCCCGAATTCACCCAGCTTGATTTTGAGATGTCCTTCGTTGAGAGGGAAGATGTGATGAATCTGACCGAAGATTTGTTCACCCAGTTAGTGGCTAAACTGCTGCCTCATAAGCGGTTGCTAGCCAGCCCCTGGCCGCGCCTGACCTATCAAGAGGCGATGGAACGCTTTGGCAAAGACAACCCCGACCTGCGCTTTGGCCTGGAGCTGAAAAACCTGACCGACTTAGCGCCTGGCAGTGGGTTCAAGGTCTTCGAAAGCGTAGTTGCGGAAGGCGGGCATGTGCGCGGCATCAACGTCAAAGGTCAAGCCGAAACCAGCCGTAAACAACTCGATGAACTGACCGAATATGTCAAGAAATTCGGCGCCAAAGGCCTGGCTTATCACGCTATCCCCTGGGAGGGCGAACCGCGCTCCTCTTTTGCCCGTTTCCTGGCTCCTGAACGGTTGCGCGCGATCGAGGAACGCATGGGAGCTGAGCCGGGCGATCTGTTGCTGATCGTCGCTGACCGTCCGACTGTGGTGTTCGAGGCTTTAGGCCGTCTGCGCGTGTTGCTCGGCGAGCGTTTGGGTCTGATAGACAAGAATGTATTGGCGTTCTGCTGGGTGATCGATTTCCCATTTGTCACTTGGAACGAAGAAGAGCAACGTTGGGATCCCAGCCACCACTTGTTCACTGCGCCGATGCCGGAGGATATCCCCTTGTTGGATGTCGATCCCGGCCGGGCGCGCGGCCAACAATACGACCTGGTGCTGAACAATTACGAAGTTGGCGGCGGATCGATCCGCATCCACGATCGCCAGCTTCAAGAAAAGGTCTTCAGCCTGATCGGCTTGGACCCCAAAGTGGCGCGGGAACGTTTTGGCCACATGCTGGACGCCTTCGAATACGGCACACCGCCTCATGGCGGCATCGCCCCGGGCATCGACCGCATCTGCATGATCCTGGCAGATGAGCCGAACATCCGCGAGGTGATCGCCTTTCCCAAGAATCAGGTTGCCCGAGACGTGATGGCCGATGCACCCTCGCCAGTCGAGCCGCAGCAGCTCAAGGAATTGCATATTCAGGTGATAGAATAACCCTGCTCAAATTGGACTATCGAGAAGAGGAGAGTACGTATGGCGCCAATCGTCCGTATTTCCGAGCTTGCCCAGCACGAAGGCCAGGAAGTGACTTTACAGGGGTGGGTTTACAACCGCACCGACAAGGGCAAGCTGGTCTTTCTGCTGGTGCGAGATGGCTATGGTTTTGCGCAATGTGTGGCCTTTAAGGGCGATCTATCCGCCGAACTGTTTGACCAAATCAGCCACCTGCCACAAGAGTCGTCGATCATCGTCACCGGCGTCGTGCGCGCCGATCAGCGCGCCCCCGGTATTCCCGGCGGTTACGAACTGGGCATCAAAGATCTGCGCGTCGTGCAGGCTGCCGCAGAGGATTATCCGATGGCGCTCAAAGAGCATGGGGTGGATTTTGCCCTGGATAACCGCCATCTTTGGATCCGTATGCCCAGCCAGTGGGCCATTCTGCGCGTGCGCACCGTGGTTATCCAGGCGATTCGGGAGTGGCTGGATACGAACGGCTACACTCATATGGACACGCCCATCCTGACTCCGGCGGCTTGTGAGGGAACCACCACGCTGTTCGAGACGCCCTACTTCGACGAAGGCATGGCTTATTTGGCTCAAAGCGGCCAGCTTTACAATGAAGCCAACATTTTCGCTTTTGGAAAGGTCTACTGCTTTGGGCCGACTTTCCGCGCCGAAAAATCCAAGACCCGCCGCCACCTGACCGAATTTTGGATGGTCGAGCCAGAGATCGCCTTCTGCGATCTGGAGCAACTCATGGAGATCGAGGAACAGTTCGTCACTCATATCGTCCAGACCGTGTTGCGCCGTTGCAAGCCAGAACTCAAATCGCTTGGCCGGGATACTACCTTGCTCGAGCAGGTCGCTCCGCCTTTTCCGCGCATCTCCTACGATGATGCGCTGCAGATGATTCGCCAGATCCAGGCAGAGACAGATGATGCTGAAGAGAAAGCGCTTCTGGATATCGAATGGGGTATGGATTTTGGCTCGCCCCATGAGACTGCGCTCACTCAGCGCTTCAACAAGCCGGTTTTTGTCTATGGATACCCCACTGCGGTCAAGGCGTTCTATATGGAGCCATGGCCGGGTCGGCCAGAGGTGTGCAAGAGCGTTGATCTGCTTGCGCCAGAAGGCTACGGAGAGATTATCGGTGGAAGCGAGCGCATCTCCAGCTACGATCTGCTGCGCCAGCGACTGCGGGAGCACAATCTGCCCGAAGCGGCATTCCAGTGGTATCTGGATTTGCGCAAGTATGGCAGCGTGCCGCACTCCGGCTTTGGCCTGGGCGTAGAGCGCACGGTCTCTTGGTTGACCGGCATCACCCATATTCGAGAAACGATCGCTTTTCCGCGCACGATCAAGCGGGTGTATCCGTAAGAGTCAAGCGCTAAAGCTGAGTTTTCTGTAGGTTATTCGAATGGTAATTCTAATCTGGCGGGTCTACTCACCCGTTATCTTTTATGGTATAAAATAATTGCCCTGCTGTGAGTGTGTTGCTGCTTCCCGGTTTTGAGCCAACACTCTCTATTAAGGTCTCAATCTTCGGCAGGTGACGCGATAGGCTTCGGCCAAGGCGGATCCCATGAGGCGAGACCTGACCTGCGAAGGCAGGTTCAAAACTCCGCAGCACACGTCATAGTGGGGTCTTTCAAGCCTGCTTGCAGGCTTATGAAAGAAAAAAGTGGCGCCTCCCTTATTTGGGAGGCGTCATCCTTTAAGGGATTATTCGATGAAGAAATTGAGCTAGAACAGCACCATGGCCAGTTCATTACGGTACTGCCGGGTGATCGGGTTCGTGTCGCCCAGCAGGTCTAGCAAGGCGACCATCGCCTGGCGGGCAAGTCCATCTCGATAACGCTTGTTTTCGCGCAGGATATCCAGCAACCCATCCATGGCCGCTTCGTAATTCCCGCGCCTGACCAGGCGCATGGCATTCTCGAAAACCGGGTCGAGCGGGTCTTCGTTGGTAAAGGTTTCACCACGCTCGAGGCGCGCCATGGCTTTTGCCAGCGGCAGCAAAGTCTGCGCAGCGTTGTATTCACGGCTTGGAGGAATTCGCTCGAGGATCCTCAGCGCTTCCCCGGTGTTTCCCTGGAGCAACAGACTCTTTGCCAGGCCAAGCGCGGCACTCGTGTTTTCGGGGGCCGCTTCGAGCGCCTGGCGGAAGGCCAGCTCTGCCTGGCGCGCTTGCTGGATGGCCAGCAAGCTGTGCCCCTTTTCCAAGGCCAGATCGACTGGACTGGGCGCCAGGCTGCGGATGAATTCTCGTATTCGCGGCTCAGGTTGCACGCCGACGAATTCCGCCACCATCTTACCGTCTTTGAAGGCCTTGACCGCTGGGATGCTGTGGATGCCGTAGCGTAGCGCAAGGTTCTGATTCTCGTCCACATTTACTTTCGCCAGGCGGAACGCGCCCTGCGCTTCGTTCGCCAGGCGCTCTAATACCGGCCCAAGCATCTTGCAGGGCCCGCACCATTCCGCCCAAAAGTCCACGATCACCGGGACTTGCTGAGAATAAGCCAAAACTTCGTATTCGAAGTCGGCTTCGGAGACATCTCTGATGAAATCTGAGGCCATCATTGGTCTTTCTCCTCCAAAAATATTCTCAATCCTACCAATAAACCCATTGGCATTGTACCAAAGGTTGTATAAGAATTTCGTTACAGATTCGATAACATTATATCGATTCGGGGTTTAGATGGCATGCTCCTTGCACAATTCAGGCTGTATTCCAAGAGGCAAGGCGCATGAACCAGCAACCCCCGACCCATTCCGAATTCTCGCGTATCGGCTTTCACTATTACCCTGACTATCGGCATTACCGCCGGGCCGACCTGGACACCTGGCTGCCACGGTTGATCGAACTGGGCGCGTCGTGGCTGACTTTGCTGGCGCCTGCAGAGCGCGCTATTCCAGAAGATTTCATTCGCGGCTTGCTCTCGGCCGATCTCCAACCCGTGCTGCACTTTTGCCTGAGCCCTGCTCGGCCGCCGGCATTGGACACGCTGGGTCTGCTTTTTAATGTGTATGCCCGCTGGGGCATCCGCTATGTGGCTTTTTATCATCAGCCTAACGCTCGAGGGAGCTGGCCTGGGCATCTATGGGCGCAGAGTAATCTTGTCGAGCGCTTCCTGGATGATTTCATCCCCGTCGCCCAGTTGGCTCAGGAACGCGACTTGACGGTGATCACGCCGCCGCTGGCTCCGGGTGGAGACTATTGGGATCTGGCTTTCCTGCGCGCTGAACTGAAGGGGTTGAAGCGGCGGGGCAGCGCGAAGCTGCTCGATTCACTGGCAATCGGCGCCTACGCCTGGATCGAAAATCGCCCGTTGGATTGGGGAGCCGGTGGTCCGGAGCGCTGGCCAGATGCCTTGCCATATCACCCATCGGACGCGCAACAAGATCACCTTGGTTTCTGTATTTTCGACTGGTATCTGACAATTTGCCAGGAAGAGCTAGGTTATCGCCCACCGATCTTTCTGCTGCGCGCCGGACAGCGGTCCGCCTGCGACTCTTCCGCCCAGCAGGATTCTACTGGCAAGTATCAACACGCTCGTCAAAACTTGCTCGCAGCGCGCTGGGTGAGCGGCGAGGTTGGGCCAGACCTGCCTGACAGGATGGCGCCTGCTGAGATAAAGGCGTGCAACTTCTGGCTGTTGGCGGCCGAACCGGGCGATCCACACGCTGCTGATAGCTGGTATTCACCTCAGGGCGAGCGCCTGCCGGTCGTAGATGCTTTCCGTCAGTGGGCGGCAAACTTACGCAAGGATCAGGCGCCTGCTTTCCGGGGACGATCCGAAGAGGCAAATTGCCTGCCGGATAAAGCAGACCAAGACGCGCCTCACCCGGCCCATTGCTCCGGGGGCGTTGCCTGCCAAGATTTAGGTGAAGAAGCCATATCTCCGAGCGCTGAGCAAGCGCTTGAACGCCAGCTAGATGTTGTCGAACCAGCGGTTGGACGTTCCCATCCAATCAATCATTACATTTTATTACCGTTATATGCCTGGGGAGCGGCGAACTGGGATCTGGCGCTTGTAGAGACCCTGCTGGAAGAATCTCATCCGGCGATCGGTTTTTCGCTGGCCGAAGCGCGCCTGGCCAAGCACGTCACTGTGGTAGGGGCAGAGGGGGCAATTTCGGAGGATGCGTTGGCGATGCTGCGCCAATCTGGCTGCCAGGTGGAGCGACTTCTGGAGGATGGCACGCTAATTGCAACTTGAGAGATGATCCAAAGACAGAATGTGCTGGTGGAGAAAAAAGCCATGAACTCAAACAACACAAATGCATTCGCTCAGGTCACGAGCCCGGCAGTGAGCGGCTCGCAGCCAATTCTGAAAGTGATTGGGCTTGGGGGCGGCGGCTGCAACGCGATCGAACGCATGATGGCGCTGCAATTGCGTGGGGTGGACTTTATCGCCGCCAATACAGACGCCCAGGCGCTGGCATCGAATCCGGCGCCCACCCGCATTCTGCTCGGCCCTAAGGCGACGCGCGGCTTCGGCGCTGGCGGGGATCCCACACGTGGACGTGAGGCGGCAGACGAAAGCCGGAAGGAACTGGCGGCGGCTCTAGCCGGAGCGGACATGGTCTTTCTCACCGCTGGCATGGGCGGCGGCACGGGCACAGGCGCAATTCCCATCGCTGCAGAGATCGCTCGTGAGCAGGGCGCAGTCACGATTGCGATTGTGACCACACCGTTCTCCTTCGAGATGGGACGGCGCCAGAAAAACGCTGCCGAGGGCCTGGATCGCTTGCGACAGCATACGCACACCCTGATCTCCATCCCCAACGATCGTTTGCTTTATGTTGCCCCGCGCGATTTGCCGATGGAACAGGCTTTCCACCTGGCCGACGATGTGCTGCGCCAGGCGGTTCAGGGCATCACCGAGTTGATCACCGAGCCGGGGCTAATCAACGTTGATTTTGCCCATGTACGTCGGCTGATCTTGCTGGGCGGCGGCGCGTTGATGTCCATCGGCCATGGCCAGGGCGAAACCAAAGCGGTTCAGGCGTTGGAGCAGGCGTTGCACCATCCTTTGCTCGAGGATGTCACGTTGAGCAGCGCTGCTGGGGTGATCGCCAATTTCACCGGCGGAGACGATCTCTCGCTCTTCGATGTGCAGAGCGCCCTTTCCAGCCTGCAGGCTCGTACCGGTCCGCAGACGGAAATTGTGTTTGGTGTGATCAACGATGAACGCATGGATGGGCGCGCCCAGGTGATTCTGATGATCACCGGGCTGGGATCGCCTACGCTGGATGAGGTACTGCCAGGGTTCCGACAATCGAAAGCCAGGTCAGCCGCTTCGGTGGATCAAACATCTCACTGGGAAGATGCGCCTGTAGCAAACGCGTCGCCATCCACGACGACGCTGCGGCGCGACCTGCCGCCGTTCTTCCGCTCGCGGTTCCAGGGCCCATATAGCCGCTGAGTGACTGCTCTCACAAATCACGGACTCAATCAATGCCATGGACCCAAAGCTGCTGCAAGCCATCAGCAAGGAAATTTATCATCGCTTCCCAGACTTGCGCGGGCGAAGGCCGCGCGTCCAGACGGTCAAGCCCGGCCAAAACTCCTCCGCCGGGCTTGCCGCACCCAATGGCGCTGCATATTTGCTGGTGTATTCCGGCCGCGCGGTGACATCAACCGGCAAACAAATTCCCTATGTCGTCCGCGTGGTGGTCAGTGCGCAGGGAAAAATCATCAAGATCAGCTCATCACGTTAGAGGCAAGGATGAACATCTCGAATATCTCCAATCAAATTGAAATTGCCTTTTGGACGGGGATGGTGTCGCTGCTGCGAGACAGACAAATTACTCGAACTTTGACGATATTGCTGGTTTTGTCGTTGTGCCTGATGGTCATGGCACTGACTGCCTTTACCTGGGCGGTCAACGGTTTGCCCGCTCGCCCACGCGAATCGGGGGTCACGTTGGTGCACACGCCAGCTTATCTAAACCGCCCAGAAAATGGGCAAAACAATTTATTGCTCGTCGTGGTCGATGAATTGGAAGATGGCGAGCCGGACCTGCTGGGCGCATGGATGCTGATTTACGCGCCGTCTGGATTGAAGGTCACTTTTATGCCCATTTACCCCACCGAGTCCGAAGCTGGCGCCAATCTGGAGCAAACGATCGGTCAGCCCTTGGGCAAAGGCCTTCCGCCAGCTTTTCAGCAGGCGCTGAAGGCGCAAGGTCTGTGGTGGGATCACTATCTGATCGTTGATCAAAATATCCTGGCAACGCTGGTTGATTTGACCGGCGGCATTGATCTGGGAAATGGCCGCTCTAATGGCAAACAGGTGGCTGACTTGCTGCCGATCGCTGATCAAGATGCTCAGACGGCCGTGGAGTTGCAGGCGAGAATTGCGCGTGGAATGTGTGAGCGCTTCGACGCCATGCTGCAGGTCGCCAGCGCGGAAACGATGACCAAGATGTTGAGCGGCGATGCAGCGCCGGGTCTGGAAAACACAGACCTTGAACCACAGGAACTACTGGTTTCTTGGAGCCGAATCCGAGAGGCAAGCAATTTCACGTGTGAATTTCCAACCCTGGCTGGGAGGTGAGTTCTGCGATGTTGACTTCCTATTCACTGATTATCTACCTGGACGCGATGCTTTTCCTGCTGGGAATGGTGGCGTTTATCGCGGGCCTGCTGATCCTATCCTTGCGCGCGTCAAGCCCGGATATCAAGACTCTGGCGGTTCAGACGGCTCGCCTGGCGCAAAAAGGCCTGGCGGAAGAGGTGGCCGGGCTGGTGGGAAATGCTTCGAACTTGTTGGACTCGATGAATCAATTGGTGCGCACGACCCGCGGGGTGGGGATCTTCCTGACCTTGTTGGGCATGTGCTTGATGGGCCTGGCCTGTTATTTCGCCCTGCAGATTTTTCGAGTGCCGCTATGAAACGGTTACCCTTTCTCCTGGAACTTAAGAAAATTATCCCGCCAGAGGCCTGGCCCTGGCTCTTGACCGCCTTAAGGCAGGATTCATGGATTTGGGCGGCTTTAGACTCGACGCCGCTGGGGAGACGGGCGCTCGAGTCCCTTCCCCCTGATCCAGCGGCATGGACTCCGGCAGCGCTGGGTCTGTTGGCACTGGGTGACCCGATCTCACCAGAAGAGTTGATAGCCGATCCCATGATGCCCGCTCCCCCTGAGTTACAGAGCCGAGCCGATCAGACTTACCAGGCCTGGCTGGCCTCTGGCCCACAGCCGTTGACTTCTGGCTCACCCTCGGACTCCCCAGATCGTGCCCTGGCAAACTGCGCGCTGATTGCTCTGGCTTTACGCGAGCGCTACCGGGAGAGCAACTCCTGGCGCAGTCTGTTCTATGCCATCAGCCTGGATCGGCTGGAGACGCGTACCGTTCTGGTCTGTTTGTATGGGATGATCCCTGAACCAGAGCGATTGGTGCACTCCTTGGCAGAATACGGAAATGGACACATCCGCCCTGATCTGGCGCTGCATGCGCTCCTCTGTCAGCCGCTTGCCCCTGAAAGTCAAAGTCGAATTTTGAAGTCGGTGCAAGAAGCGCTGTCTCCTGTGCACAGTCTGGATTTACTGACACATCTGGCTGCCCAACGCCCCGAAATGGCCTCGGAATTGGCGAGCGACCTGCTATTGGCGAGCGGCGCGGCGTGGTCGGGGGAGGCGGCCGATGAGACCTTAGCTGCCCTAAGCCACCAATTCGACAACCTGGCCAATTCGGTGCGTCTGGCGGATTGCTACCAGATCGCAGGACAGTCTGAGCGGGCTGTTCCGGTGCTGGCGGAGACGCTGCGCCAGATCCGCCGACTGCGCGGGCATCTCTCGGCGCGGCTGGCGCAAGTGGTGGCTGTTGCTGAGGCGGGGAATGATGATGGATGGCGAGAGACGGCTCAGGAAACCAGTCTGGAAGCCTGGAAGCAAGCGGTCCAATTGCTTCCAGATGAGCCGCAATATGTTGCCGGCCTGGTACGGACGCTGGTCGCTTGTGGTCGATTGTCAGATGCTCAATCCTACCTGGCAGGTCATCAGGCCGATGGAGACTATCATCCTTCAATTTCCCTGGCGGCAGGCTTGCTCAGCGCTCGCCAGGGTGAACACTCAGACGCCCGAAGGTTTGCCTTGCAGGCGCTGCGCCTGGTTGAAAGTGGTCAGGCGCTTTCTCTGGACGAGTTGATCGAACTGACGCGATTGCTTGCGCAACTCGAGATGCCCGGCGAGGCCGCTCGCGCTGCCCAGACCGCATTGATCCAATATCCATTGAATAGAGAATTACTGACGCTTTTGGCGCAAGCGCAAAACGAACTGGGGAAGCCAGAGCTTGCTCTATCCAATGCTTACGCAGCGCAAGCGCTTTCCCGATCCGAAAAGGACGACCGTCTGGCCGGGCTGATCCTCCAGGCTCTGGAAGCGATTGGAGCATGGGAATTGGCTTTGAATTTGCGCCTGGCGCATCTGCAAGAGATGGAAAATCCTGCACTGGACGATTTGCACGCAGTGATGCGTTGTGCTGAACAGGCGGGACAGCTCGAATATCTGAGGGAAGCCAGCCAGCAAGCCCTGGCGCTGGACCCGGAGGATGTTTTAGCGCTTCGCGGACTGGCGCAGGCTGCAATCGCCCAGGGTGATTTTGCTCAGGCGATCGACCACCTGAACCTGGCAACGCGGCTGACCCCAGAGCAGCCAAACCTGTGGCTTTCGCTGGTCGATGCTTACCAGGCTGCTGGAGATCAGGCCCGCGCGATGGAAGCCCTGCGTTCGGCCAGCCTAGCAGTTCCCGACCACGCAGAGATCCATGCTGCCCTGGGCCAGGCCTATCGGGCCCAGGGCGCGCTGACCCAGGCGCTGGAGTGCTTCCGCCGCGCGGCGGAGCTTTCGCCTTCGCAGTCCAACGCTTTGCTCTTAGGGCAGACGCTGCTCCAGCTTGGGCACATTGACGAAGCATGCAGCACTCTGGGCCAGGCATACCGCGCTTCCAGAATGTCCCTCGCTGCAGACGCTTCGGATGGAGGAGCAAGGATTTCTCTTATCCAGCCGGATATAGATTTGGCGCATAGCTATGCCCGCGCCCTGGCGGCTTCGAAGCAGATCGAAGCAGCCATCCCCCTCCTGTTGGAGGTGGTGAGCGCACGGCCGGAGGATCTGGAAGCCGGGCTTGAGGTCTCGCGGGCGCTCCTGCAATCCGCTGATCAACCCACCAACGCGCGTCGCGCCATCCCCTTTTTGCAGCGTATCCTTGGTCTGAATCCGGACGGCGTCGAAAGCGGCTACGATGGCAATCTGGACGACAAACCAGCCATGCGCGCAGAGGCACGCGCCCTGCTCGCGGAGGCCTATTCAAGGGTGGGTGAGTGGAAGTTGGCGATTCAGGCTTATCGGCGGGCGCTGGATGATCCCCTGAACCGTGAACCGCAGCGCCAGACGCGCTTATCCACCGGTTTGGGCCTGGTGGCGCTGAAGCTGGATCAGCCGGAAATGGCTGTGGCTGCTTTGCAAGACGCTGCTCAGGCAGAGCCCATGAACGTTCAGGTGCTGCAAACCTTGTCTGAAGCCTATCTGGCCAGCGGCTTGGCCTCAGATTCTTTTCAGACGGCGATCGCGGTGCGCAATCTCTTGCCGGATGATCTGAATGCCCTGGAATGGTTCCTGCGACAGGGGTCAAAGCTGGTCAACCAGAGGGGCCTCAATTCGCAACAGATTCGCCAGGAAATCGCCCAGACTTTGAGAAAGGCGGTCCTTCTAGCGCCGCAGCGCGCGGATCTGCAATTGCAATTGGGGCGAATGCTGGCGGAGGATGGGGACGCGGTGGGCGCGCTGGAAGCATTTCAACGCATGGCCGAGGCGGATGAGGCAACTCGAACGCTCCCTGCCTCGATGTTATATCCGGTAGCCCGAACTATTCGCGAGCTTGGAAATGCGCCGCTGGCTATCCATTTCTTGGAGCGCGCGGTAGAGACTTCTCGAGAGAGCAGCGCAGAAGACTCATCAGCGGTCTTGGCGGATCTGCTCACTGAACTTTCCCTCGCTCGACACCAGGTGGGAGCGGATGACCAGGCATTGCAGGCCGCAGATCAGGCCCTGGCCGTCGATGAGGATCGGGCGATATTGCATGCGCATAAGGCTGAGATATTGCAGCGCCAGGGACGGCTGAACGAAGCGTTGGAAAGCCTGCGCAATGCGGTGCGCCTGTCGCCGCGTGACCCCGAGTTGCGCCTGCGCATGGCGAGGCTCCTCGATCAACGCGGCGACCTGTCCGGCGCATTGGAACAGGCAGAGAAGGGCCTGGCTTTGCTGGCAGATACCCAAGGAGATGACGAAACTCGGAATCTGCACCGCACTCTGAACCGGGAGGCGGCTGGCTTGGCGAGAGCCACGTTACGGCCGCGCCTGGCGCTGGATTACCTGAAAAAAGCGGCGCCGCCGGACGATCCAGCCTACGAGGAATTTTCCAATGCCGCGCTTCGAGCTGAGCTGAGCCTGGAGGTTGGAGATCTGAAAACGGCAGAGAACGCGGCTGCAATCCTGCAACGCCTGGCCCCTGATCACCCGCGCAGCCTTGCGCTGGCGGCACGATTTGCCCATCGCCGGCGCGATGAGGATGAACGCGATCGTCGCTGCCGCCGGGCGGTGCGCTCACTGCTGCCGGAAGAGTTGTCCCAAGAGCCAATCACCTTGCCCTCCAGGAAGGAGGATTACATTGCTGCGTTTCTGGCGACTGCTCAGGCGGCCATCGACAGTCGAATGTGGGAAGATGCTCTGACCATCTTGAACAGGTTGATCGAGGTATTTCCCGAAACTCCCCTGGCGTATTATCTACGGGCGCAGGTCTTGGCTGCTCGCGGCGAGGCGCAGTTGCTCTTTGAGGAACTGCAAGTCACCAGCCGGGATTTGGGCAGCGAGACCCTCTCGGATGACGTCGAGCAGGCATTCAACCAGAACCTGGCCGAAGCACAACGCTTACTGGCCACCGAGGTGGTATTGGACTCTGCAGGGGGTGCAAAACTGCTCGAAGACGAATGCCGTCAAAAGCTGGCAACCTGCATGGCGCGCGGAAATGCTCTCTTTCAGCCGAGCTTGCGAAACGCCTTAGTTCTGCAGAGCTTACTGCAAGCGACGACCCCGCAAGCGCCAGAGGTTGCCGCCCTGATCATGGCGTTCCGGCGCTGCGGCGAGCGAGATAGCGCAGTTCGCGCGGCTCAGGTGGGATGGCGACCAATCTTTGAAGGGGATGACATTTGTTCGCATCCGCTGGTACTGACCCAGGTAGCTTTGGCGCAGCCCGACGCAGCGCAGGCAATTTCTGAGGCGCGGGATGCCCTGGAATTCGCCGGCAGACAAGGGGATGGCTGGCCCGAGTTGCCTATGTTGCAGTATTTGCTGGCCTGGATGGCTTTCAACGCTGGCGATTACTCGACGGCCATGCAGGCGATCATGAGCGCCCTGGCCGCCTGGCCGGATGAGTCTCGCTGGCAGGAGATGGCAGCGCGCATTTATCTGGCGCAAGACGCAGATGTTGGACTGCCCGATAAAGCCCAGGCGATCAGACATCTGGAGCAGGCAGTCACCCTGGAGCCCGAGCGCGCCGGTAATCACCTGCTTTTGGGTCAGCTTTATTTGGAAGAGGGACAAACCGGGCGCGCGGTGCAGTCGCTTCAGCGTGCAGTCGAGCTAGGCGCTACAGAGCCTAAGGTGTGGCTTACTCTGGCGCAAGCGCAGTTCGCTGCGGGCGAGTTGGAGCAGGCTGCAGTGAGCGCCGAGCGCGCAATCGAAAACAACCCGGAACCTGTGGATGCCTTGCTATTGCGTGGCCAAATTTCCATACAGACCAACAATCCACGCGGCGCATTGAGCCGAGCGCAGGCGATTTTGCGCATCATACCCGACCATGTAGAGGCCATTGTGTTGCTGTCTAAAGCTCTGGAGGCGTTAGATCGCCCGGTTGAAGCTCTGGTCGCCCTGGAGAAAGCGCTTTCTCTGAGCGCCAATCCTCTCTCGATGCAAATCGAGCGGGTGCATCTGGTGCGCAGGACGAGGGGGCTAGAAGCTGGGGTGGCTGCGCTGCAGGAGTTGGTTGCTCAAAACCCGCAGCAGCCGAGGTTGATGGCGCTGTTGGCTGAATGGCTGAGTGAGGCAGGGCGCCCTGAGGCAGCGCTCCAGGCAGCGCGCCTGGCGATCCAGGAAGAGCATGGTGAGTTATCGGAAGAGCAGCGCGCCAGGCTACATTTGTTGATCGGCCTGCGAATGCGCAGTGCTGGTCAGTTGGATCAGGCGATCTACCACCTGAGCCAGGCAGTCGAACATGCGCCGGCCGAGCTGGAGGCATACCTGGAGTTGGGGCGTGCGTATCAGGAGCGGCGTGAATACCGCCAGGCCTTGAAGACCTATCAGCGGGCAATGGCGGTTGCCAATGGCGATTATCGCCCCTATTATCAGGCTGGCTTGGTATTGAAGGATAGCAAAGATTATGCTGCCGCCGAAGCAATGCTGCGCCGCGCATCGCAGTTGGCCCCGGCTGAGGTCAGCGTCCATCGCCTGCTGGGAGCCGTGGTAGCGCTCAACCTGATCCATAATCGCCGACTGACCCGAACGGAGCCGTAACCCTATGCCGCGACCCTGGCCTCGTCAATACTATTTACAAATCCTGAGCGCCGCGCTGATCACCCAGCAATACCGTTTCGCGCGCCAGGCAGCCCTGGATTGGCTGGCGACTTATCCGGGGGATTTGCAAGTCGGCTTGCATTACAGTAAAGCCTTGTTAGGAGAAGGTCGCATCGCCCAGGCGATCAGAGTCTTGCAGGGTCTGCGGCGCGCCGACCCAGAGTTTGTCGAAGCGGTAGAGGCGCTGGTGCAGGCAGATGCCCAAACTGAAGGTTCGGTCAACTTCTCGGCGCTGACGCATTTTGTGGCGCTCACCGGACGCAACAATGGCCGCCAGATGCCAGCTTCCTGGGGTGAAAGATTGTGGCTCGCTCGACATTCGCTGGAGTTAGGTCAACTCGAAAGAGCAGGGGAGCTAATCGAACAAAGCCTGCGCGAAGCCGAAAACGCGCCCATTGCGGGCCTTCTTCATTTGCGATATCTGGCTGCAAGCAGGTTGATGGGCGCGCGCGACCGCCGGGAGATCGCTCTCAATTATCATCAGCGATGGCCGGATTGCGTTGCTTGCATGCTCTGGCTGGCTCAATGGTCTCTGGAAATCGGCGAGGCAGATTACGCGGTCGCTTTGTTGCATCAGGCGGTCTCGCGAGATGTTGGCGGGCAAGTCGTTCAAAGGTTATGGGGCGAAAAGCACCCCTATAGGGTCTTATGGCCGGAGAATCTGGAACTCCAGTTCACGCTTCCCATCCCTGCTGAGGTGATTGCCTATCTGGGCTGGAATCGCCTTCCGCCCGGCGAGAAACCGCTGATCGAGCCTATCCCTGAGCCAATCGATGCCAGCGAACCGCAGCCCAATGGCGCGGGGGGCGATGAGGGCGATTTGCTGTCCGAGCTCGAGCCTTTACCTGGAGAATCAAGGGCTTTGCAGCCGGCTTTCGAACTGGACTGGGCCCTGGCCGAGTTCGATATGGCTGACCTGAAACCTGTGCAAGAATCGGCCTCGCCCTTGGAGTCGGTGGGCTACCCCAAGCCATCTGCCGACGAGAGAGCAATCTTTTCTGCCATACCGCCAAAGGTCGGCGAGACTGTGCCAATTTCTGCAACGACGCCCGCAGCATCTGTGCCTGCCGGGGGAGGCTCGAATGGCTCAAAGCCGCCTAAGGCTCAAGATCCTGAACTGAACGCGGTCGGTCAGGAATTGGATCGCCTGGCGCGCAAGTTGAAACTGCCTCTGGTGGGCCGTCAAGATGGCCGTTATCCGGTGTATGTAGTGTTCTCGGTGCGCAGCCGGCTGGAAAGGGCATATGGCGCGCAGATGGCGGATTTGTTGGTGAGCGAGATGCTGGCGCTGGTCGAGGCGGTCGGCAGGCGAAAGGGTTGGAATGCCCGCCTGTTCATGCCAGATGACCCGGGCCTGCTTTCGCCCTTGGGCATGTCGCCGCTGCATGAGGTCGATCCGTGGGGGCTAAAGCTGGCGCTGGCTGACCTGGATGCGGCGCTCGCCCGTCGCGGGGAGCGGATCGGCGCCGTGTTGATTGTTGGCGGGCCTGAAATCGTTCCGTTTCACCATCTACCCAATCCAGTTGACGATCAAGATGATGATGTACCCACAGATAGCCCGTATGCCACGCGCGACGAGAACTACTTTATCCCTGAATGGCCAGTTGGCCGGCTGCCGGCCGGGAAAGGCGATGACGCGCGGCTGATGCTGGAGTCCCTGCGCCGCATTCGGGAATTCCATGAAGCCCAGCAGAGGCGGCTATCCTGGTTGCAAAGTTTGGCGCGCTGGTTTGCCCGGCTATATCCTCTGGCTGCCAGATCAGGCTCAAAGCCCATTTCGGAAGGCGAGGCGCGAGTTTATCCAAAGCCGTTCCTGCTGCGCCCAGGTGGGCGGGTGAAAGCTTTTGGCTATACAGCGGCGATCTGGAAGCGCGCGGCCAGATTGGTGTTTCGGCCCATAGGCAAACCCTCGGCGCTGAGCGCTTCTCCGCCATTTGGAGTGGATGGCGCAACATTGGACGATTCCGGCACGGATGGGGCGGGGATTGCGGGGAAAATTCCGGCTTTGCGCGGTCGGTTGGCTTACTTCAACCTCCATGGCCTGGTCGATGCGGCGGAATGGTATGGTCAGAGGGATCCGCTGACCAGCGGGGCAGAGCCAGATTATCCTGTGGCGCTGCGGCCTAAAGATATCCTGCTCAGACGCAAAGATGCCCAAGACGAAATGCCTCAGGTAGTTTTCAGCGAAGCCTGCTACGGCCTGCATATTCAGGACCGTGAAGTTGATGAAGCGGTCTGCCTGAGTTTCTTAAAAGCAGGTTCATTGGCTGTGGTTGGTTCCACTTGCATGGCCTACGGTTCAATTGCAGAACCACTGGTAGCGGCCGACTTGCTGGGGCATACTTTCTGGAGATATCTACAACAAGGATTCGCCGCGGGTGAAGCGTTGCGCCATGCCAAGATTCATCTGGCATCGGTGATGAGTCAGCGCCAGGGTTACCTGGACGGGGAAGACCAGAAAACATTGATCTCGTTCAACCTGTACGGCGACCCGTTGGCTCAGCCAATTGCTTCCGAGCGAACGCCAAAGAGCCTGCGTTTTCAATCCAGCCCTCTGGCGAGTGTGCAAACGGTTTGTGAGCGGGTTGGAACCAATGATCTCGCTGCCGCCCCGTCTGACGAGGTGATGACCCATGTCAAACGAGTTGTGGCTCGATATCTGCCGGGGATGTCAGATGCACGGGCCACTCTGGTGCATCCGCGGGCTGGGTGTCCCGGAGAAGGGCATACCTGTCCTACCAGCCAGCTTGGGCCGCGGGATGGGCTTACGAAGCCCAATGCAGAAGCGAATGCGAAGGGCAAAGCCTCAAGACATAGCCGTCAACGCAACCGGCGGTATCCCTCTAAAGGCGCTGGGGAGGATCCTTATAGCCTGGTCATCCTGAGTAAGCAAGAGGCTCTGTCCAATGGTTTGCATCCCAGAGTCGCCCGACTGACTCTGGATGAGCGCGGCAGGCTGGTAAAGCTGGTCGTCTCGCGTTGAAGTTCCGAGATTGCGCTTTCGAATCTCTGATCTCTTTTTCACGAACCCGCGCGTTTTTCGTGGTATGATCTTCGTCTAGTCGCTGAAATCTGACCAGACGAGGCGTTCGAGTGAGAAGACGCGGCTCCTTATCTACTTTATGGTTTATGTCCTTAGCATTGCTGCTGGGCGCAATTATCCTGGCGGCGATCCAGCTTGTGCGTTTCAGCCGGGTGCGCTCATACCTGCCGGCCGGCCTCATCGTGGCCAATGTGCCTGTGGGCGGGCTTGACCGTCAACAGGCGGCCCAGCGCCTTGCAGAAGTGTATTCTGTCCCCCTCGAATTGCGATACAACGGTGCCCGTATTCAACTTAATCCGACGGTGATCGACTTCCAGCTCGAAATCGAGAACATGCTGGCGCTGGCCAACCTGGAACGGACGCAAAAGCAGTTTTGGGAGGATTTCTGGGATTATCTGTGGGGTCGCACCACATTTCCCACTCAAATTCCTTTGGCGGCAAATTACTCCGAAGAGCGGCTGCGCGCCTTTCTCAAAGATATCTCCCAGCGTTATGACCAGGCGGCGGCGCCTGCTCTGCCTATTCCGGGCCAGGCTAGTTTCGAGCCTGGCAAGCCGGGCCTGGCTTTGGACATCGAGGGTTCCATCCCATTGATCGAGGCTGCTCTGTTTTCGCTGGATAACCGCGTGGTCGAGCTTCCTCTGCAACGCGTAGAGCCGACGCGGCCGGTGTTCGATAATCTTAAGGTTCTACTCAAGCAAACGATCCAGGTATCTGGCTTTGATGGTCTGGCGGGAATTTACCTGCTCGACTTGCAGACGTCACAAGAACACCACTTCGCTTATCGCAATGGCGAAGAATTACCGGTACAGCCCGACATCGCTTTCACTGCCTCGAGCATCATTAAGATTCCGATCATGGTCTCGACCTTCCGCCGCCTGAACGACACTTCCGATGCTGAAACGATGAAACTGATCGAGGATATGATCGATAAATCGGGCAATGAGGCGGCGGACTGGCTGATGGATCGAGTGATCGATCCACAACGCGGCCCCTTGCTGGTCACCGAAGACATGAGAGCCTTGGGGCTGGAGAACACTTTTCTGGCGGGTTACTTTTCCTTCGGGTCGCCCTTGCTGGCATTGATCGACACCCCGGCGAATTCGCGCACCGACGTATTCACAGACCCGGATCCCTACAGCCAGACGACGCCATCGGACATTGGCATGCTGCTGGAGGATATCTATCTGTGCGCGCAGAACGGCGGAGGTGCGCTCACGGCGGTATTCCCGGGCCAGATCACCCAGGAAGAATGCCAGATGATGAACAATTACCTGATCCGAAACCGCCTGCCGGTGTTACTCACCGCTGGCCTGCCCGAAGCCACGCCGATTGCCCATAAACATGGCTGGGTGACGGTGAATGGCATTATCAATACGATCGGCGATGCAGGCATCATTTATTCGCCGGGGGGAAATTACATCCTGGTGGTTTTCTTATACCACCCTGATCAGCTTATCTGGGAGCCGGCGTCGACCCTGGTTGCTCAGCTTTCCCAGGCTGTTTACAACTTCTACAACATCCCTATCCAGTCCCAATAGCAGATTTGTAACCCAACTGATTGGCTACCCAGGCGATACAATTGGCTCATCGGTGCCTTTTGAGCCAATCTACTGCGCCTGGGGTGTTCCACCACAAGGGGTAGTATTCCAGAGCATAATCGATGGCTTCGTTCTCATCGCCAAAGCCGATGACTTCGGGCGCTTCGGTAGGTAGGGGTTTTGCTCCTGTCAGGTAAGCCGGCACAGAGGGGTTGACACGGAAGGCTCGTTTCAGTAATTTGCGTGATTGGGATAGATCGCCGTGTTTGCGAAAAGCCAGCAGTGCCCGCGAATAAGCCCAAGTCGCAGAGATATCTTCCTCGTATTCATCGATCAGTGCCTGGGCTTCTGCATCGCGCTTCAATTGCAACAACAGACGCAAGGCACGATAACGCACCCCCTGATGGTCTTCCTGGTTCAATTTCAGCGACTCGTTGTAATGCGCCAGAGCTTCTTCCGGTCGCCCCAGGTCTTCCAGAGTCTCAGCCAGGCCATCTCGGGCGCGCAGATAGGGCCGCGCGTCGCGCCAATCCCACAACGCTCCGGCATTCTGCCGAATAAATTCCTGCCCCAGGGCGCGTTCCCCGGCTTGAACAGCTTTCTCCAGCCACGCCAGGCTTTCTTCCGGCGTTTCCGCCTCATAGGCCAGCACCAGGTAGGCTTCGGCGCAATCGGGGGAGGTTTTAAGCGCTTTGCGCGCCAAACTCAGGCGTTGTTTAGGATCGTTATCTTTCCAGGCCTGATCCGCCAGGCGATTGGCCTCCTGAAGGGAGGGGGGCAACTCTAGCGGCTCGCCTTCATCCTCCAGCCAGAACGCACCCGGCTCATCAACGGGCAGCTCGCCTGCAGGGTAGCGCACCGTTAGCTGCACCGCGCCATCATAGTGGCGCGCCTCGATCACCGCTTCAGCAGGCTTGAAATCTGTCCCATCTTCAATCAGATGATCTTTGATGAACGTTGGCAAACCGCGCATCAACGCCTCGTAATATAGCAGGTATTGGCGTGAGGGTCGTTCCACGTCGCCGCTTTTTGTAAAGATGACCGGCATCGGGTAGGCTTTGCGAGAAGCTGTTTTCCAGCCGTACTTTCTTATGGCGCGCTGGTCTTCCGCAGGCAGATTCTGCATTATCTCGAAGGTGAGCCCGTGCATGCCGCTTTCTGGCACCATCTCCAGCGGAGAGTCGGCGTACTCGAAGACATGCAGGAGATCATCCCATGAGGTGTACAGTGCGAGGCCGAACTCCATACCGCCGCTGCCCATCACTTGCACAAAAAGCTCTTGCCCTGGCGGGTCGATCTTGACCGCTAGGGTCTGGGTATCGCTGATGCGTTTCCAGGGCGCGGCGCGGTAGAAGTATGCCGCCGCCTCGAACAGGCTGGCGACCATCTTTGGATCGACGCCGGGTATTGAGAGCAGCCCTGGCAGCTCCTTTGGGGGCTGAAAAAGGGCTTGGGTGACTCCGGCGATGAATGCATCCACCAGCGGCGGGGTTTCAGCCAGGCCAGTCGCTATTTGAATTTCCTGCAATGCGGGAGCAAGTTCTTTTAGCAGATCGTCGCGGTCGAAAAGCACCTGACTAGGACGGTAAGGAAGCTTTAGTTCGGGGTCTGACTGACTCATCGTTCCCAGCAAATACTCTCGAATGAACGCCGCGTCGGGCGGCGACTCAAACGGTTCCATCGCCAGCACCTGCCCATCGGTCAGGTTCATTATCAACACTAAGGCAGGCCTTAGCATCGTACCCCTCAGATTCAGTGGGATCTCACGCAAACAGAGGAACCAGATATCTGAAGTTTGGCGCAAGCGGTTTACGGAAGCGTCTTTAAGTTTCACTTTTCTATCCTGATAGCTAATTTAGGGGGAGGGGGCAGTTTGTTGGAATAATCATGATAAAATTATAAATGCAATTGTCTGATCAGGCTAGTAATGTCCTGGCCATTTGTGGCAGCTTCAAAGGGCTGGTAGAAAGTCATTTCAGAGTGATACTTAAGTACTATTACGTACTTAGAACCATAACGTTTTTATTGTTCATCCGTCTTATCTTATGAGAGCAGGCAATCGGGCTGAGTCTCGCCTTTCCAACTCAATAACCTTCGACCGGCAAACGTTGGTTGCACTCTACGAACAGCACAATGCCGAGCTCTATCGCTACGCCTACCGCTTGCTGGGAGATCCTGAACTGGCCGAGGATTGCGTTTCGGAGACGTTCAGTCGCTTCCTGAAAGCGGTGCGAGATGGGATTGGACCGGTTGAGAATGTGCGTGCGTACCTGTTTCGAGTAGCGCACAACTGGGTCACAGATCACTACCGGCGCCAGCCGCTCCCGCCGTTATCCCTGGAGGCGGATCTGCATGGCGCAGTGGATGCGAATCCCTCTCAACTGGTTGCGGTGCAGATGGAGCAAGAGCGGGTGCGAGCAGCCTTGCTGCGTTTGCCTCCGGATCAGCGGCAGGTGATCGAGTTGAGGTTTGTCGAGGATTGGTCCCATGAGGCAGTTGCAGCTGCCCTGGGAAAGACGGTTGAAGCGACCCGTGCTTTACAGCACCGTGCTTTGTCGGCTCTGAGACGGTTATTGATTGATGAAAATGCATAGCGATTTTGCGAGGCGCAGATTGGCTGTGTTCTCGATAAAACATAAACATGAAGCTAAAAATGCAGCCCCTGATGCGTTGAGCGCCGGAGGGGGGGCGGCTCCCGACAGTGTTCGAAGTGGATCAACACCCACGGACAAGGTCGGGTAATCAGGAGGTCATGAAAAGATGAATGAACAAGAGATCGACTCTCAATTGAAAGAAATGCTGGACTTGTTGCGCCCGGTGCCCAGGCGCAGTCCAGATGCGGTACGCCGCAGCCGTTCGCGTTTCAACGCCGACCTGGATTTTTACTTCCCGGTTGGGGCGTCCTACCAGAGCGCCGTGGCTGCGCCGGTGGCCAAGTCGGCTCCAATCAAAGCCAGACCCAGAACAGGGTCTTATCGGCCTGCTTTTGCTTACGTCGCTTTGGCTCTGGTGATTGTGGTCGCAATGTTGAGCGGCGGCTTTGTCACTGCCCTTGCGGCTGGCTCGGCGTTGCCTGGGGATGCGCTATACCCACTGAAGCTCGAAGTGGAACAAGCGCGGCTATCCCTGACCGCAGACCCCGAGCGACAGGCGGAGTTGTACCTTCAGTTTGCTGAGAAGCGCCTGGACGAGATGAACGCCCTGGCTGAGCTGGGCCAATATGCTGCTCTGGAGCAACTGGCGGCGCAATACAACTTCAATGTGGCTATGGCAATGCATAAAGCGCAAGACCTGGAAAACCGGAAGCCGGGGGAGGCGCTGCGCTTGCAGGCGCAAGCTGCCCAGGCTTTGGGTTTGTTCAAACAAACCGTTGATGTGGTCATATCGAATGCGCCCCCGGCCCTACAACCCGTTCTGCAGTCCGCCTTTGAGCGCGCAGCCCAGCCGACTCCACCGCCAAGCAACGCTAATGGCAGTAAAGGTAATCCAGGAGCAGGCGGCAACAATAACGCCGGCAATGCCAACAACAATGGCAATCCACCAGGGAAATCCATTAACGCTAATACTAATGCAAACGCAAACGCGAACGCGGGTGGCGCTCCAGGGACGACGATCAACGGCAACAGCAACGACAACTCGAACGCTAACCCGAACAGCAACAAGGATAAGGACAAGAATAACAACGGCCAGGACAAGGACAAAGACAAGAATAACAACGGCCGAGGCGATGATAAGGACAAGAATAACAACGGCAAGAACGACCGCTAGGCGTATAGGTTTTGACCAGGTCGGAGCATGCTAGCTGGTTCTTGGATCGGTTTAGCTTTGTTATGAGAATAATAGTGATGAACTGGTGGGCGTTTGCCCGCCAGTTTTGAATATGCGGTCAGGAAGAGCATGATGGGAACACAAACGGATTCGATGCAAGCGGAATCGATCTGGCTGAAACTCCGATCGCGTTGGTTGACCTTTATCCAACAACAGCAATGGCGAGAAGCGCTGGTGGCCCTAGCGCTCTTTGCCGCTTTTTTCGTCGCCATGGCCTGGGTGCAGTTTTCTACCCCAGACATGCCGGACAATGACGGCTTTTATCACATTCGCCTGGCGCAGATTATGCGAGTTCAAGGCTGGAAGCCGGAGTTTCCCTGGCTGCCCCTGACGATTCTAAACCCGCGCGAGTTTTACGATCATCACTTTCTCTTCCACGTTGAGTTGATCCCATTCACCTTTGGCGATCTGCGCCTGGGGGCAAAATGGGCTGCCGTATTCAATGCCAGCCTGGCTTTTCTCGCCGTCTGGTGGCTGCTGCGAGGACAACGTGTGCCCTACGCCTGGCTGTGGTCGTTGGGCTTGCTGGCGGTGTCGGAGGCTTTCCTGTACCGCATGAGCATTACTCGCGCTCAGTCGCTTTCGCTAGGGGTGCTGGCGCTGGGACTGCACTGGATGCTCAAAGAACGCTATCATTATTTGCTGGCGCTGGGCTTTTTGTACGTCTGGCTGTATAACGCTTTCCCGCTCTTGGGAGCGATAGCTACTTTGTACACCCTGGCGGTGCTATTGATCGAACGTCGCCTTGAATTGCGGCCTGTGATCTACACCGCAATCGGCACGGTTCTGGGTTTACTGGTCAATCCCTACTTCCCGAATAACCTGGTTTTCGCTTATCGCCACATGCTGCCCAAGTTGACCGAGACCACCGAGATCAGCGTCGGTAGCGAGTGGTATCCCTACACGACCCGCCAGTTGCTCGAAAATTCTTCTCTTTCGCTGGTCGCTTTTTTGAGCGGCGCCCTGGCGCTTGGGTTGCGCGGCCGCCGCATGGATACGCGCACTG
Source organism: uncultured Anaerolinea sp. (assembly GCA_964503145.1). Lineage (GTDB taxonomy): Bacteria > Chloroflexota > Anaerolineae > Anaerolineales > UBA4823 > RBG-16-57-11. Next base: position 204,071 of record CAZCYV010000001.1, on the reverse strand, counting down.
CCGCCGGCCTGCTCCTGGCAACATTGTTTGGCTTTATGCTGTTTCAATCCCGTCGCTTCATTGAATACTTCCCCGCGTTCGCCCTGATTTTTGCGGCGTTCGCCTGGACGCCGCTCATGCGAGAGGCCGCATTGCTATGGCGCAGCCGGTGGTCCTGGTTTCCCTATTTGCCTGCAATGGCGCTGGGAGTTCTGGTAATTATTGGCGCCTGGCAAATGCTGCCCATTGCCCGGGATCGGGTGCAAGACTCTAAACCGTATCACCTGTACGCCCAGGCCTCGGCTTGGCTGCAACAGAACACCCAAAAGGGGGAGCGCATCTTTCAAACCGATTGGGATGATTTTCCGCGTCTGTTCTTCTATAACATCGATAACACCTATCTGATCGGCCTGGACCCAACATATATGCAACTTTACGATCCGGCGTTGTACGATCAGTGGGTGAGGATCACTCAGGGGGAAGTGGAAGACCCTTCGGCTTCCATCGTGGCGGACTTTGGCGCGCGCTACGTGATCAGCGACCTGCTTCATGACGATTTCATCGATCTCGCCTCCCAAGACCCTGATATGGTTGAAGTATATCGCGACGATCAGGCTGTGATCTTTATGGTGCGATGACATAAGACACTGGTATAATCCTGATTGAAGCACCTATCACCACTCAGTTTCTATCAAATCCAGGAGGCGAGAAATGACGAAATTGGTCGATATCGAAGGCATCGGTCCGATTTATGCTGCCAAACTGAAGGAAATTGGCATTGGCAGCGCCGAGGCGCTGCTGGAAAAGGGCGCCACGCCGAAAGGGCGCAAGGAAATTGCGGAGAAGTCCGGGATCAGCGACAGCTTGATCCTGGAATGGGTCAATCATGTGGATCTGTTCCGCATTCGCGGCGTCGGCTCGGAATATGCTGACCTGCTCGAAGAGGCCGGGGTGGATACTGTGCCAGAGCTGGCGCAGCGAAAACCGGAAAACCTGCTGGAGAAGATGGCCGCTGCAAATGCCGAGAAGAAGCTGGTTCGCCGGATGCCGGTGCTATCGCAGGTGCAGAGCTGGGTAGAACAGGCCAAAGAACTTCCACGAATCGTGACCTACTGATCCGAAAGGCGCTGCAGAATGGAGTTCGGGGAGCTCGAAGCGTTTCGCCGGTTTGTGGCGCGTAGATCTCTGGCCCTCTAAACTTCGATCCTGCGTTGAACAAGATCTCATTTGTGGCGTTGCGGGCGGCTAACCCGCCCGTAACGCCACTCGAATTTTAGCTTTATGCGAAATAATGGCGCTCCAAAAACACGTAACCCGATACCGATGACTCCGGAGCAAAGGGTCGACCTGCAGAGGGATTATGCTCAGTTAGCTTCCTTCAAAAGGCGCACTCATAAAAGCCTGTTGGCAGTTAACCTGGGATTGGCAGCCAACATCTTCCTGGCGCTGATCAAGACCACAGTGGGGATCCTGGGGCATAGCCCAGCGTTGCTTGCCGAAGGCGTCAACTCAACTTCAGATGTCGCTTACTATATTGTCGTATGGGTGTTCATGCGCCTATCGCGTAAACCCGCCGATGAGACCCATCCATATGGACACAATCAGCTCGAGAGCATTGCCTCGCTGGTCGTTGGGGCGTTCATCCTTACCACTGCGATTGCCGTTTTCTGGGATGCGGTGAACGATGTTTTTGAATTGTTTACCGGGGAAATCAAATCGCAAGGCGCATCGTCGCTGGCTTTGTGGGTTGCTCTTTTTACTGTGTTGCTGAAGGTTGGGATGTTCTGGTACACGCGTGTTTTGGGCCGAGAGACGAACAACCCGGCGGTGATGGCGCTGGCTTACGACCATCGCAATGACATCCTATCCGCTTCGGCGGCTGCACTGGGCATTTTCTTCGGCCAGCGGGGTTATCCGTGGGCTGATCCGATGGTCGGCGCGCTGGTGGCGTTGCTGATCCTGCGCACGGGCGTCGAAATCTTGCGCCAGTCTTCGGCGGAGTTGATGGATGCCGTCCCCAGCCAGGCGCTGGCGCGGCAAATTAACGCCTTACTGTCAACTTTGCCAGACGTGCTCAGTATTGAGGAAGTTCATGCACATCGCTTTGGTCCGTATCTGGTGGTCAATCTAACCATTGGCATCGAAGGAAACCAGAGCGTGGCAGCGGGTGATTGCATCGCCACCCAGGTGGAAAATTTGATTTACGAGCACCTGGATCTGGTGCGTCGGGTGTATGTGCATTATCATCCGGTTAGCAAGCTCGAATCCTGCGAGGATCAGGCTTTCGACCCGCCGCAGGTGATCGAGCTGGAAGAGCAGAAACGCTGAAGCCTTCTTTATCGGAGCAGGTCTCTCATCTTTGATGACAACCCTTAGTACATGGAAATTAAGTTCTGGATCTGCCGGGGCGGATTTAGAACCGGTCGTCCTGCCCACAGAGGCACAGAGTCTGGACGAGGTTTCGGCCTGCCTGCCGGGCGGCGCCTATACCACCCTACGCACATACCACGGCAACAGGGCGCTGCGCTTCCGAGATCATGTCCGCCGTCTGGAAGAAACTTCACAACTGGCGGGGCGCTTTGTGAAGCTCGATGAAAGCAGCTTGCGCCTAGCCCTGAGACGCCTCTTGATGAATCGGCCTCAGGGCCAGGATTGGCGCATTCGCCTCACCCTGGACCTGGAACATGCTCCGGGCGACCTCTATATCACCCTGGAGCCGCTGGCGGTTCCACCTCCCGAAGCCTATCAGCAGGGGGTGCGGGTAATTACCTGCGACCTGCAACGTCAGCTTCCCAAAGCCAAGCTCACTCGCTTCATCGAGCGCGCCGCTCCGTTGCGCCGTTCCTTACCGCCGGATGTGAACGAGGCGATCATGCTCGACGCTCAGGGCAGGCTGCTGGAGGGGCTGAGCAGCAATTTCTTTGCCGTCATCGATGGAGTCGTGTGGACTGCAGAAGAGGGCGTGCTCTCCGGAGTGACCCGGGGATTGGTGCTCGACTGCGCCCGACAAATCGGGCAACCCGTGCGCCTGGATGCCCCGCGCTATGCGGACCTGTCCCGCTTCGGCGAGGCCTTTATCACCAGCTCTAGCCGCGGTGTCTTGCCGGTATGCCAGGTGGATCAAATCGTGGTTGGGCCAGTTTGTCCTGGCCCGGTCACCCGCGCGTTGATGGACGCTTTTTCGAGCGCCATCGAAAAGCTGACTGAGCCGATCTGACCAGGATCAAAGATGGTGCTATAATTGTAATTCGCTTTTGGGGCAATGCAATTTGTGCATCAATGAGAAGTTCCCCAAGACTTGAGTAACAAATGAGCGAGAAGCCTTCAACTGATCGACATTCTTCGGCGCTGACCAGTGAGTACCCCCTGGAAACCGGTGTACTCTATCGGGGATCAGAATATCAGCCGCCGCGCTCCTGGCGCACCTGGCTATTTGGTAAGCCCTTATCGACCGCAGATGCTGAGGAACAGACGATTGGTAAGCTAGTCGGGCTGGCGGTCTTCGCTTCTGACGCCTTATCCTCGACGGCTTATGCGACTCAGGAAATCCTGGTGATTCTGGCTGCAGCGGGGCCAATGGCTTTTGGATATGCCTTTCCGATCTCTGTTGCGATTGTGCTCCTGTTGGCGATCGTCACAATATCTTATGAACAAACGATCCATACTTATCCGGATGGCGGAGGCGCATACATTGTCGCCCGAGACAACCTGGGGGTGTTACCCGCTCAGATCGCCAGTTCAGCCCTGCTCACCGATTATGTCCTGACCGTAGCCGTATCGATTTCCTCCGGGGTCGCCCAGTTGGTCTCGGCTTTTTCAGTTCTTTATCCTTATCGGGTATGGATTGCGATCTTGATGGTCATGTTTATCATGGTGATTAACTTGCGCGGCGTCAAAGAAGCGGGTACCGCGTTTGCTATCCCCACCTATTTCTTTCTGGTTATGATGGCGATGACCGTTGGCGTTGGTATGCTGCGTTACTTTACCGGCAGTTTAGGCACGGTGATCGATCCACCCGAGTTGGAAATGCTTCACACGCTACAACCGGTGACGTTGTTTTTGATCCTGCATGCTTTTTCCAGCGGCACTACTGCCCTGACCGGTGTGGAGGCGATCTCGAACGGCATCACTGCTTTCCGCGAGCCGCGCAGCCGCAATGCGGGTATCACTTTGATCTGGATGGCGTGCATCCTGGCGACGCTTTTCTTAGGGATCACCTTCTTGAGTGGTCAGATCGGCGCAGTACCCTCCGAATCTGAAACGGTTATCTCGCAGCTGACACGTACGGTATTTGGTAGCAGGAATATCTTGTATCTGTTAACCATTGGCGCCACAACCGTTATCTTGATCATGGCTGCCAACACAGCTTTCTCTGGATTTCCCCGTTTGGGTGCCATGGTAGGGAAAGATGGCTTCTTGCCCCGTCAGCTCGCCTTTCGCGGCAGCCGGCTGGTCTATTCATATGGCATCGTCTCGTTGGCGGTGTTGGCCAGCCTGCTGATTTTCGCTTTCCAGGCCAGTGTCACTGCCTTGATCCCCTTATATGCAATTGGTGTGTTCCTATCTTTCACGCTATCTCAACTTGGCATGGCGCGCCGTTGGTGGAAATCTGGCCACTTGCATCAAGGAGAAGAACGGATCGAAGCCGGCTCCACTATCGTCCGTGATCCGCGTTGGCGGCTGAAGATGGTGATCAACGGTTTTGGCGCGGTTTGCACCGCGATCGTGATGATGGTTTTTGCAGTGACGAAATTCAGCGATGGCGCCTGGATTGTGTTGGTGGTCATCCCATTGCTGGTGTTTGTGTTGATCTCCATTAACCGTCATTATCGACATCTGGCGCAGGAACTGACCCTTGAGAATTTTGGCAGTCCGCGGACGATCCAGCGCCACCGGGTGATCCTGCCGATTTCATCTGTGCACCGCGGTTCGCTCAACGCCCTCAATTACGCCCGATCCATCTCGGATGATGTCACCGCGGTTCACGTTTCCATTGATCCGGTGGACGCCGAGAAGGTGCGCCGGAAGTGGGATTTATGGGGCGCCGGGACGCGCCTGGTGATCCTGGATTCGCCATACCGTTTGCTGGTGGAGCCGCTCTTGGAATACATTGACAAGATCGACAAAGCTCGCCAGCCGGGTGAATTGATCACCGTCGTGGTGCCGCGATTCGTCTCGCCTAGTCCGCTAAACGGAATTTTGCACGCCAATACTGCGGAATGGCTTCGCCGCGCGCTGATGATGCGGCCGGGGATCGTGATTGTCGAAGTGCCTTATCAGGTCGGCCGGGAAAATCACACGTTAAAGCGAAAATAAATGATATCGCCGTCCTGAACGACGTATTCCTTACCCTCGATGCGCAGCAGCCCGGCCGTTTTGACTGCATGGCTGCTACCGTGTTTGACGAACACGTCATAAGGGATGACTTCCGCGCGGATGAAGCCGCGCTCAAAGTCGGTGTGGATGACGCCGGCAGCCTGGGGGGCAGTCGTGCCGCGCGGCACATTCCAGGCGCGGGCTTCTTTCTGGTTGAAGGTGAAAAAGCTGATCAGATTGAGTAGTTCGAAGCATTTGCGAATCACCTGATCCAGCCCACTGGCCTCGACCCCTGCCAGCGCCAGGTACTCTTTACGCTCCTCAGGATCCATATCCTGCAACTCTTGCTCCAGTTGGGCGCACAATACGATGACCTCGATGCCCTGTTCTGCGGCGACGGCGCGGGTCTCTTCCAGATAAGGGTTGCTCTCAGTAAGGCAGGTCTCATCGACATTTGCGACGTAGATCATCGGCTTGGCGGTCAGGAAGCGCATCTCGCGGTTCAATTCGCTGAAAATCTCATCGTCGGGATCCGCAAAACGCGAGGCGGGCAGGCCGCGAGCCAGGTGATCCTGCAGGCGATGGCAGGTTTCCAACACCGGCAAGAGCTTGCGGTCGCCCTTGACTGCGCTGCTCAACCGCTCGATCTTGCGTTCCAGTTGTTGCAAGTCGGCCAGGGCCAACTCTAAATTGATAATCTCGATATCTGCACGGGGGTCGGGCTGAGCGCGGATATGCACCACATTAGGATCGTCGAAGCAGCGCACGACGTGAAGGATGGCGGCATTGTCGCGGATATGAGCCAGAAACTGATTGCCCAGCCCCTCCCCTTTGCTGGCGCCCTGCACCAGGCCAGCGATATCGACGAACTCGATGGTGGCATGGATGACCTCGGGCGCATGCACCAGTTTCGCCAGGTGATCCAGACGTGGGTCGGGGAGCGGTACGATGGCGCGATTGGGTTGAATGGTGCAAAAGGGGTAATTCGCGACGGCGGCGTTCTGCGCGCCGGTGAGCGCATTAAAGACCGTGCTCTTGCCAACGTTCGGCAGGCCAACGATCCCAATCCCTAGCGACACGGCTCACCTCCTGAGAGTGAGATTCTTAACAAGCCTCGTGATTTGCCTTTAGAATTATACCCCTGCCTTCCGAAAGGGATAATTCCAGTATAATATGCGGAATACACCGCAGGTTCTTTGAAATGAATAACAATGAGAGGAGAAGTCGAGATGAAAGCTGCTGATTCCATCATTCGCGGGGTAGCTGCGCTTCTAGTTCTGGCGCTGCTGGCCTCTTGCGCCCCAGCCGTTGCGCCCACTCAGGCGCCAGCTCAACCGCTCCAAACCGAGGCGGCAGCGCCGCCGGTCACCCAGGAGCCGGCTCCGGCCATTACCGAACCTCCGGCCTCTGCTGAAGTCCCGCGCTCCAAGGTCTTTGTCTATGCCCACCCTACAACCTTTCCGGATCTCAACCCTGCGACCAGCTACTCCAATGATCTGGTCGTCATGGCGAATTGTTATGAGGGTCTGACCTTCTACAATCCGCCCGGGAGCGCCGAAATCCTGTCTCCCAAGCTGGCGGTGAGCTGGGAGTCCAATCCCGAGACGACCGAATGGACCTTCAAGCTGCGCCAGGGGGTCAAGTTCCACGATGGCGAGCCATTCAACGCCCAGGCCGTGAAATACTCGATTGAAAAGACCAAAGAACTGGGGGTAGGCGCAGCTTATATCTGGGATCCGGTTCAAGAAATCGAGGTGGTGCAAGACGACATGGTCCGCTTCAAGCTCTCTTATCCTGCACCGCTGGATTTGATCGCTTCCGCGAATTACGCCGCCTGGATTTTCAGTCCAAAGGCCTATGAGGAAAAAGGCGCCGATTGGTTCAACGAAGGTCACTGCGCCGGCACGGGGCCCTATACAATCGAGAGCTACGAGCGCGGTTCGCGTCTGGTGATGGGCCGGTTTGCCGACTATTGGGGCGGCTGGAAAGAGGATCAGTTCGAAAAGGTGGTCTTTGAGTTGATCGAAGACCCGGTCGTTTTGCAGCAGAAGATCGAGTCTGGCGAAGCCGATTTTACATATCAGGTCGCTCCGGATAACCTGCCAGCGCTAAGGAACAATCCCGACCTGGTGGTTTACAGCAATCCGAGCTTCCAGAATCTGGTGGGCTTGCTGAACACGGTGAAACCGCCTTTGGATAACAAACTGGTGCGCCAGGCGCTGTCTTACAGCTTCCCCTACGATCAATTTATTCAAGGCGTGATGGGTGAGCGCGCCACTCAAGCCTATGGACCAGTGCCTGACGGGATGTGGGGGCATTCGAAAGACATCCCCCAATACGAGTATGATCTGGAAAAAGCCAAAACGTTGCTGGCTGAGGCTGGTTACCCAGACGGTGGCTTCAAGTTGCTGATGACTTATGCAACGGGCGACCAGGACGAGCAGCAAGTCGGGGAGTTATGGAAGGCTGAGCTGGCTAAGCTGGGGATCGAGCTGGAAATCCAGGGGCTGAACTGGGAAGCGCAATGGGACCTGGGCAAATCGGACCCGCAGAAGGCTCAGGATATCTTCGTCATGTACTGGTGGCCCGACCTGATCTCGCCTTACAGCTTCTTGCGCTCGATGTTCCACTCCGAAGACGAGACGCTTTTCAACCTGGCGTATTACAAGAATCCGGAATTCGACGCTTTGATCGACGAGGCCAACGAGATCTCTGGCAGCAACCGCGAAGAAGCCACCCAGAAGTTCATCCAGGCGCAAAAGATCCTGGTGGACGAGGCTGTTTCGCTGTTCTTCTATGACCTGGCGAATATCCACATCGCTCGAAAGAGCGTCAAGGGATTTGTCGATAACCCCGCCTATCCTCACGTGGTGTTCGTTTATAGTCTGTCTCGCTAGAAATCAATCCTGGGGAGTTGCTTGCTGATCTGAGCAAGCAACTCCCTGTATTGTTCACATGCAACGCTGGAAATACGTCCTCAGGCGACTGGTGCTGGCGGTGGTGGTGTTGTTCAGCGTTTCGCTGATCACCTTTTTCATCGCTCGCGTCTTGCCATCCGATCCGGCGGCGGCCTGGGTGGGGCCGCGTCCCACCCAGGAGCAGATTGCCCGGGCTACGATCACCCTGGGCCTGGACAAGCCATTGCATGTGCAATACTGGCGTTACCTGACTTCGTTGCTCAGAGGCGACCTGGGTGTGTCGATCAAGTCGCGTCAGCCAATCTTGACAGAGTTGAAGACCTATTTGCCCGCCACTCTGGAGCTGGTGATTGCGTCGATGCTGATTGGCGAACTGATTGGCATTCCCCTGGGTGTGCTTTCAGGGGCAAAGAAGGGCGGCGCGCTGGATAACGCCTCGCGCATCCTGGCGGTAGCCTGTGTTTCTATCCCCACTTTCTTTCTAGGTCTGCTCTTGCAATTGGTCTTTTACGCCAGGCTGGGTATTTTGCCCATCAGTGGGCGTATCTCCAACGAGATTGCTATTAATTATCCCGTGACCCCGATCACCGGTTTCTACAGCATCGACACCTTGCTCGCAGGCAATTGGATCGCCTTTCGAGATGTGCTGTTGCACCTGATCTTGCCATCGGTAACCCTGGCTGCGTTTGGGCTGGGCCTGTCTATCCGGATGACCCGCGCCTCGATTATTGAGGTGCTGAATGAACGGTATATCCTGACTGCGCGCGTGGCTGGATTACCCAATCGCACGATTTTGTTTGTGCTGGCGCTGAAAAATGCGATCATGCCTACTCTAAACGTTGTAGGGCTTTCGTTCGTCTATGCCCTGACCGGCTCGATCTTAGTTGAGGTGATCTTCTCCTGGCCCGGTTTGGGACAATATTTGACGAATGCCGTGTTGTCGCTGGATTTTCCGGTGATCGTATCTGTCACGCTAATTGTTACTGTTTTTTACGTGGTCGTGAATCTGATATTGGATCTGATTCAGGCCACAATCGATCCACGAGTGACTTTGGGCTGAAAGGGTATGAAAGAGGATCCCGAACGAGAAGAGGTCAACTCTATCCAGGCAGCTTCTGAAAGCCTCGATTCTTCGCTGCCTAGGGCCTCTTATTCTGAATGGCGATTGATCTGGCGCTCGTTCCGTCAGGATAGATTGGCGTTAGTCGGCCTGGCAATTGTGCTGGTTTTTACCCTGGGCGCGGTGTTTGCGCCAATCTTGACGCCATACCCGGAGCAAGGTCGCGGCGAGCCGAATATCCTGGAAAAGTTCAAGCCGCCCAACGCGGTGCATCTCCTGGGGACAGATTACCTGGGTCGGGATGTGCTGGCGCGTCTGCTTTACGGTGGACGTAGTTCACTTTCGATGGGCTTTCTGGTGGTCATCCTTGCGGTGGTGATCGGCGTACCGCTGGGGGCGGTGGCGGGTTATCTGGGGGGATGGGTGGATGAGTTGATCATGCGGACCACCGATGTATTCATGGCTTTTCCGTCTTTGCTTTTGGCCCTGGCGATTGCTTCGGCCCTTGGCGCCGGCTTTACCAATACCATGATCGCTATCGCGGTCACCTGGTGGCCCTGGTACACCCGTTTGGTGCGCTCGCAAGTGCTCTCGTTGCGGGAGCGATTCTTCGTCGAGGCGGCGCGCAGCATTGGCCTTCCCAATTATAAAATCATCCTGACCCACTTGTTGCCCAATGTGTTGACCCCGGTGTGGGTTCAGGCGACTTTGGATCTGGGCTCTGCCATCTTGATCAGCGCGGCCTTGAACTTCGTCGGCCTGGGCGTCCAACCCCCAACTGCAGACTGGGGTAATATGGTCAGCCAGGGGCGTTTATATTTTATCGACCGTCCCTGGTTTGCTGGGAGCGCCGGGTTGGCAATTTTCCTGACCGTATTGGCGTTCAACTTTATCGGTGATGCGCTGCGCGATGCTGCAGATCCGTTTTTACGCAGGACGTGAATGTAATGGCCGCGCTGCTCTCCATTGAAGATCTATACGTTGCCTTTCAAACCTACGCCGGCAGAGTTTATGCGGTGAATGGCATGTCGTTTGATGTCCAGGCAGGCGAAATCTTTGGTCTGGTTGGAGAGTCGGGTTGCGGCAAATCGGTCACCAGCCTGGCGGTGCTGCGCATCTTACCCGGCCATGGGCAGATTACCGCCGGGAGGATCGTGTTCGATGGTCGAGATTTGACTCAAGCCAGTGAAGAGGAGATGCATTCGATTCGCGGCCGCCAGATTGCAATGATCTTCCAAGACCCTTCGACCTCGCTGAATCCGGTATTCAGCATCGGCAATCAAATCACGCGCATCATCCGCTATCATACCGGCGCTTCACCTCAGGCTGCGAACCGACGAGCGCTGGAATTGTTTGGCGAGGTGGCTTTGCCAGATCCGGAACGAGTCATGCGCTCCTATCCTCATGAGCTGAGCGGTGGCATGCAACAGCGGGTGATGATCGCCATGGCGCTGGCCTCGGGGGCGCGCCTGCTGATCGCCGATGAGCCAACCACTGCCCTGGATGTCACCATTCAGGATCAAATCCTGGAATTATTGGTCGAATTGCGTCAGCGAGAAGGGCTTTCTATCCTTTTGATCACTCACAACCTGGGCGTCGTGGCCGAGACCTGCGACCGGGTTGGCGTTGCCTACGCGGGTAGGATTGTAGAAATTGGGCCTACTCAGCAGGTGCTCCACAATATGCGGCATCCATATACTCAGGGATTGTTATCAGCGTTGCCAACCTCGGAGCAGAAAGGACGCGATTTACTCTCCATACCTGGCGCTGTTCCTGATGGATTGACAATCATTCCGGGTTGCCCATTTCACCCCCGCTGCCCGCATGTCATGGAAGTGTGCCGGCAAAATCCACCTGAATGGCAGATTGCCCCCGGATCAATAGATGCCAGGCATCAGGTAGCTTGTTATTTGTATTCTGCGGATGCTAAATCATGAACGCCCTGTCTGGTGATCCAATCCTGTTAGAGACGCGTCATCTGACCAAGTATTATTACCCTCATAGGGGTCTGTTCCAGGGCGGGCGGGAGTATGTGCGCGCGTTGGAGGACATCAACCTGACCATCTATCGCCAGGAAACGCTGGGTGTGGTGGGCGAGTCAGGCTGCGGCAAGACGACATTGGGCCGCGTGCTGCTCAACTTGGTGAAGCCCACTTCAGGGCAGGTGATCTTCGAAGGCCAGGACTTGAGTGAGCTAGATCGTCAGGCGTTGCGACGTCTGCGCCGCGAGATGCAGATCGTCTTTCAGAACCCCTACTCTTCCTTTGATCCGCGTTTCTCGATGTACCGTTCACTGAGCGAACCGCTGACAACGCATACTGAGCTGAGAGGCGAGGCCCTGGAGCAGCGCGCCCGGCAACTCTTGCGACAGGTCGGCATGCCCGAGGACGCTTTGTTTCGATATCCGCATGAGTTTAGCGGTGGGCAACTCCAGCGTCTGGCGATTGCCCGCTCCCTGGCGCTCAACCCGAAATTTATCGTTCTCGATGAACCGACCTCGGCGTTGGACGTTTCGGTGCAGGCTCAAATTCTCAACCTGCTGCGAAATTTGCAGCGTCGTTTCAAGTTGACCTATCTGTTCATTTCGCATGACCTGAGCGTGATTCAGTATATCAGCGACCGCATTGCCGTGATGTACCTGGGGAAAGTGGTGGAGCTGATTGCTTCGCATCGTTTGATCGATGGTCTGGCGCAGCATCCCTACACCCGCGCGTTGCTCTCGGCAGTGCCTGAGGTGCACCCGGAAAAGAAGCGTGAACGCATTCAAATGCCAGGCAATGTGCCCAACGCCTTACGGCCGCCATCTGGGTGTAGTTTTCACCCGCGTTGTCCCTTCGCTATGGAAATCTGCACTCGCGTGGAGCCGCAACTGGAACAGCTTGACGCAGGTCACTGGTCGGCCTGCCATTTGAACCGTTCAGCAGAATAATCGAACGCTGAGAATAAGCAGATCAGTTTTGTAAAATCGTGTTGAATTTGGAGGAGGATTATGCCTGCGGGAAAGATCACCAATATGGAAGAAGCGGAGGAATTGATCCTGGGCTGTCTGGTGCTGGGAACCGGCGGCGGTGGGCGAGCCGAGCGCGGTCTGGCGCTGATTCAGGCTGCCCTGGAAGAGGGTTTAACCCTGTCCTGGGTCGATGCGGATGAGATCGCAGATGATGTGATGACCGTCCAGCCGTATGGGATGGGGTCGGTGGCGCCGATGTCACAGGCGGCGCTGGAAGAAATTCAACGAGTTGGCCTGGTGGAGACCCATCCGCTGGACAGCATGGTCGAGGCGGTGCGGGAACTGGGTGTTTACCTGGGACAGCCGATCGGCTGCATTGTGCCTTCAGAGCCTGGGGCGTCCAATTTGCCCGAACCATTGGTGGTTGGGGCGCGGCTGGGCATTCCGGTGGTGGATGGCGATTACGCCGGTCGTTGCATCCCGGAGGAGATGCAAACGACGCCCTTCCTGACCGGTAAGAAGAGCTACCCTTTTGCCAGCGTGGATCGCTGGGGCGACGTGGTGATCTGTCGTCAGACCCAAAACGCGCACATGCTGGAGCGCATCGGGAAGATGCTGGCGGTGGCGGCGTATGGCAATACTTCGATGGCAGCTACGCCGCTCTTGGGTAAGGAGATGAAAGAAATTTTGGTGCGCGGCACGATCACTAAAGCATTGACCATCGGTCGAGCGATTCGTCGGGCGCGCCAGGAGGGTGAAGACCCTGTCGATGCTGCTGTCCGCGCTGCGGGAGGCTGGCGGCTCTTCGATGGCGTGGTCAGCGAGAAATGGTGGGAAGACCGCGATGGCTACATGTTTGGCACGGTTGTAGTCAGCGGCAGTGGAAAGTACGCCGGTCACAGCCTGAAAGTCTGGTTCAAGAACGAAAACCACGTCTCCTGGTTGGATGGCAAACCCTTCGTTTGCAGCCCCGATTTGCTCACTTTCCTGTATCCAGATGGTCTTGGTCCCAGCAGCGCCCAAATCTCTGAGGGCGATCAAGTGTCAGCCATTGGAATGAAAGGCGTCGAGGCGTTTCGCACACAGTTCGGCCTGGATCGCGCTTCCGGCCCCCGCTATTTCGGCTTCGACATCGACTACCGGCCCATCGAAGAAATCGTCCAGGCGCTTCAGGAAATGGGTTTGCAATGAAACTGGGCGTAGAATCGCGGCCTGAATACCTGCAAATCGAGCTGACGGCTGCGGCGCACAAGCTGGTGACCGAAGTCCGTCCGGTGCAGGCGGGGCAGCAGGTGCTGATCACGGCTGATACATCCAGCGATCTGCGCGTGGCGCAGGCGGTGGCTGGGGCGGTGCAGGCGGTTGGCGGAATCCCGGCGTTGATCTGGTATCCCACTTTGCCAGAGCCAATGCAAACGCCTCCCGCGATCGTGGAGGGAGCGGCCGCAGCCGCCGAGGTCTGGTTCGATTTTTCGGTCTCCTATCAGCTTTACAGCCCGACCTATCAGATTGCCATTGACCACGGTTGTATTTATGTCTGCCTTACCGGTATGGATGTAGACATGCTGGTGCGCACAGTGGGCCGCGTGCCCTACGCGCCTCTGCGGGAGATGGCCGAATGGCTCTATCGGCGTTCACAAGCTGCCGAGATGGTGCGCGTCACCAGCCCGGCGGGCACCGATCTGATGATGCGCGTCGACAAGGCTGGCGATCCTTTCTGGGAGCCGCCCCCCGCACAGGGCGGTTACCCTCAGATGCTCGGCGGGCAATCCGGCTTTATGGCGTATCGAGAGAGCTATCAGGGCGTCTTGGTTTTCGATGGGGCTTTATGGCCGCCAGCGGAGTTGGGATTGCTGCGCTCGCCCGTCAAACTGAAGCTGGAGAATGGCTACATACGAGAGATCGATGGCGGGCATGAAGCTGCGGTCCTCTCTCGCTGGCTGGCAAACGCAAACAGTCCGTACGCCTATTTGATGGAACACGCCTGCTATGGTTTCAACCCCGGCGTGACTCGCCCGACTGGGCGCATTCTGGAGGACGAGCGGGTCTTCGGTTGTATGCAGTTCGGACTTGGCGCGACTCCGCTGGGCTCGCCGGTGCACGCCGATGGGGTTGTGCTGGATGCATCGGTGTGGCTGGATGATGTGCAAATCGAAGAGAGTGGGCGCTACGTTCATCCTGATCTGGTTGCTTTTTGCCGGGAGATGAAAGTACCCGGTTATTAGGAGATCCAATGACCGAACAAGCGAAAGACAAATCAACAGAGACTGCCGAAAAGACCGCTGAGCCGCCCAAAGATGAGCTGGTGGTCACGCAACACACCGCCACCATTGGCGGAGAGACGATTGAATACACTGTGACCTGCGGGACGATCGTGCTCAAGGAAGAGAGCGAGGCCAAGGGCGAAAAGGAAGGCGAGGCCGAAGGCGAGAAACCCAAAGCGACGATCTTTTTCATCGCCTATACTCGCAATGGGGTGTGGGACCTCTCAAACCGACCGGTGACCTTCTCTTTCAACGGCGGGCCGGGGTCTTCTTCGGTCTGGCTGCATCTGGGGGCGCTGGGGCCGCGGCGGGTGGAGATGGGCGATGCTGGCGCGCTGTTGCCTCCGCCATGGCGGTTGGTGAACAACGCCGAGTCGTTGCTGGATGTAACCGATCTGGTGTTTGTTGATCCGGTGAGCACCGGCTACAGTCGCCCGGTGGTGGGCGAGAAGGCGCGTCAGTTCCACGGCTTCAAGAAAGACATCGAGTCAGTGGGCGACTTCATTCGCCTGTACGCCAGCCGCTATCAGCGCTGGGCTTCGCCCAAATTCCTGATCGGCGAGAGCTACGGGACAACCCGCGCTGCCGGCCTTTCAGGCTATCTGCAGGAGCGACATGGGATGTACCTGAATGGGCTGATGCTGGTCTCGGCGATCCTTAATTTCCAGGGCTATGAATTCGACCCCGGCAATGATTTGCCCTACCTGACGCACTTGCCCACCTATGCTGCGACAGCCTGGTATCACCGCCAACTGGCGGATGACCTGCAGAACATGGAACTGGAAGCATTTTTGGCCGAGGTGAAGGCATTCGCTTTTGGCGAATACAATCTGGCGTTGGTGCAAGGCGCGGCGCTGCCAGCAGCCCAGCGAGAGCAAATTGTGCAAAAGCTGGCGCGCTATACCGGCTTATCGGCCGATTATATCGAGCGCTGCAACTTGCGCGTGGAAATCTATCGCTTCACGAAGGAATTGATGCGCCACCGCCGACGGACGGTTGGGCGTTTGGATACGCGCTTTCTGGGCATCGACCGCGACTCGGCAGGGGAGCATTTTGAGCACGATCCCAGTATGTCAGCGATCCTGGGGCCTTATACGGCGACATTCAATCATTACGTGCGCGCGGAGCTGAAGTTCGAGAAGGATCTGCCGTACGAAATCTTGAACTTCAAAGTCTGGCCGTGGAGCTTTGCTGAGCACGAAAACCGCTATCTGGATGTAGCCGAGACGTTGCGCAAGGCGATGAGCATCAATCCGTTTCTGAAGGTTTTTGTTGCCAACGGATATTATGATTTGGCGACGCCTTTCTGCGCTGCGGAATACACTTTCAGTCACCTGGGACTGGATGCGGAGTTGCAATCTAATCTGAGCATGGCGTATTACCCGGCCGGGCACATGATGTATGTGCATTCGCCGTCGCTGGCGAAGCTGAAACTAGACCTGGCGACATTCATTCGACAGTCGCTGGCATAAGCCCTTCAGCAGAATTCTCTCTGCCTACCTGTCCATTTGAGGGATGCAGGGGTCTTAGCGCGCAGAGGGCAAGAATTCGTCGGTGAGCCAATCTTCGGTCAGGTTTTGCACCTGGCTGCCGTCTGCACGGACGCGGTAGATATCCCAGTTGCCGGTGATGGAAGAGGCGAAATAAAGCCACTGCCCATCCGACGCCCAGGAGGCGGTAGCAGCAACCGGCAGATCGTCGATCAGTTTGAAATAGCTGATCGGTATCTGGAAGAGCATCTCGGCGGATGATATGCGCGCTACACATAGGTAGAGCAAGTTGCCGCAGAAAAAAGCCAGCCGACTGCCGTCGGGCGCGATGGCAGGGTATTTCCCTTTAGCGAAGGTGCGCGTTTGCATCAGATCGCTGTCCTGAAAGTCCCGCGTCTCGTTGATGTCGTAAAATCCGTTGATGCGTGTGCCCATCCACCAGACTGCCTGTTGGTCATTGGGCCACGTCGCGTTCCCCAGCATAGGGTAGTCAGGATCACGGATGCGGGAGACGACCGCGCCGGTGGCCAATTCGGACACAATCAACTCCCATCTGCCATCCAGGTAGGCGGAGACTGCCAGGTAGCGGCCATCTGGCGAGCAGGTGGGGGCCCTCATGCGCAGCGGTTTGAGTTCTTTGATTTCCAGCGGTCGTATGGATTGATCGGTCAGATGATACAAAAAGATCCAGCGCGGCAGGGTGAGGGCGCGATCCTGTGCTTCGAAGGCGATATTTTCTCCGCAGAACGCCGGCCAGTTGCCGATTTCGTACCCTTCCGGCAACGGTACACCGTAAAGCTCTTGTGGTTGCTCGGCATTCATCACATAGATGCCCGGCTGCTCGATCCGGTTCGAGTAGAAGGCCAATAGGGAAACAGGGGCCTCGGGTTCTGGGGTAGGGCTGTCCGATGGAGCGACGGAAGGCGCGAATGCTGGACCTGGCACGGTTGCAGAGGTGGGCGATTTGGTTGGCGCTGGCGAGGGCCGGGCCAGGGGCGTATCTGTGGCAGCAGCGAGCGCCGCGGAAGCCGGCGATGCTTTGGTTGAGGGCAACGCTGCCGCGGGCAGGGACGCGGTTATGGCCGGCTGCAGGATTTGCTGTGGACGTATCTGCTGCCACAATAAAAACAACCCCGTAGCGCCTGCCAGCAGCACCAAAATAAGCAGCGCATAGCCGATGATCCGCCATAAACGGTTTTCTCGCGCCCATTGCCGCGCGGCGCGGGTCGTGGCGGAGAGCGAACTCCATGCTGGCAGTGTTTTCCTTCTGGAAAGCTCGACAAGCGAAACGGACGGGCGCGTGTAGTGCTGCGTTCCGGCGGGTAGAGTGGGGTGAGTTTCCCTGATCGCTGGTTCAGAGGTCTGCGCCGCTGTGCTACGCAATTCTTCAGGTGCTGCAAATGAGGTTTTTGCGCTGGCGCCGTCAGTTGAGGATCCCTGGCGCGCAGGCAGTTCTTGGCGAGGGAGTGGGGCGCCGCAGGCCGGACAGAAGCGCGCCCCGGGGCGCGCTTCTCGCCCGCAGTTTGGGCAGAAAGTTTGCATTCCCAGCGGCAGCCCGGTCTTTGGACAAACGCGCTCGGAGTCGGAATGCTGCTGATTGCAGTATGGGCACAGCATGCTGTGAGTTACCTGATTCTCCGATTATGCTTCATTCTACTGAAGACTGCAACCCTACCTCTGTACTACCGGGCAACATTTCTGCGGCTGATGAGAAATCCCAAGATCAACATAATGGGCAGCATCAGCAAGGGGATCAATATGGCGTCCAGCGGGCGGACCGAGCCTTCGGAGGCGCTCAGAGACTCCTGTGATGGCGCCTCAATCGCGGGCAGGAGTTCGCCGCTGCGCTCTTCCACCCAGGCTTCTACCTGCGCCCGAACCTGTTCTTTGGGCATATTCGTCCACTCTCGGAGCTTCGCCTCCAGTTGTCCACGTTGCTCTGCAAGCTCCCGGGGCAAGACGATGGCTGTCGCCTCGAACCTTTCGCCCGGATAGGCCTTTCCTTCGTGGATGATTTGCCAGTCAACCGGGGTGGTGTAGATCCCAGGACGAGACAGCCCCCGTAAAGTATCTGTGAAAACTGCCCGCTCGCCTGGTTCGATGGTTTCCTCTACAGGCATCCAACGCGATATTCCCAACGTCCCTGGGTCCAACTCGAATTGCGTGGTCCGGTTGGTCCAACTCACCACGCCGGTGTTGCGCACTTCTAACGAGAACGGAAACGCCTCGCCCTGCACCAACACCGTCCAATCCGGCTGCCGCACCACTTGCATCGAGACGGGGGGTGGTTTTGCTGCGATCACCGCCAGCGCCTGGGGAATGGGCCGGTCGGATCGAATGTGCCAGCCGCTTTTGCAGAGCAGTTGCGTCGATCCACCGCCGTCCAACATCATCACCTGATCGGCGCCGAAATCTCGCAGCACCGCCGCGGCGCTGGCTTGCACAGCCGTCTGGGTATTCAGGATGAGCACAGACTCTTGCTCGCCGTCGTCATTGCGATCGTCCACTCCGACGAAAGTGCGCCCGACGGCGTATCTGGCGCGCTTGTTGGCGTCTTCTGTCAGACCTCCCAGGATGTCTGGAGCGTCCGAAGTGTAGAGCGCCTGTTGGCTGAGTTCCTGGATCTGAGCGCGATCTGGCCAAAGCTCCAGGATCAGCTTCTGATCAATATAGGTATCGATTCCCCAGCCTTCAGTGATTACCTGACCATCCACTTTGAGCGGAAAAGCCAGCCGAGTAGGATATTCTGGCATATAGAAGAAGGCGCCATTGGTAACGCAAAAGGCGTGAGGCTCCTGACTCAAGGTCTGTTGCCAGTAGGTCTGCAACGCAGGGGAAGTCATCCGAGGATCGGGGCCGCCGAAAGCGCCTTTCTCCGGGCGCGGCTCTGTGATCTGCCCGAAGAGCAACTCGAGGCGTGCGCCCTGGCTCAGGTCGATCACCTGAACAAAGTCGGGGCTGCCATTGGCGTAATCTTTGCGGTAGAGTTGGACGCCCAGGGCAGCGTCGATCAACCGAAAGCCAGGCGGGATTTCGGTCAGCGGGGTCGGTGACGGGGTTGGCGCTTCGGTTTGCGCTCGAGTTGGTTGGGCGAACCCCAGCATCGTCAGGCCAATCACCAGAAATAGCAGGCACGCGACCCTGAAGGAAGACATATTCATCGTGAAATCAATTATAAACTGTGGCGTAGAAGACCAACCTGCCTTTAGCAAATTCTAAAGATCATCCCTGAACGCCGAATTTCTGAAGATGTGCTCAAGCGCGCCTCAGAGTAGCCATTGACAGGTCAGAATAAATCCATGAAAATAGCGTTGGAGGTGAACGATGAAGACGGCGCGGTTTTTGTGGGTTGTGTTTGGGTTTATGCTCTGTTTCGGTCTGATCGCCTATGCGCCTGCGGCGCAGGCAGGGGAAGGAATGGCTGCGGTCAAATCGGGGGCGCAGTTCGACGGAGAGCTTAAGGTGAAAGTCCAGCGCAGCTACTGGGGAAATTATCCGGTCAGCGTGATCATCTATGATCAGGATTGGAAGCCGGTGGCAGGAGCTGAGTTGAGCGGAGAGACGCATCTCTTCGCCGGTTTGAAGATAGGCGATTACCATGTGGCTGCCGAGTCGGATTATAGTGAAGCGACCCAGGTGGAAGATGTCCCTGTCTTTGCCCAAAAGGTCACCGAAGTAAGCCTGCAACTCCAGCGGCCCGAAAAGCCTGCCGCAGCCAGCGGAATGGGCTTTGGCGCGAAACGAGCCTGCAGGGCTGGCGCGGGCGCTGGAGGGTCGTATCCGATATTCCCTTCTTATGGCGAGACGATCATCTACATGCAATGTGGTCGGATCGTTGGCAAGGTGTTGCCCATCGGCTGCGGATGCTCGGCGGGGGATTGGCGTTACACTACCGATTGCGAGAAATCGGCTCCGATCTATATCAACCTGCCCTGCCCCGGCCGCTAAGCAAGTGAGTTGAAGAGGGCGAGCAGCCGGAGGAGGAGAATGAGGGTCTGCCGATTTTCTGCCGTTATGGGGTCTGCTCGCCCTCTTCGCAAGGAGACAGCACCACAGATTATAGCATAAAATAGAATATTTGTTCTATTTTTAACCTTAAAATATTTGCCTATCTCTTCGAGCCGCTCGAGTATCAGCGGCCTGATTTTGTCTCTGGCATTTTACCGAACCGGTTGAAAGTTAAAGGCGTGGGCTTTCCAGGGGGCCAGATCCAGGTACAGGCCGCGCCCCGTGATTTCTTCGCCGGCGCGCAGATACACTTCCGGGCCAAGCCGATCTTCCAGTCGCCATTCCCAACCTCTTAGCCAGGGGTAGGGCAGGCGAACATAGCACTGACTTGGGTGGGGGGAGTAGTTCACGGCTACCAGCAGCAATGTTTCGTGGTAATGCCAGGTGTACAGAATGAAGTCGCTCCAGGTGGGATTGCCCTCCCAGGCAGGAAGCGCTTCCAGCAACAGCCATTCTCCCTGGCGCAGGGCAGGTTGCTTCAGGCAGTCTAACAAACGACGGTATAGGTGGTGTACCAGGGGGTCAACCGGCTCTTGTGGGCTTCGGCAGAGTTGCATTGGCACCTTCAGACGGTGGCCTTCGAGCTGGCCGGAGTGGAAAAAGCGCAGGCCAGGCGCCAGGTAGGCCACCGCCGCTGCAGCGCGGTGCATGTCCAGGGGAAAGAGCGCGGCGGCGCGCGTCTCGTCGTGATTCTCCAAAAAGCGGGCCATACGAGATTGGCGTCCCAGGTCTGCCCGCAGGTGATGGAGCACCGGCTGGGCGCGGCCTTCCAGCAGCAGGTCATATAAGCGTTTGTCATAGGTGTAATCGAAGCCTTGCTGCTGAAGCGTGTATTCCAGATCCCAGTACACTTCGGCCAGGAGCACGAAATCCGGCTGGCGCTGGCGCAGCAACCCGATGCTATACGGCCAGAAAGGCGCCGGGCGCTGTCCCCAGGTGTGCTCGAAGACTTCCGGGAGTATCAGCATCGCCATATCGCAACGCAAGCCATCGCACCGTTCGGCGACGCTGAGGAGTTCCTGGGTCATCGCTTCGATAACCTGGGGGTTGGCGTAATTGAGTTGCAGGGTGTCATTCCAGCCGGGAAAATGCGGATCCCGTCCGTGAGCCAGGATGCGTTCACCCTGAGCCGTTGGCACGCGCACATAGTTCTTGGGTTCGCGCCGCAGGCTCAATTCATCTCCGGCGATGTAGAATTCCGGCTGGCTCCACGCCCAGGGGTGGTCGATAGCGGTGTGGTTGGGGACGAAATCCAGCATCAGGCGCAGGCCGCGCTGATGCAGCCGTTCGCGTAATCGCGCCAGCGCGGGTTCGCCGCCCAGGTCAGCGCTGACTTGATAGGCGGTAATGGCAAAACAAGAGCCGCAGATTTCCTCTTCTCGGAGATCTGGAATATTTTGTAAAACCTCCTGGCGCAGCCGGGCGTCGCGTTGAGCCATTCGTCGGCCTAATTCGCTGCGCTGCCAGACGCCGAGCAGATACACCCAGTCGAAACCCAGCTCAGCAATTTCATCCAGCTCCGCGTCAGGAATATCCGCCAGGGAGGTTATATTCCCTGCCAGGCGGGCGCAGTGGTTCAACCAGGTGCGAGCATTGATCTGATAGAGAGTGGGGTAAGCTGGCGTGCGGATCATGGGTCGAGTTGACGAGATGGCCTTTCCTGCCCTTGCACGACCAATTATAACGGATATCCAGTTGGAGTTACGATGATCTGCGCGGATAGTGCTTGACTTGCGTTGGTAGTTGATCTAAGATTCATCTGGCAGAAAGGAGGCCGCGATGCAACTGTCTATCTCATCCATTTTGGAAGTGGCGATTGGCCTGGCGTTGATCTACTATGTGTTGAGCCTGGTGGTCTCTTACATTTCCTCTCAAATCTTGCGCTTTACAGAGTTGCGCGCTAAGGCCTTAGAGGAGGGATTGCTCGATTTGCTCAAAGACCCGTCAATGGTTCAGAAAATCCAGGAACATCCGCTCATCAAGCTGCTGCGACCCCAGAGGCTGAACTTTTTTGGTTCGGGGAAAAAGTTGCTCAAGGTCGAGGAGATCGCCTCGGATACCTTTTCGATGGTCTTTTTGAGCACGCTGACCAGCGGGGTGGCCTCGCAGCCTACCCTGGCAGATCTTCAGAAGGCGATTGGCCAGCTTCCGGATGGAGACCTGAAGCGTAGCCTGACCGAAATGCTGAATTCGGGGGTGTCCACAGTACAGGAGATGCGCAGCCGCATTGAGCGCTGGTTCGACGATACGATGGCGGGCGTCTCGGCATTGTACAAGCAGCACGCCCGGCGAATCGTGATCTATATTTCGCTGGCGATTGCTCTGGTGTTGGGGGTTGACTCGATCCAGATCTCACGCTACCTTTATCTGGAGCCGGTAGCGCGCAACGCCCTGGTGCAACAGGCCAATCAGATCGTCGAACAAGAGGGCCTGGCCGAGGAGTCTGCGATCGCTTATCTGAACAGTTTGCAGGCGATGGCGATTCCCCTGATCTGGTCTGCTCCGCTGCCAGGCAGCGCCGAAGCGTGGCTGGTGAAACTGTTGGGCATCCTGATCTCCTGGGTGGCCATCGCTCAGGGCGCCTCGTTCTGGTACCAGAACCTGAAGAAGCTGCGCGAATGGGCTACGGGCAGAGGCCGCTAAGTTTTAGAGCAGGTCTCACGTAAGGATACTGCGCAGTGCAGCAATGTAAGCCGGGCTGCTGCCGCAGCACGAGCCAACTACCTGCGCGCCCAATGCAATAAATTCTTTCATCTGCCGGGCAAAATCGTCCGAACTCAGGTCATAGACTGTCTGTCCGGAGGCCAGCCTGGGCAGCCCTGCGTTGGGCTTGACGATCAACGGGGCATCAGGCAGAACTTCACGCATCTGGCGCAGGACTTCGGGGATCATTTCCAGGCCCTCGCCGCAGTTAGCGCCGATAGCGCTCAATCCGAGCGGCCAGAGTTCCTGGGCGGCCTGGCGGGCGCTGACGCCCATCATGGTGCGCGCCTTGCGCCCGAAGCTCAGCGAGCAAAAGACGGGCAGGTCGGCGGCCTGCCGTGCGGCGGTCACGGCGGCTTTGGCCTCGTTCAGATCGGTCATGGTCTCGATCCAGATCAGGTCCACGCCGCCCTCTGCCAGGGCCGCGGCCTGTTCGCTGAACGCTTGCAGAGCCGCGTCGTAGGACAGAGGACCTAACGGCCGCATCAACTCCCCGGTGGGGCCGATATCGCCTGCCACATAGGCGCTGCCATGGCTGGCCTGACGGGCTAGATCGGCGGCGGCCAGGTTCAGTTCGCGCGCCCGCTCGCCCAGCCCGAACTTCTCCAGCTTGATGCGGCTGCCGCCAAAAGTATTCGTCAGGATGATCTGTGAGCCTGCCTCCAGGTAGGCGCGATGCAAGGCGATAATCTGCTCCGGTCGCTCGACGTTCCAGAGCTCCGGCGCAGCGCCGGGGGGCAGTCCGGCGGCCATGAGCATGGTGCCGGTAGCGCCATCGGCGAGGAGTAATTTGCCGGATTGCAGATAATCCTGGAGGGTCTGTATCATCACTGTGCTCCTGTGCCTGTGTCTTGTAACAGCTTATTGTATCATGTGGTTTCCACTGATCGGGGTTGGATCAACGACCCTGGTCGCTGCCTGTCGATCTCAGGTACAGCGCGTATAGATTTCTGGTATACTAAAATTTAGGAGCAGGTTTGCTTTAGACAAACAATCGTTGGAGCAGCCCGGCGCTGATGGGGCCGTAAGAGGTGATCCGATGGGACAGGCTTTCGAGCCGGCGTATCTGAGCTTGCTGCGCAGCGGCGAGCTGGCGGCGCGAGTAGCACAGGCTTACGAGCGTTTGTCCCACTGCGATTTGTGCGCTTGGGAGTGCAAAGTGGACCGCCGGGCGGGGGTCCTGGGGGTGTGTCGCACCGGCGAGCGAGCGCGATTGAGCAGCTATGGGCCGCATCTGGGTGAGGAAGACCCGTTGCGCGGCTGGCGCGGTTCGGGGACGATCTTTTTCGCCCGTTGCAATCTCCGTTGTCAATATTGCCAGAATCACGATATCAGCCAGACGGACGCTGGTGAGCTGGTCGAGCCGGAAGATCTGGCAGCGGTGATGCTCGAATTGCAGGATCTCGGCTGCCATAACATCAATTTTGTCTCGCCGACCCACGTGGTGGCGCCGATCCTGGCGGCGGTGCTGATCGCTGCAAAAGCTGGATTACGCCTGCCGCTGGTATACAACACGGGTGGATACGATTCGTTGAGCGCCCTGCGCCTGTTAGATGGGGTGATCGATATTTACATGCCGGATATGAAATATGCTAGCGCACAGTCAGCCCGGCTGTATTCCAAGGCGCCGCGCTATCCGCAGGCCAATCAGGCAGCGGTGAAGGAGATGCATCGGCAGGTGGGCGATCTGGTGATCGACGAGCGCGGCCTGGCGCAGCGCGGCCTGCTGGTACGCCACCTGGTGCTGCCCAACGGACTGGCGGGCACCGAGGAGATTGTGCGCTTCCTGGCGGAGGAGATCTCGCCGAACACCTATTTGAATTTGATGGATCAGTACCGACCGGCCTATAACGTGAAGCGCTATCCCAACCAGTTCGCCAAATTGAATCGACCGATCAGGCCAGAGGAGTACGCGGAGGCGGTCAGGCTGGCGCGGCAGGCCGGGCTGAAGCGGCTGGATCAGCGCCGGCCGCCGTTGTGGATCTGGTGAATGGGCTTCGTGGCGGTTGCGTGCGATTAGAGCAAGCCTGCGCGGTTAGCAGATGGTCAATTCAGGAGTCTAGCGATGAAACCAACTATTGACTCGACTCGATTTGGGCAAATCAAAATCGAAGGAGAGGTCTTCGAAAACGATGTCATCATCCGTCTGGATGGCGAGGTGAAGAAGCGCAAGAAGAAGCTGTCCAAAGCTATCTACGGCACTTCGCATGTCATCTCACTGGACGAGGCCAAATATATCTATGAGGAAGGCGCAGAAGGACTGATCATTGGGTCAGGGCAGAGCGGCATGGTCAAACTTTCGGACGAGGCCGCAGCCTATTTCCGGGCCAGGAATTGTCCGGTTCAGCTTTTGCCGACGCCTCAAGCGATACGGCTCTGGAATCAATCGCAGGGTGCAATCCTGGGGTTGTTTCATGTCACCTGTTGAGACTCAGTTTCCTGAAGGAGTGAAACATGGACATTCGGGTGGGCAAAGTCACGCATTATTTCAGCCGCCTCGGTGTGGCGGTCATCGAACTCTCCGATGAACTTCGCATCGGTGATCGAATTTGCATCCTCGGGCGCACCACGGAATTCGAGCAGCACGTCGGTTCGATGGAGATCAATCATCAGAAAGTGAGCGTCGTCGGCCCTGGCATGGAAGTGGCGCTGAAGGTGATCGAGCCGGTGCGCAAAGGCGATGTGGTGTACAAGGTGATGGAGAGTGAGGAGAAGTAAAGGATTTCTGGGTCTACGGGGGTGGAAGTTTGCCCGCAAATGAATGCTGGGCTGGCGCGGGAAGCTGGTTGCAAACCGGCTGTTGATGACACTTTCCCGATATCCTTTAAATCTCACCCACCATCGTCGTATACAACGGCGCCAAGCCGTTCTGTCGGTAGAAGTCCAAAGCCGTCCGGTTTTCGACCGCGGTGTACACAGTGTAATACTTCACTCCTTGGGCGGCAAAGAAATCCTTCGCCCGGTCGAGCAGACGCCTCCCGATCCCCTGCTGCCGGTGTTCCTTCTGCACCATCAGGCCGGAAATCTCCCCTAGCCTCTTGACCTGCCAGTAATCGGCCTGTTCTTTCACATAGACGGTGATGTAACCTACGATCCGTCCCTCGTCCAGGGCGATGAACGCCTGCCGGGTGGTGCGGTCGCAAAAAGATGAAAAGTAGTCGATGATATGCTCATCTTTCAGCTCGTCGAGGGCGAAAAAATCTTTGTGATAGGCCTGGTATTCCTGAAAGAATTCTCGCGATAAGTAGATCAGGTTCTTGAAGTTGTCCTCATTAGAGAGCTTACGTATTTCGATCATGAGTGACCTCTCCGGGGTCGCGACGGGTGCACTTCAACTGTTGATTATACAGTAGGTAAGGGCGAAGCATCTGGCGGGCAGGCCACAAAAAATTAAAGCCGCCCAGACGACGGATGCTTCGCCCCTACACGCAAACGCTTTTTACGCTATAATTCTCCCGTTCTTCCACACCCACCCAGGAGTCGCCGCATGAGCGCGCAGCCGGTCGTCGTCATCGCCTGCAAAGTCTTCCAAAACTTCATCGAGGCCTACCTGCCCGACGGGCTGGCAGGCGAGATCACCTTCCTGGATTACGGGCTGCACGCTGTGCCGCGCAATCTGAAGAGCGCGCTGCAGGAGCAAATCGACCGCGTCGGCGAGCCGAGCCTGATCGTGCTGGGCTATGGGCTGTGTGGTAATGGGCTGCATGGGATCAAGGCCGGGCTGCATACTTTGCTGGTGCCGCGCACCGATGATTGCATCGCTATCCTGCTCGGCTCCTATACAGCATATCAGAGGGAGTTCACCGACACGCCTGGCACTTACTACCTGAGCAAGGGCTGGCTGGAGTCAGGCACCAACCCGCTGGCGGAGTACCGAAAGTATGTGGAAAAGTACGGCGAGAAGCAGGCGCAATGGCTGATGGATACGCAGTACCGCCACTACAAACGGCTGGCGCTGGTGGCGCACCAGGCGGGTGACCTGGAAAAGTACCGTCCGCTGGCCAGGGAGGTGGCGGAGTATTGCGCTCAGTGGGGGGTGCGCTATGATGAAATCCTGGGTTCGGACGAATACCTGCGGCGGCTGGGGCAGGTGGCACAGGCGTTGGAACTGGCTGGAGATGATTTCGTCGTTGTGCCGCCGGGCGGTGAGTTGAAACAGAACCAGTTCATCCGCTGGAAATAGCCATGCCCAAAGTTACGGTAGTGTATGGAGAACAGGTCCAGACGGTTGAAGCGCCGCTGGGGGGCGTGATCGGCGAGGCGATCGCCCGCAGCGGGCTGCCGTTGGAACAACCGTGCGCGGGACGGGGGACGTGTGGCAAATGTAAGGTGCTGGTCGAAGCCGGAGTCGCTCCGCCGGACGAGATCGAGCGAGAGCACCTCACCCCAGGCGAACTGGCGCTGGACAACCGCCTGGCCTGCCGGGCGCGGCTTCAGGGCGACGCCCGCATCGTGCTGGCGCCCATTGTGGTGTATTCGAACAAGATCTTCCGCACCAGCCAGCGTTATAAGCGCGTCGATGCGCCGCTCGGTCTGGCGATCGACCTGGGTTCGACCACGGTGGCAGCCTTCTTGACCATTCTGGATGATGGCGAGGTATGCGCCGGCGGGGCCAGCTTGAACCAGCAGACCGTCTTTGGCGCGGACGTGATTTCGCGCATTTCGGCCGCGCTGCACAGCGCCGAGAACGCCGAGCGGTTGCACCGCCTGGCGTTGGCCTCGATCAACCAGGCGGTGGATTCGCTCAAGCTCTCAGAGCGGGTCAAGCGCCGCATTACACGGGTGACGGTGGTGGGAAACGTGGCCATGCATCATCTGCTGGCGAAGCTGCCGGTGGATACGCTGGCAGCCAAGCCCTTCCAACCGGTGCGGCGAGAGGCAATGCGTGATGCAGCCTCATTGATGGGGGGTATCTTTCCACCTGGAGCGCAGGTGATGTTGCCGCCGCTGATCGGCGGGTTCGTTGGCTCGGATGCGCTGGCCTGTCTGGCCTATTTCCGCTTCGACCAGCCCAGCGGTCCAATGGCGGCGATCGACTTGGGTACCAACGGCGAAGTGCTGGTCACCGACGGAAAAGAGATCTTGACTGCGTCCACCGCGGCTGGCCCAGCTTTCGAGGGAGTGTTCATCTCTTGCGGCACGCGTGCGGTAGATGGGGCGATCACAGCGGTCAAGATCCAAGACGGGCAGTTTCACTTCGAGACGATCGCCAATGAGCCGCCGGTGGGCGTCACTGGCTCGGGGCTGCTCAGCCTGGTTCACGAACTGCGCAAGGCTGGGGTGATCGAAGAAAACGGGCGTATCGCCCGCCGCCCGCCGGTGATGTCCGAGCGTGTAGTGGTGGATCAACAAGGCTGGCGGCGCATTCTCTTGGTGGATGACGGGCGTCTGGCGCTCAATCAGTGGGATATCCGGGAGCTCCAAAAAGCCAAGGGCGCCATACGCGCGGCAGTGGACACGTTGCTGGCCCGCCTGAAACTGACGCCGCAAGACCTGGAGCGGGTGATCCTGACCGGCTCATTTGGCGGGCAGATCGATGTTGATTCGGCCATCGGCTTGGGTATGATCCCGCCGGTCGATCCGCAACGGGTAGAGACGATCGCCAATGGCGCTGGCCTGGGCGCGGCGATGTTTCTCTCCGACGAAGGATTCGCGCTGGGCGAAGCGCTGGCGGCGCGCGCTGTCCAGGTCGATCTGGATCAGGATCCCCAGTTCATCTCGCGTTACATCGGCGCGATGGCGCTGAAGCCCGATGTAACCAGCCTATCTATACCGAAAACGTAATATTTGTCATGTCATAAATATGTAATATTTGTCACTTGTCATATATGGCTAAGTTTGCTATAGTGAGGCAGTTCTTAGAGGTGTTTATGGCAAGGATGCGTTCAGATCATCTGCTCACCCAATGGCCTAAAGGCGCCTGGGGCGACGATGCAGCGTCGTCTTGCCAGGCGCTGTTCTTTGTAAGCGGAGAATCAACATCAAAATTCTGCAGGAAGGAGAAAAAATGAAAAAAACGGTCACTTTCGATACTCCTGCTCTGTATGGGGATCACCATGTCCTGGAGGTGCGGCGCATTTTGCTCGAAACCCCCGGCGTGGAAGATGTCTATGCAAGCAGCGCTTTTCGCATTGTCGATGTCACTTACGATGATGAGAAAGTCAGCGAGGAGGAGCTCGCTCGAAAATTAGGCGAGGCTGGTTACCTGGGAGAATGGATGCTGCCCCAGGAGATCAGCGCGCCGGCGTACCTTCAAAAGGATCAGGCTCCTTCCTATTTTCGTCACACTCAGGTTTTCGAGACCAGCCGTCAGGTGGTCAGTTTTGCACAAAAGGTGAGCTATTCGGGCAGACCGCTGTGGAATTGCCCGGGCTTTGGGGTGATTAAGAGCAAGATGGAGGAATGAAAATGGCCAAAGGTAAACGGACTTACGAAGAACAGACCGCCGACCCGGCGGCACAGCAGATGCTGATCCGCGCCGATGAACTGGGCATTTCCACGGCGTTCCAGCGGGCGGATGAAATGGTGCCGTGCAACATCGGCGGCGCGGGCATGTGCTGCAAGATCTGCGGTATGGGGCCCTGTCGGTTGACCAAAGAAGGGCAGACTGGCGTATGCGGGGCGACGATTGACACCATCCAGGCGCGCAATTTTATCCGCGCCATTGCCGCCGGTTCTGCGGCGCACTCGGATCATGGGCGGGATATGGCCTTCACCTTGAAGGCCGTCGCCAATGGCGAAGCCGAGGGTTACATCATCCGCGATGTGGCCAAACTGCGCACGGTGGCGGCGTTCTATGGGATCAAGATCGAAGGGCGTTCGCCCAGCGAGGTTGCCAATGACCTGGCCGACCTTTATATTAGCCAGTTTGGCCAGCAGAAGGGCGAGATTGTGGTTACCCGGCGCGCCCCTAAGAAACGCCAGGAACTGTGGCGAGAGAAAGGCGTGATGCCGCGCGGCGTGGATCGTGAGGTGGTGGAGGCGCTGCATCGCACGCACATCGGCGATGACCAGGATCCGGAGCATATCTTGCAGCATGCGGTGCGCACTGCGGTTGCGGATGGCTGGGGCGGCAGCCTGATCGCCACCGATATTTCAGATATCCTGTTCGGGACCCCGGCGCCGATTCTTGGTCAGGCGAACCTGGGGGTGCTCAAGGAGGACATGGTGAATGTTGTCGTCCATGGGCATGAGCCGACGCTGAGTCAGATGGTGGTGGCGGCTTCACAGGATCCTGAGATCATCGAATACGCTCAAAAGGCGGGGGCTAAGGGGATCAATCTTTCGGGCATTTGCTGTACAGCCAACGAGATCCTGATGCGTCAGGGCATCCCGGCAGCTGGCAACTTCCTGCATCAGGAACTGGCGATTCTGACCGGGGCGGTGGAGGCGATGGTGGTGGATGTGCAGTGCATCATGCAGGCGCTGGTCGATCTGGCGGGCAACTTCCACACCAAGATCATTACCACCTCGCCCAAGGTGCGCATCAAGGGCGCAGTGCATATCGAATTTGATGAGCACAAGGCGCTGACCATTGCCAAGAGCATCCTGAAGACGGCGATCGACAACTATAAGAATCGCGGCAAGACGCATATCCCTAAAGTGCGCGAAGACCTGATCCCGGGCTTTTCGCATGAGTACATCAACTACATGCTCGGCGGCTCGTATCGAGCGTCTTTCCGGCCGCTAAATGATGCCATCATGACCGGGCGCATCCGCGGCGTGGCGGCAATTGTAGGCTGCAATAACCCGCGCAGCAAGCAAGATTACCTGCACACCTACGTCACTCAGGAGCTGCTCAAGCAGGACGTGCTGGTGGTGGAGACCGGCTGCGGCGCTATTGCCAGCGCCAAGCTGGGGCTGTTGCTGGGCGAGGCTGGGCTGGAGAAAGTAGGGCCTGGATTGCGTGAGATCTGCGAGACAGTAGGCATCCCGCCAGTGCTGCATATGGGCTCGTGCGTGGACAACTCTCGTATCCTGACTGTGTTGACGCAGATGGTGGAAGAAGGCGGCCTGGGCGATGACATCGATCAGATTCCCGCTCTAGGCCTGGCGCCAGAGTGGATGAGCGAGAAGGCGCTCTCAATCGGCACATATTGTGTGGCTTCGGGGGTTTACGTTATCTTCGGCGGCTCGTCGCCGATCAGCGGTATGCCCGATCGCGTCGCCGATAGCGACATCGTCTTGCGCTACATCAGTGAAGGCTGGGAGAAGCTCTATGGCGGCAAGATGGAATTCATCGCCGATCCAGACGAAATGATCCAACGCACCCTGGCGCATATCGACAAGAAACGCGCCGCCCTGGGGCTGCCAGCCTATGACCCGAACAAATTCGGGCGCAGCGGGGACTCCCGCATGATCGAGGTCGAAAAACTGCCGGTGATGGAACGCCGACAGGCCGTGTATGGTGTTGCCGCCGACTGAGCGGCGAACAGACGAAGAGGTTACACTATGTCCCGTTACATCGCTACTCGTGCTATTCGCGGTGCCAACGCTTTGGTCACTGAAGCGGAGTTGTTGCTCCAAAAGGCCCTGGCCGAAAAAGGCCCGGATACCAAAGTCGCTTTCCCCAACACGGCTTACTATCTGCCTGTGATCCTGGGCATGACCGGGATTGAGGTCTCAACGCTGGGCCAGTTGGAAGAAGTCTTGAAGCGCGCCCGCCAGCTTCTGCACCCCATCCCCTCGCAGAAGCACTGGACGCCCTATCTGGGTGAGACGCTGGACTGCGGCATGGCGACCTTGTTCGCCGCTGAGGCCATCGAGGCCATCCGTTTTGTCTATGGTTTGCAGCCGGAGCCGATGCCCGGATTCCAGCTTGCTGGCGGCACGGCCTTCACCAGCCCGGACAATGGTCGGGGGGGCAGCGGGCTGGATGGACATTTGAACGGTCCGATTGACGATATCCAGTTGCGCTCGTGGGGCATCCAACTCGTCGATGGGCGTATGCCCGGCTTCGCGGCCATTGTAGGCTGTGCCAAGTCCAACGAGGTGGCGGTTAAGATCGTGCGCGAACTCCAGAAACGCAACATCTTGTGCTTCCTCTCGGGCAACGTGAACGGGCGCAGCATCATCCACCAGTTGATCGAGGAAGGCGTCGAGCTTGGCTACGACACTTATACCGTGCCCTTCGGCACTGATACGATCAGCGCTGTTTACGCCCTGGGCTTTGCCACCCGCTCGGCGCTGACCTTTGGCGGCCTGAAGGGCGGGCAGGCGCGTGAAATCTTGCTCTATAACAAAGAGCGCGTCTTCGCTTTCGTCCTCGCTCTGGGAGAGGTGGACGATTTGAAATATGCTGCCGCAGCCGGAGCGATCAACTTCGGCTTTCCGGTCATCGCCGACACGGTGATCCCGGAGATCTTGCCCACCGGCATCACGCGCTATGAGCATGTAGTCAGCATGCCGTTTAATGAGATCGAGGGCAAGGATGATTTGGAGCGCGCCGAGCGCCTGGTGCAAAAGTGCATCGAGGTGCGCGGGGTCAAGGTCAAAGTGGCCGATGTGCCGGTGCCGGTGCCGTATGGCTCGGCCTTCGAGGGCGAAGTGGTGCGCAAGGCCGACATGCGCATCGAATTCGGCGGCAAGTATTCGCGCTGCTTCGAATACCTGCACATGGCCCCGTTGGATGAAGTGGTGGATGGCAAGGTCGAGGTCGTCGGTCCGGATTTCAGCGATGTCCCACCCCAGGGCCACATGGACATGGGGATTGTGGTCAAAGTGGCCGGGCGGCAGATGCAGCAAGACTTCGAGCCGGTGCTCGAGCGCCAGATCCACTACTTTATCAATGGCGCTTCGGGCATCCAGCACATCGGTCAGCGCGACATCGCCTGGATCCGTATTTCTAATGCCGCTGCTGAGAAGGGTTTCAACCTGGAGCATTTCGGCAAGATTCTGCACGCCCGTTTCAAGACCGACTTCGGCGCGATCGTGGATAAAGTCCAGGTGACGATCTACACCGATCCAGAGAAGGTGCAGGAATGGCTGGCCAAGGCTCGCGAGGCCTACGACTTCCGCAACAAACGCCTGGCGGATCTGACCGATGACAAGGTGGACGAATTCTATTCCTGCACCTTGTGTCAATCCTTCGCCCCCAACCATGTCTGCGTGGTCAGTCCGGAGCGTCTGGGCCTGTGCGGGGCGTACAACTGGCTGGACTGCAAAGCCTCGTACAACATCAACCCCACTGGGCCTAACCAACCGATCAAGCTGGGCAAGGTCGTCGACCCGGTGAAAGGCTATTGGACCGGCACCAATGAATATGCCAAGATCGGTTCGCATGGCGTGGTACAGGAAGTCGCGATGTACTCGATCATGGAAAACCCGATGACGGCGTGCGGCTGTTTCGAGTGCATCGTCATGCTGATCCCCGAAGCCAACGGTGTGATGGTGGTCAGCCGTGAAGACACCAGCATGACGCCAGCCGGGATGACCTTCAGCACGCTGGCGGGCATCGCTGGCGGCGGCTTGCAGACGCCGGGCGTGATGGGTGTAGGTAAGTTCTACCTGGTCAGCCCCAAGTTCATTGCTGCAGATGGCGGCCTGAAGCGCGTGGTGTGGATGAGCAGCATCCTCAAAGAGACCATGGCCGAAGAGCTTAAGGCTGCAGCGGCACGCGAGGGCGACCCAGATCTGCTGGATAAAATCGCCGACGAGCGCAATGTGACAACCGTCGAAGAACTGCTCGCCTGGCTGGAGGAGCACAACCATCCGGCTCTGGTGATGGAGCCGATGTTCTAACCTCGGAGAGCCTGACCGTTTGGGTATGCCAGGCAAATCAACCGGTTGGCTTGTCTGGCATACCCGACGGCTCCTCAGAGGGCTCTTGGCATGTCAGAAAATCACAGCGCAAACCCTGAGTTGGTGCGCGACCTGATGACCGTCGGTGTGGCGACTTGCAGTCCAGATACACCGATTGGCGATGTTGCGCGCCTGCTTTTAGAGTACGCTCTGGAGGCAGTTGTAGTGCTGGACCCGGCTGACGGGCACGCTTTGGGGTATGTTGGCCAGGAGGAGTTGGTGCGCGCCTATGCAGGACAGGGTGGTGAAGGGTTGACCGCGGAACAGGTCATGTGCGATGAGATACCTCAGGCGCCGCCAGACATCCCGCTCAAGGCAGCCGCGCAATTGATGCTGGACCGCAAGGTGCGAGTGTTGTATCTGATGCACCATGCCGGCGGCATCGAATACCCCGCGGCGTTGATCACTTATCAGCATTTATTGCGCTTGTTGGGCGCTCGCACGAAGGAGGAACTGCGAGACCTGGGAATTCGCGCCGCACGTCAGTCGCCGTTGGAAGCGTTCATCCAAAGACGTGATGCGGCGCGTCGCCGCAATCAAGCTGTGGAGTAAAATGAGCGAGTGAATGGTCTTCGGCTCGGCCGGACCGCCGCAAGGATCAAAAAGTTTCTACTCTGACCTTTCATGGAGAGAAAAATATGCCTGTCGAAATCTTGAAAGACAAATGGCCTGGAAGCGTCCGCGAAGTGACCTTTGGCGCCACGCCCGCAGAAGGCGGCACACGTGCCAGATCCATCACTGTCGGCGGCGAGAAATCGATGCCCTTCCTGCATCTCGAAGCGCCGATGCCGCATCGCCCGGTGGTTGGCCTGGAGATTCGCGATCGGCGTCCCGATGACTGGTCTCCATTGCTGCTGCAGGAATGGAGCCAGGTGATCGACGATCCGGCCAAATGGGCGAAGGCTGGCGAGGAAGCCGGGGCGGATCTGATTCAAATAACCCTCAGCTTGACGGACAAGGATGGCAACCCGAACACCCCTGAAGCTGCCGTGGCGGCGGTCAAGGCGGTTCTAGGCGCTACTGGCCTGCCGTTGATCGTCTTTGGGCCGGGGCAAGCCGAGATGGACAATGCCTTGCTGGTTCCTGTGGCAGAGGCTACCAAAGGCGAACGCCTGGTGCTGGGCATCTGCGAGGATAAAAACTACCGCACAATCGTGGCGACGGCAATGGCAAATGGGCATCTGGTCAGCGCCCGCACTCCCATGGATGTCAACCTGGCCAAGCAGTTGAACATCTTGATCAGCGATATGGGTCTGCCGCTCGATCGCATCCTGATGGACCCGACCACGGGCGCCCTGGGATACGGGATCGAGTATGGTTATTCGGTGATGGAGCGCCTGCGCCTGGCTGCCTTGCAGGGCGACGCCATGACTCAGCTCCCCATGCTGGTCACGCCGGGTTTCGAAGCCTGGAAGACCAAGGAATCGAAGGTGGGCAATGGTGTGCCAGAGGCCTGGGGCGATTGGCTCAAACGCGCCATTAACTGGGAAACCATGACTGCGGTAACCCTGCTCGAATCCGGCGCAGAGGTCATCATTCTCCGCCATCCGGAGAGCATCCGGCGAGTGCGCGCTGCTATCGACGAACTGATGACGCCGGTGGTCGAACTTTAGGCAGGGCAACCTGACGTTGCATTAACGACTCTTCCCAGAAATGGAGATGTGAAAATGGCACTTTCGGGTATTCAAATCTACAAACTGTTGCCGCAGACCAACTGCAAGGAATGCGGTTTTCCCACCTGCCTGGCGTTTGCCATGAAACTGGCGGCAAAACAGGTCGAACTCTCGGCCTGCCCGTATGTCAGCGAAGAATCCAAAGCGCAATTGGCCGAATCCTCCGCGCCGCCGATCCGCCTGGTGACCTTAAAGGCGGATGGCAACGAGGTGAAAGCCGGCAACGAAGTGGTGTTGTTCCGCCACGAGAAGACTTTCTACAACAAGCCTGGACTATTTGTAAAGTATAGCGATGACCTGGCGCCTGAAGCGCTCAAGGCCGCGGTGGCCGAGGCCGACGCCTACGCAGTGACCTATGTGGGCATCTCGCTTGGCCTGGATGGTTTTGCGCTGGAAGCGGTGAGCGGCGATGCGGCCAAATTTGCCGCTGCAGTGAAGGCAGTCCGTGAAGCGACAAAGCGTCCGCTGATCCTGATCAGCAATGATCCGGCTGTGATGGAAGCGGGTTTGAAGGCGTTGCCCGGCGAGAAGCCGATGCTGTATGCGGCGAACTCCACCAACTGGGAGGCCATGGCTGATCTGGCCAAAGGCGCAGGAGCGTCGCTTGCAGTAGTGGCGCCAAACCTGGATGGGATGGCCGAGCTGACGGAGAAGATCAAAGCCAGGGGATTGGAAGACCTGACGCTGGGAGTGGCGAATGAAAATCTGAGTGCCAATCTGGCGATAAGCACCCAAATTCGCCGTTTGGCGCTGAAAAAGAATTTCCGCCCTCTGGGTTTCCCGCTGGTGGCGTTCCCAAAGAGCCCCGAAGCAGCGGTGCAGGCGATCACCAAGTACGCTGGCTTCATTGTGCTCGACAACTTTGCCCCTGAGACGGTTTACCCGCTGCTGGTGTTGCGCCAGAACATCTACACCGACCCGCAGAAGCCGATCCAGGTGCAGCCGGGCGTGTATGAGATCAACAGCCCCAAGCCAGAAAGCCCGGTGCTGGTGACAACTAACTTCAGCATCACCTACTTCAGCGTGGCCAACGAAGTCGAAGGCTCGGGCCTGCCGGCTTGGCTGGTGGTGACCGATGCAGAAGGGATGAGCGTGCTGACCGCCTGGGCGGCGGGCAAGTTCGACGCCGAGCGCATCGCCAAGGCGATCAAAGGCTTCAATGTGGCCGACAAGGTCGGTCGCAAGCGCGTGGTGCTGCCCGGGCATGTGGCGGTGCTTTCCGGCGAACTGGAAGAAGAGTTGCCGGGCTGGGAGGTCCGCGTCGGTCCACGCGAAGCAGTGGATATTCCCAAATTCATGAAGGAAGCGCTCTAAACGGGATATGGAGCATCTGGTCCGCTTCGACGCCGCTGCTGAACCGGTGCGTGTGCCTACCGGCACGCTGCTCAGCGAAGCCGCGCGCCTGGCGGGCGTGGAGATTGGGCAACCTTGCGGAGGGCAGGGCCGCTGCGGGCGGTGTACGGTGCAGGTAGTGGAAGGCGCTGTACGCCGCCGCAGTACGTTACGGCTTACTGCTGAAGATGTCGAGCAGGGTTATGCATTGGCCTGCCAAACGGTGGTCGAGGGCGATGCAGTGATCCATGTACCGCCGCAGGAGGTGCTGGAACGGCGGCTGACCACCGATCTGACCGTAGCGGAAGTGACCGTACCGGCGGATTATAATCCTGACCTCGATCAGACCATTCGCCGGGTGCAACTCTCGCTCAGCGAGCCGAGCATGGAGGACCAGACTGACGATTTGAGTCGCTTGCTGACCGGGCTACGCCAGCAGGCTGGATTGACCAGCGTCAATGTATCGCTGCCAATTCTGCAGAAGCTGGGGCGGGTGTTGCGGGAGAGCGACTGGCAGGTGACGGCCATCCTGGATGTGCGCGAGATTTTCGACGGCCGCGCGCTCGAGGAGTGGCTGATCGATGTGTTGCCTGGTCGCGTGGACGAAGATGAGCCGCTGTGGGGCGTCGCGATCGATATCGGCACCACGACCGTGACAGTATGGCTGGTTGACCTGGTTCGCGGCGAGGTCAAGGCGCAGGCTTCGGAATACAACGCCCAAATCGCCCGCGGCGAGGATGTCATCTCGCGCATTGTGTACGCCAGCAAGGAAGGCGGCGCGGAGGAACTGCGCAAGTTAGTGCTGGGCACGATCAATACCCTGCTCGAGACGGTGTGTAAGCGCGCCAGTCGTAAAGAGTTTGGCGAGGTGATCGAAGTGAAGCCGCAGGAAATCGTCAAGGCGGTGGTCGCGGGCAACAGCACCATGATCCACTTGCTGTTGGGCGTTCCGGCGTCATCGATTCGCCTTTCACCGTTCGTCACCGCTTTCAATCAGGCGCCATTGCTCACCGGGGAGCAGGTGGGGTTGATCATCAACCCCTTGGGTGTGGTGGACTGCCTGCCTGGTGTGGCCAGTTATGTCGGCTCGGATATCACTGCGGGAGTGCTGTCCTCCGGCATGGACGACACCAACCGCATCACCCTGTTCATGGATGTGGGTACCAACGGCGAGATCGTTCTTGGATCGAGCGAGTGGCTGGTGACCTGCGCCTGTTCGGCAGGGCCGGCCTTCGAGGGGGCGGGCGTGTACTGTGGGATGCGCGCCACGCGCGGTGCGATCGAAGAGGTTTGGATCAACGGGCAGACTTATGAGCCGACCTATCGGGTGATTGGCGGGGGCAAGCCGCGCGGCATCTGCGGCAGCGGGCTGATCTCGTTGCTGGCGGAGATGTTCATGACCGGCGTAGTCGATAAGGCTGGCAACTTGAATACCCAATTGAACACAAAGCGCATCCGTGAGGGCGAACAGGGACCTGAGTATGTGGTCGCCTGGGGAGCGGAGACGCAAGACGGCAGGGACATTACGATCACCCATGTGGACATCGATAATCTATTGCGCGCCAAAGGGGCGATCTTTGCTGGCTATCGCGTGCTGGCGGATTCGGTGGGCGTGCCGCTGGAGATGATCGAGGAGATGCTGATCGGCGGCTCGTTTGGGAAATACATTAATGTCGAAAAGGCAGTGCAGATCGGTTTGTTGCCCGATATGCCCTGGGATCGTTTCAAGTTCCTCGGCAATACCTCGGTGCGCGGCGCTTATTACGCCTTGTTGGACCGCCGTGCGCGCGCTCGGATCAAGGAGATCGCCTCGCGTATGACCTATATTGAGCTTTCGGCGGATAATTCCTTCTATGAAGCGTTCATGTCGGCGCTGTTCTTACCGCATACAGACCTGTCGCTCTTTCCCAGCGTAGCGCCGGGTGAGAAGTGACCCATTACTCAAGCAGTTTGCAGGCTGAAATCGAAAGGAAAACAAACGATGTATATCATAGGCGAAAATATCCACATCATTTCCGAGAAAGTCAAAGAGGCCCTGGCGAACAAAGATACTCGCTTTTTCCAGGAACTGGCGGTGAAACAGGTGGAGGCTGGCGCGCAGGCGCTGGATTTGAACCTTGGGCCGCGAAAGAAGGATGGCGAGGAAGTCTTCCCCTGGATGGTGGACGTTGTTCAGGCGGTGGTGGATGTACCGCTCAGCTTCGATACGACCAATCTGGCAGGCATCGAAGCGGGCCTGAAGAAGGTCACCAAAGCCCAGCCGATCATTAACTCCACCTCTGCCGAACCGGAGCGGCTGGAGAAAGTGCCTCTGCTGGCGAAGAAGTACAACACTCGGCTGATCGCCTTGACGATGGGGTCCTCGGGCATACCGGTGGCGGCCGACGAGCGGGTGAACATTGCCGTCGAAACGTTGATCCCGCGAATGCTGGAGATCGACTTTCCGATAAGCGACCTGATCATCGATCCGCTAGTGCTGACGGTCTCTGGCTGCCAGGAATATTGTCCGCACCTGATCGAAGCGGTGCGCACGCTGCAGTACGCCTGGGATCCGCCGCCGATGATCTCGGTGGGTTTGTCGAATGTCTCCAATGCGGTGCCGGCGCAGAACCGCCCCCTGATCAACCGGGTGTATTGCGCCATGCTGATGGGCGTGGGCCTGCAGATGATGATCGCCAACCCATTGGACGAAAAACTCAAGGAGACGGTGCGCATCATCGAAGAGCGGGACGACAGCACCCCCGTTGGGAGACTGTGCCTGAAGATCGCCGATCGCATCGCCAACATGGAAGAGCCTTCGATGGAGGACGTGGACTTCAGCGATCCGGAGCAGGTGGCGATCTGGAAGACCGTCCAGGTGTTGCTCAACAAGGTGATCTACGCCGACTCCTATCTGGAACAGTAGGAATGTAACCTGTCTATTATGGCAAATGTCACTGGATAACTCCAAATCTGGTGAAGTAGAATCAAGGTAACTGGGGCGCAGCGCACTTCAGGCTTACAACGATGCAGCACCGCAAGTGCGCTGTGCCTTCAGGTGAAGGAAGGAGAGGATCGTATGCCTGGCTTTACCCCTGGAAGACGTTGGCAGCCGCCTTATTTGCCGTTCAAAAGAGAGCCTTTTGGCCGACGCGCTTTAGCTACAGTCGAAAGGTGGGTCAAAGGGCCGTTGTTTGGTTGCCGGATGTGCGGCAACTGCCTGCTTCAAGAGACGGCTTTCATCTGCCCGATGGAATGTCCTAAAGGCGCGCGCAACGGTCCGTGTGGTGGCTCCACCGAAGAGCACTGCTACGTTGATGAAACCCGACCTTGCATCTGGTATAAGATTTACGACCGCGCCTTCAAGATGGGGCGTGAAGAGATGCTGTTAGAGGTTTTGCCGCCGTTGGATTGGGATAAAGTGGGCACCGAAACCTGGGGGGACGTGATTAACCAGGTGCGCAAGGTGGGCACGAAGAACTTCATCACCGGCATGATCTCGCGCGACCCGGCCAAGCGCACAATGATGTGGGATGCAGTCTTTCGCCCGGTGCGCCAGCCGGAATGGTGGCAGGGCGATAGGGAATATCATCCGCCTGCCTATACCGAGCCGGTATCTGAACTGGAGCGGCGGCTGAAGGCTGGAGAGTTTGTGGTCACCTCGGAGGTGGCTCCCCCGCAGACCACCGCAACCAAGAAGTTGATCGAAAACATCCGGATGATTAAGCCCTATGTAGCAGCTATCAATTTCACCGATTGTCCGTCGGCCACGCCGCGCATGTCGAGTTGGGCTTGCAGCACCCTGGCGGTGCAGAACGGCGCCGAGCCGGTGATGCAAATCGCCGCCCGCGATCGCACCCGCGTCGGTTTGCAGGCGGAGGTGTTAGGGGCAAATGCCCTGGGCGTGCGCAACATTCTGTGCCTGTCTGGCGATAGCATGAAGATGGCGCCAGAGCCGCGCGGCCGGATGGACATCATTGATATCGATTCGGTGCAGATGCTGTGGATCTTGCGGCGGATGCGAGATGAGGGGAAATATCTCGATGGTCGCCCGATGAAGTTCCCGCCCAAATATTTCCTCGGCGCTGCCGCCTCGCCCTTCGCCTCGGAACCGCGCTTTCAGGCCATTCGCGAACACAAGAAAGTCAACGCCGGGGCGCAGTTCTTCCAGACCAACTTGGTATATGACCCGGATGGACTGGAGATCTGGTTGAATGAGTTGGCCAAGCGCAACATCCTGGATAAGGTGTATATCCTGATCGGGATTACGCCGCTGAAGAGTCTGAAAGTGGCACAGTACATGAACAACGAGGTTCCTGGCGTATTTATCCCGGAGAAGCTCATGAAGCGTATGGAGGCCGCAGGTGACGGCGCTGCTGAGGAGGGCGTACAGATTGCCCTGGAGTTGATCGAAGCGGTCAAGGGTAAGCAGGGCGTCAACGGCATCCACCTGATGGCGGTAGGCTGGGAGGAGATCGTGCCGCGCATTATCACCGAAGCGGGGCTGCTGCCCAAGGATTTCGTCCCGCCTGAAGCTCCACCAGAAGGAGAGAAGAAGGTCAAGGCGGCGGTGCCGGCTTAAATGATCTCGACGACAAAATAGAGCAAGCCCGTGGGTTGATCCTACGGGCTTGTTCGTATCCGGTCTTCTGACCGCAGCTTTGCGTTGATGGGTTACAAAACGGACTCCTTCTTTCTTCGAATGGCCTCAACGGCTCTTGCGCTCTTCATAAACGCATCAAGATTGGCGTCCCTACAGTCTGGCGAGAAAATCTTTTACTGCCTTCAGGAAAAGGTCCGGGCATTCCTCCTGTGGGACATGTCCGCACGCAGGGAAAACCACCAACTCGGCATTGGGCAACTCGCTGGCCAGGCGCACGCTTAGCTGAGTGGGCACGATGCGATCGTCGTCGCCGGTGAGCACCAATGTTGGCATTTGTAGCTGGTCGAGCTGTTCGCTCAACCCCGTCGGGCCGCTGGCGGCGGTCAGATACCACAGGGCGCGATCCCAATTCTCTGCCCGCAGCGGTTTGCTATAACCTTCCCAGATCTCGTCGGTGATGCGCGATGGATCGTGCCAGGCCGACTCGGCGAACTGGCGACCCCAATTCTGGATGTTGCGCGCCAGCAGCGGCC
Source organism: uncultured Anaerolinea sp. (assembly GCA_964503145.1). Lineage (GTDB taxonomy): Bacteria > Chloroflexota > Anaerolineae > Anaerolineales > UBA4823 > RBG-16-57-11. The sequence goes on along the minus strand of CAZCYV010000001.1, from coordinate 162,463 downwards.
CCAAGCGTTGCATCTGCGGCGTGCGCGCCAGCAGCCCAAACCAGCCTGGCCTGCCGCCTTGATAGATAGCTGCGTCCACCAGCACCAATGCCCGAACCCGCTCTGGATGGCGCAGCGCGACCAGGGCAGCAATCGTCCCACCCGCGGAGTTGCCTACCAGCACCGCTTGCTGGATTCCCAGGGCGTCCATTAAGTCGATGGTTAGCTCAACCTGCGCTTCGGGGCTGTAGGGGCTCGGCCCTGTCCATTCCATGGGGCGCTCGGTCAGGCCAAAGGCCGGGCGGTCAAACGCCACCACCCGATGGTCCTGCGCCAGCGGCCCCAACACTTCGCGCCAGGAGTAAATGCTGGCCGCAAAGCCGTGCAGCAGGATCAGCGCGGGCTCACCCTGTCCGGCCTCCTTGTAATGAACCCGCAGGCCATTCACGTCAATGAACTGGCTATCAGGATCGGCAAGTTGTTCCGGCGGCAGGGTGTTGTCAAGCGGCGGGATGGGCACCAGAAAGGGTCCAACGATTGCGACAACTAGAGATATGATGAGAATGAGCGAGACAATTTTGCCCAGTTTGCCCATTACTGCCCTCGCAGGACGCTCAACATGGCTTCCAGAACCTGCCGCTGTTGTTCCTGGCGGCTGATCGTGGCCGGAAGATCGCCGGGCTGATCGCCATACCAGCCAAACTGGGCATGGTTGCCTCCCTGGATGGACACCCAGCGGGTATCTGGCGGTAACAGCGATCGGGAAGCATCAATCTTGTCGCTGGTTGCCAGTCCATCCGATGTGCCATAGATTGAGATCGCGCGTAAATCCAGGCTGGAAAGATCGTCGCTGGATGCAGGGTAGGCCGCCCAGAGGAACAGTCCTTCCAACATTTCGGGCCTGCGCCGGGCGAAATTGGCTGCCATCGCCCCGCCCAGGGAATGCCCGCCGACCCACCAGTTCTGAACCTTAGGGTGTGCGGCGATCACTTCCGCTGCGGCTCCAGGATTGAACACTGCCAGATTGAGCGGCATGGGTACGATGATGCTCAGAAATCCTTGCTCGGCGATTGCCCGAGCTAATGGCGCATAAGCGCGCGGGTCAACTCGCCCTCCTGGATAGATGATCACCCCCCTGTCTGCTGTGCTCTTGAGCGGGCGAAAGATGTACCATTGGCCTTGTTCGACCTGCACCTGAGGGTCGCTTTCCAGCGCCGCCATTGCCTCTGGCATCGGCCCAAGTGGCGTCTCGGCCCAAATCACGAACCCGCCAATCAGCAAGGCGAAGCCTAATAACAACACCCACCACCAACGTTTAAGCGCTTGTATCATCATCATATGGCGTGATTTTACTCGTTCTCAGCTGTGATTTTACTTGTGGATCATGCAAAAACCCGTTCTTGATCAGAACGGGCTTATCTTCGTACATGCGTTAGAGGCGGTCCCGACGGGATTCGAACCCGCGATCTCGGCCTTGACAGGGCCGCATGTTTGGCCGCTACACCACGGGACCATGCGGGCAGTAGTTTACCATACGCCCAAAGGGGCGTCAAGGACTAAACCAACGTTAAGCAACCTTTGATTGCCGAAATGCATCTAAGAGATTACAATCCATTTTCAGTTCAATCTTTCCGAGGAGAACACACAGGAACATGAGCAAGCCTAAATCGAAACGACCCGCCAGCAAGTCGGCTGCTTCCAAAGGTACGGCGCCCCATTCCAAATCCACCAAGAAATCACTCAATATCTGGCTGATTTTGGCTGCGGCGGCTGTAGTAGTTGTCATCGCCGCGGTAGCTTTTCTGCCGCGCGGAAACTCATCCGGCGCTCCGGCCATCGCCAGCCTGCCTCGAGAGATCTCTGTGGCGCAGGCCAAAGAGAAGTACGACTCTGGCGCCTTCTTGCTGGACGTGCGCCAGCCGGAGGAATGGAATGAGTATCATGTGCCCGGCGCAACGCTGATCCCGCTGGGGGAACTGGCGAGCCGGGTGGATGAATTGCCCAAAGACCGAGAAATCGTGGTGGTGTGCCGTTCAGGCAATCGCAGCCAGGAGGGCAGGGATATCCTGCTGAATGCTGGCTTTGATCAGGTCACCAGTATGGCTGGCGGGCTGATCGACTGGCGCGCTGCGGGTTACCCTATCGTTAGCGGGCCATAGGCTTAGCTTTTGCTCAATTTCCTGCTCGATTTGGGGCTTGGCTTCGGAATCGGGCTTTTGCTGGGCTTGCTGGGTGGGGGTGGGTCGATTCTGACGGTGCCGGCGCTGGTGTATCTGGCCGGGCAGGCTCCGCAGGCCGCCGTCACCACTTCCTTGGCCATTGTTGGGGTAAACAGCGCCGTGGGTGTTTATTTCCATAGCCGCCAGGGCGCTTTAAACTGGCGCGTGGCGTTGTTATTCGGCGGGGTTGGTGTGCTGACCGCCTATTTAGCTTCCAGGCTGTCTGGCTTCTTCTCGCCCCAGGCGCTGATGATCGCCTTCGCCTTGCTCATGCTCTTTGTAGGGGGGATGATGGCGCTGCCCCGACGCATTCCAGATGTTACATTCTCCACCAGACCCGGGCTGCTCTCGATCCTGGCTTCTGGCGCTGGCGTTGGCCTGCTTACCGGGGTTTTGGGTGTGGGCGGCGGCTTTCTCATCGTCCTTGCGCTGGTATTGGTGGTGGGCCTGCGGATGGCAGAGGCGGTCAGCACCTCGCTGATCATCATTAGCGCCAATAGCCTGGCGGGCCTGATTGGTCATTGGAACCAGGGGGGCTTCAACCTCTCGCTAGCGCTAGTTTTCGTCTTTGCCGGTTTGGGAGGCGCCGCTCTGGGAGCGCGGCTGGCGGCTCGCCTACCCGCCGAACGCCTACGACAGGGCTTTGGCATACTGGTTATCGCCCTGGGAATTTTTCTGCTGCTGGATAACTGGATCATTTGACCGCGGTGAGCATGCCGCGCCTGCAAGGTGCAACGCGCTTACCTGGTTTATAATTAGCCGTGTGGAACACTACCCCATCCCTGCACACGAAGTGCGTTGTGAAACGACCGTCCTGAATTCGCGCTTTATCGCCACTCTGGCGCCGGTTTTCAGCGTGGACGAAGCTAAGGCCTTTATCGCGCGCATTCGGGCCGAATTTGTTGACGCTACCCATCATGTCCCTGCTTACGTCATTGGTCACGGCGCCTCGGTCATCACGCACTGCAGCGACAATGGCGAGCCTGCGGGCACTGCCGGACGCCCAGCGCTGGCGGTGCTGAGCGGCAGCGGCTTGGGCGACGCAGCGGTGGTGGTGACGCGCTACTTTGGCGGCACAAAGCTGGGCACCGGCGGCTTGGTGCGTGCTTATAGTGATGCGGTACGCCAAGTGTTGGCGATTGCTCCGCTTGCCGAGCGTATGTCGGTGCATATCGTCAGACTGGTTGCGCCGTATCCCTGGTTCGAGCGCCTGCGCCTGCTGATCGCTGCCCACCACGGCGAGGTGCTCAGTCAGGATTTTGCCGTGGAAGTTTCTCTGACGGTGCGCTTTCCCAGTCAGCATTTTCCGACTTTTCAAGAGGCCTTGAGCCATATCAGCCACGGCTCGCTTTCTGCTGAAGTGATCACCGCCGAAACGGCGATCGTTCCGCTATGATGACCAACATCAGATCAGGAGATGAGACCATGCCAAGAACCGTGCGTTGGGGATTGCTTTCAACCGCCAATATCAATCGCCGCTTGATCCCTGCCATCCTGGCTTCGCCGCGTGGCGAACTGACCGCAGTCGCCAGCCGTGACCTGGACAAGGCCAAGGCCTATGCCGCCCAATGGGGCATTCCGCTGGCCTTTGGCTCCTATCAAGAAATGCTCAATTCGGGGACGGTGGATGCGGTGTACATCAGCCTACCCAACCATCTGCATGCCGAGTGGACAATCCGCGCTCTGCAGGCCGGTGTGCACGTGCTGTGCGAGAAGCCCTTTGCCATCACCCTGGAGGAGGTGGATCGCATGATCGCCGCCAGCCAGACCAGCGGTTGTGTGCTGGCGGAGGCTTTTATGTATCGCCACCATCCCCAGACCAAGATCGTCGGCGAATGGGTGCGCAGCGGGCGTTTGGGTGAAATCACACAGGTGTGGGGCGTATTCAACTTCCAGATCGGCCAGCGGGATGACGTGCGCCTGGTGCCAGAATACGGCGGAGGTTGCCTGTGGGATGTGGGCGTATATCCAATGAGCTTTGCCCAATATGTGTATGGCGGGCCGCCGGAGCAGGTCTTCGGCATGCAATGGATTGGCGATACCGGGGTGGACGAGACCTTTGTAGGCCAGATGCGTTACCCAGGCGGCGGCCTGGCGCAGATCGCCTGCTCCTTCCGCAACCCCTTCAACACTCAGATGGAGATCATTGGGCGTGAGGGTCGCCTGTCGCTTAATCGCCCCTTCACCGCCGTGGACGACAACCGCCGCCTGTTGTTCTATCCTGCCAATGGCGAGGCGCAAGAGATCCCTGTGCCAGAGCAGGAGCTATACATCGGCGAGGTGGAGGATATGCACGCCGCCATCCTGGATGGAGCGCCGACTTACCTGAAGCTGGAGGAGACGCGCAATCACGTGCGCACCGTCCTGGCGTTGTACCAGTCGGCGGTGCGCGGTCACCTGGTGCATATGTAATCCTTATCCTCTCCAGACGCCAAGGCTGCGCAGCGCTTCCTGCAGCGGTAGATAGCCGGTTTCGTAGAGCTGGCGGTAAATCGCGTGACGGCTCGGATCCGGCTCGAAGCGCGCCAGTTCATGCCCGGCCAGCCACGCCGCGGTGGACTGAGCATCCGGATAAACCTCGCAGCCAAGACCGGCCAGTATGGCCGCACCCAGCAAGGTGGTCTCTGGGATTGCAAGCACCTCCAGCGGGCAGCCAAAGACATCCGCCTTGATCTGCATCCAGCGTCGGTTACGCGTCCCGCCGCCCGAAGCCAGGATGCGTTCGACCGGCGTGCCGGTCACCCGCTCGGCGCTGCGGCGCATGAACTCGATCTCCAGCGCGGCGCCCTCCAACACCGCCTGATACAGGTCGGCGCGGGTATGGACGGCGTCCAGACCGACGAAGGCTGCCCGCACGCGCGAGTTGGAGTGCGGTGAGCCGCTGCCTGCCAGGTAGGGGAAATACAGGATGCCTGTCGGGTTGGTGGGGTGTGAGTCCAGTAGCGCGTCCATTTCCGTATAACTGAGCGGAGGCTCGCCTAAAATGTTGCGCAGCCACTCGATTGACCCGCCAGAGGCGGACAGCCCGCCCAACCAGTACAGCTTGCCCGGCGCGCCGTACAGGCCGAAGGAAAAGCCGGAGTGAAAATCGGCCTCCCCCAATGGGCGCTCTGGAAAGGCGCCGGTGAGGGCTTCGGCGGTGCCGATCGAGTCGAATACCGTTGCGCCTTGCATGCCGCCCAGCAACTCGGCGGCAAAAGCGGCGCAGATGTGGTCGTGGCCGGCGACGGCCACCGGCGTCCCGGGGAGCAAGCCAAGCGCCTCCAGCCCCGGCTGCGCCGTTCCGGCCGGTTGGCCGCTGGGACGCGCTGGCGGGAACAGGTCGTTCGGCAGACCCAGGGCCGTCAACGCCTCAACGTCCCACTCTTTCTGGTCGATGCGAAAGGCGTAAGTGCGCCCGGCGAGGGAGTAATCGGTGGCGAAGGCGGCGCAAAGGCGATAAACGATGTAGTCTGCTGCGCATAGCCAAATTACACTGTCCATTAAGCCAGCATCCTGATCTTTAAGCCAGACGATCTTGGGTAGGCTATACTTGAACGCCGGGCGCAGGCCGGTGCGGTAGAAGCGCTCCTGCACGTTGAAACGTAGGGATAATGCCTCTGCCTGGGGGGTGGCGATTGGATCGAACCAGGGGATGAAAGGGGTGCGTGGGGTTTTCTGCTCCAAATCGAACAGCAGGCCGGTCTCGGCCATGCTGGCGACGCCCAGTGCCGCTGCTGGCGGCCAGCGCCGGCCCTGCGCCCGGCGCCAGCCCTCGACTTCGCTCAGCAGCGCTTCCACACTGCGCCAGAGCGTCTCGGGATCGTAAAACGAGTAGCCCTTTGGGCTGCGCTGCGCCGGGTTGGCGCGGCTGGTGATATACAGCGCCTGCCCTTCCAGGCTGAACAGGCCGGCTTTGCAGTGCGTGGTACCTAGGTCGAGGCTGAGCAGAGTGGTGGGGTCGGGGGTCATGACGGGTGGATCATCCTTGATATAATGGCTACAGCCGGGGCCGCTGACTCGGCTGCCTGCCGGGACGACCCGTCCTGGCTACAGAAAAGGAGAGGCAATATGCGCATTTTGATCCTGGGCGGCACGGTCTTCCTGGGCCGGGCGTTAGTAGATGAGGCCTTGCGCCGCGGCCACCGGCTGACCCTGTTCAACCGCGGCCGGTCGAACCCCGGGCTGTATCCCCAGGTGGAGCGCCTGACCGGCGACCGCAAGCACGATCTTTCCGCCCTGGCCGGGCGGGTATGGGAGGCGGTCATCGACACCTGCGGCTACCTGCCAGGCGTGGTGGCGCTTTCCGCCGCGGCGTTGGCAAATTCTGTCGAGCATTATACCTTCATCTCCACCGAATCCGTTTATGCCAGCCCGCTCCAGCCGGGCCTGGACGAGAGCGCCTCGGTGGGCCTGCTAGAAGATGAGAGCGTCGAAGAGATCAGCGGCGGAACCTACGGCCCGCTCAAGGCGCTCTGTGAAAGGGCGGTCGAGGCTGCCTTGCCGGGGAGAACCCTGGTGGTGCGGCCGGGGCTGATCGTCGGGCCGTATGATGCCAGCGACCGCTTCACCTATTGGCCGTGGCGCGTAGCGCAGGGCGGGCGTGTGCTGGCGCCGGGACGACCGGAGCGAGGAGTGCAGTTCATCGATGTGCGCGACCTGGCGGCGTGGATCATCCGGCTGGTGGAGAGGCGGCAAACCGGCGTGTACAACGCCGACGGTGTGCCGGGGGCGGTGAGCATGGGGGCGCATGATCCGCTGGCGGGTGGGCGGGCGCTGGTACGCCGTGGCCCTGCTGGCCAATCCGCTGCTGCTGGCGGCGATCTTGTGGGCGCTGAGCGCGCTGGTCTCCCCGGCCTACGCCCCCGGCTTCCAGGCCATTGGCCTGTTCATCGGCCTGGTGGCGGGCTACTTCGAGGAGATCGGCTGGACCGGTTTTGCCACCCCGCGCTTGTTGAAGCGGAATACCCCGCTGAAGGCCGGCCTGATGTTGGGCCTGACCTGGGCGCTGTGGCACATGCTGGCCGATTTCTCCGGCAACATCCACGCCTTGGGGACGAGCTGGCCGCTGTCTTTCGCGATCTACTGGATCTTGCCGCTGACCGCCTACCGCATCCTGATGACCTGGGTGTACGCCAACACCCGCAGCGTGCTGGTGGCCCAGCTGATGCACGCAGCTACACCGGCTGGCAGTTCACCCTCAGCCCGACGACTTCGTCCAGCCAAAACCTGGTGTGGCAAAGTATCTTCGCCGCCTGTCTGTGGGCGCTGGTCGGGCTGGTTATTATCGCCGAAAGGCGCAAGGAGAACAGCCAATGAAGTACAAAAGTGTAGTAGCTACCCGCCGGGGCGGCCCGGAAGTGCTCCAGGTGATGGAGAGTGAGCTGCGCCCGCCCGCCCCCGGCGAGGCGCGGGTGAGAATTCTGGCCGCCCAGGTCTGCGCGCCGGATGTATCCTGCCGCTACGGCACGACGCCATTCCCGCCGCGCGTGCCCTTCGTGCCCGGATACGCCATTGTGGGCGTGGTGGACGCCCTGGGCAGCCCAAAGCGGCCTGGCGAAGCTGCCGTCAGGCCGGCTGTAGGCGATCCAGTGGCGGTGCTGTCGGTGTACGACGGGTACGCCGAGTACATCTACCGCCCGCAGCGTGAGCTGATCCCCATGCCCGCCGGCCTGGACATGGCCGAAGCGGTCACCCTGGTGCTGAACTACTTGGTGGCCTATCAGACGCTGCACCGCACCGCCAAAGTCAAGGCCGGCGATAAAATCCTGATCGTGGGCGCCAGCGGCGGCATCGGCACGGCCTACCTGCAGCTTGGCAAATTGGCCGGGCTGAAGATGTACGGCATCGCCTCGGGGAGCAAGCACGCCATCCTGCGCGAATACGGGGCGACGCCAATCGACTACCACACAGAAGATTTCGTGTCGGTAATGCGCCAGGCGGAGCCGCAGGGCATCGACGCGGTCTTCGACGGTATAGGCGAAGGCTACTTCAGAGGCGGGTTTTCGTTGCTGCGGCGCGGCGGGGTGTGGGTGGGCTACGCCAACCCGGGCAGCTATTCCGCCACGCTGCGCCTGCTGTCGCAGGTGGCGCTGGCGAACCTGCTGCCGAACGGAAAGTCCGCCCGCTACTACGGCACCGGCGCCTCGCGCTTCGATCGCCGCCCCTTTCTGGAGGATTGGGCTGCCCTGTTCGCCCTGCTGAAAGACGGTAAAATCAAGCCGGTGATCATGCAAAGATTTCCCATTCTGGAGGCCGCCCGGGCCAACGCCCTGCTGGAAAGCGGCCAGGTGATCGGCAATATCGTGCTGGTTGCAGAAGGTTATCTGTGAAACTCTAGAGACGCGAGGTTTCAGGTGATCCCAGCGTCATTTTTGGATGCGTTGCGTAAGATTTACTTGCGCCTGCAAGATAGCTCGGTCGTCTGGGTGGTCACCGGCAGCCTGGGATTGGCCTTGCAGGGCGTGCCGGTGGAAGTGCACGATATCGACCTGCAGACCGATGGCGCTGGCGCTTACGAGATCGAACGCCGTTTAGCCGAATACGTGACCCAGCCGGTGCAGCACCGGGTATCCGAGCGCATCCGCTCTCACTTCGGCGCGCTGGAGATCGACGGCGTCCAGGTGGAGATCATGGGCGCCTTTCAAAAGCGTCTGGATGACGGGAACTGGGAGGAGCCGGTGGACGTGGCGCTGCATCGGCGTTGGGTGAAACTTGACGACATGCAGATCCCGGTTTTGGCGTTAGAATACGAACTACAAGCCTATCGCCTCTTAGGCAGAAGCGAGAAGGCGGAGGTCATCCATCAATGGCTGCAGAAACGGTCGGATTTGTCTGGGATTTAGCGAGAGCGATATGGAACTCTCCTGGAAGCGCCTCTTCTATGTCTTCTTCGTGATCCTGGTCGCCGGGGGTTCAGGGCTGGCCGGAGCGCTGGCTGGCGGGTACGCGGTGTATCGCGCGCTGCGCGGACAGTTCCAGACCGGGACTTCGTTGGTCTCCGCTTCGCTGGAGACTTCCGTCCCTGCCTTGCAAATCCAGACCACGAGCATTGAGACATCGATCACCCAGGCAGTGGCGAAGGTTAGTCCGGCAGTGGTGACGGTGGTGGGCACCATCCCTGGCCAGATGACCTTCTTTGGCCCCACGGGCGACCAGACCGTTAGCGGCAGTGGGGTGTTCATTTCGGAGCAAGGCTATCTCTTGACCAACAACCACGTGGTCGAGGATACCACACAGGTCAGCGTCATCCTCTCGGACGGCACCAAGCAACAGGCTGCCCTGGTGGGCGCCGACAAGTTCGCCGACGTGGCGGTGTTGAAGACTGAGGTTCGCCCTCCGGCGGTGGCCGAGATGGGCAATTCGGACGTGTTGCGACCGGGCGAGATGGTGATCGCCATCGGCTCGCCGTTGGGCGACTTCATGAACACGGTGACGGTGGGCGTGGTCAGCGCCACCGGGCGGGCGATCGACAGCGGCAGGGGATACCTGATCGAAGGGTTGATTCAAACCGACGCAGCGATCAACCAGGGGAATTCGGGTGGGCCGCTGGTGAACCTGGCCGGTCAGGTGGTCGGGATCAACACGCTGGTGGTGCGAGAGAGCCCCAGCGGCGCAGTGGCCGAAGGGTTGGGCTTTGCCATCCCGATCAACGCCGCCCGGGCGGTGGCCGAGCAGATCATGCAGAAGGGCTATTTCGCTCGCCCCTATCTGGGCATCCGCTATCAGTCGATCACCCCGGCGGTGGCGCGGGCGTATGGTTTGCCGGTGCCCTGGGGCGTTTACATCACCGCGGTCGTCCCGGATAGCCCGGCGGCCCAGGCCGGTCTGCAGGCCGACGATATCTTGATCCAGATCGGCGATCAGCCGATCGACGAGAACCACTCTTATATCAACAGCCTGTTCCAATACCGCCCCGGCGACACGGTGACGCTCACCTTCGTGCGCGGCCGCCAGACGCTGCAAACGCAGGTCACGCTGGGCGAGTCGGCCGGGCGTTAAGCGGGCACCAGCCGCGCCGGGCCGCTGCGTCGCACAGGAGATGCCGATCATGGATGTTTACCTCGAAACGGGGAAAACGCGCACCTTTGCCGCGGCGATCGATTGGCCGGGCTGGTGCCGTAGCGGCAAGGATGAGACCCTGGCGTTGCAGGCACTATTCGACTATGCTCCCCGCTACCAGCGCGCCATCGCAGGTGCCCGGCTCGATTTCACTCCGCCGACCGATCTCTCCGCTTTCTCCGTCGTCGAGCGGCTGACGGGGAACGCCGGCACGGATTTCGGCGCACCCTCGGTCACCCCCTCCGCCGACCATGCGCCGCTAGAGGCGGGCGAGCTGGAGCGGTTGCAGGCGCTGTTGCAGGCAGTGTGGCTGTCCTTCGACGCCGCCGTCCAGATGGCCGAAGGCAGGTCGTTGCGGACTGGCCCGCGCGGCGGCGGGCGTGACTTGGACAAGATCGTCCAGCATGTCTTCGATGCCGAACAGGCCTATTTGAACCGCCTGGGCGGCAAGCTCAGCCCAGAAGAGAAGAAGGCCGACCCGCGCCGGGGTTTTGCCACTTTGCGTCAGGCCGTGCTGAACACCCTGGGGCCGGCTGCCCGCGGCGAATTGCCCGGCGTCGGTCCTCGCGGCGGAGCGCGTTGGGGGGCGCGCTTCTACGTTCGTTACGCCGCCTGGCACCTGCTCGATCACGCCTGGGAGATCGAAGATCGGATACTCTGATATGAAAACCAAACATTACCACACCAGCGTGCTCCAGGGCTTTGTCGAAGTTGCGATAACCCTGCTTACCTCCCCGCTCTCCCGGCGTTGGTACAACTGTTGGGGAGCAACGCCGGACGAAATCGCCTCCTCCTTGCCCGGTGATGATTTGGTAGCCGCTCCCCGCCTCGCCTATACCCGCGCCATCACTATCCACGCCCCGGCTGCGGCGATCTGGCCTTGGCTGATCCAAATGGGCCAGGGGCGGGGCGGGCTATACAGCTATGAAAGCCTGGAAAATCTGATCGGTTGCGATATCCACAGCGCCGACCGAATCCTCCCCGAGTTTCAGGAGCTCAAACCCGGCGACCATGTGCTGTTCGGCCCGGCGGAGAAGAACTTTCCCGGGCAGGTGGTGCTGGAGGTGCAACCGCAGAAGGCCATCGTGATGTGCGCCCTGGACCCGGTCACACGGCAGGCGGTGACCAGCGCCACCTGGGTCTTCGTGCTGGAAGAGCAGGGGGATGGTACGACGCGCTTGCTGGTGCGCGGGCGCAACGCTTATGAGCCAACAACCGCCAACCATATCTTGTGGCACATCGTCGAGCCAATCAACTTTGTCATGGAGCGCAAGATGCCGAAGGGGATCAAGAGGCGGGTGGAGGACTACGACTCAAGATAGACAAAATATCGTGTATAATTGCCTATATCTAATGGCTATCTTAAGGCGGCTGATATGGACATTTCGATTGCTGAAGCGCATAACCGGTTATCCCACTGGCTAAAGCAGGTGGAAAAAGGCAACCCCGTGCGCATCACCCGGCGAGGCAAACCGGTGGGTGTAATCATCGACCCCGAGGAGTACGAGCGCCTGCGACAGGTGCAAGCTTATCTGGAGATGGTCAGCCTGTCGCGCACGCTGCGCGAGACCGACCTGACCGCCGGAGAGCTATACCGCCTGGGACGTGACGAGCTGGAGGGGCGCCCGTGATCGTCGACGCCAACGTCGTCCTGCGCGCCTTTTTCCCGGATGAAGCCCAGGCGTCCGCGCAGGCACTGGTGCGCGATCATGTTGCCGGGCGGGTGGCGCTCAAGGCCCCGGATTTGCTGCCCTATGAGCTGGCCAACGCCGTGTGGCAGGCGCAGCGCCGCGGCCGCATCAGCGACACTCAAGCGGAAGCAATCGTCCAGGCGATGCAAGGTCTGCGCATCGAAATCCTGCCGCTGGAATGGGGCGAGATGCTGCCCCTGGCGCGCCGCTTTGACCGCAGCGCCTATGACGCGGCCTACCTGGTCATGGCGCAAAAACTGGGCGAGCCGTTGATCACCGGCGATGAGCGCCTGTACCGGGCGGTGCACCCCCGGCTGGAATGGGTGCTGTGGGTGGGAGAATACGGCAAATGACCGCTGCCTAGAGCCGCATTACACTGCCAACCTCTCTCGGAGTCGCACTGTTCCTGCTTTCCAACTAGCTGTACACCAACCTCGCCCTGAGCCTAGCCCGCAGGGACGGCGTGTGCCCCACGCCGAAGCTGGCATGCTCGCCCGTATTGAGCGTAGCTACGCCCCGCCCTACGAAGTTGAGCTGACCTATGCCAGCACCAACTCCTTCGATGGCAGCGCTCCGCGCGTTTAGAGTTGGGCTCCTCCTATCCCACCTCCTCCTGCACCAGCCGGATCAGCGAGCGGCGGGCGATCAGGTCGGCGCTGACCATGCCCAGCACGCAACCTTTATCCACCACCGGCATGGCGGAGATTTCGTAGTGCTCCAGCTTGCGGATCATCTCCAGCAGGGTGTCGTCTGGGGCGGCGGAGATCACCTCGCGGCTCATGATCGCCGCTAACGGTTCGTCAGGGGTCTCTTGCTGCGCCACAGCGCGGGTGATGTCCCAGTCGGTGATCACCCCTTCCAGTTCGCCGCTGGCAGAGACCACCGCCAGGATGGGGCTGTTGGCCTCCACCAGCAGGGCGGCGGCGTCGCGCACGGTCTTGTCCACCGCCAGGGTGGGGATGGGCGCCATGATCTCGGCCGCGGTGCGGTCGCTCTCGCGCCGCGCCACGCGGCGGATGCTGATGCGCTCGGCGGCCTCGCAGGGCAGCATGTCGGCGTCGGAGACCAGCAGGTCCACCAGTTCACGCATATTGCGCCGGATGACCTCCCCGCGGTAGATCTCGCCCGCCTTGCGGCGCTTCTCGGCCAGCTCGCCCAGTTCGTCGGCGTGCTCGGCCAGCCAGCGGTCCACCGCCTGGCGGTCGCCCAATATCTCGTCGGGGATGCGCAGATGGGCGGGGGTCTTGATGAGTTGCTCCTGGGCGGCGAAGATCACCCCACCCGAATTGACCAGGTAATCGGTGGCGATCAGCACGCCGCGCTGGCGGTACACCTGACGCTCCATGCGCGCCCGCGCCGCCTTGCGCGCCCGGTCGGGCGAGTAGGTGTTAGCGCCTTCGATGATCAAGGTGAAATTGCCCATCCGATCCACAGTTATTGAAGGCCCGGTGCTTTCGTCCACGTCCAGATAGTTGGACACTGGCGAGGCGGGGATCAGGCAGAAGGCCGACTCGCGCAGCAGGTCGTTGGGGGCGGTGCTGAATTTGGCGTTGGAGACCCCCCAGCGGTCGGCGACCATCACCTCGTTGAAGAAGTCGCGGGTGACCTGGCGGCGCTCCAGCCAGCGGTAGAAGAGTTGCTCGATAGGCAGCCCGCGCGGATCGTAGAGATAGCCCTGGGCGTCGCTGATGCCGATCACCTGGACGCCCGGCACACGCTCGCACAGCAATCGCGCGGTGTGCGCTCCCACAGCGCCAAAGCCCTGGATCAACACGGTCAACCCGCCGGGGGGCGGAATCTGCAGATTGGCGAACTGCGGCAGAGATTTCAGTCGCGGCATCTCTTCGAGCAGGGCGTTCAGCGCGGTGACGATGCCGCCAGCGGCAGCGCCGAGCTGGTCGACGCGGTTGCCGCCCATATCGGCGGGCTTGGAGACGGCGGTGTCCAGACCGTTTTCGATGGCAATGGTCTTCATGTCGGCGTCGTTGGTGCCTACGTCCGGGCCGGGCAGGAAGACCGTGCGGTACCTGGAGAGCAGGCGGGCGAAGCAGCGCACCACTTCGGTGTGCTCGGCGGGGGTCAGGCTGCGTTCGGCCACGATGCCCACCTTGCCGCCGCCGAAGGGCAGGTTGGCGGCAGCGTTCTTCAGCGTCATGCCGCGCGCCAGGCTGCGCACCGCCGCCGGGGTGATGTCGGGCAGCATGCGGATGCCGCCCATCGCCGGCCGGCCCATCGCCAGGTTGTCGATCACCAGATAGCCGCCCACCTCGAGCGGAGAGGCCTCGTCCCACATGCAGACCAGAGTGCGCGGCCCCAGGCTATCCACCTCCACGCCCAGGCGCGCCAAGCGGTCCACGTCCACTGCGCTGAACTCCATGTAGCACAGATCCCCCTGGCGCACCAGGCGATTTTCCCAAGCGCGCTGCGGCAGGCGCTCACGCAAAAAGGCTTCCATTCGCTTCGGGATCATAGCGGCCTCCTCGTTATCGCGTGACAGCAGGGGCGGGTCTGGGTGTCTGCTCTACACGCAGGTCATTCGCGCAGACTCGCCCCTACGGCCGATCATTTGTGCAAATTCTGCGCGGCGATGAAGGATAAACCACACTCGGTGAGCGCCTGGGCGGTGCGCTGCACGGCGTCGAACTTGTCTAGGAAGTTCTGCTGCAGAGCGTCCCAATCGCCGGAGGCGATCACCTCGCTCTTGTCGCGGAAGTAGTCCAGGATGTCGGAAGGGTGTGGGCGAGCCTGGTCGATCTCGGGGTCGCCGCCCTCGTGCTTGGCGGAGATGTTGGCCACATGGTCGGCGAGTTGCACCAATTCGGCGCGGCGGTTGTAGGGCTGACGCACGATGCTCTTGTAGGTCTCGGTGATGTGATGCTCGAAGCGCACCACTTCTTCGAAGCCCAGCTTCTTGCGAAACTGAGCGGTGATCTCCAGAGTCTGGTTGTTCACCGAGTTGCTCCAGTTGAAGCCGATCAGCGGCGAAGTGCCGTCATCGCGCGAGAACAGCTTGGCGCCGATCAGCGTCCACAGCCCGGCGTAGGGGTTGTCGTTGCCCATGAAGACCGAAATCTTGAACTCGATATCCACGCCCAGACGGTGCAACAGGTAGCCCACCAGCACCGTGCCAGGGTTGATGTTGAGCACCTGGCGGACGCCGTAGTTGGTGTAATAATACAGGTACTCGTCCAGCCATTTGAGCGGGTAATGGTTAGGTTGCCCCACGCCGCCGAAATAGCCGGTGATCGTCTCTGGGCCGCCCAGGTGGACGTTGGAGCCATCGGTGCCTTTGGTGTCCAGCGTCTCCACGAAACTGGCGCCGATGATCTGCATGGCGGCGGAGACGGCGGGCAGGTCGCCATCGGCCTCCTGCTCTTTCATCTTGCGCACGCGGATGAAGCGCCCTGGCACCAGGCTGCCTTCGGAGAGCGCTTTTTCTGCCAGCGTCCGCAGCCAGGGGAAATACTGAAATGCGCTGATCTCCAGGGTGACGGCGTATTCATCGGCGAACCGCATGGTCTCGGCTTTTGCTCCCAACAGCTTGCGGCGATAATCGGCCACGCTGATGAACGCGCCGCGGTCACGCTGTTCGGTCAGCCATTGCAGGTCTTTGAGGTACTCCGGGTTCGCCTGCTCCACTTTCTTGAGCAGATTGGGCAGCTGGCGCGCTTCAGCGGCTTTGCGGTTGATCTCCTCCGGCGTGCCGTACTTCTGCACCACCTCTAGGAAATTGTTGATCACTGCCATATCGGGATCCAGCAGGATGGCGTTGATATCGTCCAAGCGGTCATAGGGAATCTTGAGGGACTGGCGTAACGATTCGTCCATGCAACTTTCTCCTGTTAATCTTTCTGAAAGACCTCCTGGCAGGCGCGATGGCCATTCGAAGCACATTGCGTCCGAGGCTCATCCCAACAGATCGAGCAATTCTTCGTACTCCTCGTCCTTCATCCCAAACCAGTTCTCCGGCTGGGGGAAGGTCTTGTTGGTCACTTCGTTGACGTAATCTTTCAGACCGTTCAGGATCACCTCGCCGGCGTTGCCGAAGACCTTGGCCATGCGCGGCTTGAATCGAGGATAGAGGCCAAACATGTCATGATAGATGAGCAACTGTCCATGGGCGTGGGGGCCAGAGCCCAGGCTCACAATGATGCAGTTTTCGGCGCGTTCGGTGATCAGCTTGCACACCCGGTCGGGCACCATTTCGAGCAGGATCATGAAGGCGCCAGCGTTCTCCAGCGCTTTGGCCGAGTCGATGATCTTCTTGGCCTGCAGGGCGCCTTTTCCTTGCACGCGATAGCCTCCCAACAGGCTGACGCTTTGCGGGGTCAGCCCCAGATGACCAATAGCGGGGATGCCCGCTTTGACGATGCCCTCGATGCGATCGGCCATCTCCACGCCGCCTTCCAGCTTGATGGCGTCGCAGGCCGCCTCGGCCATAAAGCGCCCGGCGTTGCGGATCGCCGTCTCGATGGAGGGCTGGTAACTCATGTAAGGCATGTCGCCCACCACGAAGACATTCGGCGCGCCGCGGCGCACCGCCTGGCTGTGGCGGATCATG
Source organism: uncultured Anaerolinea sp. (assembly GCA_964503145.1). Classification (GTDB taxonomy): domain Bacteria; phylum Chloroflexota; class Anaerolineae; order Anaerolineales; family UBA4823; genus RBG-16-57-11. The sequence continues at coordinate 145,973 of CAZCYV010000001.1, read as the reverse complement.
TCGTCCATGGTCACCGGCAGGGTGGTCTCATAGCCGAGCATGGTCATGCCCAGGCTATCGCCCACCAGGATCATATCGATGCCGGCCTGTTCTTGCAGGTAAGCCGTAGGATAGTCATAGCAGGTCAGCCAGGTGATCGGGATGCCATCGGCGACCTTTTTGAACAAGGTCGGGATGGTCACTTTCTTGCGGGGTTCACTTGTCATTCGAGCCTCCATGGGTAGGATCGGGAAAAACCAGCCGTCCGCGCACAGAACGACCAATTTTATTCTACGCAAGAACCGGATGAAAAGCAACTGACTTATGTCAGGATTTCAGAAGTCAGAGGTCAGTTCACTTGAGGGCCGCGGCTTCGGCCTGAGCGACCAGCTGGCGCAGCGTCAGCCCGGCGGCAAGCATGCCCCATAGCCCCAGCGCCATCACCAGGATGAAGGTAATGCTATTAAGCGCCAGCGAATAGGTGGTCAGCAGGGAGGCGTTGTAGCCCATCAGCGCCAGCGGCGGCACCATCGAGACCTGGAAGACGCCCGGCAGGGTGGTGGCCGAAGGGGGCACCAGCGCCAGGCTGCCCAGGGAGATCCCTAAAAGCTGCTCGGTAGGCAGTGAAGGATGCAGCGCCAGCAGGGCAAAAAAGTGAAAGCCCCAGAAGGAGGTCCAGGTGATCACCGAGTAGATCAGCGCCACCAGCAGGCGGCGCAACGAGGAGACGCCGTTCAGGCCGTCGATCAACTGCTCCAGCCAGGCGCGGGCGCGCGGTTCGTCGATGCGGGGCAGGCGCGCCAGCCAGCCAGGCAGAATGGCCAGGGCGGTCTCGCGCCGGCGCACCAGCCAGATCATGAAAATGAAGGAGGCAATCAGGTACAATGCCGAGCCGACGACGGTCAACCCAGAGACGCCCGCTCCGGCGCTGTAGATCAGTGCCCCGCCCAGAGCCGCCATGCGCAAAACGGTCTCCATCCAGCGTTCGACGACGATGCTGGAGGTGACCATCATCAGCGGCGGCTGGCCTTTGCTGCTCAGCAATAACACCCGGATCGGCTCGCCCGGGCGAAGCGGCAAGAGCATGTTGAGCATCGTGCCCACATTGGCAGTATGATAGATGGCGGACAGGCTGGGGAGGTTGTTCAGCAGATAACGCCAGCGGAGGGCGTAAAAGAGATAGCCGATCAGCAGCGATAGCGCCGCCGCCATCAGGGCGCGACGGTCAGCGCGCAACAGCATGCTGATCACTGTTGGCCAGTCCACCAGCGTCGCCAGCGCAACGATGAGCGCCAGCAACAGTGCGCCGAAGACGGCCGCGCCTTTGGCCGAAAAGACGAAGTGCACCCACTCGGAGCGATTCAAGCGCATCGCTCAGGTTTGCTGATTGTGGTTGAACCACCAAGCCCGCGCCAGCGGGATGACCGCCCCCAGGGCAATCAGCAGCGCCAGCGTCAGCCCCAATATCCCCAGGGGCAGGAGCGGCGGCGCGACCAGCGACCCTCCCGCCAGCGCCAGACCCAGGACGAAGATCAGCCCCGCAACGCCGAGCCAGATCAGCGCGGCGCGGGTGGCGCGACGCATCGAAGCCCGCCGCGCCCCGTGGATTTTGCCGCTTTGCCCGTGTATCAGTAGCGCCTGGGGCTTTTGGTCGTCGTCCAGGTAATAGGCGGTGTACACGGGTAAGAGAAGCTGCGTCCAGTGCTGTTCGTGGAACGCTGCCTGCCAGGCGAAAGCGCGCAGGTGATCGGCGCGTGCGGCCTGACGGCACTCTTCGGCCGCCGCGCGCTGCAGCGCCAGTTGAGCGTCGCTCCAGGCATCTTGGGGTGGGCGGTCCGGCAGGCGGATGAAGGTGCCCTGGGCGTCTTGCGGTTGGTAGGGGCGGGCGGCGGTCAGGTTGAAGTCCCCCAAGGCCTCGCGCAACGCAGCGTGCTCTTCGAGCGCCGGAGCGGCGATGTTGGCGTAGCTGCGCTCCAGGCGCCCCAGGCGCGGCTCCCAACGCACGCGCGCTTCTTTCACTTGCTGCGAAGTCCATCCGCTGCCCGAGTAGCGATCCTGGTGGCTGACCACCTGGTAATCGAAGCCAGCTTCGGCTTTCCAGTTGGCGCGCACCCGGCAATCTACCAGCCACATCGGCAAGTACATGCGATTCAACCGCGCCTGCAGCTTTTCGACGCTCAAATCCTGAGGCGGGTAAGGGATCCCCGTGGCGAAGCGCTGCACTTCCTGGTTGAGCTGCGCGCTGCTCAATGCATGCGGCAAGGTCAGTTCAGGCGGCTGGGCGAAGGGAAATTGCCCGATATGAGGTTCGATGGGCGTCAGGGCAGGCTGAAAGCAATGCGGGCAGCGCTGTAGTTCGGCAGACTGCGGCACCAGGAAACGCCAGTCGCAGCGCTCGCACACCAACGCTGCAAGCGGTGCCCCCCAACTCTCTGTCAGATCAGGGGCGGGTGTGATGTCTTGGTTAAGGATGGCATCGCTCATGGCAGCCTCATACGTCGTCCATCTTGCTGGCCTGCGTATAGATAAAGATCGCTACGATCACCCCGATCACCAGCAGCACGAAGCCCAGCCCGCCGATGGCCACGCCGACCCCCGCCAGCGGGATGGTCAGCAGCCCAAGCAGCCCCAACAGCGATCCCGGCGCTGCCAGTAGAGCGATCACCAGCCAGACCTTGTTCCAGTCCACCGGCCGCTGCCCGGCGATGGCGCCGGTCTGGCCGTTGATCAACGCCTGGTAGGTCTGGCCGTTGTAGGTGTAATTGCTAATATACACAGGCGTCAGAATATAACGCCAGCTTTCATCGGCGAAGTCCAGGTTCATGCTGAAATTGCGCACCTGATTGGTACTGGCCTGGCTGAGGCAGGCCTGGCGAGTCTTCTCGCGCATCTGTGCTCGGCCTGCCTCCCAGGCCTGCTCCAGGGTTACATCGTAGGCCTGGGCCTGCAAACCGGCCAGGTATTTCGGGTCGTAGTCCACCAGTTCGTTCAGGTCGAAATTCTGGATTTTGCCCAGCAGGAGGCGGCTGATGCGACTCGTCCCGCTGACCACCAGATCGTCGATGACCAGGTCCACATGGCCGGATTCCCAACGCCATTCGGTGACGGTGCGCGTCTTCCATTCGCCGTTATCGTAATAGCGCTCGGTCTTCGTATGACCGACTTCGGCCTTCCAGTCGGCGTGGATGGTGGAATCCAACGTCCAACAGGGGATGTAGATGGGGGTGAACTTGCCAATCTGGGAGATCTGCTGCAAGTCGGCGGGGGTCATCCAACTGCTGCCCAGCCACTGGCGGGCGATCTGGGCGCAGGCCTCGGGCTGGACCTTGAAGGGCAGGATATAGCGCGGGCGCAGGGCATCCTGCGGGGCCTGGCGCTGGATGACTTTGTTGGAACCGCAGAAAGCGCAGGTGTAGGTCAGGCTGTCCAGCGGCAGGCTGGTGGCCGCGCCGCAATTTTGGCAGGCAATCTCCTTGCGCTCCACGCCCCAGCCCTGGGCAGCGCGTTGCAAGGTCTCGACGGTGAACTCGAACTGGGCGGCGCGCTTACCAACGGCGGTTTTCGGCGGCGCCTCATAATAGCCACAATAGGTGCAGGTCAATCCACCGTCTGCAACGCTGTAGGCCGTCGTGGCGCCGCACTGCGGGCATTTGAAGTCCACGATTTCCTGGTGCGGACCGGCGTCGGGCGGCGCAGGTATGTACACTTCGATGCCATTGACCGCCGACTCGCTGGGGACATAACCGGGAGGGGGGAAAGGGATGGTCATAGTATAATTCTGCCACATTATACGCTGATTATGGAAATTCGTTTCAGACCCCGGCGCAATGAGTTGCAATGCACTTCGAAAGTGCATTGCAACTCTCGGTAAGGAGAGATCATGACTGCTACACACCCTGTTTTTTGTCGCGCGATTGTGCGCCCGCCTGCCAGCAATTTCGCCGAAGGACTGACTACCCAGGATTTGGGCCTGCCTTCGTATGAGACAGCGCTGCAGCAGCACGCCGCCTACTGTCAGGCGCTGCGCCGTTGCGGGCTGGAGGTGATCGAATTGCCCGCTGATCCGGACTACCCCGATTCGACCTTCGTCGAAGACACCGCGATCCTCACCCCGCGTGGGGCAATCCTGGCGCGCCCTGGGGCGGCCAGTCGTCAGGGCGAGGTAGAGACCATAAGGCCGGTTTTGGTGGAATACTTCAAGCGTTTGGCCGAGATCTCTGATCCTGGCACGCTAGATGGCGGCGATATTTGTGAGGCCGGGGAGCATTTCTTCATCGGTGTCTCGCTGCGCACCAACCGAGCCGGGGCAGAGCAACTGGCGGACTTTCTGGCCCAACTCGGCTACACCAGCGACCTGGTGGATATCCGCGGCGTGCCGGGCATCCTGCACCTGAAGAGCGGCATCGCCTATCTGGGGGAGGGGCGGCTGGCGCTGATCGAGCCTCTGGCCAAGCATCCGGCGTTCCGAGACTATGATGTCATTCGCCTTAAGCCGCAGGAGAATTATGCCGCTAACTGCGTGCGGGTGAACGATTACGTGCTTGTTGCGGCGGGTTATCCGCAATTCCAGCGAGACCTGGAAGCGGCGGGTTACCAACCCCTGGCGCTGGAAATGTCCGAGTTCCAGAAGATGGATGGCGGGCTGAGTTGCCTGTCGCTGCGCTTCTGAGCCATCCAAAACGATCAGACTAAGGCGCTTTTAAGGATATTTATGATAAAATACGTGCAAATTTACACAATCGGTGCTGCCTTTGGCGCGGCATCTTTGACATCAGGAGTGAAGCAATGAGCGAATTGCATAAAGTCAAGAGCGTGATTACCTGCGACCTGGAAGGGCGTATCGAGACGTACAACAAGGGCGCCGAGCAGATCTTTGGCTACCGCGCCGAGGAAGTGATCGGCAAGAAGCGCGTCTCGCTGTTCTCGCCAGGGCAGGTGGTGTTGGAGCATGTGCCCAACTGGCTTAAGATCGCCCGTGAGCAGGGCAAGTTCGAAAGCGACACAGTATTTCTGCGCCGGGATGGAACGCCGATCCCCGCTCACGTGCGCATCACGCCCACTTTCCGCGATGGGAAGCAGATCGGCTACTGCGGCGTGACCGAGGTGCTGGAAAACGCCGATCCGGCCCAAGTAGCGCCGCACATCAGTCTGATGACGCGCATCTTCGCCTGGCTGGTGATCACCCGCGCCCCCTTCCTGACGGCGATCATTGTACCTATTCTGGTGGGCGCAGCCTGGGTGGCCTACACCATGCAGGGACAGCCCTTCCCGGCGCTGCCTTTCTGGCTGACCCTGTTCGCCGGCATCGCCATGCACATCGCTGCCAACACCTTCAACGATTACTTCGACTGGAAGGCCGGCACAGACAAGGTGAACAACAACTATTTCCTGCCCTATTCCGGCGGCAGCCGCTCGATCGAGTTGGGGCTGATCAGCGAGAGCGCCTTGTTCCGCGTGGCTCTTGTCTCGCTGTTGATCTCGGCTGCGCTGGGAATAGCGCTGGCTTTCATCAGTGGGCCGCTGGTGCTGTTGTTTGGGCTGGCCGGGGCGTTTTCGTCATATTTCTACACTGCGCCGCCGCTGCGCCTGGCCGCCCGCCGCGGCCTGGGCGAACTGGCAGTGGGGCTGAACTTCGGCCCACTGGCCACCGCGGGGACGGTGTACGCGCTGACCGGCCAGGTCTCGCTGGCCGATTTCCTGATCGGCGTGCCGATTGGCCTGCTGACCACGGCGATCTTGTGGATCAACCAGTTCCCCGATGAGCAGGCTGATCGTCAGACGGGCAAGATCAACCTGGTGGTGGCGCTTGGTGTGCAGCGGGCGCGCTGGGGATATCTGCTGCTGCTGACGGCGGCGTTTGGCCTGCTGTTGTATTGGCTGATCACCGGCCTGTTCCCGATAGGCATGCTGCTGGCTTATGCAAGTCTGCCGCTGGCGATCTACGCCGGGCGCATTGCCTGGCGCGAGTACAACCAGCGCAGCCTGGTGCGGGCGAACTCGGCCACGATCCAGTTGCACCTGGCGGCGGGCTTGCTGATGTTCGTGGGTGTGCTGGTCAGCGCTTTCTGGCGTTAGTCGCGTTTAGCTTTGCGCTGCCTGTAGGGCGGCCCTGATCTGCTCGATGTGTCCATCCAGGTGGGTGTCCTCCTGGACATACGCATGGGCTACCTGCCAGTAGCTTCCCCGACGCTCGACGAAGCTTTGTGGCAGGCGGGTGATCAGGGCAATGGTCTCTTTGTAGGCGCGCTTCAACTCGTCGAGCAGTTCGGCCAGGGTCGGGTAGGCCGCCACGGTGGCCTGCACCTGGATGTCCAGGTTGCCGCCCCAGTCGTCTGCCCAGCGCTCATAGCCGGTGACGCGATCCACCAGGTCGAATTGAGCAAAGCGTTCGCCGTGGATCAGGTGCGCCAGCACTTCCTTGGCGCTCCACTCGCCTTCGGCGGGACGGCGATCGGCCTGGGCATCGCTCACACCGGCGAAGGTCTCGTCCAACAGGGCGATGCAACGGGCGCGGTTGGCTTCGACAACTGCGGCCAACGCTGCAGGGGTGGGCGGGATTTCGGGCAGCGGGCGACGGGATAGTTCCATCGTGACAGCCTTCAGTTCAGGGCCACGATAGAACTCCACCTGGATGTGATCACCAGCGCGCTTACCCGCCAGCAACGTGGGGATGGCGAAGAAATTGGTCGTCGGCTGACCGTCGATGCGCACGATGACATCGTTGGATTGCAGGCCAGCGGCCTGAGCGCCCATGCCTTCCACCACGCCATCGATGCGCAAACCCTGGACGACTGGCACGCCCAGTTTGCTGGCCAGTTCGGCGTTGAAATCGCTCAGAGTGATCCCCGACATGGGACGGTTGATGTAACGCAAATCCTGGCCGGTCTCCAGCACGGAGGCCAGATTTTCGAGGCTATCGCGCCAGCCCTTGTCAATTTCGCCGACGACCTTCTCCCATTCCCCGCCCTCGTCGGGCAAGGTATGCGCCAGTCTCAGGCGCGTGCCGCGCTCTTGCGGTTCGATGACAATGCTTACCCGGCTGCGCCCAGGGTCGCCGCGGCCGCACCAGAGGAAGGCCAGCGATTTTTCTGCGTCCAGGGCGGTGTATTCGCCGCTGGAATAGTAGCCCGAGTTCCAGTACAGGTACAGCCGTCCGCCGGGACGGGGATCGACCGTAGCCAGGTCGCACAGCCACTCGCGCAGGGCGCTGGCGTTGGTGAAGGCGTAATACACCTGCGCCGGGCTGGCGGGGATGTAGGCCTCGAAAGCGATGGTTTTCTCTGCCATTTGGACCTCACTTTGTCTGTTCGTCTGCCAGGTCGTCGATCAATGCGCGCACAATTTCGGGATCGACGATCATGCGCCATTGTTCGTCTGTGCTAACCGCCTGGGCAGGCAACTCTAACAGGCGGGCTTTTCCTCCCACCTCTCTTGCCATGCAGGCGAGATCCAGGAGTTGGTCTGTGCTCAGGTCAGTGATGAGCAGATTGCCAAAGTCTTTGATTAGACCAGGCAGCTTTATCCAATTGATCGGCTGGAGCGCGGCATTTATGGCCGCCTGGATCACCAGATTCTGACGTTCTATGCGTTTGCCTTCTGAAAGATAGGTCGGCTCGGCGGCGTTGATCAGGCGTACGAAGTCAAGCACCTGGTCCCCGCTCAAAGTCTGCTTACCTGCCTCAAAGGTGTGCCAGCCTTCAGGCGCCTCCGGAATAGCCTCCGGTATCTCCACGACAATCCCGCCCAAACGGTCCACCATTTGCACAAAGGACGATTGATCGATGGTGATGTAATGATCGGGAACATAGCCATAATTGTCCAATAGCGCCTGGGCTAACACCCGCGTAGCTTCGTGATTGCGCGTCTCCTCCGCGCCCAGAGTATCTTGGCGCGCCTCCCAGTAAACCTGCGCCAGGGTGATGGGTTCGGGAGCATTAACCCGCAAGGTAGGCGGCAAGGCAAGCATAGCCAGGCTTTGTCGATCGAAATCCACTCGCACCAGACGGATGGCGCCTGCGCCACGCTGGTAGGCATTCTCTGGCGAGGCCAGGCCAAGCACAAGCAGGTTGACCTTGCCCTCACCCCGGCAGACTTTTCGGGCAGCATTGCTCGAGGGGGTGGACGATGGGGCGGCGGAGACTGTTACACCAGGTGTGGGAGACAATCGAGTTGCGGTGGGCGCCATGGTTGTCACACTGGTGAGCTCCAGAGCCGGTCCGAGTGGTCTGCGCATCCTATTCATGACTACCAGCAGGCCTGCCAACAGCAGCGCCACCAGCATGAGAATAACAACGAGAGCAGATCTTTTCATTGCATCCTTCCTTAGGAAAGGAAAAGTCTTGTCACATCAAACACACCTCCCGACGGTTTTTGCGCCAATCACCGGCATATTGCGATTTTACCACTTGCCTTAGCACCATTGAGAGGGATGAGTTTGGTAATTCCCCAGACTGGAAGCGCGGCATGGCCGCCCGGGTTGGAGGCATTCCAACACGGGATATCGGCGCTGCCGAAATGAGTAAGATCTGGTTCTCGTTCGGCGCGTTCTGGATATCTTTACTTAAGGCTCCTTGCAGCTAAGCCCCGGTTTGCTTGAGAAAGTCGATCACCAGGGCAGCGGTCTTCTCAGGTGTGTCCGATTGTGGGTAATGCCCTGCCCCTTCGATCAACTCCAGGCGTCCACGAGTCTGTTCGGCGATGTACCTGGCTTCGGCCACGGGGTCGGGGAAATCGGGATCTTTGTCGCCCATGATCACCAGGGTCGGCGTTTGCACCTGGCTCAGGCGTTCACTGCAAGGCCGGCGCGGCGTGCTGGCCATCGCCGCGGCAGCGGCGAAGCGCCCCGGTTGTTTCAGATTCTGCTCCAATTGCTTCAGGTAGTCTTCGAAGTCGGCCGGCTTGCGCGTCGGATAGATAGTGCGGTAGTACATCACCCAGGTGCGCGCCCGCCAGGGGTTGTTGAGCATGAACCAGATCATGACTTTCATCAAGGGGCCGACTTCGCCATCGCGCACCGATGCGCCGATCAGCGTCAGGGAGCGGAACATCTCCGGACGTTCGACCGCTGCCCAGACCGCCGGCGCGGCGGCGAATGAGGTCCCAATAACGTGCGCCGGCCCTTTGCCCAGATGCTCGATCAACGCCAGGACGTCGCCCCCAACCGCTGGCACGTCATATCTCTCCCAGGGGACGCTCGAATCGCCCTGTCCGCGCAAATCGGCGGCAACCGCGCGATAACCGGCCTCAACAAGCGCCGGAGCCAGAAAGCGGTATTCGCTGCGCAAAGCCGCTACGCCTGGCAGCATCAATACCGTCTGACCGTCGCCGCCGTGGTCATCGTAAACCAGGATTCCTTCTGGGCGTTGAAAAGACAGGGTTTTCATTCGTTGCCTCCGCTCGAGGTAGGGATAAGCGCCGGTTGACTGCTATATGCCCGGTCGCTGGGATGCAGTGGATTTTACTTCAAAAATCTGACAAGTGAAGGCGTAATTCTGTTGGTTCCCCGCTTCATTCGCCCTGCTCCTTTGCGGCCAGGCGTCGGCTTTCGGCAATGACGGCGCGAACGAACTCCAGCGTGCGCGACATGTCCTGAGGGTCGGCTGGCTGGCGCGCTGAGACCTCCGGGTTGGGGCGCGTCTCCCAGGCGCGGTCGATCAGTCTGGCCCAGGAAGGACTCAGGTTGGCTTTGGCCCACTCTGTCCCTGCTCGCTTGGAGCGCACTTCTCCGGTATGCAACGAATGCAACATGCGGCAGTAGCTCAGGACGATGAAGCCCTGATAGAAGCGGTTGCTGAAGCGCGCTGGATCGGTCAGGATTTCTTTCCCCCAGTCGTGGATGACAGCGTAAACCTCACGGCGCAGCGCATCTGGCGGCACCGGATCGAGCAGCACCGCGGGGGGCGGGCCGGCCAGAACAACCCCGTGTTCCCGAAGTTGCCAGCGCACCACCAGAGTGTTGCAGTGCTCGGAGCGGACCAACTCCCGGCTGCCATTGTCCAGGTACCAGAGTTGCTCCCCTGGCGTGGGTGGGCGGCGCAAGATATCTTTTGGAAAGTAGGAGCCTTCCAGGCGCTGCGCCCAGGCACAATCCAGGTCGAAGAGGCGGGCGTGCATGCTTTGGAGCGTCCGAACCTGGACATCGGTCAGTTCGTTAGGGGTGACGATGATCCAGTCCACGTCGCTGTGGCGGTCGAAATCGCCCACGGCGAATGAGCCTTGCAGATAGGCGCCAAGGAAGTTGTCCCCCAAGACGGTCTGCGTGCCCTCAACGAGTTCCTGCAGGACCGCATTGAGATCGGGAAAAGGTGTCGGGTGTCCCATCCACTTTTCTTCAGTAGAGAATCAGAAATTCCTCTGATCGATCAGGATAGTGGCAGCATATACCCCAAAAGGTATCATCACGCATGCGACCAGGAAATACCACAACACGTTTCCGCTCAGCGCCGGCAGGCTGCCATTGGCGGCGAAGGACGTCCATATTAATCCACCGTACACCATTGCTGTGGATACCCAGTATGCCCGGTTGCCTGCCCGATTGCGGATCATCAAGCTGCGCTCATCCGTTTCTTCGGCGGCCAGACGCCTGGAAGTAAGTTGGTCCTTGTTCATGGCAGTGCCGTAACGCACCAGATATCCAATCCCGACTGGTCTGGAATGCAGGTGGGAATTTCTCGAAACAGCGGCTCAATAGGCCAACATCTCAGCCATTTTCGTCCGGATGCGCTCCACCGACGGCAGCACTGCCTCCATCAGCCCCAGGTTGTAGGGGATGAGCACGTCTGGCGTGGTCAGGCGCTCGGGCGGGGCGTCCAGGTCGGTGAAGGCCTGGCTGGTGATGATGGCGATGATCTCGCCGGCGAAGCCGGCGGTCTGTGTGTCTTCGTGCACGACCAGCGCCTTGCCGGTGTGGCGCACGCTTTCCAGCACCGCCTCCTGATCCCAGGGGATGACCGTGCGCAGGTCGAACAGCGTGATCTCGCCGGGAAAGGACCGGGCGGCTTCCAGGCAGCGATGGACCATCGCCCCCCAGGTCACCACGGTCAGCCCGTTGCCGTCCAACAGATGGGCAGCCTGGCCAAAAGGCAGGCAGAAATCGTCGCCGGGGTAGGGGCGGCGGCCTTCGGGAGTGTCCAACAGGGCGCGATGCTCGAAGAAGAAGGCCGGATCGTCGCCGCGCAGGGCGGTGCGTAGCAGGCCCACGGCATCCTCTGCGTTGGATGGGTAGGCGATGCGCCAACCCAGGGTGTGGGCGAACACCGCTTCGCCGCTGACGCTATGCCAGGGGTCGCCGGTCTTTTTGCCGAAGCCGGCCGGAATGCGCACCACGACCGGCGCAGCGAAGCGGTTGGCAGTGCGCCAGCGCAGCGTGCCCAGGTCGCTGAGCTGCTCGTGAGCTGGGTCGGCGTACTTGCGGAACTGAATCTCGGGCACGGGTAACAGCCCGGCCAGGGCCAGGCCTACCGCCCGGCCGATGATGCCCTCCTCGGACAGCGAGGTGTCGAAGACGCGCTCAGGACCGAAGTGCTTCTGCATGTCCAGCGTGGCGCCATGGACGCCGCCCTTCACGCCCACGTCCTCGCCGAAGACCAGCAGGCGCGGGTTGAGGCGCATCTCGGCTTCCAGCGTGCGGCGCACGGCATCGACGAAGTTGATTCTGGGGCCGGAGGGTTTAGGGATGGGACTGCCCAACGCCGGCAGGGCGTTTTCGGGGCGCAGGCCGCCCTGTAGGGGAGCCAGGCCCTCGAAGAAGAGATGGCGCGTTGCCCCGGCGGGGTCTGGCTCTGGAAGGACTTCGGCTTCTTGCAGCGCAACTTTCAGCTCGGCCTGCACTTCGTCTTCAAGGGCTTGCCAGGGGTCGTCGCCAGCGGGAAGGTGCATTGCACTTTGCAAGTGCAATGCACCAGGCTGGGTCAGGAAGGTGCGCAGGCGCAGCAGCGGGTCGCGGGCAGCCTCTGCCGCCCGCTCCTCGGCGCTCTTGTAGGACTGGTCGTCGATGAAGGTGTGGCCGGTCAGACGCACCACACGCAGGTGCAGCAGGCATGGGCCTTCTCCGCTGCGCACGTGGGCCACGGCCTGTTGGATGACTTCCCAGGCCTCGGCGGGGTCGGTGCCATCGCCTTCCAGGGTGTGCAACCCGCCGAAGGCGGCCAGGTTAGCGCGGATGTCGCCGCCAGGGGTCTGGAAATGCGAGGGGACGGAGATGCCGTAGCTGTTGTTCTCGATAAAGAAGAGCAACGGCAGGCGTTGTGTTGTGGCGATGTTGAGCGCTGCCCAGAAGCCGTTAGCCGCCACGCTGCCATCTCCGCCCAGGGCTACGGCAATGGCGCCCGCCCAATCGGTCTCGCCCAACACGCGCTGGCGGTAGGTGATCGCCTGCGCCCAGCCAACCGCTGGGGTGTACTGCGCGCCGATATCGCCGGAAGCAGGCAAGATAGTGGGGCCATCCCGGCGCGGCAGGTTGAACACTACACCCACATCCCGCCCATCGCTCAGGCCGTCCGAGCGGGCCATGCCGGCCGCCAGGGCCTCGGCGGGGGTGAGTCCGCAAGCCAGCAACAAGGGCCGCGAACGGTAGTACACCGCAGCAGCGTCGCGGGGGTGATCCAGCGCCTGAGCGAGCAGGATTTGGGAAAGCTCGTGACCGGAGGCTGAGAACTGGTATTTGATTTTGCCTTGCGGGGTGAGCTGGTTGATCTCCAGCTCATCCAGTTGGCGGGCGAGCAGCGCCAGGCGGGCAATCTGGCGCCAGTTGAGGGGTGTGGACATGGGGGAAGGCCTCCTAACACCGATAAGGGATAGAAAGTTATTATACCCGCGTCGGGTAGCAGGTAAATTCCGGGACAGTTTTAGCGTAGATCTTTGGGCCCTAATCCGCTGGCTTTGCCAGATCCCCACTCGGCCATGCCACTGCAGGGAGGATAGAAAATTTCAGAACCTCGGGTAGCTTTTCTCCGTGTTCGATGCGGTCTGCAATGACCCGCAAAGCCAGAGCCTGCGCTTTGGCGATTGCCTGTTCAGGCGTTGCACCATAAGCCAGCACTCCTGGGATTTCGAGCACTTCAGCCAGCCACCTACCATCAGTTCCCTGTTCGTGTTCAATGGTGAAATCCATACTCAGCTCCAACTCGAATTACCGGCCTCCCTCATCCACTAACGAACTTCATCGTCAACATCTTGAATAATGTGTAAGTAAGATGGCCTCACCCTCATGGATATGTGTGAGTGCGGTAAAATTGCCTTCGTCTGCGCATCCCATTCTCTTGATGAGGCATCCATGAGTCCACAAAATCTCGCTGCTGTGATCCTCAACCCCTACTCCAACCGCTGGAAGGCCAAAGAGCGCTGGCCGGAGGCCGAAGCCGCGTTGCGCCGGGCGGGTGTGAAATTCGATCTCTTCGAGATGCAGGGGCCAGGCGATGGCATTCGCCTGGCGGAGGAGGCGGCGCGCCAGGGCTATTCGCCGATCATCTCCGCTGGCGGGGATGGGGGCACGGGCGAGGTGCTCAATGGGCTGTATCGAGTCAACCCGGAGGGCGTGCTGGGGCCGCTGGGGGTGCTGCCGCTGGGCACGGCCAACGACCTGGCGCACAACATCGGCCTGCCGCTAGAGCTGGACTCCGCTGCCCAGGCGATCGCCGCCGGCAAGACGCGCCGTTTCGACCTGGGACAGGCCAACGAATGGGTCTTTCATAACAACTCGGCGGTGGGGCTGGAGCCGGTGGTGACGCAGTGGAATGCCCGCATGGTGCGCTGGAAGGGGGTGCTGCGCTATTTGGTGGCGGCGCTGCGCGCCATCGCTTCGGGTCCACGCTGGGAGGCGAGATTGCAATGGGACGACGGCGAGTATGTCGGCCCGCTCAGCCTGGCCTCAATCGGCAATTGCCCGGTGACCGGCGGACTGTTCCGCATGGCGCCCGCCGCCGACCCGCAGGACGGCAAGCTGACTTTTGTGTATGCCTTTGCCCCCTCACGGCTGAAGATGCTCAGCCTGCTGCCGCGGGCGATCAGCGGAAGCTACGTGAACGACCCTGCAGTGCACCAACACCACACGACCCGCCTGACCATTGAGCTTTCTCCTGGCTCGCCGATCCAGGTGGACGGCGAGGTGCGCGCTGCAGACCTGAAGCATGTGGTCTATCGCATCCTTCCAGGTCGGTTGGATATCATAGGCAACTGGTAGTGAAAAACTGCCTATTGACGGATTCGACTGGAGATGGTATAGTACAGTCCGTAAGGATACCAGGCAGTTTACGTTGGAACTGAAAACGAAGGCGGCTCAGGGTATGATCCGTGAGCCGTTTTTGTTACCAGGCCAGCAGCGATGCGCCGGGTGTCAATCACCAAATTTTTTGTTTTGTGTAACAAGGAGTAAATACAATGTCTGAACGTATCATCGGCACGGTCAAGTGGTTCAATGGCAGCAAAGGCTACGGATTCATCGAGCGCCCGGGCGGCGAAGATGTCTTCGTCCACTACACCGCCATCCAGAGCGACGGTTACCGCAACCTGGTCGAAGGCCAGCAGGTCGAGTTCTCGATCGAGCGCGGCCCCAAGGGTTTGCAGGCCAGCAACGTAGTCATCGCCAGATAGCCCACTTCCGGGCGATGAAACAAACCCCGCAGCGAAGGCTGCGGGGTTTTTGATTCACATTTCGATGACCGTCAATTCAGGGAGCGCGGATCAGCAGCGGCAGGAATATGCTGCCCCAGGCGGTGACCGGCATCAGGTCGAAGGTTTGGACGCCATCCAAGTTGACCACCTCCAGCCGATAATAGTAAGTTTTGAACGCTGTCAGGCCGAGGTCTTCGACGACGTAGGTTGCCCCGACCAGGCCCATCCCTTGCGGCTGCACCTCTTTCACCAGGGCCCACTCACCGTCCGGAGCTTCCGCACGATACAGGTTGAACATTACCGTATCGACCTCCTGGGCGGTGGTCCAGGTCAATCTTGCCCCGCCGGGCACAGCGGCGCTGGTCATATCCACCATGTCCACCGCAGTGGGCGTACCACCGATGGGCGAGGCGTTGTTGTCCAGGGTACCCAGGGTGAAGTTGCTGCCCAGCAGGCTCACGTCCACGCCGCTGAAGGTGATCGTGCGGTCGGTGACGTTGTAGGAGGCGGCGGTAGCGATATCGCTGAACTGTCCCGTCTGGCCGGAGCGGCGCAGCAGACGATAGTTGCTTACATCCCCACCCGGGTTGATCCCGTTAGGGATATCGGCCTCGTCGAAATCGAACTGGATGGTGACTGTGCCGCCGTTGCCGATTACGTCGGTCACCTGGATGTACCAATGGCGGTACCAGCGGGCGGCGTTGGCCCCCCAGCCGGTGGGCAAATCGTGGGGCGAGGCGACATTGCTGGGCACCTTATGGCCGAATAAGATGTAATCGCCGTCATTGCTCAAGAAGGTACTGTTTTCGACAATCATCCCGGCGGAGTGGGCATGGGTGTGTGAGCCATCGCTCTCCTGCCCGATGCCGGCCACGTCCAGGTCGAAGTTGCCGTTGGCGGTGGTGTCGCCATCGTAACGATCGTTACTGATCGTCAGATTGTTCACAGTGCTATTGTTGTACTTGGCCTGCAGGTAGTTCTCCACCAGAGTGCGCTGAGCGTTGTTCAAAGCGGCATAATACAGGATCACCTCGGCAATGTCATTGGGCCAGACCTGGCCAAGCGCACGACCCATACCAATGCGATAGGCTTCGAAAGTAGGCGCAAAACCGCTTGTAGGGGTGTTATTCACCACGATTGCTCCATTGTTCCAGGTGCTTGTGCTTACACCACTGGTCACCCTCGCGCTGATGATCCTGGGCGTCGTGCCCAAGGACCCTATGCATTGACTTTCATTGGGTGGAACTCGGTAAAGCAGACGATAATTTCCCGCACAACCGTTAGCCGTGCCGCCAGCGTCAAGCTGAAACGAGTCGTTAACGTTGCTTGCCGTAGCGCTGGCGAAGATCGAGGCGTTCTCCGCTGTGGCCGCCGCCGGCACGGAGACGGTGATCAGGGTGAAGGTCTGGTTGCTAGCAGTGACAGTCCGCTGCAGATAGCGATCAATTCCGCCCACGTTGCCAAACTGGATCACCGGTTTGCCATTCAGCGCGTTCCCGGGGTCGTTTTCATAGGTAGGGCGATTGTCGTTAGCGGGCGCGGTGACGTGGTTCCCGTAGCCGCTCTGATCCACCCAGCAGCCCACCCGCTGGTCATCCGCAGTCACCAGCGAAGTGCAGTTGGTCTCCTGATAGCCTGGAGCGTCAGCGCGTAGCCACAGGCGTAGCGTGCTGCTGCCCAGGCGGTTGCCCACGCCGCCGGGGCCGGTGCCGTTAGCAGGGTCAGCCAACGCTGCCCGCGGCGGGGCGAGCGAGGCCGTAAAGGTCAGCAACAGCACACCGACCAGGGCTAACCGAAAAACAGAAGAGCCGAAAGAATGGCGTTGGTGATTCATAATTATGCTCCTTGCTAAAAAACGAGAACGAGTCCCTTGAGAATCCTTCCCTGTGGAACACAGGGCTGGCGATTCGCCGCCCCGGAAGCCTAACATTATTGTAAGGAACTTGCGCCCGAAAGTCAATATCCAACTTTTCCGCGTAGATCATCCGAGCCGAGGGGCGCTTGCGGCGAGGTGGCGTAAATTCTGGCTCAAGAAGTCCGGCCAGGATGGTAAAATAACCAGTGTGATCGATGAGGTCGTTGGCCGAAGATCTGATCCTGCAGGCGCAAGCGACTGCTAAAGCAGGCGCGAGCGCCTGTCCATCTGCATCAGGAGGATGGAGATGCCCCAATTGAATCCCGACGATGTCCGTTTCTTCAGTGGAAGCTCACATCCCCGGTTGGCTGCTGGCATCGCGGAATATCTCTCGGTACCCCTTGACCCGACCTATGTCTCGCGCTTCAGCAACGACAACCTGTACATTCAACTGGGCGCCAGCGTGCGCAGCCGGAACGTCTTTATCGTCCAGTCGCTGATCCCGCCGGTGTCTGATCATCTGCTGGAGTTGTTGATGATGCTGGATATCGCCCGCGGGGCAGGCGCAGCCGAAATCCACGCCATCATCCCCTATTTCTCCTACGCCCGTTCGGATAAGAAGGACGCTCCGCGCATCTCGATCACTGCCCGCCTGGTGGCCGACTTGCTGCAGACCGCCGGCGCCACGCACATCATGACCATGACCCTGCACTCGCCGCAGGTACACGGGTTCTTCAGCCTGCCCACCGACCCGCTGACGGCGCGCCATCTGTTCATTCGCCATTTTAGCGCCAAGGGCTATCGTCCCGAAGATACCATCGTGGTGGCGCCTGATGTGGGGCGCGCCAAACCCGCAGCGCGCTTCGCAGCTCAGTTGGGGTTGCCGGTCGCTTCGGCGAACAAAGAGCGCATTTCCGATAAAGAGGTGCAGATCGACAGCAGCATCGAGCGCCTGGTGGGCGGTTTCTGTCGCGTGCTGATCTACGACGATGAAATCGCCACCGGCACCACGGTGCTGCGACTTTCGCGCATGCTGGTGAAGTTGGGCATCGAAGAGATCATCCTGGTGTGCACCCATGGGGTGTTCGCCGGCGACGCTCTGGAAAACCTGGGGAGCGTCCCGCAGATCAGGGAGATCGTCACCACCGATACGGTGCCCATCCCGCCGGAGAAGATGCGCCCCAACATGACCGTGTTGAGCGTTGCCCCGATCTTTGGCGAGGCCATCTGGCGCAACTCCACCCGCCAGACGATTGGCGACTTGTTCACTTTCTCGGATGAATCCACCGATCCGGTGGATTTGGACGAATAAACCTTCTCTGGAGCACCCGTTACGATGGAAGAACTCAGCTTGAAAGACATCCTTGCCGAGCCGCGCAGCATCGACGATCTGCACATTCCCCAAAACCTGGTCATCGACCTGATCTTTCGCCTGTTGTACAACGAGGGCAACGTCGCCCTGGTGCGCTTCACTGAGGTGTTGAAAATCCCCAAAACGATCATCGACGAGATCCTGATGTGGATGCAAAAAGAGCATCTGGTGGAGGTCTCGAAGGCCACCATGGAATTGGGTCGGTTGGGCAATGTGTACACCCTCACCCAGGCGGGCGAAGAGCGCGCTATGTCGGCGATGGAGCGCAGCCAGTATGTCGGGCCGGTGCCGGTTTCGATCCCCTACTACAACCGGGGCATTGAGTTGCAGACCCGTTCGCACCAGCGGGTGTCTGCCAACCAGGTCAAACAAGCGCTGAGCCACTTGATCCTGCCGGAGGACTTCCATCGTCAGATCGGCCCGGCGGTCAACGCCGGCAAGTCGCTGTTCCTGTACGGTCCGCCAGGCAACGGGAAGACCACCATTGCCATGGCGATCGCTAAACTGCTTGCCGGCACGGATCCGATTTGGGTTCCCTACGCCATCACCGCCGGCGGACAGGTGATCCAAATTCATGACCGGCTGGTGCATAAGCAGGTGCCGCAGCCGGATAAGGGCCGCACCGCCGAGTTCGGCCGCATCGACCAGCGCTGGGTTTTGATCGAGCGTCCGGCAGTGACAGTGGGCGGCGAACTAAAGATGGACGCCCTCGACCTGCGCTATGATCCGGTGTCTAAATTCTATGAGGCCTCGCTGCAACTCAAGGCCAACGGCGGAATGTTCCTGATCGACGACTTTGGCCGCCAGCAGGTCAGCACTACCGATCTGCTCAACCGCTGGATTGTGCCATTGGAGAGCAACATCGACTTCCTGCGCCTGCTGAGCGGGCAGACTATCGTTGTGCCATTTCGCCAGCTCACCGTGTTCAGCACCAACCTCGACCCGCACGACCTGGTAGATGACGCCTTCCTGCGCCGCATCCAGATGAAGGTATGCGTCACTTCGCCGGATGAGAAGCTCTACTTCCAGATCTTCGTGCGCATGGCCAAGGAGATGAACATCCCCTTCAACAAGGACGCCTTTGTGCATCTGCTGCAGAAGTGGTATCGTCAGACAGGGCGTCGGATGCAGGCGGTGCATCCGCGCGATTTGCTCAAGATCATCGCCGTGATCAGCGATTATGATGGGGTCCCGCCGCGCATGACCCCGGAGCTGATCGACGAGGCCTGTCGCAGCTATTTCGTAGATTGAGCCTTCGAACAACTCGGAGATTCCTGACCAGAAGCGAGGATGCACATGCTCCACGAACAATTCGCCACAATCACTCGTGGTTTACAACGCAACGCGCCGCCCATGCGCTTGTTCGAAAAGGCCAAACGGTTGGGCGTGTGGAACCCCAGCGAGATCGACCTGAGCCAGGATCGGCGCGATTGGCAGGGTTTCTCTGAAGTGGAGCGCACGGTGCTGTTGCATCTGACCAGCATGTTTCAGGCCGGGGAGGAGGCGGTCACCCTGGATCTGTTGCCGCTGATCCAGGTCATCGCACAGGAGGGCCGCCTGGAAGAGGAGATGTTCTTGACCACCTTCCTGTTCGAGGAAGCCAAGCATGTGGACTTCTTCCGTCGGTTCTTGGACGAGGTGGCTGGCGAACGTAGCGATCTGACCCGCTTCAGCGGCCCGAACTATCGCCAGATCGTTTATCAGGCATTGCCGACAGCCCTAAGCCAGTTGCGCCAGGATCCCTCGCCGGCGGCGCAGATCGAAGCCTCGGTGACCTACAATATGATCGTCGAGGGCGTGCTGGCCGAGACAGGCTACCACGCCTACTTCACCATTCTTGAACGCTATAACTGGATGCCCGGTATGCGCCGGGGGATTTCGCTGCTCAAGCTGGACGAGTCGCGCCACATTGCCTATGGCGTTTATCTGCTCTCGCGCCTGGTGGCGGAGCATCCGCAGCTTTGGTCGGTTCTGGAGGAACGGATGAATGCCCTGCTCGTCCCGGCAGTTGGAGTGATCGGTGATATCTTTGCCGCATACGATCCGATGCCTTTTGGGCTGGTGGCCGACGATTTCGTGAACTATGCCATGGATCAGTTCAGCAAGCGCTATGCACGGCTGGAGAAGGCCCGCGGCGCCAGCCTGGACGAGATCAACCAGATCACCTCACGCGTCATTGACGAAGATGACGCCTGAGCGCCTGCTTGAAGTGTCTATTAAATCGCACGGGTTGGGCGGTTCAGCAAGCCGCCACGCCCGCTGAATTGGAGACCCTTATGCTGACTCTGCTCCAACTCGACGAACTGCAACTTGCCGTCCAGGCTGAAAGCGTGGAGCGAAACCCGAAGGGCGCTCTTCTGCTGGGGCCACGGGTGACCTTGCTGCATCCCTTTGGCGAGACGTTGTGCTATCGCCATGGCTGGCATTCCTGGAGCCTGGCCTGTTGGCTGCCGCTCTCCGATCCGCTGCCCGCCCCGCTGGCCAGGTCGATCTGGCCGCAGATCGACCATCCAGATCTGCTGGCGGATTATCCCTTCACCAGCAGCGGGGTGACTGCGCTGCAAGCGCCGGATGGAAAGGTGCTGCTCTTAGGCGCCCTGGGGCTAGAGGCGCGCCTGAGGGCAGACGCCGAGACGCTACGGGGCGCCTATACTACCCCTGCGCCGACCGAGCCGGAGTGGTTCGTCGCCTATGGCGCTGAAGCGGAGGTGTTTGCCGCCTACGCGGAATTGCTGGCGCAGCGCTTTGGTGCCCGCGGGCAGGGGACGCCAAAGCGGGTGTGGTGCTCGTGGTATAGCCTGTACACTGATATCAGTGAACAGATTCTGCTGGAAGTGTTGCCCGGCCTGAGCGGCCTGCCCTTCGATGTGTTTCAAGTGGATGATGGCTGGCAGGCGAGCCTGGGCGACTGGGAAGCGAACGCCAAGTTCCCTTCGGGAATGGCGGCGCTGGCGGGCAGAATCCGCGCCGCCGGTTATCTGCCGGGGCTATGGCTGGCGCCACTGGTGGTTTCTCCCCACTCCAGTTTGTTCCGCGATCACCCGGAGTGGCTGCTGCGTGATGCGCGCGGCGAACTGGTGTGCGCAGGCCACAATTGGGGCGATGATTTCTATGCTCTGGATGTCACCCGGCCAGGCGTACAAAAATGGCTGGCGGAATGCATCCAGCAAGCGCGGGGGTGGGGCTACGCGTATCTCAAACTGGATTTCCTGTATGCTGCGGCGTTGCCGGGCGTGCGTTACCAGAAGCTGCCCGGCGAGGTGGCTCTGCGCAAGGGGCTGGAGATCGTCCGACAGGCCGCCGGCGATGAGACGTACATATTGACCTGCGGCATGCCCGTGCTGGCATCGCTGGGGCTGGCGGATGGCCTGCGCGTTGGGCCAGACGTCGCTCCCTTCTGGGATAACCCTGATCGCAGCCAGCACTTGCACGATTTAAGCGGCCCGAGCACGCTCAATGCTATCCGCACCACTCTGCACCGTCTGTGGCTGCGCCCACTGATCCACACCGACCCGGATGTGGCTTTCTTCCGCAGCCAGTACAATCTCTTGCGCCCGGAGCAAAAGGCCTTGCTGCAGGACCTGGCGCAGATTGCGGGCTTTCGCGCCGCTTCGGACCCGCCCGCCTGGCTTGCGCCGGACGAGCGTCAGGCGCTGCTCGATTTCCTGCGCCACAGCCCACAAATTCACGCTCTCGATCGCTACAGGTTCCGGATCGATGACCGTGAGGTGGATTTCAGCCCACATTTGAAATAAGGATGCCCTATGGACTTCAATCACTATTTCACCAACGAAGAGATCGAGGCGCTGCTCAAGGAATGGGCCGGGCACTTTCCAAATCTCGCCCGACTCGGTGTGATCGGCGAGAGCTACCAGAAGCGCCCTATCTGGCTGCTGACGCTGACGAACACCGCCACCGGCCCCGACCTGGAAAAGCCCGCAGTATGGATCGATGCCAACATTCACGCGACCGAGGTCACCGGGACGACCACCGCCTTGCACATCGCCCATACCTTGCTGGAGGGTTATGGAGCGAACGCACAGGTCACCCGCCTCCTGGATCAAGGGGTGTATTACATCGTCCCACGGGTCAACCCGGATGGCGCGGCGCTGGCCCTCTCCGACCGGCCGCGCTACATTCGTTCTGGTGTGCGTCCGTATCCCTGGCAGGAGAAGGACGAAGGCCTGCACGAACAGGATGTGGATGGCGATGGGCGCATCCTGCAGATGCGTCTGGTCGATCCTAACGGCGATTGGAAGATCAGCGAGTTGGATCCGCGCCTGATGCAGAAGCGCGAACCGCACGAGCACGGCGGGACGTACTACCGCCTGCTGAGCGAAGGCCTGATTGAAGACTTCGATGGCTTTCAGATCAAAACTGCCCGTCCGCCAGAAGGACTGGATTTCAACCGTAACTTTCCCTTCGAGTGGCGCACCGAGGACCAGCAGCAGGGCGCCGGCCCTTATCCGACCTCTGAGCCGGAGATCCGCGCCCTGGTGGATTTCATCGCCAACCACCCCAATATCAATATCGCCATCACCTACCACACCTTTAGCCGGGTTATCCTGCGTTGCTACAGCACCAAGTCGGACGATGAAATGGAGACGCAGGATTTGTGGGTGTACAAGAAGATCGGCGAGATCGGCACGAAGCTCACCGGCTATCGCTGCGTCTCCACCTTCCATGATTTCAAGTATCACCCCAAGGAGGTCACCACCGGGGCTTTCGATGACTGGATGTTCGATCACCTGGGGGCCTTTGCTTTCACCATCGAGCTGTGGGATCTGCCCGACGAGGCAGGGATCAAAGAGCGCAAGTTCATCGAGTGGCACCGCGATCACCCGCATGAGCAGGATTTGCAGATCTTGCAGTGGGTCGAAGCGCACGGCGAGCCAGACGCTTATGTGAACTGGTATCCCTTCGATCACCCGCAGCTTGGGCGCGTGGAGTTGGGTGGTTGGAACCGGATGTACACCTGGACCAATCCGCCGCCTGCTTATGCCGCCGCCGAGGCCGAACGCAACACGCCCTTCGCCCTGGCGCTGGGCGACCTGCTGCCGCGGCTGACACTGCATCATTTGCAGGTTACCCCGCTAGGCGGCGGGGAGTATCACCTCAATCTGGTGGTGGAAAACGCCGGCTTCCTTCCCACCTGCACCAGTGTGCAGGGCCAGAACCGCAAGGCGGTGCGACCGGTACGCGCTGAATTGGAGCTGCCTGAGGGCGTGACGCTAATCGACGGCCGGCGGCGGGTAGAGCTGGGTCACCTGCAGGGGCGCAGCAACAAGCTCGATGTCTCGGCCATTTGGACCGAGGGCGATACCGACCACCGTGCCCGCGCCGAGTGGACGCTGCGCGGCCAGCCTGGCGCAACTGTGACTGTACACGTGCGCAGCGAGCGCGCCGGGTCTCTGCATCCCCAGGTGACCCTGCCCTGACGACCGCGGCGCAGAGAGCGAGGCAAATCATGACTCATCTGGTGCAAGAGAAAGTCCGTCAGGCGGTGGGCATCCTGCAGGAGTTGGGGGTGGACGCCTGGATGACCCTGGTGCGCGAGACTCCGGCGGGCGGCGACCCCGTCCTGCCGCTGATCTACGGCCACGACCTGACCTGGCAATCGGCGCTGATCATCACCCGACAGGGCGAGAGCGTGGCGATCCTGGGACGGCTGGAGCAGGAGACCGCCTTGCGCACCCAGGCTTACGACACCATCGTGCCTTACGACCAGGCTTTCCGCCCGCCGCTGCTGGAAACGCTGGAACGGTTGAATCCGCAGCAGATCGCCATCAACTATTCCAAGGCGGATGTGCTGGCCGATGGGCTGGATCACGGGCTTTACCTGCTGCTGCTCGACTATCTGGAGGGCACGCCCTGGTCTGAGCGGCTCATCTCGGCCGAAAAGATCATTGCGGCGCTGCGCGGGCGCAAGACGGCTGGCGAAGTGGCGCGCATCCGCGCTGCGGTAGAGACCACCCAGCGCATTTTCGAAAAGACCTTCAACTATGTGCGGCCGGGGATGAGCGAAAAGCTGATTGCCAATTTCATGCACGACCAGATGGAGGCCTTCGGGGTCGGTCCGGCCTGGGAATACCAGAATTGTCCTACGGTCAACGCCGGGCCGGAGTCGCCTATTGGGCACGTCGGTCCCAGCGAGATTTTCTTGCGGCCTGGCCATCTCTTACATATCGACTTTGGCGTGCGGCAAGATGAATATTGCTCGGACATTCAACGCATGGCTTACTATCTGGCCCCCGGCGAGGAACGCCCACCGGAAGCGGTACAACGCGGCTTCGAGACCGTCGTCGCGGCCATTCAGGCAGCGGTAGCGGCGATGCGGCCCGGCGTGCGCGGCGTGGAGATCGATGCCATCGCCCGCGGCGTGATCACATCGGCGGGCTATCCGGAATATCTCTATGGCACGGGTCATCAACTGGGGCGTCTGGCGCACGACGGCGCCGGGATGCTCGGCCCGCTATGGGAGAAGTACGGCGAGACGCCCAATTACCCCCTGGAGGCCGGGCAGGTGTACACCGTGGAGCCGGGGCTGGCGGTGCCGGGCTACGGTTACATTGGCCTGGAAGAGGATGTGCTGGTGACCGAGAGCGGGGCCGAGTTCCTGGGCGCCCCACAGACGGAGTTGATCGTGAAATGAAGACCATCGTTCAAATGCCCGCACAAAAGCGCATTGCGCTGATCGCCCACGATGCCCGCAAAGACGATCTATTGGAATGGGTGCGGCGCAATCAGGAAGCGCTGCGCCAGCATATCTTGCTGGCTACCGGCACGACCGGCGCGGTGATTGCCGAAGCCACCGGACTAGAGGTGCAGCGCTTCAAGAGCGGTCCGCTGGGCGGCGATCAGCAGATCGGGGCGCGCATCGCCGAGGGCGAGGTGGATATGATGATCTTTTTCTGGGATCCGCTCGAGCCGCAGCCGCACGATCCGGACGTCAAGGCACTGCTGCGCCTGGCGGTGTTGTACAATATTCCCACCGCCTCCAACCTGGCGACCGCCGATTACCTGATGTCTTCACCTTACATGTCGTCCGTCTATGAGCGGGCAGTGGACGATTTCGCCGATTTCAACCAGCGGCGCAAGGTGCTGATCGAAGAAGTCGAGGGCAGCGGCACCGGCCCCTGAAACGATTCGGCGGCGTCTCCGTTTTGTGTTAAAATGCACCCCATTCTAATCCCGGATGCTGAGAGCTGATCGTTTGCGATGAAACCTGCTGTCCAACCCGTCAAAGGCACACGCGATTACTATCCTGAGGAGATGGCGCTGCGCAATTTCCTGTACACTACGGCGCGCAAGGTGTCTGAGTCCTTCGGCTACCAGGAGTGGGACGCCCCGTTCTTGGAGACGATCGATCTTTACGCGGCCAAATCGGGCGAGGAATTGGTCAAGGAACAGGCTTTTGTCTTCCCCGATCGCAGCGGGGACCTGATCACCCTGCGCCCCGAGTTGACCCCCAGCCTGGCGCGGCTGGTGGCGCAGCGCCAGAAGCAACTGGTTTACCCGCTGCGCTGGTGGTCTTGGGGGCCGTTCTGGCGCTATGAGCGGCCGCAGAAAGGGCGCACGCGTGAGTTCTTTCAGTGGAATATCGATCTAATCGGGGTGGATTCCCCCGAGGCCGACGCCGAAATGGTGGCGATTGCCGCCTCCTTCCTGCGCCAGGCGGGTCTCTCTGCAGAACAGGTGAACATCCTGGTGAATAACCGCCGGCTGATGGAGATGGAGCTGGCCGCGCTCGGTATCCCGGCGAGCCTGATCAAAGACGTGTTCCGTTTGATCGACCGTCGCGACAAGCTCGCCCCTCAGGCGTGGGATGAATATGCGGCCGAGATCGGCCTGACCCCGCCGCAACTCGAAGGGCTGAAGACGATCCTGGCGAACGACCAACTCTGGCGCAAGATGCCGGGTATGGATCGCTTCTTTGCCTACCTGGAAGCGCTCGGATTGAGCGGGTATGTGCGCTATGCTCCGCAGATCGTCCGCGGCCTGGATTATTACACCGGCACGGTGTTCGAGGCCTGGGACACCGTTGGCGAGTTCCGCGCCATCTTGGGCGGCGGGCGTTACGATAATCTGGTCGCCGATGTGGGCGGCGAACCGCTGCCTGCCATCGGCTTCGCAATGGGCGATTTGGTGATCAGCCTGGTGTTGAAGAAATTTGGCTGCCTGCCGCCCGAACTGGGCGCTCCGCCGGCAAAGGTGCTGATGACGATCTTCGACGAAGATTCGGTGGTCGCTTCGTTCAAGCTGGCCGCCGCGCTGCGTCAGGAGGGGATCAACGTGGCAGTCTATCCCGAAGCGGCTCGACTGGCCAGGCAGTTCAAATACGGCGACCGCATGGGGATGCGCTTCGCTGTGGTGCTTGGGCCCGATGAGCAGGCTCAGGGCGCTGTGGTGCTCAAGGACCTGCGCAGCGGCGAGCAGCGCATCTTGCCGCAGGCGGACCTGGCGAATGCGCTGCGCGAGCTGTTGGCTTAGCCCTACCCATCGCGCCGCGGTTATGATAGAATTCCCCCGCACCATGGTGGGCATAGCTCAATGGCAGAGCACCTGACTGTGGATCAGGTGGTTGTGGGTTCGACCCCCATTGCCCACCCAGAATACCCCCCGTTCGAGCGATGCCGTTGGGCGTCGCTCTTTCGTTCTCGGTATTTCGTTCCAATTTACAAGTGAGGTGGCCCATGAACGATCTCATTGCTACTGTTCGCTCGATCCTGTCTGTGACTCCGGAAAACTGGGCGCGGTTTTGCCAGGCGCTGCCCGAGGATTTGCTGCGACGGCCGGCTGCGCCTGGGCAATGGTCGGCGCTGGAATGTTTGCATCATCTGACGGTGGCCGAGGCAGTGTTCGCATATCGGTTGAGTTGCTTCATGGAGGGTCGCAGCGAGTTTCCGGCGTACGATCCAGATGCCCCGGGAGCGCGCCTCGACCCGCAGGCGCGACCTGATGCGCTGGCGGCGGAGTTTGCCCGGCGCAGGCGCGAAAGCCTGCAGGCTCTGGCTCAGGTGACCGAGGCGCATCTGTCGCGGCAAGCCCGCCATGCTGAATTGGGACCGGTGACCCTGAGCGAGATGCTCCATGAGTGGGCGGCGCACGATCTCAACCACACCGTGCAGGCCGAGCGCGCCTTGATGCAACCGCTGATTTTGGGCTGCGGCCCCTGGCAGATCTATTTCGCCGATCACCAGCTATCCGCGGATGCCTGAGATGATCCGATCGGTGATCCTGCATGGGCTGGTCGTCCTGACCATCGTGGCGCTGGCTATCTCGCCTTTGCTGGCTGCCATGGTCGCCGGGGCGATCGCGGGACGCTACGGCTGTGACCTGGACGAGGGCAGCATCCACCCATGTATCGTCAACGGCCAGGATATTGGCGGTACGCTCTATACGCTGGGGATGATGGGCTGGTTGGCTCTTGGCACCATCCCACTGGGAGCGATTGCTGTGGCAGTGTATGTCGCTGGCGTCGCCCTCTTCTACCTGGCGCGCTGGCTGCTGCGCCGCAGGCGTAGAGCGACAGCCTGATCTATGTCCGCGCAGCATGAACCAGGTTCGTATCACCCCGCGATACCGATGGTTGCTCCCTGGGCTCATTCTGCTACTGCTAACCCTGTCCATCATTGACGAATACGCCGGATGGCGTTTTTTACTTTTCGGGCTGGCGGGACTTTGGGCGTTGAGCCGCTATTGGGCGCGAAGTCTGGCGAAGGATCTGACTTTCAAGCGCGAGATGCGCTTCGGCTGGGCGCAGGTGGGCGATCGCCTGGAGGAGCGCCTGACTCTGTCCAATCGCTCCCCGCTTCCGGCGATATGGGTGCAAATTTGCGATCATTCCGACCTGCCCGATTACGCCATAGACCAGGTGCGCGCCGTTGATGGCGACTCCACGATCACCTGGCGCTCCATTGGGCAGTGCAACCGCCGCGGCCTGTTCACCCTGGGCCCCACAACGCTGCTTACAGGCGACCCACTCGGCCTGTATCATATCGAGTTGCATGATCCGCGCTCAGTACAGTTGATGGTTATGCCGCCGGTGGTGCCCCTGCCGCGTATCCAGGTGGCTGCGGGGGGCATGGCGGGAGAGGGTCGCCCACGGCCCAGCGCTCCCGAGCGCACGGTTAGCGCTTCAGGGGTGCGCGAATACATGCCGGGCGACAGCTTGCGTCTGGTGCACTGGCGCACCACGGCGCGTCGGCAGCAGTTATACCTGCGCACCTTTGATAACACCCCGTTGGGCGATTGGTGGATCATCCTGGACGCCAACCCGCGCGTCCAGGTCGGCGAAGGTGCTCGCTCTACCCTCGAGCATGGCATCATCCTGGCAGCCTCGCTAGCTGACCGTGGCCTGCGCCTGGGGCGGGCGGTGGGGCTGGCGGCGGACAACGACCCCCTGGTATGGTTGCCTCCCCGCCAGGGAGATGGGCAACGCTGGGCGATCCTGCGCGCCCTGGCGCTATTGCCGCCGGGGCGATCCACCCTGGCCGAACTATTGACCGGGCTTGCGCCTTCCTTGGGGAGATACGCCAGTCTGATCCTGATCACGGCGGATGTCAGCGGCGAATGGTTGGAGGCGTTGCTGCCGCTGGTCTGGCGTGGGCTGGCGCCCACTGTCTTGCTGCTGGATCCGGCCAGCTTTGGCGCTGAGCTTGTCGGTGCAGCGGCGCGGCTGGCGGGCGAATTGGCCTCCCAGGGTATCTCCCATCAGGTGATCCCAGCGGATTTGCTCGATCGCCCCGAAGCGCGCCCGGGCAAATTGGGCGTTTGGCGTTGGCGGGTCACGCCCAGCGGGCGGGCTATCGCCGACGAGCCCAGCCTGACCGCCCCGTGGAGGAGCCTGTGATAGGAGCGCTGCGTGGGTGGCTGAGCAAGATCGGCGTGCGGGCGCTGGTCGGTTTTGGGCTGCTCCTGAGCTTGCTGATCAGCCTGGTGTGGTGGCTGAATCAGTTTGCCGGGCGCGCGGCCAGCCCCTGGCTGGGCAGCACCACTTTCCTGGCGCTGTTGCTCGGCTGGTTGCTGGCGCGATCCAGGCTTTCTGGCTGGCTGGCCACAACCCTTTCGGCAACAGTTGGTCTGTTTGTTGTGGTTGGGCTGAGCGGCAAGCTTTTCGGCCCGTTGCTGGCGTTGGCCCGGGCGGCGGTGGCGCTGAGCGGCGCCGTCCGTCACTGGCAGCCGGGTCAGCCAATCCCAGACCCTTCTCTGGCCCTGTTATTAGCGCAGGATTTGGGCGCCAGGGCCACTGAGCTGACACAGCGCGCTTGGGGCTGGGTCATGAGCTTTTCTCGCGGCGCGCCCGGATTCGACCCGCTGGCAGCCGGGCTGGTGTGGGGCGGCCTGCTGTGGTTTGCGGCGGTCTGGGCCGCCTGGGGCGTGCGCCGCTGGAATGAGCCGCTGCTCGCCGTTCTGCCAGCGGCGACGATTCTGGCTGCCAGTCTGGCCTTCGCCCGAGCGCAGTTGCTCTACATGCTGCCGATGTTCGGTTGCATGGTGGGATTGCTGACCTGGAGACAATACGCCAGCCGCGCCGGACAGTGGGAGCGCCAGGGGGTGGATTGTGCCACCGATATCCCCTTTGACTTGAGCCTTTGGGCGGGTGCAATCGTGGTGGGTGTAGGGGGGCTGGCCCTGTTGGCTGCAACGCCCTCGCCGCATCAAGCGGTGCGCTTTGCCCGCTCCCTGCTGGTGCCGCGCAGCCAGACTGCTGAGGCGCTGGGCGAGGTGCTGGGCCTTTCTCCAGGGGCGGGTCAGTCTGGATTGCCTGGGGCGCCAGGTGTGCTGCCGCGGCAACATCTGATCGGCAGCGGCCCGGAGTTGAGCCAGCGGGTGGTTTACCTGGCGCGGGTGATCAGCTCGCCGGGCGATGGTGGGTATTACTGGCGCATGCTAAGCTATGATCGCTACGATGGGCGCGGCTGGAAAACCAGCCTTACCGAGGCCATGCGCTTCCCAGCCGCTGGCGGACCAGCGTTGTCTGTTGGGCAGAGCAACGATATCTGGATCGAGCAAGAGGTTCGGGTTTTGGGTGGCCTGGAACTGCAACTGGTCCAGATAGGAGAGCTGGTTAGCCTGGATCAGCCCTTCGAGATCGATTTGCGCCCGGCGCCGCCCGGTGAACTGGATCCCTTCGGGGCGCGCGCCCAACAACCGCCGAGCGCCGGAGATTACCGCGCGACTTCGCGCTTGAGTGTTCCCAGCCCGCAGGCGCTGGCTGCAGCCGGATATGATTACCCCTTGTGGATCGCAGCGCGCTATCTGGAGCTTCCTCCCAATCTGCCGCCGAGGCTGCAGGAACTGGCGCGTCAGATCACCGCAGGTATCGCCGCGCCGTATGATCGCGCTCGCGCTATTGAGACATATCTGCGCCAATTCCCCTACACGCTGGATTTGCCCGCCCCACCGCCTGGCCGCGATGTGGTGGATTACTACCTGTTCGATCTGCGCCAGGGTTATTGCGATTATGCCGCCACAGCCATGGCGGTGCTGGCGCGCCTGGTGGGTTTGCCCTCGCGGCTGGTGGTGGGATATGCGCCAGGGTATTACGATCCTTCCACCGAGCAAATTGTGATTAGCGAGGCCGAGGCGCATTCCTGGCCGGAGATTTACTTTTCTGGTGTGGGGTGGGTGGCTTTCGAACCTACCAGCGGACTGCCGCTGGCGAAGTTGCCGGCTGCGCCGTCTGGGCTTGTGTCGCCCGGACCTGCGACGCTCTCTCCCGCCCCTGCGCGCGTTGCGCCGCGCGACCTGATCTGGCCGGCGCTGATGCTGCTGGCGGTTTTAGCTCTGTCAATTTGGGGATGGCAGCGCTGGCGTTCGTTGCGCCGGGGCGGCGTACGGGCGCTGGCGCGGCTGTACGCCGGACTGCGCCGGCAGGCGCGCCGATTGGGCGCGTCGGATTGGCCTGGACTGACACCCTGCGAATTAGCGGTTTCGGTGGGTATGCAGGCAGGGCGGCTAACGCTTCCAGGACGTTGGGGAAAAATGATCGCTCCGACGGGCGATGAAGCGCAACATCTGGCAGCGTTGTACGCCCGCGCCATCTATAGCCCGCATGCGCCTGGGCCGGTGGAGGTGAGAGAGGCGCAGCAAGTCTGGCGGAAACTCCGCTGGCGGCTCTGGCTGATCGGCCTTGCCCGCTATCGTCGCGCCTGGCATCGTGACGGTTGAGTTTATCTCATGCTAAAGACAATGGGGCAGCCCAGAAGGCCGCCCCATTTATCTAGGAGAAGGAGGATATGCGAAGTTTAGTTACGCGAGAAGCGCATCGCGGCGTCGGTCAGCGCTTCTACCACCACGCTTCCGTGGCGGTTAGCGACGAAGCGCTCGCCTGCGGTTAGGACGTAATCCTGCGGATCGCCCTCCTGAGTGACCCAAAGGATACCCTGGGTGACGACGATGGCATCGCCGCGGCCGACGCCTGCCAGCCGCTCGATTTGCTTGGCGCTCAGGCGGCGCTCGGGGAGTTGCCTGGCTTTGCGATTGCGAGTAGCGCTCAATTTCGTGTCAACGGTTCGTACGGTCATCTCACACCTCCAATAAGTGGGAGCTTGTCGGGCTTCCATAGGTACGTTTTCCAATCCATTTCTGAGCATATTCTAGCAAAATGCCATAAAAATAACAGATGTAGTATAATTGAATTGTATGCATAACAGTTTAGAAACCCACAAACTGTATTGCTCGAAGCCTGGGCAAACTGTTTTGCTGTACAGGGGCAGAACAGTTTCGCATTGCAGGCATTTGATGATAAACTTGTGATGCATTCGGTAGCCGCCATGTCTCACGCTGCTTCTCACCCCCACGTCCACACTCCGACCGAGAATATCCGCGCGGCCTTTTTCCTCAATCTGGGCTTCACCCTGTTCGAGATCGCCGGCGGGCTATACACCAATAGCCTGGCGATCCTCTCAGACGCGCTGCACGATCTGGGGGATAGCTTTTCGTTAGGGATGTCATGGTATCTGGAGAAGCATTCCCACAAGGCGAGCGATGGCCGCTATTCTTATGGCTATCGGCGCTTCTCGCTGCTGGCAGCGCTGATCAACACCGTGATCCTGATCAGTGGCTCTCTGTTCATCCTATCGGAGGCGATTCCACGGCTGTTCAACCCCCAGCACTCGAACGCGCAAGGTATGGCGGTGTTAGCGGTGGTGGGCATTGTCGTGAACGGCCTGGCAGCATTGCGCGTGCGGGGCAGCCAATCGCTCAACGCGCAGATGATCGCCTGGCACTTGCTCGAAGATGTATTGGGCTGGATTGCGGTGCTGATCGTCAGCATCAGCTTGATGTTCAGCGATATCTACATCCTGGATCCGCTGCTGTCGATTCTGATCAGCCTGTATGTGCTATACAACGTATTGCGCGGGATGCGCAAGACCCTGGCGCTGTTCTTGCAGGCGGTGCCCGAGGCTATCGACCTGCCCCAGGTGGAACATGCCCTGGGCGCTATCCCCCAGGTGTGTTCGGTTCATCACACCCATGTCTGGTCGCTGGATGGCGAACGCCATGTGCTCACGACACACCTAGTGGTGGATCCTGAAGCTACCAAGGAAGATATGATCCGTATCAAGCAGGCCGCTGCTGGCATCGCCGCCAGCATGTCGCTGGAGCACGCTACGATCGAGTTAGAGTTTTCCGAGGATTGCTCGATGAACGGCGTAAGAATGATCGATGAAGGTCAGCGATGATAACCATGGATACTGCCCCAGCCAAAGAATTTCTTTATGAGGCCCTGGCAGCCGACCTGGCCGGGCTGATCGCTTCGGGGACTTTCCGACCGGGCGACCGGCTGCCCTCAGTGCGCAAGCTGAGCGCGCAGCGCAAGGTGAGCGTGAGCACGGTGCTGCAGGCGTATATGCTGTTGGAGGATCGCGGGCTGATCGAAGCGCGGCCGCAATCCGGCTACTATGTGCGCGCGGCTGGGCAGCCGCGCATGGCGGCGGGAGGGCGCGCGCCGCTGCCCGAGCCGGAGATTTCTTCCCCGGAGCCAGACCCGGCGAACGTTGGGCTGCGCGAACTGGTGATGCATGTGCTACGCGATAGTGAGAACCCCAACCTGGTGCAGCTCGGCACGGCGCTGCCCAACCGCGATCTGTTGCCCACCAAGCGCCTCAACCGAATCGTGGCGACGCTGGCGCGCGAACAGGAGGAGCAGAGCAACGGTTACTTCTTCCCACCGGGCTACGAGCCGTTGCGGGTGCAAATCGCCAGGCGGGCGATTGTCGCTGGCTGTAGCCTTTCGCCTGCCGATATCGTCATCACTGCGGGCTGCTCCGAGGCGATCGAACTTTGCCTGCGGGCGGTATGCCGGGCGGGGGACATCGTCGCCATCGAATCGCCGACTTATTTCGGCATCTTGCAAAGCATCGAAGCGTTGGGACTGAAAGCCTTGGAGATTCCCACACATCCGCGTGACGGCATCAGCTTGAGCGCGCTGCGCTTCGCTCTGGAACACAACCCGGTGCGCGCCTGTCTGGTGGTATCCAACTTCAATAATCCTTTGGGAAGTTGCATGCCCGATGAGAACAAGCGCGAGCTGGTGGAGTTGCTTGCCCGCCACGAGATCCCGCTGATCGAGGACGATATCTCTGGTGAGATTTACTTCTCGGAGCAGCGCCCGATGGTGGCCAAGGCCTTCGACCGCAAGGGGTTGGTGTTGTTGTGCTCGTCGTTTTCCAAAGACGTCTGTCCGGGGTATCGGGTGGGTTGGGCGGCGCCGGGGCGTTTTCGGGCTACGGTCGAATGGCTCGAATTCGCCTCCAACGGTGTGACTGCCTCGCTGCCGCAGATGGCAGTGGCCGAATTCATTGCCTGCGGCAGTTATGACCATCATCTGCGCCGCCTGCGCCGAGAGTATGCCTTCAATGTAGAGCAGATGACCCAGGCGGTGGTGCGCTGCTTTCCGGAAGGCACGCGGGTTACTCGTCCTGCAGGCGGCTTCGTGCTGTGGGTGCAGCTCCCTGAAGGGGTAGATTCGTTGGAGTTGTACCGTCAGGCGTTGCGTGTAGGCGTCACTTTGGCGCCTGGTTATATCTTCTCTGCGTCACAGAAGTTCAGCAACTTCATCCGTCTGAACGCAGCGGTGTGGTCGAAGGAAGTGGAGCGGGCGATCGGGCGGCTGGGGGAACTGGCAGCCCAGAAGATTCAAACCTAACGGCTGACGTCGCTACTTCGGTATCCCTACAGCAACGACGTCAGCCATTTTACACGGTTCGCTCAGCGAGTGATGCTCTT
The DNA here is from genome assembly GCA_964503145.1 of uncultured Anaerolinea sp. Lineage (GTDB taxonomy): Bacteria > Chloroflexota > Anaerolineae > Anaerolineales > UBA4823 > RBG-16-57-11. The sequence continues at coordinate 111,921 of CAZCYV010000001.1, read as the reverse complement.
GGTCAGAACGCTGCTGGCGGCGTCGAAGGTGTAGCCGCTCTTGCTGACGTTTGTCGCGGTCAAGGTGTAGGTACCGCGGCTGCTTCTGACGGTGAAGGTAGCCACGCCGTAGGAATTAGTCAGCGCGCTTTGGGTCAAGGGGCTGCCGTTGGGCAGACGCCAGGTGATGAACACAGTCGCCCTGTTGACCGCCGCGCCGCTGCTGGTTTGTACCGTCACCTGACCGGTCACGATGACAGTTTTGCTTCCAGACGCCGAGAGCGAGATGTTGCTCACATGCATACTGCTACCACCGGATGTAGTGACGTTGACCGAGATCTCTGTTTGCGACCAGTTACCCAGAGTATCATAAGCGTATGCGCGCAGGGTGTAAGTAGCTGGAGATCAGTCTAATAGCAGTATAATTTAGGCGCCCAAATTATTGGCCTTTATCTGCCCTGTTCAGGAGGTCCCCATGAACATGCGTCAACTCGGCCGCAGCGGGCTGCGGGTCAGTGAATTGTGCCTGGGGGCGATGACTTTTGGCCGTGAGGCTGATGAGCCTACCAGCATTCAGTTGTTGGACCGCTATATCGACGCGGGCGGCAATTTCATCGACACCGCCGATGTGTATGGGTCCACTCCCGGCGCGTCGGAGGCGATCATTGGACGCTGGCTGAAGGGTCGCGACCGCGGCGCGTTGGTGCTGGCTACCAAAGTGCGCTTCCCCACCGGGCCTGGCCCGAACGATTATGGCTTGAGCCGCAAGCACATCCTCGACGCCGTCCATGCCAGTCTGCGCCGCCTGGGCACCGATTATATCGACCTGTACCAGGTACACTACTGGGATCCGACCACGCCGCTCGAAGAGACTCTGTCCACGTTGGATGGATTGGTGCAGAGCGGCAAGGTGCGCTACCTGGGCGCCTCGAACTTCAAGCCCGTCCAGCTCCAGCAAGCCCTCGACCTCAGCCGCCGGCACGGCTGGCAGCCTTTCGTCTGCCTCCAGCCGCTCTACAACCTGCTGGATCGGGCAATTGAGTGGGACTTGCTCCCCCTCTGCCAACGCGAAGGCCTGGGGGTTATCCCCTGGGCGCCATTGCGCGGCGGCTGGCTCAGCGGTCGCTATCGTCGCGGCATGGAAGGTCCGCCGCCCGGCAGCCGGGTGGAGGAGGCGGGCAGGCAAGACTGGGGTGAGCGCTGGGAGCTTTATGCCACCGAACGCACCTGGACGGTGCTAGATGTGCTTTTCGAAGTGGCCGAGGAGTGCGGACGCACCCCGCCCCAGGTGGCGATCAACTGGCTGCTCAACCGTGCCGGGGTCACCGCGCCGATTATCGGAGCGCGCTCGCTCAGGCACCTAGAGGACAACCTTGGCGCAGCGGGCTGGTCGCTCAGCGCCGAACAGATGGAACGCCTGACTCGGGCGGGTGATCTGCCAGCGCCGTATCCTTACAATCTGTAAGGCCAGCGCCCCTAACTGACATCTGTCATGCCGCAGGCATGACAATTTTTACTTTCCGAGAGGGCGCGATTTTGCCATAATGTTAGCTGGGGGAGTATCGAGATTCGACGAAAGCGTCGTTCATTCAGACCACTGTTCGATACCGGAGGCGATCAGCCGGAAGGAGGTGGAGCGAAGACCAATTGACCTGAGCACAAAATGGCAGCCGTGATCATGCGACGGGTCGTGCGCGCCATAGGCGCGCGCACACGATTCCTGGACCAGCCTGAACGAGGAGGCGAATCTTATGAAGACTGTTTTCGTGCATCCCGAACGATGTATTGGCTGTAAGCAGTGCGAAGCTGCCTGCGCCGTCGCCCATTCTCGGACTAAAAACCTGTTCCTGTCGATATTCGAACAGCCGCTCTCCAAACCCCGCATCCATGTCGAGCCTGGCCTCGAATTGACCACCTCGTTTCCCAACAAATGCCGACATTGCAACCCGGCCCCGTGCCAGAGCGCCTGCCCGACGGGCGCCATCCATCGGTCGAGCGATTTCCCCGAAATCGTCCTGGTCGAGCCACGCCGTTGCATCGCTTGCGGCATGTGCGCCATGGTCTGCCCCTTCGACGCGGTGACCTATCATCCGGTTTGGACAGCGCCGGAGAAGCCTCTGACGGCAATCAAGTGCGATCACTGCATTGATCGCCAGCGCCAGGGGGGCATTCCTGCCTGCGTGGAGGCCTGCAAGGTCGGTGCGCTGGAATTTGGCGAGATCAACGAACTCATCAAAGCCAGCCGTGAGCGTTACACGGAGCAGGTGCTGCAGGCAACCGGCCAGGGGATTGCCCTGGCGGTCGTCCAACAGACGCCGCTGGCGATCGAGGTGTGGCACGGATGGGGCCAGGCGGTCACCATGCTCAACGCGGATGGCGGGCGCAGGTAGCCGTGGACGGCGATCCTGGAGGATATCCTGAAGGAGTGTGCAAGATGTCACCAGAAATCAGCAAAAACGGATTCAAAAAACGCACTATCAACGACGATACCCACGCCATGCTGGAGGTCGCCAGGCGAGAAGGCATCGAAACGGTGTGGGATCGTTTGGAAAAGCAACAACCACAGTGCGGCTATTGCAGCCTGGGCACGAGTTGCCGCATCTGTGTGATGGGTCCCTGTCGTGTAGATCCCTTCGGCGAGGGGCCGCAGAAGGGCGTTTGTGGGGCAGATGCAGATATCATTGTAGCGCGCAACCTGGCGCGCACCATCGCCGCCGGGGCGTCCTCCCACTCCGACCATGGCCGAGACATCCTGGAGACGCTATACCAGGTGGGTGAGGGCAAAAGCGACGCCTATCACATCAGCGAGCCGGAAAAACTGCGCCGCTTGGCAGCGGAATATGGCGTGAGCACCGAAGGCAAGACCGATCAGCAGATCGCCAAAGACCTGGCCTGGGAGATGATGGAGGACTACGGCATGCGCCGCGAGCGGCTTCCGCTGGCCCGGCGCGCCCCAAAAGCCCGCCAGGAACTGTGGGATAAATTCGGCGTGTACCCGCGCGGCGTTGACCGCGAAAACGTCGAGGCGCTGCACCGCACTCATATGGGCGTGGATAACGATTGGGTCAATATCCTGCTGCATGGGGTGCGCAACAGTCTGAGCGATGGCTGGGGCGGCTCAATGCTGGCAACCGAATTGTCGGACGTGCTCTTTGGTGTGCCCACGCCGAAGATGTCGCAGGTGAACCTGGGAGCGCTGCGCGCCGACCATGTCAACATCATCCTGCACGGTCACAATCCGATGCTTAGCGAGGTGATTGTGGCTGCATCGCAAGACCCTGAGCTTTTGGCCCTGGCGCAGAGCCTGGGCGCTCAAGGGATCAACCTGGCCGGTCTATGCTGCACGGGCAACGAAGTGCTGATGCGCAAAGGCATCCCCATGGCAGGCAACCACCTGTTGCAGGAACTGTGCATCATGACCGGGGCGGTCGAGCTAATGATCGTGGATTACCAGTGCATCATGCCCGCAGTCACCGAAGTGGCGCGCTGCTATCACACCAAGGTGGTCAGCACCTTCGATAAGGCCAAATTCCCCGGCGCCGAGCACATTCACTTTGATCCGGAGCGCGGCCTGGAGATTGGCAAGCAGATCGTGCGCATGGCGGTGGAAAACTATGCCAAACGTGTCCCCGAGCGGGTGTATATCCCGGTGCAGCCGGTGCCGATGATGGCTGGCTTCTCCATCGAGGCCATCCTGGGTGCGCTGGGCGGCACGCCGCAGCCATTGATCGACGCTATCGTCCAGGGCAGCATCCGCGGCGCGGTGGGCGTTGTGGGTTGCAACAACCCCAAGATCAAGCAAGACCTGGGGCATACCGAGCTGACCAGGCGCCTGATCGAGAACGACATCCTGGTGGTGGTGACCGGTTGCGCGGCGGTGGCGGATGGCAAAGCAGGCTTGATGGTGCCCGAAGCGGCGGAACTGGCCGGGCCAGGGCTGCGGGCGGTGTGCAAGGCGCTGGGCATCCCGCCGGTTTTGCATCTGGGGAGTTGCGTTGACAACAGCCGCATCCTGGTGCTGGCGGCAGCGCTGGCCAACCACCTGGGCGTGGATATCAGCGCTCTGCCGCTAGCCGGCGCAGCGCCGGAGTGGTACTCCGAAAAGGCGGTGGCCATCGGCACCTATGTGGTCGCTTCGGGCATCTACACCGTTTTGGGGACGGCGCCTCCGGTGTTTGGCAGCCCCAACGTCGTCAAGCTGCTCACCGAGGGGCTGGAGGGCGTGTTTGGCGCAACCTTTGCAGTCGAGCCAGACCCCAACCGCGCCGCAGTGCTGATCCGCCGCCACATCGAGCGCAAGCGCGCTGCGCTGGGCCTGAGCGCCATCGACCCAGAGAGCCTGGCGATGCCGGAAGCCGAGCTGACGCTGGCGTGAAGCGTCGGGCGTCGGGGAGCGTTGAATCGGCGCTCCTGGACGCTCGGACTGCAAAGGAGGCTCGTATGGCGTCGTCTTTGCGACCTGCAGACAAGATTGTGATCATCGGCGCCGGGCCGGCGGGGGTGAGCGTGGTCGAAACGCTGCGTCAGTTCGACCGGCGCAGCCAGGTGGTGATGCTCAGCGCCGAGCCCTATCCGCCCTACTCCCCCCCGGCAATGGTGGATCACTTCCTGACCGGCTCCGACTCGCACTTGTGGCGCGCTCCGGATTGGCCGGCGCAGATAGGCGTGGATTATCGCCCAGGGACAACGGTGGTCAAAGTAGAGCCGGCGTTGGACGCCGCGGGCCGGGGGCGTTTGACCCTTCAAGACGGACAGACGCTGGAATACGACCGGCTGGTGATCGCCAGCGGGAGCCGCCTGTACGCTCCGCTGCCTGGCGCAGACCTGCCAGGCGTGGCGAACTTCAAGTCGCTCAGCGCAGCGCAGGCGCTGATTGCCCGCGTCAAGAGCGGCGAAGCGCGCCGGGCGGTGATCGTCGGCGCGGGTTTCATCGGCATGGAGATCGCCTTGTTGCTGACCGAGTTGGGGGTGGATGTGCAGCAGTTCGAGATGCTTGGTCAGGTGATGCCCGCCATGCTGGATGAACACAGCGCGGCGTTTGCCCTGCAGGCGATGCGCCAGCGCGGCGTGATCGTGCATCTGAACACCAAAGTCCAGGCGTTCGTTGGCGAGGGCCGCGCCGAGGCGATCCTGCTCGAGTCGGGCGAAATCGTCCGTGCGGATATCCTGATCGCCGCAACCGGCGTGCGACCCAACCTGGATTTCCTGGAGGAAGAGGGCGGCGGGATTGCAAGGCGCTGGGGGATCACCGTGGACGATCGTCTGCGGACTTCTGCGCCTGGGGTGTATGCCGCGGGGGATGCAGTGGAAGCGCCTGACCGCTTGACAGGCGAGACGTATGTGCATGCCATCTTTCCCAACGCGGTGGAGCAAGGCCGGGTGGTGGGGCTAAACCTGGCCGGATTCGACGTGCGTTACGAAGGCGCCGAGCGTATGAACAGCCTGAAACATCTCGGCCTGCCCATTCTGGCCGCCGGGATCAAAGAAGGCGACGAGGTGCTGCACGGGCGGGTGGACGGCGGTTGGCGCACTCTGTATTTGCATCAGGAACGTCTGGTGGGGTATCAGCTTGTGGGCGATGTGCGCGCCGCCGGGGCGCTGCGGGCGCTGCTAACGCGGCAAGAGCCGCTGGGCAAGCTGAAAGACCGCCTGTTGGATTATAGTTTCGGCCAGGGGAGCCTGGTCTGGTCAACGGGGATTTGATCTACCCCACATAGCCTGTTGGAGCAGGGTGCAATGCGCTTGCAAAAGGCGCATTGCACCTTTATCCCCGCTGGTAAGCCTGATTTGTGATATACTGAACTTGGTTCATTACGCGCTGCGTCAAAATCCTTGACAGCCGTTCAGGTATCTGGTATGCTTGATCTACCGACCGTTCGGTAGGGAGGCGCGATGACCCGTGATGAAATCCTGGTCGCTGCGGCGCAGATCTTCAGTCAGAAGGGCTTTCACGCCACTTCGATGCAGGATATCGCCCAGGCGGTCAGGCTACAAAAGGCCAGCCTGTACCACCATGTCTCCTCGAAGCAGGAGATCCTGGTGGATGTGCTCAACCAGGCGCTGGATTTGCTGATCGAACGCATGCAGGCGGTGATGGCCCAGCCCCTGGCGCCAGATGAGAAGCTGCGCCAGGCGATGCGAGTTTATCTCACCACCTTGCTGGAGCATCGCGACCTGGCTGCCGTGCTGTTGCTTGAGCACCGCAATCTAAGCCCCGAGTTACACGCCCGCCACATCCCTCGAAGGGATCGCTTCGAGCAGTTGTGGCGGGATTTGATTCAGCAGGGTTTGGATGACGGTGTTTTTTGCTGCGCTGACCCGGCAATGGCCTCGCGGGCCTTGCTGGGTGTGATGAACTGGACCATCACCTGGTATCGGCATGGCGGCGCCTGTACGCCGGAGGAGGTGGCCGCCCAGTTCAGTGATCTGTTCTTGCTCGGGCTACTGGGCCGTGCGCCGGGCGTCCAGGATGCTGGCCCCTTAGCTGGCTAGACACTTTCGACCCAGGATGTATTGAAGGAGAGTGGCTTATGTATTCTTTCGACCCAACTGAAGAGCAACAAATGTTGATCGACGCCATCCAGCGCTATGCGGCCAATGATCTGCGGCCTAAGATGCGAGATGCCGACGAGGAGAATCAGTTGCCGCAAAAGCTGATCGAAAAGGGGTGGGAACTGGGGCTTTTGCAGGCGTCGATCCCGGAGGATTACGGCGGCTTTGGCGAGCGCAGCGCAGTGACCGGCGTTCTGGCGGCGGAGGAGCTGGCGTACGGCGATCTGGCCGGTGCTCTGGCCGTAATAAACCCGGGGCTGTTTGCCATGCCCATTGCCCTGGTGGGCAGCGAGGCGCAGAAACAGGCCTATCTGCCATCGATCGTCTCCGGCTCCTGGCCTTGTTACACCGCCGCGCTGATCGAACCGCGCTTCGACTTCGATCCCAATGATCTGCGCACCCTGGCGGTAGAGGATGGCAAGGGTTACCTGCTCACCGGCGAGAAGACCTACGTCCCCTATGCGGCCGAAGCGGAGGCTATCCTGGTGTACGCCCGCAAGACCGGACAGACCGCCAGCCTGGATGGCATTACCCAGGGTTTTATCATCCCCCGCGGCACGCCGGGTCTGGAGATCGGCGAACGCCAGAAGACCCTGGGGGTGCACGCCCTGCCGCTGTATTCGGTGCGCCTGAACGAAGTCCACATCCCGAAGGAAAACCGACTGGGCGGCCCGGAGGGCCACGAGTTTGGCCCCTTGCTGGCGGCGATGCGCGTCGCCATGGCGGCGCTGGCAGTGGGCATGTCGCGCGCGGCCCTGGATTACGCCATCGATTACGCCAAGGAGCGTGAAGTCTTTGGCGTCAAAGTGGCGCAAAAGCAGGCGATCGCCTTCATGCTGGCTGAGATGGCCGTCGAGATCGAGGCGATCCGCCTGCTCACCTGGGAGGCGGCCTGGATGCTGGATACCAAACATCCCGAGGCGGAAAAGGACGCTTACCTGGCGCTGACCGGCGCGATAGACATGGCGATGATGGTCACCGACCGCGCTGTACAGGTGCTGGGCGGTCATGGCTACATTCGCGAACATCCGGTGGAGCTGTGGATGCGCAATGGCCGGGGTATTGCCACGATGAACGGCCTGGCGATTATCTAGTGATGGAGGTGACCCATGATCGACTTTGAAGCCCCGAAACCGATTCAGATGCTCAACACCGCGCTGGAGACCGTGGCGGTGAATATGATGCGCCCCAAATCGCGCTATTTCGATGAGCACGAACACGAAATCCCCTGGGATTACATCAATTTCATGCACATGGCGATGCGCCAGACCGGCGCCGGTTCGCTGGCGCCAACAGAGAGAAAGCCCAAGGAGGGCGAGCCGCCGAAAGAGAAGCGCCCGCCAATTGGCTATCAACAGTTGGCGTTCATGTTGGAACGTCTGTCTTGGGGCGACTGCGGCATGTACCTGTGCACGCCGGGGGGCGGATTGGGCGCAGCAGCGATCGAGGCTGCCGGCACCCCAGAGCAGAAGGAGAAATTCCTGGCGCGCTTCCGCGGCGAGAAGCCTGCCTTTGGCGCGATGGCGATGACCGAGCCGCAGGCCGGTTCGGATACCTCGGCGATTCGCACTACGGCGGTGTTGGATAAAGAGACCAACGAGTGGGTGCTGAACGGCGAGAAGATCTTCGTCACCGCCGGGCACAAGTCGTTGTGCGAGAGCGACGGCCTTGTGGTGGTCTGGGCCACCATTGATCCCAGCGCCGGCCGCGCCGGGATGCGTGCCTTCGTGGTGCCCGCTGGCACGCCTGGAGTCACAGTAACCAAGCTGGAGCACAAGCTGGGCATACGCGCCAGCGATACCGTCTCCATTGTGCTGCAAGACGCGCGTGTACCCTTCGATCATCTATTAGGCAGCGCCGAGGTGATCAAGGAGCCCACCACGAAGGGCTTCAAGGGCGCTATGGCTACCTTCGACGCCACACGCCCGCTGGTGGCAGCGACTGCGGTGGGAGTAGCACGCGCGGCCCTCGAGGAGCTAAAGGCCATGTTGGAGAAGCAGGGCGTGGTCATCCGCTATGGACTCCCGCGCCAGAAGATGACCAACGTGGAGCGGGAAATCGTGGATATGGAAGTGATGCTGCGCTCAGCCTGGTTGCTGGTGATCAAGGCGGTGTGGATGGCGGACAACAAGCGCCCCAACTCTAAAGAGGCCTCGATGTCCAAAGTGCGCGCTGGCGATGTTGTCACTAAGATCACCCAGCGCGCTGTGGAGTTGCTGGGACCATTGGGTTTCAGCCGGGAGTATCTGCTGGAGAAGTGGTTCCGCGATGCCAAGATCAGCGATATCTACGAGGGCACCGGGCAGATCAATCGCCTGATTGTGGCGCGCAATATCCTGGGTTACACGGGGCGAGAGTTGCGCTGAGGCGCGCTTAGCTCCCTGCTCTCTCTTGGGGAGAGATAAGTTGGTCTGAAACTTGCACCTTAACAATGCCATGCGCTATATAATCTGAGCGTGCATAGCCCGAAGTGCCGAGACGGGGGCGAGCGGCGACTCGACTGCTTGCCTCTCGACTTTGCACTATTCCTTGACCGTAACTTAAAGGGACGTTAAACTATACTCATGGCCGCTCTGTCGGTGGAAATATTGGTGATCCTGTTGCTCGTTTTGCTCAACGGGCTGCTGGCGTTGGCAGAGTTTGCCCTGGTTTCGGTGCGTCGTGCTCGCCTGCAGCAACTCGCCGACCAGGGAAACGAGGATGCCCGTCTGGCGCTGGAGATGTCGCGAGAGCCAGGAGAGTTCCTTTCCACCATTCAGATTGGCATCACCCTGGTGGGCGTGCTGGCGGGCGCCTTTGGAGGCGCCACCATCAGCCGCTGGCTGGCGGAGCGTTTCAGAGAGATCGCTTTCCTGGCGCCGGTGAGCAATGGCCTGGCGCTGGGGTCAGTGGTAGTGGCGATCACGCTGCTCAGCCTGGTGCTGGGAGAACTGGTTCCGAAGCGGTTGGCGCTCAATCGACCGGAACGTTATGCTATGGCGTTCGCTCACCCCATGCGGGCGCTATCGCGTGGGGTGCGACCGGTCGTGCACCTGCTCAATGGACTGACTGAGCTTGTGCTGCGTCTGCTGCGCGTTCCGCCCACGGTGGACGCCTCGGTGACCGAGGAAGAGATCCGCGTGTTGATTGACCAGGCCACCCAGGCGGGGATCTTCGAAGAAGCCGAGCAAGACATGCTCTCCGGCGTGCTGCGCCTTGGGGACCGCCGGGTTGGCAATCTGATCACCCCGCGCACCGAGATCGAATGGCTGGACCTGGAAGACCCGCCGCAGGTAAACCTGCGCAAGGTGATCGAAAGCCGCCATTCACGTTTTCCGGTAGCCTGCGGCGGCCTGGACGATATCCGTGGGGTCGCTCAGGCGCGTACCGTGCTGGCGGCAAGCCTGGAATCGATGCGCACTGGCGGCGAGTTCGACCTGCAAGGGTTGCTGCTGCCGCCGGTCTTCGTCCCAGAGAATAAGCCCGCCCTGGAGGCGCTCGAGATTTTCCGCTCCACGCAGACGCCGCTGCTGCTGGTGATCGACGAGTTTGGTGGCCTGCAAGGGCTGGTGACGATCACCGATGTGGTGGAGTCAGTGGTAGGCGACCTGCCGCTGCTGGGAGAGATGGCTGATCAGGAGGTGACCCTGCGCGAAGATGGATCGCTGCTGATCGACGGCCTGTATCCGGTGGACGAATTTCTCGAACTGGTCGATCTGCCTACCCTGCCAGGCTATGAAAGGGGGTTGTTCCAATCGGTGGGCGGGTTTGTGATGAACTATCTTGGCCGCATCCCGGCGCCCGGAGATCACTTCGAATGGAAGGGTTTTCGCTTTGAAGTGGTTGACATGGATGGAATGCGCATCGATAAAATCCTGGTGTCGAAGTCGCTGCAAGGCGGCCTGGTGAAGGACAGTTAATCCGTAGCCGAGATCGTCGATTTCGGGAATCAAAGTGACATAAGGAGAGGAAGCTATGCACGCTCGAACTGGTAAGACCGTCATCGCCCTGATTCTGGTGGTTAGCTGGTTGCTGACCGGTTGCCAGAGCGCATTGCCGCAACCCCCGGCGCAGGTTCCGACCAACACGCCGGAGGGCGGCGTGCCGCCGGAAGTGCTGGAATACACCCGGGCGGTGGAGACCATCAGCGCTCAGTTGACTCAAAACGCTGTTCCGGCGGAACTGGAGGTGTTGCCGCCGACCAGCACGCCGCTGCCCACCGACACGCCGCTGCCCACCGATACGCCGGCGCCCAGCGATACCCCCTTGCCCACCCGCACACCCATCCCGCTCGAATCGCCGACGCCCACGTCTTCGCCCACACCGCAGGAGCCGGTGTGGCAACTGGCTTTCAGCGACGACTTCACCTCGGGTTTCTGGCTGGTGGATCGCGGCGACAGCTTCCAGCTTCGTTATACCGCCGGGGGCTATGTCATCACCAACCAGGTGCCAAATGACATCGTTTTCAGCGTGCGCAACGATCAATACGGCGATGTGCGCGTCGAGGTCACTGCTTCGCTGCGGAAGGGCGGCCTGGATAGCTACTACGGCGTCATCTGCCATTTCTTCAACGGCGGCAATTACTATGTTCTGGCCGTTGGAGCAGATGGCTGGTACGGGATCGGCAAGAAGGTCACCTCGTTGTTGAGTTGGGTGAAGGAAGGCAATGACACCAGCGGCGCAATTCGCACCGGCTTCGCCGCCAACACCATCCGCGCCGACTGCGCCCAGGGAACGCTCACGCTGTGGGTGAACGACGTGCAACTGGCTTCGGTCCGAGACCTGACTTTCTCCGGCGGCTCCGCAGGGCTGGCGGTGGGTAATCGAAAAGCGCCGGCGACGGAAGCGCTGTTCGACGACTTTTTTGTGTACATTCCTGCGAAGTAGCTTTCACCCAGGCGACACCCCTCCCGAAAAACCCCCTGATGTAGAGACGCACTGCGGTGCGTCTCTACATCCCCCTTGTTTTGCGCGTGGCAATCGTACATAAAGGCTCTCCACCGGTGGAGAAGCGCCTCAAGTTATCCTGTGAGGCCTTGTTTCGTGTTCAAACAAAGGAGGTCCCATGAAATACCAGTTTCATCAAGCCGTAGTGATCGGCGCGGGCACGATGGGCGGCGCACTCGCCGCGCTGCTGGCGAACGCGGGGTTGCGCGTCACCTTGCTCGATATCGTGCCCAACCAGCTTACTCCTGAAGAGGAGAAGCAGGGCCTGACCCTGGCGGACCCGGTTGTGCGCAATCGAATTGTGCGCGAGGGGCTGGACCGAACGCTGAAATCGCGACCGGCCAGCTTCCTGACGCCAGATCTGGCCGCTTTGGTGAGCATTGGCAATCTGGAGGACGATTTCGGCGTGGTGGCCGAGGCCGATTGGGTCATTGAGGCCATCGTCGAAAATTTGAAGATCAAGCAGCAACTCATGGCGCGCATCGACGCCGTGCGGAAACCCAGCGCAATTGTCAGCACCAACACATCTGGCATTCCGGTGGCATCGATCGCCGAGGGGCGTTCGGAGGGATTCCGCCAGCATTTCCTGGGCACGCACTTCTTCAATCCGCCGCGCTATCTCAAGCTGCTGGAAATCATCGCCACAGCCGATACGCTGCCCGAAGTCGTCGAGGCCGTCAGCCGTTTCGGCGAGTACCGCTTAGGCAAGGGCATCGTCCCCTGCAAGGACACGCCGAACTTCATTGCCAATCGCCTGGCGTTTGGCAGCGCCGCTTTTGCGCTGGATTACATCCTCGAGAACGGCTACACCGTGGAGGAGGTGGATGCGATCACCGGACCGGCCATCGGCAATCCGAAGACGGCCACCTTCCGCCTGATCGACCTGGTGGGGATTGATGTCTGGCAGCACGTGGGTAGGAACCTGGCTCCGGCTATCCCTCACGATGCCCACGCTCTCAAATACCTCGGCTCTGAGAGGGTGAACCGCCTGGTGGATACGCTGGTGAGCCGTGGGGCGCTCGGCAACAAGACCAAGCAGGGCTTTTACAAAGAAGTGCGCACGCCAGATGGCGGCAAAGAGTTCTGGGTGCTCAACCTTGAGACCCTGGAGTATGAAGCACCCAGGAAGGTGCGTTTCGATTCCCTGGGCAAAGTCAAGGACATGGAAAAGCTGGGCGCCCGCCTGAAGGTGCTGCTGGCGGCGGAAGACCGCGCTGGCCAACTGGTGCGCGCCTTGACCTATCAAAGTCTGGCTTATGCCTCTGAGCGCATCCCAGAGGTGGCAGATACCCCCAAGCCTATCGATGACGCGATGCGCTGGGGCTTCGGGCGCGAGGCTGGCCCGTTCGAGACCTGGGATATGCTCGGCGTGGCAGAGACCAATCAGGCCATGCGTCAGGCGGGTTTTCCTCCTGCGCCGTGGGTGGACGAGATGCTGGCGCAGGGCTGCGAGAGCTTCTACCAGTATCAGAATGGCGCCAAAGCAGGGGTCTATCATCCGGCAAAGGGCGGTTACGTCCCGATCACGCGGCCGGCGGGGCTGATCTTGCTTTCGGAGTTGAAATCCGCGGGCAAGGTGATCAAGAAAAACCTGGGCGCTGACCTGATCGACCTGGGGGACGGCGTGGCTTGCGTCGAGTTCCACACCAAGATGAACGCCCTGGATGTGGACATCTTCAACATGATCCAGGAAGGCCTGGAGGTCACCCTGAAAGACTTCGAAGGGCTGGTGATCGGCAACGAAGCGGAGCACTTCAGCGCCGGCGCCAATCTGTTCCTGGTGGTGATGAACGCCCAGAGCAAGCAGTGGGAGCAACTCGAGGGGCTGGTCAAGAACATGCAAGACATCCTGATGCGCATCCGCTATTTCCCCAAGCCGGTGGTGATCGCCCCAGCCGGCATGGCCCTGGGCGGCGGCGCCGAGGTGATCATGAGCGGCAGCCGAGTGGTGGCCTCTTCCGAGCTATATGCCGGCCTGGTAGAGCTGGGCGCCGGGGTGATACCGGCGGGCGGCGGGACCAAGGAGATGATGCGGCGCATCATCAATCCGCCGATGCGCACCCAGAATACATTGGTGTTGCCTTTCCTGCAGCGCGTCTTCGAGCAGATTGGGTTGGCCAAAGTGGCCACCAGCGCCGAGGAAGCGCGTCAGATGGGCTTTTTGGGCGCAGCAGATCGGGTGACGTTGAATCGCGACATGCTGTTAACCGAAGCGAAGAAGGAAGTCCTGCACATGGCTGCTACCGGCTATAAACCGCCTGTGCCGGAGAAGATCTATGCCGCCGGGCGCGACGCGTTGGCGGCGCTGCAGGTGGCGATTTACATGATGGCTCAAGGCTGCTACATCACCGAGTACGAATCGGTGATCGCCGGAAAGCTGGCCAATGTGCTCACGGGCGGTAACTTGAGCAGCCCGACCTGGGTGGATGAGCAGTATATCCTGGACCTGGAGCGGGAGGCTTTCCTCTCGCTTTGTGGCAACGAAAAGACACAGCAGCGCATGTGGAATCTGTTGCAGACGGGCAAGCCGCTGAGGAACTGAAAGGAAGAGGTAACCTATGAATCACCTAGATCCTACACGCGAACCAGTCATAGTCGCCGCAGCCCGAACGGCTGTTGGAAAGGCCAAGAAAGGCAGCCTGGCTACCGTGCGGCCGGATGATCTGGCGGCGGCAGTGGTCGCCGATCTGCTCAAGCGCGCTCCGGCGCTCGATCCGTCAGAGGTGGATGACGTCGTCTTGGGGTGCGCTTTCCCGGAGGGCGAGCAGGGCATGAACATGGCGCGCATGGTGGCGCTGCGCGCTGGGCTGCCCAATTCTGTGCCAGCGGAGACGATCAACCGCTTTTGCTCTTCCGGGCTGCAGAGCATCGCCCATATCGCCTATGCCATCATGGCCGGGCAGATCCAGGTGGGCATCGCTGGCGGCACGGAATCGATGAGTCTGGTGCCGATGACCGGCTTCAAATTTGCCCCAATGCCATATCTGGCGGAAAATATGCCCCAGGCTTTCACAAACATGGGGCTGACGGCCGAAAATGTCGCTGCAAAATACGGTGTCAGCCGGGAAGATCAGGATGCTTTCGCGCTGCGAAGCCATCAGCGCGCCTTTGCTGCGGTGGATAGCGGGCGCTTCGACCCTGAAATCGTGCCCATTGAGGTGTGCATCACCGAGCCGGGGAACGGCCACACGCGGGACAGGGTCTTCGTCTTCAAGCGCGACGAGGGCCCGCGCGCCGACACCAGCCTTGAAGCGCTGGCCAAACTAAAACCTGCTTTTAAAGAGGGCGGCACGGTTACCGCAGGTAACTCGTCGCAGATGTCCGATGGCGCGGCGGGGGTGATTGTGATGTCACGCGCCAAAGCCGAGGCGTTGGGGCTGAAACCGCTGGTGCGCTTCGTGGCGTACGCAGTGGGTGGTGTGCCGCCAGAGATTATGGGCATCGGCCCAATCGCTGCGGTACCCAAAGTGCTCAAGCTGGCGGGCATGTCGCTCAAAGACATCGGTTTGATCGAACTGAACGAGGCCTTCGCCGCTCAAGGGCTGGCGGTGATGCGCGAGCTGGGCCTCGACCCGGAGATCACCAATGTGAACGGCGGGGCGATCGCCTTGGGACACCCGCTAGGCTGCACCGGCGCCAAGCTTACCACTCAACTCATTTACGAGATGAAACGCCGCGACGTGCAGTTCGGCATGGTGACCATGTGCATCGGCGGCGGCATGGGCGCGGCCGGCATCTTCGAGAATCTGAATTGACCATACTTTGATATTCTCCAATGAGAAAGCGAGGCCAAAATGACCGATATTCCTATCAAGACCCTGATCTACAATCACGAAAAGTTCTTCATCCCCGAGGCTGCCCCCGATCTGGACGCGGTCATCCAGTATGAGTTGACCGGAGAAGAAGGTGGCGACTATATCATCAGCATCAAGGATGGCAGGTGCAAAGTCACCGAGGGCAAAGCAGAAAACCCGGTCGTCACCGTCACCGCCGATGCGCACGATTTCGGCGACGTGTTGCTAGGGCGCGCCAACGGGATGCAGTACTTCATGATGGGGAAGATCAAGCTCGCCGGGGATCTGAACCTGGCGATGAAGCTGACCAGCTTCTTCAAGATGAGCGGGCAGTAAGACCCGCAAATCGGGCAGCGGGCGTAGAAAACGCCCGCTGCTTGGTTAATCCGTCGAAGATTGCTGCAGGCGCAGTTCCTGAACCGGCACCGAGAGGGAGATCCCCGCCTGGCTCAGCGCCTCCAGGGCGTAGCGGCGCATCAGGCTCTCGCAGGCGATGCGGCTGCCCGGGCGCACTTTGGCGCTCAGGCGCACCTGAACGGCGAACTCGCTCAGATTGCTCCAGCCCTGCACCTGCGGCCTGTCCAGCAGGTTGGCGGAAATTTCCGGCTCGCTGGCGAGCCGCTGCAGACTCTCCTCGAGCAGTTCGCTGGCTTTGCGGATGTCGACATCGAAATCGAGATTGAGGTTCACGATTGCCAGCGACCAGTCGCGCGAGGCGTTGGACACAAGGCGGATCTCGCCATTGGGAACGATGTGGAGTTGGCCGTTTACATCTCGCACCCAGGTGGCGCGCATGGTGATTTTTTCCACCGTGCCGGTCGCTGTGCCGTTGCTGGTGGGCAGGGTGACCATCTCGCCGACGATGTAATGGTTTTCAGTCAACACCAGCAACCCGCCGATGTAGTCCTTGATCAGCGTCTGTGCGCCCAGCGATAGCGCCAGTCCGGCGATGCCCAGGCTGGTGAGCAGCGGGGTGATGTTGATCCCAAAAGTAGCCAGCAGGCTGAGGGCTCCCAGGGTCAGGATAGTCACGCGCAGTGTGTAGCGTAAGACACTCACCAGGGTGACCAGGCGAGCGCGGCGGCCGTCTTCGGTGTAGGTAGTTCGGATATGGGCCAGGGCGCGGCGGTTGATCAGTTTGATCAGCCATAAGCCTAGCGACGTCAATGTCACGGTCAAGACAACTTTGATCCCAATGGCGAAACCCGAGGTCGTCAGAAGATCGTAGAACTGTTCCATTTTTGGGTCCGAAACTCCTTTTATAGGCGGCAGCCAGCGCGGCCATGTAAGCTGCTTCGGTCAGCGCGCTGGCGACCAATATCGACCGCGCCGCTGCTTGCGGCAATCCGCCGCCTGGCGCTAGCGGCAATGCAAGCGCTGTGCTGAAGAGCACCGACCACCAGGCGACGATGTACTTCTCTTCCACTTGTTTGAGTAACAAATTCCACCCGGCGTGCAGGGCGGCGGCAAAGAGGACGTAAGCGAGCGCGATCGGAGACAAGCTTGTCAATTGTAAAGGATATGGTATGATTGGGGAACTGTAAAATTAATTTTAATGGGAAGGTAGGGTCTAATGCCAAACAATAAATCGCTTACTTCGATCTTGCTGCTTAGCGGAATGCTGGCTCTGGTGGTGATGAGCGTGCTATTCGACGTTGCGATCAGCGCGTTGCAAGTGCGAAACAGCGAGGGCGCCGGCCTGGCACCAATATTGGTGTTGCTTTTTCCCATCTTTGAGATCATCACCGTCTTGGGCGGGTTGGGGCTGTTCTGGTACCTGTTTTCCGCGCCAGAGAGCCATCGTCGTTTGAGTTGGGCCTTCGCAGTTGTGGGACTGCTGCTGGTCTTTCTGGCGCCATTGCTGTTCTTCTTGCCGGTGCCGATGTCCGTGTTTGCCCTGGCCAGGTACTCTGAGCCGGGCACTTTTTTGTTTCAGGCGGGGGCGCTGTTAGCAGGGGGAGGCCTTCTCGGCCTGGTGATCAGAAAGGCATAGGCGCGCTGCTCGGCGTATGGCTTCCGACCTGACCGAAATCGTCTTGCTCTCGCTGCGCGTCTCGGGCGTTGCCCTGTTCTTCAGCACCTTACTGGGCGTGCCGGTCGGCGCTCTGGTGGGTCTAAAGCGATTCAAAGGGCGGCGGCTGGCAGCAGTGCTGCTCTATACCGGCATGGGCTTCCCGCCGGTGGTCATCGGCCTGTTCGTTTACTTGCTGCTCTCACGCAGTGGTCCGTTAGGTTCACTGGACTTGCCTTTTGTTCCGCAGCTCTTTACCCCTGAAGCGATGATCCTGGCGCAGACGATCATCGCTTTTCCCCTGGTGGCCGGCTTCACCATGGCCGCGGTGATGGGGGTGGAGCCGGCGCTGCGCCAACAGGTGCGCTCCCTGGGGGCGACTCCGCGCCAGGCTGCGCTAGCTGTGTTAATGGAAGCCCGCACCGGCGTGATTGTGGCAATCATCGCCGGCTTTGGCGGCATCATCTCCGAGGTCGGCGCGGTGATGCTGGTAGGCGGCAACATTGAGGGTCGCACGCGGGTATTAACTACTGCCATCGTCCTGGAGACGCGCAAGGGCAACTTCGATCTGGCGCTGGCGCTGGGGGTGGTGCTGCTGGCGATCGCCTTCGCCGCCAATCTGATCATGCTGCGCCTGCAGGGGAGGTCATTCGATGACTGACCGGATCTATCGCCTCCGCAACCTGCAAAAGTTCTATGGTGGACGACAGGTGTTGGACATCCAGGCGTTAGAGATCTACCGCGGCGAGGCGCTGGCGCTGGTGGGGCCGAGCGGCGCGGGCAAGAGCACCCTGTTGCGCCTGCTCAATTTTCTCGAACCGCCAGATCGGGGGAGCATTGAGTTCGAAGGGATGGAATACGCCCAGGGCAAGGAGATGCCGTTGGAGATGCGTCGCCGCGTCACGATGGTGTTCCAACGCCCGATCTTGCTCGACCGCACGGTATGGGAGAACGTCGCCTTCGGCCTGCGGTTGCGCGGTCAGGGCGATGCGGCTCATCCCGTGAGGCAGGCGATCGAGCAGGTCGGCCTGGGCGAACTGGCGCGCCAGCGCGCCCGGACGCTCTCCGGCGGCGAGGCGCAGCGTGTTGCCCTGGCGCGTGCCATGGTGCTGCGCCCCGACGTGCTGCTGCTGGACGAGCCGACGGCCAACCTGGATCCATATAACGTGGGTCTGATCGAAGGCATCGCCCGGCGTATGAACCGGGAACAGGGCATCACGCTGGTGCTGGTGACGCACAACATCTTTCAGGCCCGCCGCCTGGCGCAGCGCGTCGGTTTGATGATGGATGGAAAAATCATCGAAATCGCTGACGTCGAGCGTTTCTTCCATCACGCTACCGATCCGCGCACGGCGGCGTTCGTGCGCGGCGACATGGTGTACTAGGGAGGATGTACCCGAGGCGGATGAGCGCTGGATTACCGTCAGAAGAAGGTTACTTCAAGGTGAATGAATTGCGCATAGTGAAGCTCCTTGTTCTGTTTCTGCTGCTCCTAAACTTCGCGTTTGGGCTGTCGGCCTGTGCGCCGGCTTTTGCCGATCCAACATCCCGCAGCATTGCTTCACGGCGTTTGGGAGAGAGTCCTGGCAGGCGCCTGACGCTGGCTACGACTACATCCACCGAGGACTCTGGTCTGCTAGAGTATCTGTTGCCTCAATTCGAGAGCGAAACCAGGGCAGAAGTGACGGTGATTGCCGTGGGCACCGGGCAGGCATTGCAATTAGGCAGAGACGGCAACGCGGATGTCCTGCTGGTGCATGCTCGCGCTCAGGAAGATGAATTCATGCGCGCTGGGCACGGTGTGCGGCGCGAAGAGGTGATGTACAATGACTTTGTTATCGTTGGCCCTGCGAGCGACCCTGCAGGGATCAGCGGCATGAGTAGCGCTGCCGAGGCCTTCGAAAAGATCGCTGAAACGCAATCGCTTTTTATCTCACGCGACGACGAATCGGGCACATATTTGATGGAAATTACCCTCTGGAGGGCTGCTGAGATCGATCCGAGAGGCGAATGGTATATCTCGGCCGGGCAGGGGATGGGCGAGGTGCTCACTATGGCGAACGAGCAGCAGGCGTACACCTTGAGCGACCGGGCTACCTTCCTGGCGCGCGCCAGGCAAGGTCTATATCTGGCGATCCTGGTGGAAGGCGATCAGATACTGTTCAACCCCTACAGCATTATCGCCGTCAACCCGGCCAAGAACCCCCAAATCAACTCTGAAATGGCCCACAAATTTATCGATTGGATCATCTCTGTACCGGTGCAGGAAAGGATCAAGGCATTCGGCGTCGCAGAGTATGGCCAATCTCTGTTCGTCCCCAATTCGCAACCCTGGCGCAACGCCCACTGATCCCCAAGTCTCATGCATCACTCTCTAAAAGGCGAAGCCCGATGCGCTGACGCTTTTGTTTCGTCCTGGGTGAGTTCTGATCTTTAAAAAAAACCCTTGACAAAATATAAAAATAAGACTAATATAAAATTTAGGTATAACTAAATTCTATATTAGATGGCAGGTTGCGATGAACGATTTCCTGATTCTGGCGTTTGCTGGTTTACTTTTCGGATTGATTCTGATCTTGCTGCCGCGCTGGGGGGTGTGGGCGCGTTGGCGCCAATGGCGCGCAGCAGTCGAGCGTGAGCGCGTGCAAGATGCGTTGAAGCTCTTGTTGGATGAACAATGGCAGCTCCACCGGATCAATCTGAGCGATCTTTCCGCTCGCCTGCGGCTTTCGGATCAGGCGGCGTTGCGCCTGGTGGAGCGGATGCAGTCGCAAGGCCTGATCCAGATGAGCGGCGGCGATTTACAACTCACCTCAGAGGGGCGCCAGGCTGCTTTGCAGATCGTGCGGGCGCATCGCTTGCTGGAGCGCTACCTGGCGACCGAAGCGCGCATGCCACTGGATCAGGTCCATCGGCGGGCGCACCGCCTGGAACACACCTTGACTGCCGAAGCGGTCGATCAACTCGACGCTGACCTGGGTTACCCACGCCATGACCCGCATGGCGACCCAATTCCTGGCCCGGGCGGCGAGTTGCCCGCTGCCGAGGGCGTCCCTTTGACCTCCTGGGAGATCGACCAGCCGGCCAGGATCGTTCACCTGGAGGATGAACCGCCGTTGGCCTACGCGCAAATCCTGGCTGAAGGGCTGCACCTGGGGCAGGAAGTGCGCCTGTTGGAGCGCGCCCCGCAGCGTTATGTGCTGACCGATGGCGAAGTCGAATATCGCCTGGCGCCGGCGGTGGCCGCTAACGTTTTCCTGGAGCCGTTGCGCGAGCCTGTACCAGCCGCGGCGGGGCTGATCAAGCTGGACGAACTGGAGGCCAATCGCAAGGGGGAGATCGTTGCGTTAGACCAGGCATGCCAGGGCTTCACCCGCCGTCGCTTTCTGGACCTCGGCCTGACGCCGGGGACCGAAATTTACCCTGAACTGCTCAACCCTTTCGGCGACCCGCGCGCCTATCGCGTGCGCGGCACGCTGATTGCCCTGCGCCGTGAACAGGCCGCCCAGGTGTGGGTGCGCCCGCTCGACGGCGCGCTGAAGGGAGGGACATATGTCGCAAACTAAGACGTTCAACCCGCTGGCGCTGGATCATTCGCCATGCGATGAGTGCCCTGCCAATGCCCAACTGGCCCAAATGGGCCTGAAGCTCGATAAGTTCGATCTGGTGGTCGCCCTGGCGGGCAATCCGAACACGGGAAAATCCACGGTGTTCAACGCTCTGACCGGTTTGAAACAGCACACAGGTAACTGGCCTGGCAAGACGGTGACCCGCGCCGAGGGTGGCTTCGTTTTCAACAACTTGCGCTACAAACTGGTCGATCTACCCGGCACGTATTCGTTGCTTTCGGCGTCACAGGATGAGGAGGTGGCGCGCAATTTCATCCTCTTCGGCCAGCCGGACTGCACTATTGTCGTCACCGACGCCACGGCGCTGGAGCGCAATTTGAATCTGGTTTTACAGGTAATGGAGATCACCGATCAGGTGGTGGTAGCAGTCAATCTGATGGATGAAGCACGCCGCAAGGGCATCGAAGTGGACACGCGAAGCCTGTCGCGCGATCTGGGCGTGCCGGCTGTCCCCATTATCGCCCGCACGGGCGAAGGGATGCAGAATCTGCTCTCTACGGTAGATCAACTGGTGCGCGGCGAAATCCGCACCCGCCCGCGCCGCATTCAGGGCACGCCGCAGTTCCAGCGCGCGGTGGATGAATTGACCCCCAAGATTAAACAACTCATCCCGGAGTTGCCCCAGCCGCGCTGGATTGCCATTCGCTTGCTGGATGGCGACCACCGTGTGCAGCAGGCGCTACTCTCTGGAGAACTCCGCGAGCTGGTCAGCGCCCAGCGACGAGCAGACATCACCTTCAGCCGCAAGATCGCCCTGGACGGACGCCAATAGGAGGCCGCAATGACGACGACCATGCTCCCCGCAGATCGTTCTTCTTCGGAGACGATCACCCCCCAGGACCTGTTGGCCAGCGCCGAGGCGCTGCGCCCCACTCTGGGCCAGGGCTTCCGCGATGAATTGGTCAACTCGCTGTACCGCGAAGCCGAGCTGATCGCCCGGCGGGCAGTTCACCAAAAGGGCGAACGCCGCTATGACCTGGATCAAAAGATCGACCGCCTGGTCACTTCGCCGATTTTCGGGTTGCCGATCATGCTGCTGTTGTTAGCGGCGGTGTTCTGGGTCACAATTGTTGGGGCCAATGTGCCCTCGTCCATGCTGGCCACCGCGCTATTCTGGGTGGAGGAGCAGGCAGTGGCGCTGTTCAACGCCCTGGGAGTGCCCTGGTGGATCACCGGCTTTATCTGGAATGGCGTCTATCGCGGCCTGGCCTGGGTGGTTTCGGTGATGCTGCCGCCAATGGCGATCTTCTTCCCAATTTTCACGATCCTGGAAGACCTGGGCTATCTGCCGCGGGTGGCCTTCAACCTGGATTTTCTGTTCAAGAAGGCCGGCGCGCACGGCAAACAATCTCTGAGCATGGCGATGGGCTTTGGCTGCAACGCCGCCGGAGTGATCTCCACGCGCGTGATCGACTCGCCGCGCGAGCGCCTGATTGCCATCTTGACCAACAATTTCGTGCCCTGCAACGGGCGCTTTCCCACCCTGATCATGCTGGCGACGGTTTTCGTGGCGGCGGCGTTCCCGCCGGCAGTGGCTTCCTTTGCGGCTGCGGGTTCGGTAGTGCTGGTGGTGTTGATCGGGGTCTTCTTCACCCTGCTGGTCTCCTGGTTGCTTTCGCGTACGATCCTGAAAGGGGAAGCGTCTGCCTTTACCCTGGAGCTGCCCCCTTACCGCGTTCCAAACGTCGGGCGCATCCTGTACACGTCGTTGATCGACCGTACCCTGTTCGTCCTGTTGCGGGCGATGTACACCGCCGCCCCGGCCGGCGCGGTGATCTGGATCCTGGGCAATATCTACGTGAATGGGGTTAGCCTGGCGTCGCACGTGGCCAACTTCCTCAACCCCTTCGGGCTGACGCTGGGCCTCGACGGCGTGATCCTATTGGCCTATATCATTGCCATACCGGCCAACGAGATTGTCGTGCCGACGATGCTGATGGTGTATCTGGGAACCGGCGTGATGACCGATCTTCCCGATTATAATTCCCTGTATCATTTGTTGGTCGTTGAGCATGGCTGGACATTGCTGACGGCGGTCAACCTGATGCTGTTTTCGCTGTTGCATAACCCCTGCGCCACGACCATCCTGACGATCTACAAGGAGACCGGCAGCCGCAAATGGGCTGCGCTGAGCGTCGTGATTACCCTGGGGCTGGCTTTCCTGGTGACTTTTCTGACTGCCAGCATTGCCCGCCTGGCAGGGTGGGTGTGAAACAGATGCACTTCGAGCTTTCGCCTGCCTTCGAGGATTATCTGAAGGTCATTTACGATCTGACATTGCAGGGGGGGCGCGCCAGCACGTTGCAGATCGCCGAGCGCATGGGGGTCAAGCCGGCCTCGGTAACCGGCATGCTCCAGCGGCTGGCAACTTACGACCCGCCGCTGGTGGATTACCAGAAGCATTATGGGGCGTCGCTCACCCCCGCTGGCCGCCGCGCTGCTTTGGAGGTGGTGCGCCACCATCGCCTGTTGGAGACCTTTCTGCATCAAAAGCTGGGATACACCTGGGACGAGGTGCATAACGAGGCCGATCGCCTGGAGCACGCGCTCTCCGAAGCGCTGGAAGAGCGCATTGCCATAGCTTTGGGCGATCCGGATTACGACCCACACGGCGAGCCGATCCCGTCGCGAGAGCTTGACCTGCCCTCGGCCTCCAGTCTGCGCCTGAGCGAGCTGCGTCCGGGGCAGCAGGCGGTGATCGAGCGGGTAGAGGCCTCTGACCCCCAGATGCTGCGCTATCTGGGGGAGTTACGCCTGCTGCCGGAGGCGCGCTTGCGGGTGCTGGCTTTCTCTCCGCTGGACGGCAACCTGCAAATCCAGGTGGGCGGTCAAGCGTCGGTCACCTTGGGCCTGCGCATCACCGAGCGCATTTATGTGAAAATTGTTTCGAACTAAGGGGGCGCAAGCAGAGCGTTTGGCGCCCTCTTGGAGCGAAACCAGGGTAGCGAGTTCTTCTCGTGGGTAGCAAAGTAACACCGGCTTCGATCAACCGAAGCCGGTGTTGGGATCAGGTTTCAGGCAACCACAAGGGTGGTCTTACCTAGGCGTGCAGCCGGGCAGCTTGAAGCTGGCGATGCGCGTCTGCCAGCCGGCTGGGCTGGAGGCCTGACCAGCGGCGGTGTAGTACTCGTTGACGTACCAGAAGGTGCAGTCATCTACCGGGTCGATATTCATTGAAGTGTAGTCGCCCCAACGGGAGTTAGTCGTTGTCTGTACCCCTGAGCCGTTGATAATGACGCCCTCGCCTAGGCTCATCTCGCCCAGCGGGTCGCCAGCCAGTCGGCCGGTGTAGCGG
Organism: uncultured Anaerolinea sp.; assembly: GCA_964503145.1. Classification (GTDB taxonomy): domain Bacteria; phylum Chloroflexota; class Anaerolineae; order Anaerolineales; family UBA4823; genus RBG-16-57-11. The sequence continues at coordinate 87,735 of CAZCYV010000001.1, read as the reverse complement.
ATGCCGGGGTACACATCCACGCCGTTGACCACACTGTAACCCAGCGCAATGTTACCTTGCCAGTCCTGGGCGACGCTACCCATCCAGCGGTGCACGCCGTCATCCGGGGCATAGGTGCCTTGCTGATATACAGAGTAAGCACCATTGGCGCGGCGGATTTCATACCAGCGCATGCCCGCAATGCCCGGGCGCGCCTCAACAGACTGAGAGGTCACAAAAGACTCGTATTTGCCAAAGTTGCGGTAAGCCAGACGCCAGGTCGGTCGCTGACGATAAGAAAGAATGTCAAGATACTGCGCCCGGTTGGTAATGCCTGGCTGAGGCAGGCAGTCGCGCGAAGTGGGGAAGCACGGGAAGATCGAGTCAAACTCGGCAACGGGCAATTGCGCTGCGAACCTGATCCATGCCTCTGGCCTGGCTTTCCATTGCACCCACAGCTCCCAGATGTTCAGAGCGTCGAAGGTTGCACCGTAGGGAGAGTCGTCATCCTGTGTGCCAACGATCGGAGCGGCGATGCGGTCAATCGGGCGTCGGTGGCCATCGATATCCGGCGGGAGCAAGCCGTCGCCGATCAATTCGAGCGGTACCACGTCCGAATCGAGGAAGAATTGGACGGCGCGAGCTTTGGGGTTGCCAGCGAGCATCTTATTCTTCTCCAGCGCATAGACGCTGATACCGTACGCATCGATCAATCCGAAATCGCGGGTGGTCAAAATGTATGAGTCGGTCCACACGCCGTACTTTGGATAGTCAGGGAAGAAGTAGCCGCCATCTGGATCCGGCTGGGTGATGAAAGCGTAGCGGTAGTAGGCACCAGTCGGATCGCCGGTTTGCGAGATGGCCACGCAGTCATAGAAGGGCAGGGTCGGATCATCAAATCCGCGTGTGGTGAACTGGCTAAGGATCCAGCGATCTTCGAGCTGATCATACAGCACAATAGGGTCTCCTGAGGGATCTGTGCAGTCTTCCACGGCGAAGTTCTCCCACAGAGAACCGATCGGCATTGGCCCCATCAGCAGATTACCCTGCTTGTCGTACACTGCAAAGGCCAGATTGACCATCTCGACATAGTGGTTTGGGCCAACGTCACCCACCGGGTCAGGAGGATTGACGCGAAAACCGAACAGGTTGAAATTGTCTGTATTGCTCAGACCTTCGAAGTTTGCCAGCGGCGTGGGAATGGCGGCCGAGGTCAAACCGGAGAGGATCGATCGCAACCCGCTGGTCTCGCCTTGGAGCGCGCCGTCACCGGCATAGCCTTGATCGACCACTTCCGGGCCGCGGTCCGGGCGCACTTCGATTGGCTCATCAAAGGCAGATTGAGAAGCAGTAATGGCGGGTTGGGCGCGTATGGATGCCAGATCGCGTAGCGGAGCGGTGCTGTCGAAAGCCACTGCTTCCGAGAATTTGGGTCCTGGGACATTGAAGGCCTGGGCACTTTTCGAGCTCACCGCCTGTTGCGGGGCTGCCCTGACCGGGATGACGCCGATTAGGGCTATAACGACCGCAAGTTGAACGATTGTGGTAAAGACCTTCTTGGTTATCATATGGAGTTCCTCCTATTGGCTAAAATCAAAGGATTGGTTATCGAATGGATGATGATTTGCCCAACAGTTGATATTTCGACGCGCTTCACCTCCCTTCTACATGTCGTGTCCAGAGTTGCTGAGGCTTTGCTGGATTAAGCTGTTCTGATGGCTTCTTACACTATATCTTCTGCCAACATCGGCCTTACATACCTTACAAGGATGTAAGTTCTTAAAATATACTACCATATTTTGTCTGATTTTGAGCAGGAAAATGGTAACCTTCTTGGCAGACGCAGACGCAATTCTAGAGCTACTAACTCACGGTTCGGTCATTTTTCCTGCCGGTTTTGAAAATCCGTTCACCAACCGGGTGTAAATATCTGACGGAAAGCCCAACAAGGATAGAATCTTCTGCTGAACCTCCGAGAGCGGCGTGACATGATACAAAACCTGCTCCCCAATCGATACCACCGACAAGTGAATGCCCTTGAAAACCTGGAGCATAGCTTCAGCCGTGGGGCGCTCGGTCGTACGTTTGGGGTTGCCAGCGTAGGATCCAGCCAATTTCTCGTTCATTTCCGCCAGTCGCTGCCGCACTTGATATTCGATCAACGTCAACATCCGCAGCCCAATCGAAAGCAAGCGGACCAATCCCGTCACTCGCTCGTCGCTTTGCAAATATATCGGTGTCAACGACAAGGGTTTGCCCTTCAACCGGCCAAACCCACGTTCGATCAAATACTCTTCCCGGTAAGCCAGCACAGCTTTCTCCAGGGGCAGGCGCTCAGCCAGCTCGTTGGTGACATATACCCGCCATCCCAACAAAGCCACTGCTTGTTGAACCGCCTGTTCATCCATTTCCACCTGCATACTCACCGTTTGCTCGATTTCGGTGCGGACTGCGCTCCCTTTGTACGATCGGATAGTACGTTCTTCACTTTGCTCGGTGATCTTCAGCCGCAGCAGACTGGCTACCCGGTATTGTGCCAGCACCTTTTCTGCGGCCAATCGCATGGCAACGCCATCTGCGATCCGCCTCTTGCCTTGTTTGCGCTCATTCAACTGCAGCAATTCAGCGTGTGCTTTGCCCAGGCGAGCCTGCAAGCCTTCTTCTGCTGTCCGGGCTTCCTGGAACGAGCGGACGATCAGCTGTCTCTCCGTCCAGGTGACGGTTTTGCCATTCACTTCGGCGCTGATCTCAATGCTCTGCTCGTAGCCTTCAGCGATAGGCTCCACTTCGCCAGCCAGATTTTTCCGATAGACGGGGATCGTTGCCTGTTCTCCCCTCCAGATCGGCTGCAAATAAGCTTCCAGACCCTCCTGCGGCATTTGTTTTTCAGCCAAAGGGCACAAGTAGTTATCTTGGCTGGAGGCGATGAAGGCGCGTGTACCCAACGCCGCCATCTTGCAGTCGCCCACATACAACAGCCCATGTTCATCCAAGCTGGCGCTCACCTGCTGAATGGCCGGAATGTACAATGGATCATCGGCGCACTCCCCCGAAACAACCTGGGTTGCGACTGGCATGCCGAATGGATCCAACGCCGAAATCATCACCTTCAATTGGGGCTGGTCAGGCCGGTGGTCTTTGCTGTGCCCATACTGAAACAACCCGTCCGATGTGACCGTCCAGTAGCCGCTGGCAGTGGTGCGGTCCAAGCGCACTCGCTGTGGCTTCAGGTTATACACCCGAAACGTGCGCCGGTTGAGGTCGCTTTCAAACGCCTGCCACTTTTCGGTATCGGCCAGCCCATCCAGCACGATCCCCAGTCGGTCATCGCTCCACTCCTGGGCGCGTATCCGTTGGTCGGTGCTAATTTCAAGCGTATGCAGCCGGTTTTCTACCCACCGCTCTACTCGATTCAGGCGGTGATCGCCTTCCGACAAGATGTGCGTCAGCCAAATCAGGGTGGTCCAGCCCATGCTCGTCCCTTGCCAATTGCCATGTGGCTCAAAATGCTGATCCAGAATTCCTGGAACTCCGATTTTCTTGCCTTGCGCCAGCAATATTGGAATATCGTCCACTCGTTCTGTCGTTACATTGAGATTTTCTGCCATGCAGATAGCTTACTGCATTTTTCAAATCCCGTCAAAATTTGACCGAACCATGAGCTATAATATATGTATTCCAAAACGTTTCGATCCCTTCGCAAGAGGCCCCGCGATGGTCATTCTTAACTGTATGAAAACCAACGTGATCTCGATCCCGACCACTGCCACGCTGGTCGAGGCAGCGCAGCTGTTCATTTGCAGGCACATCGGGCTGCTGCCGGTGGTGGATGGCGGCTGTACTTCAACGGCATCGATGGTGAAAGCGGCGACTACACTTTGCCGCCGATGGGCGCGCCTGAGCTTTCCAGCTTTATTCAGGGTGCCCAGCCGCCCGAAAACCTGCAGGAGTTGCGCTTCCGTCGCTTTCGGGATTCTTCGAGAACATTTGGCCCAATAGAGGGCATCGATCCGCTCAAGTTGAGCGAGGCAGGGTGGGGGATCATCTTCGCCGACGATGCCGATCCGGCGATCCGGGAAGCCTTGCAGCCGCTGATTGCTTTTCGCCGCGACCAGGCTGGGGAGTTGTTCAGGTTGTACGCTGGCGCGGATGGCTATCGGGCGAAGGAATCCAAGACGCAATTCCTGGCCCGACACGGGGAGGCTGCAGGGCCGGTGGTTCCCAGCAGGATGCCCTATTATCTGTTGATTGTCGGCAACCCGTAGCAAATCCCCTTCTCATTTCAGACGCAACTCGATGTGCAGTATGCTGTTGGCAGGATTTGTTTCGATACTCTGGAGGGGTACGAAAATTACGCCCGCAGCGTCATCGCTGCCGAGACCGGGCAGGCCATACGGCTGCGCTCGGCGGCCTTTTTCGGCGTAGCTCACCCTGGTGATCGGGCGACTCGAATAAGCGCCGAATATCTGGCGGCTCCGCTGGGGGAAAAATTCCGGGAGAGTTTGGGGGGCTTGGAAGTGCGCCTGTGGCTGCGCCAGCAGGCGACCAAGGCGCAGCTTGCTCGCCTGTTGGGCGGCGATCAAACGCCGGCGCTGTTGTTCAGCGCCACTCATGGCATGGGCTTCCCACTCGACAGCCCGCGCCTGCTGCCGCATCAAGGCGCGCTGCTATGCCAGGATTGGCCCGGCCCACTCGCCTGGCGCGGCAAGGGCGCTATCCCTCAGGATTTCTATTTCTCTGGCGACGACCTGGCTGCGGATGTCAGCCTGTTGGGGATGTTCGCCTTCTTCTTCGCCTGCTATGGGGCGGGGACGCCGCTCATGGATGAATTTTCTCGACAGGCATTCAGACAGCCTGCTCCCATCGCGCCATATCCGTTCGTTGCGCGGCGGCCGATGAAGATGCTCAGCCAGCCCCGAGGCGGGCGCTGGCGGTGATCGGGCATGTGGAGCGCGCCTGGAGCTACTCGTTTTTCTGGCCGGAGGCCGGCGCCCAAACGGCTGTGTTCGAAAGCTGCTTGCAGCGTCTGTTCAAGGGGTATCCGATCGGGTGGGCGTTCGAATATTTCAACCAGCGTTACGCAGAATTATCCACCACGCTGAGCGACCGGCTGGAAGAGGCCGATTTGGGCGAGCCGGTCGATGTGCAGGAACTGGCGGGCCTGTGGACGGCGAATAATGACGCCCGCAACTACGCTATCTTGGGTGATCCGGCGGTGCGTTTGCCGGCCGCTTAGCCGGCGACCGGCAATGTGATGCCGAAGATCGAACCTTTTCCCTGTTGGCTCTCGACGGCGATCGAGCCGCCGTGGGCTTCGACGATCGAGCGAGCGATCGCCAGGCCCAGGCCAGATTCGCCGTTCTGTTGACGCGATTTGTCCCCGCGGTAGAAACGGTTGAAAATGTGTGGCAAATCCTCAGGCGCAATCCCGCTGCCATTGTCGCGCACCTGGAGTTTAACCCCATTCTGCGCTGGGGTCGCCGTCAGGACAATTTCGCCGCCTTCCGGCGTATAGCGGAAAGCGTTTTGGATCAAGTTATCCAAAACCTGCGCCATGCGTTCTGGATCCACCAAAACCTGTTCCAGGGTCGGGCTGGTTTCGACGCGCAGGGTGACGCCTTTCTGCTCGGCCGCCACGGCGTGGCGCGCCGCGGCTTGTTCGAGTAACCATCCAGGCTGGATATGCAGCCGGTTCAGGGTCAGCTCGCCGGCGTCCGCCAGGGAGAGCGTGCGCAGATCCTCGACCAGACGGCTGAGGTGGCGGGTCTCTTGATACAAGATGTAGTAAGTCTCTGGCGAGCCGGGCAGCTTACCGTCGTTGAGCGCTTCGGCGTAGCCGGCGATGACGGAGAGCGGCGAGCGCAGGTCGTGGGCAATGTCGGCGGTCATCTGGCGGCGTGCCTGGGTGGCGCGGGCCAGATCGCGGCTCATCTGGTTGAATGAGGCCGCCAGTTCGCCCAATTCATCTTTGGAACGCACCTTCACCTGCTTCCCCAGCTTGCCGCGAGCGATTTCCAGGGTAGCTTCGGTCAGTTCACGCAGCGATCGGGTCAGGCTGAAAGCCAGCAGCCCGCCCAGCGTCAGCGCCAGGAGCACTGCCACCAGCGCGCTGAGCAAAGCCGCGCTGTTGACATTCCGCAAGAACTGCGCTTCGGGTGTGGTCGGCGCCCAATCGCGGGCGCTGGGGGGCAGTAGCCAGCCGATGATCTGGTCGTCGAGGAGCAGGGGCGCAGCGCGCTTCAGTTCGCGGCTGGACACGGTCTTGCCGATCTGCTCCGGGCGGCCGTCGAAAACGATCACCTGGCCGGCGTCCACCAGCGTGAAGCGCAACCAGATGCGCGGATTGATCCAACTTCGCTCCGGGTCAAGCTGTAGACGCAGGCTTTCTCTGGGCGCAAAGACCTGGGCAATGCCATCCCAGCTACCGTTCAACCGATAGTATTCGATCAGGTTGCTCACCAGGGCCTGCTGATCGCGATTCTGGATGAACTGATCGAAGGCCAGGCGGGTGCGGTGGCGGACGATCACGGCCACCAGCACGGCGCCCGTCAGGCCTACCAGTAAAAACGCCAGGGTGAGCTTGAAAGCCAGCGAACGGAAGATGGCCATCGGGTGGTCAAACCTGGGCGGAGAAGCGATAGCCCGCGCCATACACCGTTTCGATGTAGCGCGGGTTGGAAGGATCGGGTTCGATCTTGAGACGCAGATTGCGGATGTGGACGTCGATAGTGCGCTCATAGCCCTCGTAGGCCGTGCCCTGGAGACGATCCAGGATTTCCATGCGCGAGAAAACCCTCCCCGGCGCGGCCATCAGCGTTGCCAGAAGCTCGAACTCCGAGGGGGTCAGATCTACCAGTTGACCACGCACGGTCAGGATACGACCGGCGCGGTCGAGGGTGAGATCGCCGGCGCGCAGCAGGTCTTGCGGCAGGCTGGCCTTTTCCATACGGCGCAGGACGGCGCGGATGCGTGCGGTCAATTCGCGGGGGCTGAAGGGTTTGGTGACATAGTCGTCTGCGCCCAGCTCCAGCCCTAGCACTTTATCGCTCTCTTCCAGCTTGGCGGTCAACAAAATGATCGGGGTGTTGGCCTCGCGGGTGTAGGCGCGCATGAACTCGAAACCGCCCATTTCGGGCATCATAATATCCAGGAGGATCAGATCGGGCTTCTCGTGCCGAGCGACGAACAGGGCTTCCTGTCCATCCTTGGCAGTGACGATATCGAAGCCTTCCTGAGTCAGATACTGCTTCAGCAAGGTGCGCAATTCAGCTTTGTCGTCCACGACCAGGATTTTCTTCGCCATACGCCATTTTGCTTCGGTAGATATCTTGTCTTCAGCATTTGCCTGTAACAGGGTATGCGAGCGCATCTGTATTATAAACGCCTCTCGACGGGGCCGAACGAAATTCGGGTAAACTGAGGAGTACCCGGGGCAGGTATCGCTCGGGTACTCCCATTAAAACGTGGGTATGCTTAGATGGCTTACCCGCCGGTGCCGGCGGATGGCGCTATGGTGGGCGCATCCGGAGCAGGGTTGAACGGGGGCGCGCCTTCCCAGCCTCCACGTCCGCCGTGGCGTCCGCCGGGGAAGAAGCCTGAGCGTTCGGCCTGATGCTGCAAGATCAGATCGGCCTGCGCCTGGGTGATCAGGCCGCTATCCACGGCCTTCTGCACTGCCGCCTGGAAAGCAGCCTGCATGGCGTCGATGAATTCCTGGCTGGAAAACAGCGCCTTTCGGGCTTTCATCAGGTCGGCCTGCTCCTGAGTGATCCTGCCGTCGGCCACAGCCTGCTCCAGGCGGGCGTCGGCGGCCTTCTGCCGGGCGGCCTGCAGTTCATCGGTTGAGATGTCCAGGGCGTCGGCCAGCAACGCTTCGAAGTCGATGCCTTGCTTGGCCAGCCAGCCGCCCCAGCGCCTGCCGAAGGGGAAGACCAGGCCACGGGCGCTGAGTTCATCCGCCTGGGCCTGGGTGATCAGGCCTTTCTCCACTGCCTGTTTCAGCGCTGCAGCGGCAGCCTCTTGATAGGCCGCGTTCAACTCGTCCACGCTGATGCCCAGGGCGTCGGCCAGATACTTGTCTGCCTGCCCGCCGCCGGGGCCGCGCAGTCCGCCTTTATGGGCGAAGCCACCGATGTCCCCGGCCAGTCGGGGCGCTGCAGGGGTCGCAGCCTGGGTCGTCTGGTAAACCGCCGCGCCGACCACTGCCGCGATTGCCAGCGCGCCTACTACCAAAAGGGAAACCAATGCTTTTCTACTCATACTAAACTCCTTTCAGAATGGTCTTCTTGGTTGACGATTCGCTCGAGTCGTAGATCTGTTCGATCTGTAAAAAGGATACCAGGCACATGTTCAGAAATTATGAAGAAGTGATTTTGAAAAGATTTGGGTTTAATTTGAGGGGGAATAGCTCGACGCGGGTGGGGCTGGGCGCCGCGCCCAACCCGCCAGACGTGGTTGTAAACAATCGAAGCCGAGCGGCAACTGAAGGCGCGGCGCAACGGCAGCGAGCTGGCGAGCCGACTGAGGCCGCTCGACGATTAATACGTTGCGCCGGTTGGGATCAACCGCCCATTGAAAGGGGGCGAATAAATGCTCAAACCCAGGCCGCGGCGAGTTGGATGCGGGTAGCGTGCAGCCGCTCAATGGCCGCTTTGGCAGCCTGATGGGTAAGCTGATAGGCCATCTGGCGGTCTTTCTTGAGCAGGGCGCGCAGCGCCGCGCCGTCGATCTTGAGCACCCGGCTGGGGCTGGTGGCGCGCGCGGTGGCGGTCAGCAGGTGCGGCTCGATCAGCGCCGAGATGCCGAACGGCTCGCCTGGGTTGATCTCACCCACCGGGATGCCTTTTTCCACAGAGGCCTGTTTTTCCCCGGCCAGGGTGAAATAAAGATCGACGCAGCCTTCCAGGAGAAGGTACAACGTCTCTGCTGGGTCGCCTTCGCGGAAGATCACCTGGCCGCTCTGAAGGGTTTCTTCTTCGGCGATCATGGCGATCTCCCGCAATTGCGCCTCGCTCAATCGGCCGAAGAATGGATATTGGCGTAAGAGTTCGGGAGATACCATGCTTCTGTTCCTCCTTGGTCAGTGCACTCCAGCGGGCGTCCAGGCGGCGGCCAGTTGCAGGCGGGTAGCATTCAGGCGGTCCATGGCCACTTTGGCGACCTGGTAAATCAGAGCATACGCCAGTTTGTCGTCCTTCTGGCACAGTTCCAGGATCGGCGCGGCGTCGATCTTGATCACCTGGCTAGGCTCCAGGGCCCGCGCTGAAGAGGTCAAGATGTGCGGCTCGATAAAGGCGGAGATGCCAAACGACTCGCCTGGGTAGATCACCCGAAACTTTAGTTCTTTGCGCAGTTCAGGGTGATATTCAACCTCTACCGCGAAGAACAACTCCACGCTACCCTTTTGCAGGATATAGAAAGCGTCGGCGGGGTCTTTCTCGCGGAACAACAGCGCGCCTCTGGGGTAGGTTTCTTCGCGGGCGATGCGGGCGATCTTCTTCAATTGGGCGGGCTTGAGAAAACTGAAGAATGGGTAGTGGCTCAATAACTCTGGTTGAACCATGGGGTGCCTCCTTTGGCGGATAGATCACTGCAGCAATCTTTGAATGACCGCGCCTTCGGCGCTGCGGATGACCACTTCCAGCGGCATTCGACCAGGCAGGGAGTGCGTGGCGCAGGCAAAGCAGGGGTCATAAGCGCGGAAGGCCATCTCAATGCGGTTGAGCAGGCCATCGGTGATCACGACGCCGCGGTGGATCAGCGACTGGGCCGCCTTTTTGACGGACATGGCGATGGGGGCATAGTTGTTGGTCGTGCCAACGATCAGGTTCACCCGGGTGAGGATGCCGTTCTCGTCGGTCCAGTAATGATGCGTCAGAGTGCCGCGCGGCGCTTCGACGCACCCCACGCCCTCGTCGGGGATTTCAGTCGCCTGGACGCGCACGTTTGGGTCGGTGATTTCTTCATCGATGGCAAGCTCCAGCATGCGCTCGGCGGCGTACAGCAACTCGATCAGACGCGCCCAGTGGGTAGCCAGGCGGTAGTGAACCGGCTGGTAGCGTCCGTTGACCCTGGCGCTGCCCAGAGTGGTGTAAAACTTTTCGAAGTACTCCTGCGCCCTCGGGGTTGCCATGCCATCTGCGGCGTTCAGGCGGGAGAGCGGCGTGGCGCAATATACCCCGCTATGGACGCCGTCGGTCAGCCCTTTCCAGCCAACTTCTCTGAGATAGGGGAACTTCAAGTATGACCACGGTTCGACGTGTTCGGCGATGTGGCGGGTATAGTGGCGCGGCGGGTATTTGACGAACTCTTTTCCTTCCGGATCGACCACGCGGATCATGCCATCGTAGAAATTGACCCGGTTTTGCTCGTCCACCGTGCCCATCGAATAGGTGCGGTGGGTGTAGGCATCCGAGAGGATCAACTCCACGTAAGCGGGATTGCCCAGGACGATTTGATCGAAGAGTTGCAGGCTGAACAGGGCAAAGTCCACATTCTGGCGGGCGATCTGCTCGTACTCCTGGCGTTCCTCCTCGCTGACGGGCTTGCTCCAGCCTCCCGGCATTCCGGCAACCGGATGCACGCCGCGGCCGGCCATCTTCTGAATGACATGGTGGTTGCGATGGCGACACTCGATGACCTGCCTACCGATCTCCACGCCCACCTTGTGGATCACCCCCAGGATATTACGCTCGGCAGGTGGAGCGTCGGGGCCGACGACGAAATCTGGTCCTCCCAGGGCGTAGAAATGGGTGGCGTGGTCGGTGACGAAGAAGGCGGAGTAGAACATCTCGCGCAGTTTTTTCACCGCCGGGGATGGCTCGATGTGGAACAGAGCGTCCAGCGCCTTGGTCGAGGCCATATGGTGCGCTTCAGGGCACACACCGCAGATGCGGTTCGTGATGCGCGGCATCTCCTCAGCCGGTCGGCCGACGCAAAACTGCTCGAAGCCGCGCAGTTCGGGGACCTGGAAATAGGCGTTTGCCACCTCCCCCTGTTCGTCCAGGAAGATTTCGATCTTGCCGTGCCCTTCCAGTCGGGTGATTGGGTCGATGCTGATGCGTTCCATCATACGCCTCCTTCTGTTGCATGATGACCATTCGCCCGTTTGCGATTCAAGTAGGAGTGCGCCATGCTGAAGCGATAGAAGGTCCCGGCGGGATCGGCCAGAGTATCGACTGCGGCTTCGACCTGGCGCTGGATGTCTTCCTCCTTCTCGCCGGGCGCGCCAACGCCAATCACCGAGGCGAGCGCCGCCAGCATGCGCACACCTTGATCCTGCACGCCATCCAATGGTCCATAACAGCCGCGGCAGCCCATGCCCACCTGTGGACACAGCGCCCCGCAGCCGCTGCGCGTGGCTGGCCCCAGGCATACCAGCCCCTGCTCCAGCAGACACACTCCGGGCTGGGGGATGATCTCGTAGGGGCGGTAGAAGCGTTGAATTTTCTTCTCGCTCTTTTCCAGCGGGCATTCGTTGCACAACGCCACCTGGCCTGCGCCCAGGATCGCGCCGCGCGGCGGCGGCACGGCGCCGTGCAGGAGCACTTCGACCACCGCCTGCAGCACCGCCCAAATCTGGTGCGGCTCTGGCGGGCAGCCGGGGATGGTGTAATCCACCTCGACGACCTGATCCAGGGACTTCGCTGCCGGATAGAAAACCGGCAGGTGCAGCTCGCCCTCAGGCACGCGCGTGCTGGGTTGCGGCAGCAAGCCGCTGGGGTTGTCCGTCGAAGGGCTGGCCTGATAGGCGGTGTGGAAGATCTCCTGTCGTGTGGTCAGGTTGGCCAGCGCAGGGATCGATCCCTGATAGGCGCAGGTCCCAAACGCCACCAGGATCTTGGATTTACGGCGCAGCAGGTGAGCGATATCTTCGTTTTCTGAGTTGCGAATGGCGCCGTTGAACAGGCACAGATCGATGTACCCGTCGGGATAGCCGCGCACGTCTGAGTACTTGAAATCCGCGGCTACCGGCCAGAAGGCGATGTCGAAGATGGCATCCACATCCAGGATCTTATCCCCGATGTTCAGCACGGCGATTTCGCAACCGCCGCAGGATGCCGCCCAGTACATCGCCAGTTTGGGTTTCGTGTTGCTCGTCATGGCTGCACCTCCATCAGGGCGCCGACTTCTTTCGGCGCGCCAGGGGACTCAACGGCGCGGCGGCCATTCTTGAGCACGGTCTGGCGCCAGCGCAACGGACCCAGGGCGCGCAGTTCCTCGGTCATGCGGTCCACCGTCTGCGCCAGCAGCGGGCCTTCGGAAGCCGAAGCCCAGACCAGTTGGACGCGCTCTTCTTCGACGCCGAACTGGTGCAGCATCCGCTTGAGCAGGGTGTAGCGCCGCAAAGCTTTCAGATTGCCCTCGATGTAATGACATTCGCCCGGGTGGCAACCGGCGATGAGCACCCCGTCGGCGCCTTCGAGCAGCGCTTTGAGCACCAGATCAGGCTCCACTCGGCCACTGCACATCACGCGAATAGGCCGCATGTTGGGGGCGTAATGCAGCCGGGCCGTTCCGGCCAGGTCCGCGGCGCGGTAAGAGCACCAGTTGCATAGAAATCCGACGATGACAGGTTCATAGGTCTGATCCATAGGATTTCTCCTTCATCTCGTCTCATGCAGGCGCAATTTCCTGCTCGGTGGGCTGGCGCACATCCCACAGCAGGCCCTCGATCTGCGCCATCAACTGCTGGCGGGTGAAATGCGCGCCGGAAATGGCCGCGCTGGGGCAGGCTGCCACGCAGGTGCCGCAGCCCTGGCAAAGCGCCGTGATGACCTCGGATACCTTGCGGTCTTCGTGATAGACGATGGCGCTGTAGGGGCACAGGTTGTTACAGATGCGGCAGCCAGAACACTGTTCGCTGTTGATGTATGCCCGCACCGGCTCCATCAGCACCGTCTGCTGGGCGATCAGACTGGCGGCGCGCATCGCCGCTGCCGCTGCCTGGGCGACGGACTCGGGGATAGCCATTGGTCCCTGGCAGGCGCCGGCAATGAATACCCCCTCCACCATGGTCAGGATCGGGTCCAACTTCGGGTGGCGCTCGATGAAGAAGCCGCTGAAGTCGCAGCCCATGCCGAACATATTGGCTACTTCGCGGGCGTCGTGGCGCGCTTCCATCCCCACGCTCAACACCACCATGTCCACCGGGATGCGCCGCTGGACGCCGTACAGGGTGTCGTAGGCCTGGACGATTAGCTTGCCTTCTTCTTCTGGCGTGCGGGCGGCATCGGTCACTTCGGCCACTCGGCCGCGGATGAAATGAGCGCCTTCCTTCATCACCCGGTGATAGAACTCTTCGTAGCGCTTGCCGGCCGCGCGGATGTCGATGTAGAAGTTATAGACTTCGGCGTCGGGCAAGTGCTCACGAATCAGGTGAGCAAACTTCAACGAATACATGCAGCACACCCTGGAGCAGTACTCGTTATAGTTTTCATCGCGGGAACCCACGCAATGGATGATGGCCACGCTTTTCGGCTCGCTCACCCCATCGCGCAAGCGGATGTGCCCGGCGGTCGGGCCGGAGGCGTTGACCATGCGCTCCAGCTCGAGGCTGGTGAAGACGTTGGGCAGGCGGCCATAACCGTACTGTGGGATGCGCCTGGCATCGAAGGGGTCGTAGCCGGTTGCCAGGATCACGCTGCCGACCTGTAAGGTGAGGATCTCGTCCTGTTGCTCGAAATCGATTGCTCCTGGCGGGCAGAAGATCTGGCAGGCCTTGCATTTCCCTTTGATAAAGTAGGTGCAATTCTCTACGTCCACCACCGGATACATCGGGACAGCCTGCGGGAAGGGCCGGTAGATGGCCTTGCGGTAGCCCAGGCCGACGTTGAACACTTCATCCAGCACTTTCTTGGGGCATTTCTCCTCGCAGATGCCGCAACCGGTGCACAAATCCTCGTTGACAAAGCGGGCTTTCTTGCGCACGCTGACGGTGTAGTTCCCCAGGTAGCCATCCACCTTCTCGACTTCGCTGTAGGTAAGCAGGGTGATGTTGGGATGCTGCCCCACTTCGACCATCCGCGGAGTCAGGATGCACGCAGCACAGTCCAGCGTGGGGAAGGTCTTGTCCCATTGCGCCATGTGTCCGCCGATGGACGGCTCTCGCTCGACCAGGTACACGTGGTAACCAGCGTTGGCCAGCTCTAATGAAGCAGTGATCCCGGCGATGCCGCCGCCGACCACCAGGACATTGGGATTGATCTCCACGGTCACTGGCTCCAGCGGCTGATGATGCACGACCCGCTCGATGGCGCCCTTGATCAGAGCTTTGGCCTTGTGCGTGGCAGCGACCCGGTCGTCGGTGGCCCAAGAGTCCAGCTCGCGGATGTTCGCCATTTCGAACAGGTAGGGATTCAACCCTGCCCGCTGACAGGCGCCGCGAAAGGTCTTTTCGTGCATGTGCGGCGAGCAGGCGGCGACGACTACCCGGCTCAATCCAAGCTCTTTGATGTCCTTCTCGACCAGCTCCTGGCCCAGGCTGGAGCACATGAACTTGTACTCCCGGGCGATTTCGACGTTGGGCTGCTCGCTGGCCCAACGGGCGACCTCCAACACATCGACCATCCCGGCAATGTTGGTGCCGCAATGACAGATATAGACGCCGACTTTTTCGCTCATAGGGCTGCTCCTGTTGGAAGGGTTGGCTCCAGTTCTCGAGAGACTGGCTGAAGCGCCTGGTGTACCAGCTCGACCAAATCGACGATTTCCAGGCGGTCTTCCAGCCCCGTGGTTTTGATTGCGTCTTTGAACATGGTCACGTCTTTCGGGCAGGCAACGACCATCGCCTGAACCCCCGGCAGCGCAGCGGCTTCACGCACTCTGGCCTCGCTGGGTCGCTCTGCGCCCGGCCGCTCTTCCATCCAGATGCGCCCGCCGCCTGCGCCGCAGCACAGTGCGCGGTCTCGGGAGCGAGGCATTTCTACCAAATGGCAGCCGCAGGCGACGATCACCCGGCGCGGGGCGGCGTACACGTTGTTATAGCGCCCCAGGTAGCAGGGGTCGTGGTAAGTGACGGTGTAATCCAACCGCCGGGCCAACTTGAGTTGGCCGGTAGCGATCAGCGAATCCAGGAGTTCGGCGATGTGGATCACCGGCTTTGTCCCGTTGGCATGGCCATTGCCAAGTTGGGGATACTCGTTCTTCAAGGTATTGTAAGAATGCGGATCGGTGGTCAGGATGGCCTGATATTCGCAGCGCTCCAGCGCCGCCAGATTCTTCTCGGCAAGCACCTCGAACAAGCCTTCCTCGCCCACTCGTCGCACGTCGTTGCCGGCGTTGCGCTCTGCGTCGTACAACAGGCCGAAGTCCAGGCCGGCGGCGTGTAACACCTCGGCAGTCTTGCGGGTGATGTCAGTCAACGTGGCGCTATAGGCGGCGTAGTCGCCGGTGAACCACAGGTAATCGACCGGCTCTCGGCGGGCGTCTTTGATCTTGAAAGGCAGCGCCTGCGCCCAGCGGGCGCGCATGCGCTCGGATTGACCGAAGGAATTGCCATAGCGCCCCAGCTTCTCCAGGGCCTCCTGGAGCATATCGTCCATGCGCCCTTCGAAGACAAGACGACGGCGCATGTCCACGATGGGAGGAATGTGCTCGATGAACAAGGGGCATTCCTGGTCGCAGGCGTAGCAGGTTGTGCAAGCCCACAAGCTCTCTTCACCGATGACTTCGTAGATTGGCGGCCTGCCCCCATTCCGACCGTGCTCCTCCAAAGCCTCGCGCAGGCGCATGATGAGCAGTTTGGGCGAGAGAACCCTCGTGCTGGCATACGCCGGGCAAACTTCCTGGCAGCGCCCGCACTCGGTGCAAGTGTAGAAATCGAGCATTTGCCGCCAACGGAATTGCACCACTGAGCCTACGCCGGGCTTCATCTCGCCGCTGTCATCTGAATGTTCTGTGGCCGGCGCCAGCCTGCCACGCGGCCCCAGGTTGCGCAACGAGACTGCCGGCAGCGAGGTCACAATATGAAAGTGCTTACCGCGAGGTAACTCGGTCAAGAAGATCAGCACCACCCCGAGATGGACCCAATAGGCTGCTTCACCAATCACCCATTGAACGTTTTCTCCAAGACCGGCGAACAGACCGCCAACGGCCCTGGACACCGGTTGCCAGGTGCCCAGAGGCGCCTCTCCTCGGTTGATGCGGGCGCCGTTCATCACCAACAAGCTGAGCATGATGGTCAGGATGAACCCCAGCACCATCAGCCCCTGGCCTTGGTGGCTGCCGCGATAGCGCTCCGGGTTGACCACTGCTCTGATGTACAGCGCGTAAAGAACGGCAAAGATTACGAAGGCGGTGAACAGGTCTTGCGCCAGGGCTATTGGCCCCCAATTGCCCAATAATGGGAGGCGATATTCTGTCCCTGTGAAGGCGGTCAAGCCTTCAAGGATCGCCTGGGCGATCGTGGGGAAGAGCAGCACAAAGCCCCAGAAAATGAAGAAGTGGGATGTGCCGGGGATGAGGAAGCGAAACAGCCGCCCCTGGGCAGCGACATAAACCAGCAAGCCCTTCAAGCGTTCGCCCCATTGATCGAAGCGTTCGCCAGGCTGGCCGCGGCGCAGGTTAATCCACAGACGCCGATAGCTCTGCCATAAGAAGACGCTCAGCGCGGCCAGCAGACCAATCAGTACCAGGATGGACTTTATCGTTGGGTAAGACATGGCTCCCTCAGGCTCTCACCCGCTGAACTGCCTCCGTCAAGGCCGGTAGCAGGTCGAGCAGGTCTTGCTCGACCCCATACTGGGCGATGTCAAAGATCGGCGCCTGGGGATCGGTGTTCACGGCAATGATCATTTCGCTCTCGGTGATAGCTTCCACATGCTCCGGCGCGCCGCTGATGCCCAAGGCCAGGTACAATCTCGGCTTGACCCGCTTGCCAGACTTGCCCACCAGGCGCGAGGCCGGCAGCCAGCCCTGATCAACCACCGGGCGAGAGGAGCACACGACTCCCCCCAGCGCATCAGCCAGGTCCTGCGCCAGTTGCAGGTTATCCTGGTTCTGGATGCCGCGGCCGACTGCAACCAGCAGAGGCTCCTTGGCGATATCCACATCGCTGACCTGCGGCTCGATGTACTCTCTCAGGCGCACGCGCAGCCCGGCCAGAGCAGGAGCCTCGAGCCTGACCAACTCGCCTGGCCGCTCGCTGCGCCCCTGTTCGGCTTTGTAACCGCCCGGCATCAGGGTGACCAGGGCGGTGGGGCCGGGCAATTCGCCTTCGACCATGATCTTGCCGCCGCAGATCTGGCTGGCAAAGATGATCTTGCTGTCAGCGGCGCGCAGGCTGCGGCAGTAGCTGATCAGCGGCAGCCCCAGGCGAGCGGAGAGCAGCCCGGCGACTTCGGCGCCGATGGAGGTGTCGCCCAACAAGAAGACGCGGGGCACGTTCGCCTGGATCAACTCGCCCAGGGCTTGCTGATAGCTATCGGAGGTGAAATCTTCCAGGCCAGGGTGGTCGATGTACCACACCTGGTCCGCGGCCAGGTCTGCCGCCAGGCTTTGGGCGTTGTGCCCCAGCAGCACAGCGATCAGCCTGCCGCCGGCGCCCTGAGCCAGAGTCCGTCCGGCCGCCAGCATCACATAGGAGATCTCTGCGGTCTGTCCCCGCAGGTGTTCAACCAGGACGAAAATATCGTTGTTCATCGCAATCCTCCTGCGATTTCATTCACAGGCGAGCAAAACCGACTCACAGCACACCTGCCCGGTGGAAGATCTCGACCAGTTGCTCGGCCACCTGCTCTGGGCTGCCCTCCAACAGGGTCGCCCGGGCGCCGGTCTCCGGCTTGAACATCTTCAATCCTTCGACGCTCAGCGGGGCCAAAGCCGAAGCGGGCAGCTCCTCGATCGTGGCGGTTTTCATCGCTTGACGGATTTTGCTGAAGGCAATGTAGCTGGGAGGTCGCTCGGCGGCCTGGATCCCCAGCACGGCTGGCAAGGTCACCTCCAGTTCGGCGATCAGCCCGCCAGGATACTCCTTACGCACGACGGCGTTGCCGCCATTCAGCCGCACCCCGGCGACATAGCCCACATAAGGCGCATCCAGCAAGCCTGCCAGCAGCGCACCGACCGCGCCATCCAGGTCGTTGTGCGCCTGAACGCCGGTGAGGATCAGCTCTGGCGGCGTATCCCGCAGCAGGGAGGCGACGGTCTGCGCCAGGGAATGATTGCTGGGGTTTTGTTCTAGCTCGGCGGAAAGCTTCACCAGGCGGTCGGCGCCCTTCGCCGCGGCGGCGAACAGGGCGTCGTCAGCGCCGTCCAGGCCGGGGACGATCACGGTCACATGCGCTCCATGGCGCTCTTTGAGCAGGATGGCCTGCTCGATGGCGTGATCGTCTTGCTCGTTGAGCTTATAGCGCAGCCAGGTTGAATCCAGGGCGCTGCCCTGAGCGTCGATCACCAGTTCTTCGACCAGGTCGGGGACGAGTTTGGCTAAGACCACAATGTTCATGGCACCCTCCGCTTCATTCGCCAATCGACTCGGCCAGGAGTTCAGCGATATCCTTCACCAGCAGGCGGCTGGCCTTCTCCACCATCTTGGCGGCGTCTTCGAAACGCGGCGCTTCATAGGGGCAGGCAATCGCCAGGATTTCGGCCCCCGCGGCGACAGCCTCGCGCACCCGCCACTCGGAGAGGCGCACATGCGCCTTTTCCCAGGTAAAGCCGTCCAGCCACATCCCGCCGCCCCCGCCGCCGCAGCACAGGCTGGTCTCGCGGTTGTGCGACATTTCTACCAACTCGATGCCTGGGATGGCGCTCAGCAAGCGTCGCGGCTCGTCGAATACGTTGTTGGCGCGACCCAGGTAACAGGGATCATGATAGGCCACGCGGGCCTTGATCGGTTTGCGCAGCAGCGGTTTGAGTTGGGCCAGGCGATCCGTCAGATATTGCGTGTAGTGATAGACGGGATAGGCGATGCCCAATTGGGGGTATTCGTTCTTCAAAGCGTTATAGGCGTGAGGATCGGTGGTGATGATTTCGTCGAAGGTGTAGCGGGCGAAAGCCTGGCCGTTCTTTTCCGCCAGCATCTCGAACAAGCCGCGCTCCCCGGCCAGACGCTGCGAATCGCCGTCGCTGTGCTCCTCGTGGCCGAGAATGCCGAAGTCTATCCCCAGGGCGTTCAGCACCCGGGCAAATGCCTGGCTGACTAGCGTCACCCGTGGGTGGAACGAGGCGTAATCGCCCACGAACCACAATACGTTCACCGGCTGGCGGTGTTGGCTCATGATCTTGACCGGCGGTTCAATGCCGCGCGCCCAGGCGGCGCGTTTGCGCGGCGATTCACCCAGCGGGTTTCCATAGCGCTGGGAATTCTCCAGAGCATCTTGCAACTCCGAGGGGATGTTGCCGGCCAGGAGCAGCTCTTCCTTTGCCCGCGTCATCAGGCCCTGGGTGAGGGGGATGCGAGCTGGGCAGGCGCGGGTGCAGGCATAGCAGGAGACGCACATCCACACCAGGTCGCTTCTCAGGACGCGCTCGAAGAAGCCGGCGCGCAGCGAAGAAATGATCTTACTTGGGGGATAATCCATCAGGTAACCAAAGGGGCAGATTCCGCTGCAGGTGCCGCATTGCAAACAAGCCAAAATCTGTTTGCCATCGGGGATCTTCTGCAGGCTGGCGTAGAAGAGATCATTGACCGAGGGCCTGGGAGACACGGCAGCCATCGTCATGATTCCACCTCCGGATCAGATGCGCAGGAACGGGTTTTTGCTCAGGTCAGGGGCGATGATGGGACTGGTAGGAAAAAACCTGGCACCTCATGATGCCAGGATATCAGAGTAGTGGCTACAAAACGACCACAAAAAGCGAGCCAACTGGCTACAAATTTTAGCCGATTTCGGACAGGATTTGCTCGGCCAGGCGTTGATCATACGGCCGGTTGTGCTGCCGCGCCAGCTCCAGCGCTTTGAGAGCAAAGCCGCGGGCCAGGCGGATATTGCCCAACAGGCGATGCGATTGCGCCAGACCGGCATACAGGCGGCTTTGCTCCGAGCGCGAGTCCAGGCGTTCTGCCAGGGCCAGACCGTCGCGCAGATAGATTAGCGCCGCATCGGGCCGCCCGGCGCAATTTTCCAGCCAGCCCAAGTGGTTCAGGCAGAAAATCTCTTGCGTGCGGTCGGCGATTTCCTGCGCCAGCTCCAGGCTGGAGAGCAGACACTCTTTGCCTTGATCATACCGCCCACTTGCCGCCAGCGCTGCGCCCAGATCGCCCAAGGCGATGCGCCGCAGGTGGAATAGTTGCGCCTGCTCGCAGCGCGCTAGGGCCTGGTGAGCCAGACGCTCGGCGCGGCTCGCATCTTCGGTGTAGAGCGCCAACGCCGAGAGGTTGCACAGGGTGTGGATCTCGTAGCCTGTCTCTTCGAGCTCGCGAAAGAGCGCCAGCGCCTCGTTCAGACAGGCTTCGGATCGGGCATAGTTCCCCAGGGCGCGCTCCACCAGACCGATCTCGCGCAGAGCGCGAGCTTGCAGCAAACCGTCCTCATCCTGGTGACCCAGTTCCAGCGCCCTTTGGGCGCAGCCAAGCGCCTGGGAATAGCGGCAAAACCAGCGGTGGGCGTTCGCTTCCCGCAGGTAGGCCAGGGCCAGCGCGTGACGGTCGTCAAGAGCCGCGGCAAGGCGCCCCTGTTCGGCGACATCGTCCTGATAGTGCTGCATCTCCCCCAGGGAGCGATACACCCTGCCGCGCTGGGTCAAGGCAGTGATTTGCCGGCGGTAATTGTCGGCAATCGCTTGAGGCTCCTTCAGGCTGTTCGCCTCTTGTTTCAGCAAATCCAGGGCGCGGCTGAAAAAATCGAGCGCTTGCGGGTAGGCCAGCGCCTGAACGGCGTCCTCACCGGCGCGCAGGGCGTATTCGGCTGCCCGGGCAGTTTCTCCACATTGCTCGAATTGCCATGCCAGCAAGGCGATTTCTTCCGGATAGAATTTCTCCAGCAACCGCGAGCATTGATGATGCAACAGGCGCCGCCTGCCATAGCGGATTTGCTGATAGATCACCAGCCTCAACAGCTCATTAGCAAATCGATAGACGCCGGTTTCTTCGGTCAACAGACCGAGCGTGCTGAGTTCGTCCAGCACCTGGAGGGTCTCCATCTCTTCGGATGGGAAGGCTTCGGCGACCATCTGGGTGGTCAATGGGCAGCTCAGCACCGATAGAAACTCCATCATTTGCCGTTGGCGCTGATCCAATGACGCCAGGCGCTGATGAATATGTTCTTCGATGACCCTGGAAATGGGCAGATGATTGGCATCGGGCATCCTGTCAGGGAGCATGTGACTCTCGATCAGCGCCTGCAGGGCCTCGATGGTCAAGAGGGGATTGCCGCCGGAGATCTGGCGCAACCTGGTCGCCAGTTCGTGAAGATCGGCGCTCTCGGGGAAATAATGTCGCAGGAGAGCGTGAACCTCGTGGTCCTCGAAGGGAGCCAAAAGATGTTCTTCCAGGACGCCCAACCGCTTGAGCGCCGAGCGCAGCTCCAGCAATCGGTCTGCTTCGTCATCTTGATACGCGCCGACGATCAACAAGTAGCTCAATCCCTGGAAAGCCAGGCGATTGGCCAGGTAAATCAGCCATTCCAGGGTGGCGGCGTCTGCCCAATGCAGATTGTCCAGGCAGATGACCAGCGGGCGAAAGCGGGTTTGCAGGCTGTTAGCGATCTGCGCCAGAGCTTCGAAGAGACGGCGACGCGTTTCTTCTGGTCGGGCCGGCAACGGCGACGGCAGGTCTGGATAGCGGGCGTAGATTTCTGGCAGCAGCCGGGCGGCCTCCGCCAGCCAGAGCGGGCTGACTTTCAGGTCTTGCGAGCGATTTTCGATCAGCGGTCGGAACGCCTCGGCGATGGGATGGTAAGACAACTCGCTCAGTCCAGGGTTACAGGCGCTGTACAGGACGGTGCCGTTGCAATGGTAATGGGCCACAATTTGTTGCAGCAAACGGGATTTACCGCTCCCTGCCTCGCCATGCACCAGTATCGCCTTGCCGCGCCCCGAAGCTGCCAGGTTGTACGCCTGATCGATGGCCTTGAGCAACCCGGCGCGCCCGATGAAGGGGACATCCGAATTGCTGAGGGGTTGGATGGTAAGCCCCAGGGGTGAGTATGGCAGACCCGCGGGCCTTGGGCTGGTAGCGGCCTGGTACATTGCCCAGGTTTTGGGCGAGGGGCTGATGCCCAGCTCCTGCTCCAGGGCGGCGGCGCAGCGCTCGAACTGGCGCTCCGCTGCCGCGCGATCCCCCAGCGCCGCGTACAGCTCGATGAGCTTGCAATGCACCTCCTCAGCCAGGTTGTCGATCTGCAAGTAACGCAGCGCGTGGGCGATGGCGTGGGTGTAATCCTTGCGTTGCTGGTATTCATCGACCAGATCGAGCAGGATTTCCAAAAATCGGCATTCGTAGTACTGGCGCTCGTGGTTGACCCAGGCTTCGAATTCCGGCGCTTCACGCAGGATGAAACCGCTCAGAAATGGCCCCCGATAAGATTGCACCACTCGCTCAACGTGCTCGAGAGATTGCCAATCGTCCCTTTCCGACCCTGGCGTTGCCGAGAGCGTTCGATGCCATTCAGAGTAGAGTTGTTCCAACGCCAGGGTATCGCACCAGGTTTTGCGGGGGTCGAGTGAAATGTATTCGTTGGTGACTTCCAGCAAATCCGGATCGGGCAGGGCCTGACGCAAATGGGTGAGCAAGTGCGTCAGACTGCGCCGGGCATGGGCGAGCGGCGCATCTGGCCAGAACAGCGTGCAAAGTTGATCGCGAGGTTGGGGCCGCAGGTTGGCGGCCAGGCGATAGAGGATAGCGCGCACCTGGCGACGGGAGATGGTCAAAGGCTCGCCCCGCCAGGTAATCGTGGGTGGGCCCAACAGGGAGAGACGCAGATCCGCTTCCTGGGTCATGTCACAGCCTCAAGCACGCCTCTGCCGCCAGCCAGAACAGGTCCCGGCGCACCTGCTGGCGCGATTGCCACTCGCGATGATCCCATTCGTCGCCGCTCAGGTCATCGCCAGCGTACACCAGTTGTCCCAAGATCACGCTGCGGAACTGGGCGACCGCCATCAACGCTGCAGCCTCCATTTCGACGACGCTGCAGCCTTCGTCTCTACGCCGGGCGATCTTATTGGGCGTCTCGCGGTAGGGCGCGTCGGTTGTCCAGCTCTTCCCCACCTGGTAAGGGATCCCCCTGCTTTTCAGAGTATCTTCCAGAGCAACAACCGCCAGCGGGTGCGCCAGTACCTCGCGGCCTGGGGGGAGGTAGTGATACGAAACGCCCTCATCGCGCACGGCCGCCTGGATGATGGTCAGGTGTCCTACCTGTGTATTTTTGACCAGCACACCGCAGCCGCCGCAGACGATGAATTTGCGGCATCCGTAAGCGATCGCAGTTTCCAGCAGCCCAGCCCCCAACGCGGCTCCCACGCCGGGGTGGAAAAAGGCCAGACGAAGGCCTTGATAGGGGATCTCATACAGCGGGTGTGGCCCATCCTCCCAGCGGCGTTGGGCGATTACCTGGGCGGAATGCTCCTGCACGACCTGTTCGACCACTTCGCGAAAGAAGCAGATGACGCAATGTTCAGGCGCATCCTGTTGCCGAATCAAACGTGAGGGTTCGATCATGGCGATCGGTTCAGGATCGTATTCGAGGATGGGTGGTCGCGTGTCCATGAGGTTAATTATGCCATATCCCTGGCTGCGCGGGGCATCGAGCTGCCTTTCCGCTCTTCCCCCTGTGGAAGATCTTTAGGAAGACGAACTGCTAGAGGGTGGTTTTCAGTGTCAGGGTGACGCCCATTTGGGGTTCGCTCCCCGCCTCCGAAGTAGCTGGGTCTGAGGCTTCGGTTTGCTCGCGCACCTGCTTGAGCAGCCGGGCGATATCCAGCGGCTTTTCGGAGGCCGGGCTTTCAACGGAGGTTGGCAAGGGAAGGGTTGGGGAGCTATCGCCCGATGTTGCAGGGCTGGAAGCCTCGGCGGGGGCTGTGTCCTGCTCCGATGCGTGATGTTCGGGAGGCGCCTCGCTACGCATGCGCTCCAGCAGTCGGGAGAGATCGAAGCTGGGCGCTGGCGCAGGGGCGGCTGACTGCCCCGCGGCGTTGGGTTGATTGATCCGTGTACGCAGCGCATCCACCGAAGCCTGGAGTACATCCTCGCCCAGATAGTTCATCACCGCCAGGCCGAGGATTTGGGACTTAACATCCTCATCGAAATCGGGAAAAGCGCTGAGTTTGTTCAGATCGGCCAGCAATTTTTTCTGGTCTTCGTCTTCCATATTCTGCATCAAAGCGATGCTGTAAGTGGGCAGGGCGGTCAGCGCCTTGTCGAAGGCGATGCCTTCCATGATTCGCCGCACGCGGTCGGCGCGCAAGATCGCTCGCCGGCGATCGACTTCTCGGTCAACCGCGTCCAGCATCACCTGCAAAAAACTGGCAGCGCCGACTGCCACATCCTGGCCATTTACCCGCATGGTGAAAAACGCCGAACGAAAGATCATCATCGCTCCCAGCCCGGCGACCAACACCTGAATCAGCGGGGTGTTGGTTTCGCTCGCCCCAAAGTTCATCCCGAAGGTGCGCACGATAGTCAGCGCACCCATCGATGCCAGGGCGTTAATTAGCATGTAGAAAATCGAAGGTAAGCTACGCAGCGTATCCCAGGGCTCGTCGCGATAACGAGCGACGATCTCACCGCTGCTGATCACCGCTCCCAATGAAGCAGCGATGATGTAATCCCCTAACAAGCTCCAGATATTCGCAAAACTCATCGTGATCCTTTTTTGATGACTTGACCGTCAGATCTGTCCCTGGATGCTGGGGCCGAGCCAGACCTGGTCGCCATCCTGGATCACGATCAGACCTTCGCGCAGCATCACATTTAAAGCTTCGCCGAATTTCAGTAGGCGAATGCCGCTTTGCTGATAGTAATCATCCAGCAGAATCGGTCCGCCGCCAGCCTGCTGCAATAGGGTCAGCAGCCTGACAATATGTTCTTCCAGTTCGGTGATGGTGTCGTCGTAGGGGGCAGTTTGTTCTGGGGATGGGAATGCCGGCTTCTGGGCGTTGAGCATCTCCAGAAATGAGCCAAAGGTGCCTTCGGGTTTTGATGGTTCGCCTGGCATAATTATTCAGACCGGGATCTCACGAGCCACCAGCGGGATCCCGGTCTGAAAGAGATCGAAAAGGCAGTTCTGGCTTTATGGCCGAATAAGAAGCGGCAGATAGAGGCGGTTGGGCGCGAAAAAGAAATAGATGCTGTTATCGCTGCTTGTGCTGGCCGTATTGGGGTTGCCAGAGGCGTCGTGGGCCACTCCAGCGTTGATCGCCGCAACTACCGTTCCGTTACTGGACATACCGCTGACCGCCACATCGTAGGTCGTACCGCTGCCATTCACTGCAACGACCAGGGGACCGGCGGCGGTGCCGGAAAGACTGACATCGGTGGTGCTAAAATCGCTCACCGGCTCGCTGAAGACCACCTGAAAGTGAATCGGCGAGGTGTAGGCCGGGTCGGGCTGTCCAGGCGCCTGGTTGATCGTCACGGTTGGGCCAACGTTATCCACATAATTCACGATGTTATCGCTGCTGGTGCTGGCCGAGTTGGGCAGGTTGGAGGCGTTGTGGGCCACGCCAGGGGGGACGGCAGCGATCACTGTGCCGGTGCGATACATCCCGCTGACTGCCACGTTGTAGGTGGTGCCGCTGCCGGTGACGATGGCGGTGGTGGCGCCAGCGGTGCCAGAGAGAGATACGTCACCGGTGGCAAAGTCGGTCACCGGTTCGCTGAAGACCACGGTAAAGTTGATCGGCGAGGAAGTGGTTGGATCCGCCTGACCGACTGCCTGATTGATCGTTACTGTCGGCCCAGAGCTGCTGGTTTCGAACGTTACGCTATTGTCCGTGCTGGTGCTGGCCTGGTTAGGATCGCCGAGCGCATTGTGGGCCACCCCGGCGTTGATCGTTGCAATCACCAGGCCGCTATTGGTCATGCCGCTGACCGCCACGTCATAGGTTGTGCCGCTGCCGGTGACAATGGCAGTAGTCGCACCGGCGCTGCCGGAGAGAGATACGTCACCGGTGGCAAAGTCGGTCACCGGCTCGCTGAAAACCACAGTGAAATGGATTGGCGATGAACTGGTTGGATCTGGCTGACCGTCGGCTTGATTGATGGTCACTGAGGGGCCATCGACGTTGAAGGCACCTGAAGCCACCCATTGCGGGGGCAGGCCGTCTCCGACCAGGCCGCGTGCGCCATCGTACAAAGCGCCTGTGCAGCCATTGCCGCTGTCATCTGTCAGCGTTGTGCCAGAGCCATCGGACATGCGGTAAAAAGCCGCCAGCCCACTGGTATCGAGAGGTGTTTCTCGATACATGTTGGCGCTGATCTCGGCAGGGGAGAGCGCCCGGTTCCACAGGCTCACCTCGTCGATGTCGCCTTTGAACAGCCAGTAATCCTCCGAATTGACAACCACCCCGCCGATATTCAGCTTGTTGCCGCCCCCTGGCGGTTGCAAGGTGGGACCGCTGGGCGTGCTGCCCGCCTCGACGCCGTTCTTGTAGGCCCGTAGCATCCCGTTATTATGTACCAGGGCAATGTGCACCCACTCGCCGGGGGTGTACTCGATACCGATGAAGTCGGCGATGCTCCCCGTTGAGCCATCGAAATTCCACACCCAGATGCGGTTCTGGTCAGGGCCGGGCAGGCGGCCGATGGTGATACCCCACCAGCTCGGACGATCGCCGAAGATGTAGGGGCATTTTGCTACATTTTTAGGGTCAGGGGTGATGGTGCAGTCGGTTTGTGGGCCGTCTGGCTTGACCCATAAGGCGACGGTTTTAGTGGATTCCCAGCCCACGTCGAAGATATCTACTGTCTCTGGCAGTTCGACGAAGTCGCTGTTGCCGTCGAAACGTAGCGCGTAGCCGGCATCACTGGCGTGAACCGGGACGATGAATACGCTGATCAGCAGGCAGACGATCAAAAGGCCTGCTAACCTGCTCGCTCCAGATCTCCTGGATAGATACCTGGCTGCTTTCATAATTATCACCCGTTTTCCTTAAGTTTGTTCATTATTGGACGCTGATGTCTGATGAAAGGATCAATTAATCTGTCTATACACCCCTGATCCATCATTGTACCCCAGCGTCTGTGCATTCTTAAGACGCAGTTTGGGTCTCATTGTGACAAATCTGAAGATGCAAGTTAAGAAAAACGCCGGTTTGTTGTTTCGAGGCGTTGCAATGTGCTCTATGCCAGGTTGACCGGAGCGCCAGCCGCTAAGTGCTTCGGGTTGCGCCTACGCCGGGCGCGGGCGAGATTACTCTCGCTCTACATTTACCACATACCCCATTCAGGCATTGCACCCTCTTCCATCATCGAAAAATCCCACATCTCCATGCCCAATTCCACGGTCACCGGACGCCCCAGAGCCTCTTCGGCCTTGCGGCGCGTCATCTCGATCATCGCTGGGCCGTAGGGGCAGAAGGGTGTGGTCAGGATCATGTATAAATAGCCGCTGTCATCCTCCAGGCGCACGTTGCGCACCAGGCCCAGGGCGATGATATCCAGCCCAATCTCCGGATCGACGACTTCGCGCATGTGTTTTTTAAACGGTTCGACGAGCTCTGGGTGTGAATTTTCGATGTCCCAAACAGGGCGGTTGTGTGAGGTTTCTTCTTTAGCCATGAAATTCTCCTTAACAAAATGGTAATATGCCTTGCGCAGGACTGCCACGCTGAGTTAGTGGTGGCAGATCATCGAGAACCTTGACTGAGACTTTTATGAGGGTTCCGCGGTGGGGATATCCGTGGAGACGATCAGGTCGCTAGGGATGATGTAGGTGCAGTGCGCGTCGCCATGCAACATGCACTGGATTTTTTGCGCCGGCACTTCCAGAATGGTGGAGATCAGGGTCTGATCCACTGAGCAGACTTCCGGGTGGTTTTGTCCGACGTGAAAATAGGGGCAGTTCGACTCACGGATCAGGTAGGCCTCATCGGTCTTTTCGACTTCGACGTTGAAGCCCTCATTGGTGAGCAACTGCCGCACCAGCTCCAGGCGCTGTTCGGTACTCAGGCCCTCTGCCTCGCTGCGGTAGCCTGCAGCCATCTCCAAAGCGACCTGGGCGAAGAGGCGCTCGACCACCGGCGCGGGCAAAGTCTCTTTGAGTTGCTCCAGCAGGCGCAAGGTCAGGCGGATGTAGCGGGTGGGAAATTGCTCGCGCCCTTTTTCGGTCAGGAAATACATACGCCGCGGCCGTCCGACGCCATGTCGCTCCTCCTCGGATCTGACCAGCCCTTCGGCTTCCAGCTTGGCGATGTGATGGCGCACTGAAATCGGGTTGATCTCCACCGCCTCCGCCAGTTCATTGATCGTGCATCGCTCTCGAACCAGCAGCGTGTGCAAGACGCGCTCGCGCGAGTTCTTGGCTTCTGTATCTGCAAACATATTCGACCTCTCCAAACTGATAGGCAGTATAGCACGCTCTTAAGAATTTGTCAATATTTAAGATTTTTATCGTAAAAATCATTGACTTTTGTGCGCCTCTTTGCTATAATCCAGCACGATGAATCTTGTGTTTTAAGGAGCAAATTCCATGTCAGAATTAGATATCCGCAATCTGCATGTCGGCATCGAAGGTAAGGAGATCTTGAAGGGTGTGAATCTGGTGGTACGCCAGGGCGAAGTGCACGCCTTAATGGGTCCGAACGGCACAGGGAAGTCCACTCTGGCCTACGCCTTGATGGGACACCCCAACTATGAAGTGACTGAAGGGGAGATATGGTTCAAGGGACAGAACATCCTGGAGCTTGAGCCGGACGAGCGCGCCCACCTGGGCCTGTTCCTGGCCTTTCAGTACCCGGTGGCGATCCCGGGGGTCTCGGTGGCGAACTTCCTGCGCGCCGCGATCAACGCCAAGCGCCGGACGATTAACTCTGAGGACAAGGGCATACCGATCCCCGAATTCCGCAAGATGCTGAAAGAAACTATGGATTTGCTGAAGATGGATCACAGCTTTGCCGGCCGTTACCTGAATGATGGCTTTTCGGGCGGCGAGAAGAAGCGCGCCGAGGTCTTGCAGATGGCGGCGCTGCGCCCGGAAATCGCGGTGATGGACGAGACCGACTCCGGTCTGGACATCGACGCCTTGCGCATCGTCTCGGAGGGCGTAAACACCCTGCGTGGACCGGATTTGGGCGTGCTGGTGATCACCCACTATCAGCGCATTCTGAACTACATCAAGCCGGACTTTGTCCATATTATGATGGATGGGCGCATCGTCGAATCGGGCGGCCCCGACCTGGCCCTGCACCTGGAAGAACACGGTTACGATTGGCTGCGCGAGAAGAACGGCGAAGGCATAACGGCATGATTGCGGCCGATCAACGATTGTCTCTTACTGGAGGATCATGATGTCGAGCGACGAGCAAATCCTGGAAGGTATTGGTGAATACAAGTACGGCTTCAGCGATCCGGAAACCTACGTGTTCAAGTCGCGCAAAGGGTTGGATCGCGAAGTCGTGGAGCAGATTTCGGCGATGAAAGGCGAGCCGAAATGGATGTTGGATTTTCGCCTGAAGGCGTTAGATCATTTTCTCAAGCGCCCTATGCCCACCTGGGGCGGCGACTTGAGCAAGTTGGATTTGGACGACATTTATTACTACGTTAAGCCGGCCGAGGCGGAGAGCCGCTCCTGGGACGACGTTCCAGAGACGATCAAGAACACCTTCGATAAACTGGGTATCCCCGAGGCCGAGCGCAAATTCCTGGCGGGTGTGGGCGCTCAGTACGAATCGGAGATGGTGTATCATCGCGTTCAGGAGCACCTGGAAGAACAGGGTGTGATCTTCGTCAGCATCGAGGATGGCCTGCGCAAGCATCCCGACCTGTTCCGCCAGTATTTCGGCACGGTGATCCCGATCGAAGATAATAAATTTGCTGCCCTGAACAGCGCAGTCTGGTCGGGTGGATCGTTTATCTACGTGCCGCCGGGCGTGAAGATTGACCTGCCATTGCAGGCTTACTTCCGCCTGAATGCGGCCAATATTGGCCAGTTCGAGCGCACGCTGATCATCGCCGACGAAGGCGCGCAGCTTCACTATGTCGAAGGCTGCACTGCGCCGATCTACTCGACCGATTCGTTTCATTCCGGCGTGATCGAGATCGTGGTGAAGAAAAATGCCCGCGTGCGCTATACCACCATCCAGAACTGGTCAGTGAACGTGTACAACCTGGTCACACAGCGCGCACTGGTGTATGAAGGCGGAACGATGGAATGGGTAGATGCCAACTTGGGCTCCAAGTTGACCATGAAATACCCGTCTTGCTATTTGTTGGGGCCTGGGGCGCATGGCGAGATCCTGTCGATGGCTTTCGCCGGGCCTGGCCAGCACCAGGACGCGGGCGGCAAGGTGCTGCATTTTGCACCGCATACCAGCAGCAAGATCACCTCCAAGTCGATCAGCAAGGGCACGGGGCGCGCCTCCTACCGCGGCCTGCTCAAGGTGCACAAAGGCGCGCACGACGTCAAATCTAACGTGGTGTGCGATGCTCTGTTGCTGGATGACAAGGCTCGCTCGGACACATACCCGTACATCGAGATCGATGAGGACGATGTCACCATCGGCCATGAGGCTTCGGTGTCCAAGGTAGGCGAGGAGCAGCTTTTCTACCTGATGAGCCGCGGCCTGAGCGAGGAAGAGGCCACTACGATGGTGGTTTCAGGCTTCATCGAGCCGTTGGTCAAGGAACTGCCGATGGAATACGCCATCGAGATGAACCGGCTCATCCAGCTTCAAATGGAAGGTTCGATTGGATAGTGACTATGGCTGAACGAGTTGTTGTTACCCGCGGCCGTAAGGCCGATGTACTCGAAACCACGGAATTTGCCTTTACCCCCGACTTTGTGCGCGGCTTGAGTGATGATGGGGTTTCCCCGGCGATCCGCGAATATCGCCTGCGTGCCTGGGAGAGCTACCAGGCAATGCCAATGCCTACCACGAATGACGAGCCGTGGCGGCGCACGGATATCCGCGGCATGCGCGCCGGCGCTTTTCGCCTGCCTTCGCAGGTGGACCTGGATGCGCTACGCCTGCCATCGCCGCCCGAGGCGCTGCTGCGGCCGCTGGCGGGCGACGCCCACGGCGGGCAGATCGTGCTCACCGCAGAGGGGGCGCGTGTCGAACTGGACCCAGAGCTGGCGCAACAGGGCGTGATCTTCACCGACCTGCGCACCGCCGAGCGCAGGCATCCGGAGCTTCTGGCCCGGCTGCTTGGGCAGGTGGTGCGAGCGGATGAGGGCAAGTTTGCGGCGCTTGCCGCCGCTCTGGCGCAGACCGGTGTGCTGGTGTATGTCCCTCGGGGTGTGCAGGTGGAAAAACCGCTGCACAGCGTACTGTGGGGCCCCGGGGTCGACCTGGCCTATATCGATCACATCCTGGTGTGGGTGGACCGCGGCGCTTCTCTGACCTATGTGCATGAATCGGCCTCGCACACCGAGGCGACCGGGCAGGCGCTTCATGCCGGCCTGGTTGAGATCATCGTGGACGAGGGCGCCAACCTGCGCTTTGTCGAATTGCAGTCCTGGGGCGAGCACGTGTGGAACTTTAGCCATGAGCGCGCTCGCGTCGGCCGCGATGGCAACCTGGACTGGATCTTTGGCGCCATTGGCAGCCATCTGACGAAGAATTTCTCCGAATTAGACCTGGCAGGTCAGGGCGCTTCGGGGCGCATGTCGGGCTTCTACTTCACCGATGGCGTGCAGCATCTGGATCATGACACGCAGCAGAATCACCTGGCGCCGAACACGACCAGCGACCTGCTCTTCAAGGGCGCGCTGCGCGATCGGAGCCGCTCCGTCTGGCAAGGGATGATTTACGTCGCTCCTGGCGCTCAGAAGACCGATGGCTATCAGGCCAATCGTAACCTGGTGCTCAGCCCGCAGGCGCGCGCCGATTCGATCCCTGGCCTGGAGATCATGGCGGATGATGTGCGCTGTACACATGGCGCAACGGTTGGTAAAATAGACCCTGATCAGGTATTCTACCTGCGCAGCCGCGGAATCCCGTATCGCGACGCCGAGCGGCTGATCGTTGAGGGCTTCTTCGATCCGATTATGCAGCGCATCCCCTTCGAGGGCGTCCGCTCTCGCTTCCAGGATGCGATCATGGAAAAGATGGGTTGACCTTTCCGGCTGGCAGGGGTCAGGGTCTGCAATGGACCCTTGCCAGCCAGAACAAAGCCAAAGGTGAGCGGTGGGGCGTCCCGGATGAATTTGAGCGAGGCGGTGAGATGACGGCTCGCCATTGGCTTTTATGGACATCGTGAACGAAATTTCCTATCCGGTTCCTGATCTGGGAGCAGTGAACCGGCAGTGGATCAAAAAACAGGAGGCAGCTTTGTCTGGATTGTATTTCACAGGCGCACCGGACCGGGAGGAGAACTTCCATGTCGGCGATCACGTGGAGGTGCTGTGCGACCATGAGCGCCATGGCGATCGCATTCGCGATTGGCTGGTAGGGACGGTCGTGCAGGTCGATCCGAAGATGGTCGCAGTGCAGTTTCAGGAAAACGTGTATTTGACCGATGGTTGGATGGTTCCCGACCATGTGCTCTGGTGCCCGAAGAACTCAGCCAATATCCGCAAACCAGTGCGGCGCCGTCGGCGAGTGAAGACGCCGGCGCGGGTGGCGCGCGCTGTTTCCGGCAGCGATGAAGACGATGATGAATAATCACTTCGACGTTGCCAGAATCCGCGCCGAATTTCCCATCCTGAAGCGGGAGGTGCACCCCGGCGTTCCGCTAGTGTACCTGGATTCTGCCGCCACCAGCCAGAAACCGCTGGCGGTAATCCAGGCGATGGACGAGTATTATCGCCGTTCAAACGCTAACATTCATCGCGGCATCCACGTGCTGGCGGAAGAAGCCACTGCTCTATACGAGGAGGCGCGGGAGCGCATCGCCCGCTTCATCAACGCGCCGTCCGCACGGCAGGTGATCTTCACCCGCAATACCACCGAAGCGATCAACCTGGTGGCCTACACCTGGGGCCGCGCCAATCTGAACGCTGGCGATGTGGTGATCCTGACCGAAATGGAACACCACTCGAACCTGGTACCCTGGCATATCCTGGCGGCGGAGAAGCAACTCCGCCTGGAGTTCATCCCGGTAACCGAAGAGGGTCTGCTGGACTTGCAGGTTTATCGCAGCCTGTTAGAGTTGCGCCCGCGTCTGGTAGCCTTTATGCACGTTTCCAACGTGCTGGGTACGATCAACCCGGCGAAGGAGATCATCGCCCTGGCGCACCAGGCTGGCGCGGTGACGCTCGTCGATGGAGCGCAGTCTGTGCCGCACCTCCCGGTGGATGTGCAAGACCTGGGCATGGACTTCCTGGCCTTTTCGGCGCACAAGATGTGCGGTCCAACGGGCATTGGCGCGCTGTATGGGCGCAAAGACCTGCTGGAAGCGATGCCGCCTTTCCTGGGGGGCGGGGATATGATCAAGCGCGTCCACCTGCGCTCATTCGTCCCCAACGAGATCCCCTACAAGTTCGAAGCGGGTACACCGGCGATCGCCGAGGCTGCTGGCTTTGGCGCGGCAGTGGACTATCTTAGCGCAGTAGGGATGCAGGCGGTGGCGCAGCACGAACGTGAAATCGTCAGCTATGCCCTGGAGCGGCTGGAAGAGGTGCCCGGCGTGAAGCTCTTTGGGCCGAGCGCCGACCACAAGGGCGGCGTGGCGTCGTTCACCCTGGCTGGCGTTCATCCGCATGATGTCTCGCAGATCCTGGACACCAAAGGCATCGCCATCCGCGCCGGGCATCATTGCGCCATGCCGTTGCACGAAAAATTTGGCCTGCCGGCGACTGCGCGGGCCAGTTTTTATCTATACACCACAAAAGAAGATATCGACCGACTGGCGGAGTCGCTTTACACCGTCCGTCAGGTTTTTGGCATCTAAATAAAATGGACGATCTATACCGTCAACTGATCATCGATCGCTATAAAAATCCGCTCTATCGCGGTTCGCTGAACCCTCATGACATCGCTTTCGAGGATGATAACCCGCTATGCGGCGACCACATCCGGGTCGAATTGCGCGTGGATGGGGATGGCGTGGTCAAAGAAGCGGCTTTCGAAGGCCATGGTTGCGCCATATCGCAAGCCTCCGCCGATCTGCTGATGGAAGCGGTGATCGGCAAGACGCTGGACGAGGTCAAGGCTTTCAGCAAAGAAGACCTGTTGGGCATGTTGGGGCTCGACCTGGGGCCAGTGCGCCTGAAATGCGCCTTGCTTTCGCTCAAGGTGCTCAAGGCGGGGGTGTATGGCCTGGGCGAGGCCAGCGACGACCTGGTGGAGTGAGCAATAGCGTATGTATAACTATCTTGAACTTGATCCCGCTAAGGTGGAATATATTCCCATCGGAGAGGCCAAAGACTTGCCCAATGGCGAGCGGCTGTTCGTGGAGATCGACGGCGCGCCGATTGTGGTGTTCAACATCGCTGGTCGGTATTTTGCCATCGCGGATTTGTGCAGCCACGACGATGGGCCGCTGGGTGATGGCGAGCTGGAGGGCATGGAGATTATCTGCCCACGCCATGGCGCTCGCTTCGACATCCAAAGCGGACGCGCCCTGTCTTTGCCGGCTGTTGTCGATATCCCCTGCTACCCGGTGCGGGTGATGGATGGGCAAATCGAGATCGGCCTGCCGCGCGAGGCCTGACGTTCTGAAACATTGACCGCTATGCGCCTAGAAGACCTGAACTGGTTCGACGTGCAGGCCTACCTGCAGACCGAGGATCGCCTGATGCTCGTCCTGGGCGCTTGCGAACAACACGGTTATCTCAGCCTGCTGAGTGACGTGAAAATCCCACTGGCGTTAGCGGACGCAGCCAGTCAGCAGACAGGGGTGCTGGTTGCGCCGCCGCTCAACTTCGGTTGTTCGCCGTATTTTATGGGCTACCCCGGCACGCTCAGCCTGCGTGCCAGCACCCTGCTCGACCTGGTTGAAGACCTTGTCCGCTCAGCCTATCGGCACGGTTTCAGGCAGTTACTGATCTTGAATGGGCATGGCGGTAACGACGCTGCTCGCGCCCGGCTGTATGAACTGGCCACTGAGTTGCCCGAATTGCGCCTGGCGTGGTACGCCTGGTGGCAATCACATTCGGTGCAGCAGGTAGCCTTGCAGCATGAGTTGAAGCCCTCGCACGCCAACTGGCTGGAGGCTTTTTCTTTCACTCGGGTGAGCGAGTTGCCGTCAGGTGAGAAGCCTCCCCCGCGCATCCCCGGTTTGATGGGCGCTGATGAAGCCCGCCGTGTGTATGGCGATGGGGTGTTCGGTGGGCCTTATCAGGTGGATGAAAGCGTGATGCAAGAGCTGTTTGCAGCTGCCTTGCAGGATGTGTTGACCCTGTTGCGATTTGAATAAAATCTGGCGCGGCCTGGATTGGGGGAGAACAGCGCGGGGCCAACGCGCTGCATCTGAAACTCTGGTAGAATAAACGCGAGAATTCCACCCTTTGACCCATTGGAGACTCAAATGCCCCGTAAAGAAATCATCCACAGCGATCAGGCCCCTAAGGCAATCGGCCCATACAATGTTGCTACCCGCTTCGGCGACCTGGTGTTCACGGCCGGGCAACTCGGCCTGATACCCGAGACGATGGAGCTGGCGCCTGGCGGCGTCGCCGCCGAGACGCGCCAGGCGCTGACCAACCTGAAGCATGTGCTGGAAGCCGCCGGGACCTCGCTGGAGAAAGCACTCAAAACCACGGTTTACCTGCGCGATATGGCCGATTTTGCCGCCATGAACGCGGTTTATGGGGAGTTCTTTGGCGAGAATCCGCCGGCGCGCACAACGATCCAGGCAGCAGGCTTGCCGAAAGGCGCTGCGGTCGAGATCGAAGTCGTGGCATGCCTGGAGAGTTGATCTATGCCTGCTCCCGCTACTCATGCCGCGCGTTTCGATTATCGTTCCCTGTTATAACGAACAAGATACAATCCAGCTGCTGCTGGGGGCGATCTACGCCCAAACCTACCCGCGTCAGGAGCTGGAAGTGATCATTGCCGATGGCCTGTCGAGCGACCAAACGCGGGAGAGGATTGCCGAGTTTCAGCGCCAGCGCCCCGATCTGCTGGTGCGGGTCGTGGACAATCTAGATCGCAGCATCCCGGCAGGTCTGAACCGGGCGATTGATGCGGCACAGGGGGAATTCATCGTGCGCCTGGATGCCCATTGCATCCCCCATCCGGATTATGTGGAACGGTGCGTGGCGGCGCTGGAACAGGGCAGGGGGGAGAACGTGGGCGGCGTTTGGGAGATCCGACCTGGCGGAACCGGCTGGCAGGCGCGTTCAATCGCCGTGGCTGCGGCGCACCCGCTGGGAGTAGGTGACGCGCGCTATCGTTACACCGATACCCCTCAGCAGGCGGATACGGTGCCGTTTGGCGCCTATCGCCGCTCCCTGGTAGAGAAAATTGGTCGCTATGACGAAAGCCTGTTGACCAATGAAGATTATGAGTTCAACGTGCGTGTGCGTCGGCACGGCGGCGTCATCTGGCTGGATCCGGCGATCCGCTCGGTGTACTTTGCCCGGGCGAATTTTGGGACGCTGCTGCGGCAGTATCTGCGTTACGGCTATTGGAAGGCGCGCATGCTGCAGCGCTACCCGGAGACTTTGCGCTGGCGGCAGGCGCTTCCGCCGGCATTTGTGGCCAGCCTGGCGATCTTTGCGCTGCTATCACCCTGGTTTTCGCTCATGAGGAAGCTATTCATGATAGAATTAGGCGCTTACGCCTTTATCTTGCTGCTGGTCGGTTTGCACACAGCATGGAGACATCGTGATCTGGCGTTGGTACCCGGCGTTCCACTGGCGATTGCTACCATGCACTTTGCCTGGGGGAGCGCATTTTTGTGGAGTGTGTTGACTCGATGAATTCCGACAAACCCCTGTTGCACCCCAGGCTCTGGCAATTGCGCGTGGATGAACGGCGCACATTGTTGCTGCTGGGGGATTTGCTGATGGCGTTGATCGCCTTGGGGCTATCTTTGTACTTGTGGGGTATCAGTGAACGGTTCTTAGGTTTTTCGCTGGCGTTCATCCAGAGGCGTGTGCCGTTGTGGTTCTTCTTCCTGCCGCTGGTGTGGCTGGTGCTGATGATCGAACTGTATGACGTGCACCGGGCAGCGGATTGGGGACACACGGTGCGCGGGGTGGCTTCGGCGGTGCTGGCGGGGCTGGTGCTTTACCTGGTTTTATATTTCTATTATGTGGATCCCCCCAGGTCGTTGCTGCCTCGCCGGGGAGTAGCGGTTTTTTTGGTTTCAGTATCTGTGCTCACATTATTGTGGCGCTGGACCTATATTCGTGTCTTCACTGCGCCACAGTTCATGCGCCGGGTGCTGGTCGTCGGCGGTGGGCGCAGCGGAGAATTGCTGCTGCAAAAGTTGAACGAGTTGAAGGTCAAACCGTTCACCCTCGTGGGAATCATCGATGACGACCATCGCAAACTGGGCACTTTCATCAACGGCGTCCAGGTTATCGGCACCAGTGAGCAATTGCTCGATCTCATCGAGGAGAATGACATCTCGGATATCATCGTGGCGATCACTGGAGAGATGCAAGGGGGGATGTTCCAGGCGCTGTTGGACGCTCAAGAGGCCGGGGCGGAAATTGTGCGCATGCCCAGAGTCTATGAAGAGGTGATGGGGCGGGTGCCGATCCTGCTGTTGGAGGCCAACTGGATCCTGCGCTCCTTCGTTGACGAGGTGCGGGTGAGCGGCTTTTATATCCTGGGCAAGCGCCTGCTGGATATTTTGGGTGGGCTGGTCGGCGCGGTGGTCTTCTTGATCACCTTGCCGTTCATTGCCCTGGCTACCCTGATCGATGATGGCTGGCCGATATTCTATTCCCAGGCGCGCCTGGGGCGCGGCGGGATCACCTATCGCATCATCAAGTTCCGCACCATGCGCCGCGACGCCGAGGCGGATGGTCAGCCGCGCTGGGCGCGTGAGGATGACGAACGCGCCACGCGAGTGGGGCGTTTCCTGCGCAAGACGCACCTGGACGAGCTGCCGCAATTTTTTAACGTGCTGCGTGGGGAGATGAGCCTGGTGGGGCCGCGCGCCGAGCGACCAGAGCTGGTGGAATACTTCCAGCGGCATATCCCCTTCTATCGGGCGCGATTGCTGGTGAAGCCGGGCATCACCGGCTGGGCGCAGATCAACTATGGGTATGCCTCTTCGATAGAAGAGACGATTGTGAAACTCGAATATGATCTGTACTACATCAAGCACCGCAGCATGCTCATGGACTTAGTGATCTTGTTGCGCACGCCTGCCACGGTATTGGGGTTTCGCGGACGATGAACGAACCGATCACTCGCCCGCGGCCGCGGTTCTTGCTGAACAGCCGCCTGCTCTTCCTGGTAGATCTGTTTTTGATCGTGGTGGCCGCCCTGGGCAGCTTCGCCCTGCGGACGGATATCGGTCCGCTGTTCATCTTCTATTTGCCGCAGGCCTATTGGTTGATCGGCATCTCTTTGCTGATCATGCCGCCGGTCTTTTATATCCTGGGCCTGTACCGGCGCATGTGGGTGTATGCCAGCATCCAGGAGATGAAGCTGATCGTGGTCGCGGTGAGCATCTCTTCGGTGCTGGTTTCGGCGGTCATCGTTGCGCTGCGCGCCTTTGAGAAGTTGCCTTATTATCCGCGCAGCACTCTGCCTATCGAATGGCTGCTGTTGTTGATCCTGATCGGTGGGGTGCGTTTTTCCCTGCGGATTATCTCCGAGAGTCAGACCTCCTCCCAGCCGCCCAGACAAGGGATTCGCCGGGTGTTGATCGTAGGCGCAGGAGATGCCGGCGCATTGGTGGTGCGCGAGATGCAAAAGAATCCCGATCTGCATCTGCAGCCGGTGTGTTTCGTGGACGACGACGCAAGTAAGCAGCGCCAGCAAATCCATGGCGTGCCGGTGCTGGGCACATTGAATGATCTGACGCGCATCGTCGCTATCCGCCGCATCCATGAGGTCATCATCGCCATCCCCAGCGCGCCAGGGCGGGTGATCCGCCAGGTGGCGGATTCCTGCCGGGCGCGAGGCATCCCGTTTCGCACCATGCCCGGCATCTATGAACTGATCGGCGGGAAAGTGAACGTCAGTCGATTGCGGGAGGTGGAAATCACTGACCTGCTGCGTCGCGAGCCAGCGCACATCGACGAGTCGTTGATTGGGGTCAGCCTGAGCGGCCGGCGCGTGCTGGTCACCGGGGCGGGCGGCTCGATCGGGCGCGAGCTTTGCCGCCAGATCGCTCGCTGGTATCCGGCGTCTTTGATTTTGCTCGGCCACGGCGAAAACAGCATCTTCGAAACGCTGTTGGAAATCCAGGAGAATTTTCCCTCTCTGCCGGTCATTCCGGTGATTGCCGATATCCGCGACCTGGACCGGATGAACATCGTGTTCGACGAACTGCGGCCGCAGGTGGTCTTCCACACCGCCGCGCACAAACATGTGCCCTTGATGGAGTACAACGTCCCCGAAGCAATCACTAACAATGTGCTTGGCACGCGCATTGTGGTCGAAGTCTCGCTGGATTATGGCGTGGAGCGGCTGGTGATGATTTCCACAGACAAGGCCATTCGCCCATCCAGCGTGTACGGAGCGACCAAGCGCCTGGCTGAACTACTGGTTTTGGATGCCGGGCATCGCTCTGGCCAGGCCTATTCGGTGGTGCGTTTTGGCAACGTACTGGGCAGCCGCGGCAGCGTAGTGCCGCTGTTCAAGCGCCAGATTGCATCTGGCGGGCCGGTGACGGTGACTCACCCTGACATGAAGCGCTACTTCATGACCATCCCCGAAGCAGTGCACCTGGTCTTGCAGGCTTTTTCGATGGGGCAAGGCGGGGAAGTGTTCGTGCTGAACATGGGAGAGCAGGTGCGCATCCTGGATCTGGCGGAGGACCTGATCCGCCTCTCTGGCCTGGAGCCTTACAAGGATATCGATATCGTCTTCACCGGCATTCGTCCCGGCGAAAAGCTGAGCGAAGAACTGTGGGATCGTTGGGCGCAGTACGAGCCGACGCCGCATCCGGATATCGTCCTGCTGGCGGGGGAAGACGTGCTCAGTGGCGAGGCGCTGCAACGCATCGTGGATGAACTGGTCCATCTGGCGCGCGAAGGCGAC
The DNA here is from genome assembly GCA_964503145.1 of uncultured Anaerolinea sp. Lineage (GTDB taxonomy): Bacteria > Chloroflexota > Anaerolineae > Anaerolineales > UBA4823 > RBG-16-57-11. The sequence continues at coordinate 47,604 of CAZCYV010000001.1, read as the reverse complement.
GAATCGGCCATTGTGAAGATCCTGGGGGAGTGTATTCCCCAGGCAGCGGTGCGCAGCGAGCCTCCACCAGATCTAACCTCCCTGTTTTAGCGCTCATGCCCCAGATCGCCCCTCCGGAATGGGATGCCTTCATCGCCCGCTATCCACAGGCGCACCTGCTGCAGACCAGGCCATGGGGCGAATTGAAGTCCTCTTTTGGCTGGCAGGCGGTAAACGTTCTGAATATGCAGGGAGATCTGGGCGCGCAGCTACTCTTTCGCCGCCTTCCATTGGGGCTTTGCCTGGCCTACATCCCCAAGGGGCCTGTAGGGGGCCCGAAAATCGATCCAATGGAGAGGGTTTATCAAAACGCAGCGGGATGGGTGAACCCGGAAACTGCTGCCTGGCAGACGCTCTGGCAGGAGATCGACCGGCTGTGCCGCCAGCGCCGGGCGGTCTTCCTGAAGCTTGAGCCGGATGGCTGGGTGATAGATGGTGTGGCCGCGCAAAACCCTCCGCCGGGTTTTCGTCTCAGCCCGCAGCCCATCCAGCCCCGACGCACGCTATTGGTGGATTTGCGCGGCGACGAAGAAACGCTTCTTGGGCGCATGAAGCAGAAGACGCGCTATAACATCCGTCTGGCGCAGAAAAAGGGCGTTTCGGTGCATCCCAGCGCCGACCTGGAGACTTTCCACCGTCTGATGCAGGTCACCGGGCGGCGAGACGGCTTTGGCGTTCACAGCCTGGCCTATTATCGTCGGGCCTATGAGTTGTTTCACCCTCGCGGCGAGTGCGAACTGCTGATCGCCGAACTGGAGGGGGAGGCGTTGGGCGGGCTGATGGTCTTTGCGCACGGCAGGCGCGCCTGGTATCTCTACGGCGCTTCGTCCGATCGGCGGCGGGAGGCAATGCCAGCCTATCTGTTGCAATGGGAGGCAATGCGCTGGGCGCGGGGGCGAGGCTGTGTCAGTTACGACCTATGGGGCGTTCCAGACGCCGATGAGCAGACCCTGGAGGCGCAGTTCATGCAGCGCTCCGATGGGTTATGGGGGGTGTACCGTTTTAAGCGTGGCTTTGGCGGCGCGTTGCGCCAGGCGCTCGGCCCATGGGATCGAGTGTACTACCCGCTGGGGTATCTGTTGTACCAATGGGCGTTGCGGTTTCGACCGGTCGAGGCGGGTTGAGATGGCGCGGTTTGGGTTGTACATCGCTGGGGCTGGCGAGCCGGCCTGGAACGAGATCATCGCTGGGCTGCCGGGTGCGCATCTGCTGCAAACCCGTGAGTGGGCAGTTGTCAAAATGGAGAACGGCTGGCTGCCTGCCACTTGGGCCTGGCGTGACGATCATGGCAAAGTTGTCGGCGCAGCGCTGACCCTGCTAAGGCAGTTGTCATCCATCAGCTTTCTGAAAAATTTGTGCGTGCTCTACGTACCCAAGGGACCGCTATTGGATTGGGGCGATGCCGTTCTGCGCCAACAGGCGTTGCACGACCTGGCGGATCTGGGGCGGCGCAAAGGAGCAATCTTTGTCAAGATCGATCCAGATGTCGTGCTGGGGGTGGGCGTCCCTGGCGACCCAGTTGCACGAGAGGACCAGACTGGACTGGCCGTGTTGCAAGACTTGCAAAGCCTGGGCTGGCGTTTTTCAGAGGAGCAGGTGCAGTTTCGTAACACGGTCTTGATCGACCTGAGGCTCGACGAGGAGCAGCTTCTGGCCAATATGAAGCAGAAGACGCGCTACAACATCCGCCTGGCGCAGCGCAAGGGAGTGGCGGTGCGGGCAGCGTCGCTTGCCGAGTTGCCCTTGCTCTACAGACTCTATGCGCAGACGGCGGCGCGCGATAATTTCGTCATTCGCGATGAGCAATACTATTTGAGGTTATGGTCCACTATGATGCAGGCGGGCATGGCGGAGCCGTTGATCGCTGAGGTGCAGGGGGAGCCGGTAGCAGGTGTGGTGATCTTTCGTTTCGGGCGCAAGGCCTGGTACATGCATGGGATGTCCAGCCTGGCGCATCGTGAGAAGATGCCCAACTACCTGCTGCAATGGGAAGCGATGCGACGCGCCAGGGCGGCCGGCTGTGAGGTGTATGATCTGTGGGGAGCACCGGACGAGTTTGTGGAAAGCGATCCGCTGTGGCGCGTGTATCGCTTCAAGGAGGGATTGGGTGGGAAGGTGGTGCGCCATCTGGGCGCCTGGGACCTGCCGATTCGCGGGTCTGCCTACTGGGTTTACACCCGCTTCTTGCCGCGCCTGCTGGAAGTGATGCGCCGCCGCGGCAAACAACGCACCCGGCGGTTGGTCAGTTGAAGCCAGGTCATTTTATTTCTGGATGGGGAGGGTGACGATTTCACCGGCTTCCGTCCAAATTATGGAGGAAAGGACATGAAAACATTACCAAGATTGCGCATAGCTCATCTACCGACGCCCGTGGAGCCGATGCCGCGCCTGGCGGCGGCGCTAAGCGGGCCGGCCCTGATGATCAAGCGGGATGACCAGACAGGGCTGGCGATGGGCGGTAATAAGACCCGCAAGCTGGAACTGCTGGTGGCGGAGGCGCAGGCCAGCGGGGCCCAGATGCTGATCACCGCCGGGGCAATCCAATCCAACCACTGCCGCCAGACGGCCGCCGCCGCTGCCCGCTATGGCTTTGAGTGCACCCTGGTGCTTTACCCGCCCACGCCCGAAGATGCAATCCCTGCCGAGGGCGAACCGGCCAGCGGCAATCTGTTGCTGGATCGCCTGATCGGCGCTCAGATCGTCTGGACGCAACGCCAGAATCGCGACCAAGTGCTACAAGATGTCTTCCAGGCTGCCTGGGATGCTGGTAGGCGTCCCTATCTCATCCCCTATGGCGGGTCGAATGCCACCGGCGCTGTGGCCTATGCGCTGGCGATGCAGGAATTCCTGTCGCAGGACCAGCCGGTGGATTGGATTGTCTTCCCCTCTTCCTCAGGGGGGACGCAGGCCGGCCTGGTGCTGGGGGCCAGGCTGTTCGGCTTCCAGGGCAAAGTGTTGGGCATCAGCATAGATGAGCCAGCCCAGGTCTTGAAGGAACGCGTCGCCGGGCTGGCGACTGCGGCGGCGGAACTTTTGGGCGAAAGATTGACTTTTCAGCCGGAAGATATCCTGGTCAATGCCGATTATCTGGGCGGCGGCTATGGCGTGATGGGAGCGCTGGAACAGGAGGCGATTCGTCTGTTCGCCCGCAATGAGGGCATCTTGCTGGATCCAGTTTATACCGGCAGGGCGGCGGGCGGCCTGATCGACCTGATTCGGCGGGATTTTTTCGCGCCTGGAGAGAGGGTGCTGTTCTGGCACACCGGCGGCTCACCGGCGCTGTTCGCCCGGCGCTATCAAGACCTGCTCTGAAAGCCTGCTTGCGCCTGAAGAGACGCCCGGCGTGATCCCTACTGAACGGCTCGTTGGGGATTAGGCTGCTCGCGGTTGGGCTTCAGGCCGATAATTTCATAGATTTTTACCGGCTCGCGCTTGCCTTTTACGCTGATCGATTCCAGTGATCGGGCAACGACCTGATCCCGCACCTGTAAATAGGCTGCTTCGGTGAGCAATATCTGATTGGCGGCCGAGTTTTCCTGGATGCGCTTAGCCGTGTTAACGCAGTCGCCAATGGCGGTGTATTCCAGGCGTTTCTCTGTGCCTACCAGCCCCAGGACGGCCTCACCAAAGTGGATACCGGCGCCGAACTGCAGATGATATTCGGGTGGCAGGGTGTAGGTGAGGCGTTGCACCGCGGCGCGGATGCCCAGAGCAGCGCGCACGGCGCGCAGGGTGTGGTCGGGCTGGGGGATAGGAGCATTGAACCAGGCCATCACCGCGTCGCCCAGGAATTTGTCGATGGTGCCTTCCTGCGCCAGGATTGCCTCGGCGGCAGCGGCCAGATAGCGATTCAGCACCGATACCAGCGCCTCAGGGTCGAGTTCCTCGCTGAATTGGGTGAAGCCGCGAATATCGGCGAACAGGACGGTGATTTGCGAGCGCTTGCCGCCCAACTGCAACTGGTCGGGATCGAGTTGGCGGATTACCGCCGGGGAAACCATACGCTCGAACAGGCGGCGCTGGGCTTCCAGGCGCTTTTTCTCTGTCAGATCGTCCACCACGATTGCCACGCCCTGGGTAGATTGGCTGGCATCCTTCAACGGGGAGAAGTTTAGACTGAGCGAGACGACGCCGCGGCTGGGAACGGAGAAATTTAGCTCGCGCCCGGTGATCGAGCGATCGGTCTGGCTGACTTCCTCTATCTCGCTGAAGATCTCCTGGGCGGTGGATTCGCCCACGGTTTCCATTAACACGTCGGTCAGCTTCAGGCCGACCATTTCTCGCTCGCTGCGCCCCAAGATGGCCTGGGCAGCGCGATTGCACAACAGGATCTGCTTCTGGATGTCGGTGGTGATCACGCCGCTGGCGATGGAGGCGAAGACGTTGTCCATCAGGTTTTTCAACTCGGTTACTTCCGCCAGGGTCCGGCGCACGGATTCGAACAAGCGCGCATTTTCCAGCGCGACTGCGGCGTGGTTGGCGAAGGTGAGCATCAGATCCCGTTCTGCTTCGGTGAAGATGCCGGTGTGGACGCGGTTATCCACGTAAATGACGCCAGTCAGTTCGCCCTTGACCTGCAGAGGCACGCACAGAATAGAGCGCAGGTTGTAGATGATGATGCTTTCCTGGTCGCCGAAGCGGGGGTCTTCCTGAGCGTTGGTGGTCAGCACGGGCTGACCCTCCTGGACGACGCGAGCGATCACACTGCGGCTGACAGCGAACTCAGAAGGATCCAGGGTCTCCTGTTCCCAGTTTCGGGCAATGCGGGTGATGAAGTTCCCTTGTTCATCGCGCAGCATCAGGAAGCCGCGCTCGGCGCGCACCAGACGGATGATGGTATCCATCACGATGCGCAACACCTCATCCAACTCCAGGGTGGAGTTGATGGCCTGGATGATATCGGTGAGAGCAGTCTGTCGCGCAGTGACCATGGCGGAGCCTCCCTGCTCCGATTCTACCATGTTAACTGCACTGTGGTTTTGGCGAAAAGCTAGCGGCGTAGTTGGCGCCGGTCTTGTACCTGAAAGCGGGAGAGCAGACGCTGCAGGAGCGCCTGGAAGGATAGGCGGCGGATATCGCTGGCGGCCTGCTTGGCGGCGCTCAGGTCGGCAGGCTGCCGGCTGAAGGTTTCGATCTGGTATTCCCACACCAGGCGCTCGGCTGGCTGCAAGGTGGGGGGCGCAAGCCGGCCCAGGTTACGGGCGCGCTCGATTGGGGTGTCGTTGACTGCGGCAGGCTGCCCCAGGCGGGATAGGGCGCGGTTGATTTCGGTGTAAGCTTTGGCCAGCGCAGGAAGCTGCGCCTGGCGCGCCCATCGACGCAAGAAGGGCGGCGGGCGCAGGCCAATCCGCATCAGCGCCTCCTCCAGGATGACCGGCACGGGTCTGAGTTGGATCAGACGCTGGTTGGCGGAGCGTTCCGCCCAACGCTGCAAGTTCTGCGGCGGCTGAAGCCCCAGACGCTTGAAGCCACGTTCCAGCCAATTCGCCAGGCCGGGCAGTCCCAGGGCAGGCAGCAGATAGGCCGATAGCGCCAGGAACAGAATCAGCCCCGCCAGGATGCCTGCAAGCCAGTAAGCGGCGCTGTTCGAAGCCTGGTCACCGGCGGTGGGCTGAGGCGGCTCGCGATCGCGCAACCGCTCAGCTTCTTCCAGCTCTCGTTCGCGCTGGGCTGCCGCAGACAGGCTGGGGGTATCTGGGATGAGCGGATTTTCCAGCGGGCGAATGATGTCCGGCTGGCCTACGGTGGGTTCGAACTCGATCCAGCCGATACCTGGGAAGAAAACTTCAGGCCAGGCGTGAGCATCTTTGTGTCGCACGTTGTAGATGAGTTGATCGCCTCCGAGGTCGGGGAGCGTCTCGTCGGTGGTGAGTTCGCCCTGGGCGTAGCCAATCGCCCAGCGGGCGGGGATGCCGACCAGGCGCAGCAGGATGATCTCGGCAGTGGCGTAGTAATTGCAGAAGCCTTGCTTCAGGTCGAACAGAAACCAGTCGATCACCTCCTGGCCGGGGCGGGGCTCGCCTTCGATCGTCTCGACGTAGGTGATGTTTTCGCGCAGGTACTGGGTGATAGCGGCTGCCTTGTCGTAGGGCGTCTCCAGCCCGGCGGTGATCTCGGCGGCGAGTTGACGGGTGCGCAGAGAGATGTTTTCGGGGAGTTGCAGATAGCGTTCTGTCACCCAGGAAGGATAATCTGTGCCCGCCTGACGTAACTCGGCGATGGTGGGGGCGCCGACCGAAGCGGTCACCTGATAGACATCGCCGGGGCTGATCGACGGTTGAGCGATGAAAGAAGAGATATCCAAAGTGCCATCCGGATTCTCGACGTACTGAACCTGCCCACCACGGCTGACCCACAATGGTTGCGCTGGCGTGAAGATAGTGCCCATGTTGACAGCGCTGACGAATTCGAAACTGCCCTCCCAGCGGCCAAGCCCGGTGGGCACCAGCAGGCGACCCTGCTCAGGCCGGTAGGGGTGGTTGTCGTCGATGTTGGTGAACCATTGCCCGTCGCGATAGATCTCGAAGGTGCGAGCGCGCCAGTAGAAGCGCACTCCGGCCGGCGTGTCACTGGGCGCCCGGACGTTGAAAATCTGGGTGGTGGCGAGCGGCGCGCCGCGCCCCAGTGTGGCGCTGTTCCCATACACCGGGCTGTACACCGGACGGGTGGAGCGCAACGAGGCGAAGGCGTAGTTCAGGTCATCTACGGCGTTGTTCCAGGTGGTGCGCACCGGCTGCCACAGGCGCTCAGCGGCGGGCAGGGCCGAAGCCAGCGCTGGAGCGGTCCAGGCGACAATCACGATCAGGGAGGCGAACAGCATGGTAAAACGGATGAAATCCAGGCTGAGGTGCGGCGGTAGAGCGGTGCGGTTAGCCCGCCAGCGACTGTGCTGGTGGATGAACGCCATGCGTGCCACCAACACCAGGGTGAAAAAGATGTAGAACGCCAGATACCAGGCGCGGCGGGCAACCAGCGGATCGTAATAGTGGATGACGAAGATCGCCAACCCGGTGGGCAGGGTGGCCCTCCAGGCATCGCCGTATCGCACCAGGACATAACCGGCGTGCACCGACAGCGTCCAGAACAGGAAGTTCATCAGCACGATGAAAAGCAGCGAGTCGCGCACCGTCAGTCGGTTGATCAACTGGTAGAGGATCACTCCCAGGCGGTAGAGCAGCGCGCTCAGGCGATCCGCCCACAACGGTTCGCTCTGCAGGGCGGCGCCGAGCTGCCAGGGGACGGTGAACAGCCCAAAGGCAATCGCAAAGACCAGCACACTGCGCGGGGCGAAGCGGCTTTGCCCCAGGGCCAGTCCGGCGATCAGACCGAGCACCGCCACATTCTGCACCAAATGCAGGTAGTTAGTCCATTCGGTGGCCACCAGGCGGGTGGCCGCGGTGAGCAGGGCGACCAGCAGCAATGCTGCAGCGGTCCAATCGAACCAGCGCAAAGGGTAATAGGATTTGGAGAAGCGATCGCCCTTGGCTCGTTCGGCGGCGGACGGATCAGCGGTCGGCGATGTGGCTTTCGAGGGTTCAGCAGAAGCCTCTGCGGGTTGTGTAGTTATCATATAAGTTTACCTGTAAGGATGTCTCTACAAATCATGTTTTATCCGTTGTGGATACCATATTAAGGTTACACCCAGCATGCGGTGCAGGTTCAGTTGTAGTCCAAGAGTCAGCCAGGGGAGGCGTGAACGGTTGGGGGATTAGCTACCGATTTCTCCTAGCAAGCGGACATAATGCAGGATTTGTTCGCGGGAGATCATGCCCACAATCTGCCCTGCTTTTACTACGGGTACCTGCGCTACATTCGCATCGTCCATGGTTTTCAGAAGCTCTAACACCTTGGTCTCCGGAGAGACCTGGATCAGGCGCTCGATAGGCACCATGGCTTGTTCGGCTGACACTCGACTCCAACTGGCGCGGGGAATGGCGGTCACATCTCGCAAGGTGAGCATACCACGCAGCCGATCGTCATCGATCACGAGAAAGCAGCGATGCCCGCCGGTCAAGATTCGATCCTCAACCAGTTGATCCAATGTCAGGTTTCCGGGGACGCTCTGGCATTCTGGGGACATGACCTGGGCGACGGTGACATCGCGCAACATCTGCTGCATATTGATCTGGGCATAGCTGGCGGCGGCAGCGTTCTGTAGGAACCAGCCAATGAATGCCAGCCACAGGCCGTTGAAAAAATTGCCGCTGAGGATGGTAAACACTCCTATGCCGATGAAGCCAAAAGCCACCACCTGGCCTGAGTAGCTGGCTAATTGGGTGGCGCGATAGAAATTGTTGGTAATCTTCCAGATTACTGCCCGCAGGACGCGACCACCGTCCAGGGGGAAGCCCGGGATCAGATTGAACAGCCCCAAGATCAAATTGATGCGCGCCAGCCATAAACTGGGAGCTGCCAGGATTGCGCTGCCCCGATCCAGCAGCCACAACACCTGAAAGAAAACCGCCAGCGCCAGGCTGGTCAATGGACCGGCGATGGCGATGCGAAACTCGACTCCGGGGGTGGGCAGCTCGCTGGCTATCTGGGCCACCCCTCCGAACAAAAATAAGGTGATGCTGCGCACCTGAATCTGGTTGCGCAAGGCGATGATCGAATGGCCTAATTCGTGGAGTAAAACCGAGCCGAAGAAGAGCAGACTGGTGACCACGGCCAGCAGCCAATGCGCCGAGCGAGGCAGTTCAGGAAAATCGGAAAGGAAATAACCCGAAGCCAGGGACCAGGTCACCAGAACGAAGACCAGGAACCAACTGGTGTGCAATCCAATCGGGATGTTGAATATTCGGCCTAATTTTACGCTTGCGTCCATTCGGTTCTCCTAAACCGCTATAAACGAGTTTGGCGCCTTAGATCGATAGTCTCAAGAAAGATTATAATGCACTTCAGCGAGGCAAATGCTATATCGTCTTTATATTGCCATCGTCTTCGCCCTCTGAGCTATCGTCATTGAGTATGCTGCGCGCGGCGGAGAAACATCATTTGAAGTTGGATGTTATCGAAACTGCGCTGAGCCTGGATTTCCCTCCCGAAGTCGCCCGAACCCAGATCGAGACGCTGATCAACTGGGGACGGTATGCTGAGCTACTCACTTATGACGATGACGCAGAAACGATCTCGTTGGAGCCGGAGCCGGTGTGGGTGAGAGCAATCAGCAATAATTGAGAATATGGGCAAGGTGGATGAAAAATGAGCACTTCAAAACCTGTGTCCCGCACGACGGGGACGAAAGACCTGGCGCTGCAATTGATCCTGCTCATGGGACTGGTCAGCGCGCTGGGTGATATCACTTACGAGACCGGCCGCAGCGTCAGCGGGCCATACCTGGGATACCTCGGGGCGAGCGCGGCGATGGTGGGGCTGGTCGCTGGCCTGGGGGAATTTCTGGGCTATGGGCTACGTCTGCTATCCGGCTATCTGGCTGGGCGCACTCGCGCCTATTGGACGGCCACGTTTATCGGCTATGGCCTGATTTTATGCGTGCCGCTGCTGGCCTATGTCAACCGTTGGGAGCTGGCGGCGTTGCTGCTGCTGCTGGAGCGGGTGGGCAAGGCCATCCGCTCGCCCTCACGTGATACGATACTCTCGCACGCCACTCATCATACCGGGCGCGGGTGGGGATTTGCTATCCATGAGGCGCTGGACCAGGTCGGCGCAGTGATCGGCCCGCTTGTCTTTACGGCTGTGTTCGTGCAACGCAGCAGCTATCGCGATGGGTTCAGCATCCTATGGATTCCAGCCCTTCTAACGATGGCGGCGCTGATGATTGCGCGGCTGCGCGTGCCACAGCCGGAACGCCTGGAGGCTGTTCCGCTGCAGGATGCGCCCAAAAGCATGGGAAAATCCAGCCTGTCGCGCGCCTTTTGGGTATATGTGGGGTTCTCTTTTCTCAGCGTGGCTGGTTTTGCTAATTTTCAGATTATTTCGTATCATCTGGTACAACAGGCAGTGGTTCCCGCCGTACAAATCCCGATCCTGTATGCGGTGGCGATGGGCGCAGACGCCCTGGCGGCTTTGGCGATCGGCAAGGTTTACGATAGAGTCGGGTTGAAATCCCTGTTGGTGATCCCTTTGGCCACCTTGCCGCTGCCATCCCTGGCTCTTTCCCAGCAATACGCCCTGGCGGTGGTCGGCGCGGTATTGTGGGGTGTGGTCATGGCAGTGCATGAAACCATCATGCGCGCGGCAATTGCTGATCTCACGGCTGTAGACCGGCGGGCATTTGCCTACGGTGTGTTCAACACCGTCTATGGAGCCGCCTGGTTCGCTGGCGGAGCAATTCTGGGCTTTCTTTATGATTTTTCGAACATCTGGCTGTTCGCTTTTGTGATTCTGACCCAGGCGGCGGCCCTGTTCATATTGACTATGCTTCAGAGACAGGCGCTGCCGCAGAGAGGCCTCAAGTAATATGGATGCAAGCACGACACGATTGATTTTGGTTCGACATGGTCAGACAGAGTGGAATCGCATCGAGCGATTCCGCGGCCGGGCGGATGTGCCGCTGAACGAAACAGGGCTGGCGCAGGCAATCGCGACCGGTCAGAGGGTGGCGCAGGAGTGGAAGCCGGCGGCGGTGTATTCCAGTCCGCTGTCTCGGGCAGTCAAGACTGCTGAAGCCATTGCGACGAACTTAGGGCTGCCCGTCCAGGTCGTGGAAGGGCTGGCCGACATCGACTACGGCGAGTGGCAGGGGCTGACAAATGAGGAAGTGCGCCAGCGATGGCCTGAACAGTGGGAGCTTTGGTACAGGCATCCGGAGATCGTCCGCATTCCCGGCGGCGAGACGCTGGCCGATCTGCGGAGCCGCGCTATGATGACTGTGGCTGGTGTAGCTGTCCAACACGTTGGGCAAACGATTGTGTTGGTTGGCCACACGGTCATCAACCGGGTTATCTTATTGGGTGTCTTGGGCCTCGGCAATGATCGTTTCTGGCACCTGCGACAGGATACCTGTGCGATCAACGTCATCGAAGCTCAAGCAAGCGATTACGTTCTCGTCTCTATGAATGACACTTGCCATTTGCGCCAGCTTTCAGAGTGAAACCAAACGGAGTTATAGCGCAAGGCTAATGTTATGAACAGGTTAATGTTGTGGTAAAATAGCCCTGTTGCCCCGGAACATTGGGGGTGCGTCGAGTCTTGCCGATGACGCACGTGACGATATTCACAATGAGGAGCCCATATGCAACTTCAAGATTGGCTTTTTATCGGCGTGTTCCTGGTTTTGGCGCCCGTCTTTCCGGCGGCTGCCCTGTTGATCCCTCGGTTGGTCGCCCCGAGGAAACCGAACAAAGTAAAATTGCAAACTTATGAATGCGGGATCGAGACGGTGGGTGATGCCTGGGTGCAGTTCAGGGTTCAATATTACATCTTTGGTTTGATCTTCCTGATTTTCGATATCGAAGCGATCTTTCTGTATCCCTGGGCGGCGGCTTTTGATCTATTGCCCCTATTTGCCGTGCTCGAAGGAGTGCTGTTCATCCTCATCCTGATCGCCGGGCTGGTGTGGGCCTGGCGCAAGGGTGTCCTCCAATGGGCATAGTCCATCGCAAGAATAAAAGGCTGAAGGTTTACCCCTCAGCTTTTTGTTTGCCCGAGGCCGTGAGTGCGGCCGCGGCGAATTTTGCATTTGCCTGCTTACAAGTATCTGGTACCCGGCCTGTGAACGAGCCGGTGTTTGTATCTCATCGATCAGGAGCGATGTGATGTTCGATCCAATTAATTCGATTGCGCAATGGCTGGCGGAATTGCTGAAGGGTTGGGGGCTCTCCTCAGGGCTGGTCACATTCATCCTTACTTTGATCGGCGTAGTGGTGGTAGCGACCTTTGTGCTGGTGCTGGATATTTTCCTGGTGTGGGTGGAGCGCAAGGTAGTGGCGCGCTTTCAGGACCGCCTGGGGCCGAACCGCCTGGGGCCTTTCGGGTTGATTCAGCCTGTCGCCGATGTGATCAAACTGCTGATCAAAGAAGATATCACTCCCTATGGCGCCGACAAGGTCGTGTATAACCTGGCGCCGATCTTGGCTCTGGCGACGGTGTTGATGCTTTGGGCGGTCATCCCGCTGGCGCCAACGATGTTGGGGGCGGATATCAACGTGGGCGTGCTATACATCGTGGCCGTGGGCGCCGTGGGCACGTTAGGGATCATCATGGCGGGCTGGGCTTCGAACAATAAGTATGCTCTGTTAGGGGCGTTGCGCACCGTCGCGCTGACCGTTTCATATGAGGTGCCGATGGTCGTTTCGCTGCTGATGCCGGTGATCCTGGCGCGCTCGATGTCGTTACAAGAAATCGTGAACCAGCAATCGTTATGGTACATCCTGTCGGCGCCGCTGGCGGCGTTGATCTTTCTGATCTCGGCCATTGCAGAGTTAGGGCGAGCGCCATTCGACCTTTCGGAGGCCGAGTCGGAGATCGTAGCGGGCTTTCACATCGAATACACCGGGATGAAGTTTGGGCTGTTCTACGCTGGCGAATTGCTTCATGCTGTAACGATGGGCGCGTTGTTCGCCACCTTCTTCCTCGGCGGCTGGCGTGGCCCCTTCGTCGAGCAGGCGCCGATCCTGGGTGTGGTTTATCTGCTATTGAAGGCCATGTTCTTGTATTGGGTGATCATGTGGGTGAAGTATTCGCTGCCGCGCGTGCGCATCGACCACATGTTGGCGTTCAACTGGAAATTGCTGACCCCGCTGGCGCTGGCGCTGGTGATCGCCACCGCCGTGCTAGACAAGATCCTGGTTGGCATGGGCGTAGCGCCCGGCAGCCTGGTCTATACCTTGTGGATGTTGGCGCTGAACATCCTGATTGGCTGGGTGACCGTGTCGCTGTTGCGCACGTATGCCCGCCTGGAGCGGCAGCGGGTGGGCGAGCCAAAGCCCATCGCCAGGCCTGAGCTTTCCGGCGTGAAGCCGCTGCGCGCCCCAGAAGCCTGAATCTATCCTGATAGAGGAAAATGTATATGACCCCTGTGCAAATCATCTTTATCCTGGTTGCGGCCATGACGCTGGGCGCCGGCTTGATGGTGGTGACGGCGCGCAACCTGATCCATTCGGCGTTGTGGCTGGTGCTGGCGCTGTTCGGCGTGGCGATCTTTTATGTGTTGCTGGATGCCGGATTCCTGGCAGTGGTGCAGGTGATGGTGTATATCGGCGCGATCGCCATCTTGATCATCTTTGGCATCATGCTGACGCGAAAGATCGCTCCCGAGAGCGGTCCCCGTTTCACCGAAAACTGGGGTTGGGCGCTCTTCGTCGCCGTGGTGGTCTTCGGCGGGCTGGCCTGGATGCTTTCGAGCTGGAACGGTTTTCAGACGCCGCCAGCCCCGATCAGCGAGCGTTTCGACTCGTTGCGACAGTTGGGACTGGCGCTGGTCTCGCCGGATGCATTCGTGCTGCCTTTCGAGCTGGCATCCGTGTTGCTGCTGGCGGCGATGATCGGTGCGCTGGTGATCGCCTGGGAACGAAAATAGGAGGCGTGGCGATGATCCCACTTTCCTGGTACCTGATCTTTGGGGCGGCCCTCTTCAGCACGGGATTGTACGGCGTGCTGGCGCGCAAAAACGCCATTGCCATCCTGATGGGCCTAGAATTGATGCTCAACGCCGCGAACGTAAACCTGGTGGCGTTCTGGCGCTATCGGGCGCCGGAGTTGATGGCCGGGCAGGTGTTTACAGTGATCGTTTTTGCCGTCGCTGCGGCGGAAGTGGCGGTGGGCCTGGCGCTGTTCATCTCTATCTACCGTCGGCGGAACACCATCGCAGCCGATGAGATCGATCTGATGAAATGGTGAACCTATGATGACAGATACTCTGATCGAAACCCTGATCTGGCTCATCCCGCTCCCACCTGTACTGGCTTTCTTCCTGATCGTTCTGTTCACCAACCGCAACAAGGCGCTGAGCCATACGCTGGCGGTGGGGGCGGCTTTCCTGTCCTGGTTGGGCAGCATGATTGTGTTCTTCCGGGCGGTGGGCATCGATCATTTTGGCGAAGGCGAAAAGGTGTTTGCCGCCTCGATCCCCTGGCTGGCCACCGGAGAGAATTTCCTTAAGGTCGGCATCCTGATCGATCCGCTGGGGGCGGTCTCGCTGTTCTTCGTCGCCTGGACGGTGTTGATGATTTTCATCTATAGTGTGGGCTATCACAACTTCGGACAGCCCAAAGGCGATCACGACCGGCCCGGTCTGCCGCCGCATGGCGCGACGGTGACCGACGTGCATGGACACAAACACGTTGTGCCTTCCATCGAGCCGATGTATTCGCGTTTCTTTGCCTTCATCGGCCTGTTCGCCTTCGGCATGTTCACCCTGGTGGTCTCGGACAACTTGCTGACCCTGTTCGTCGGCTGGGAGATCATGGGTCTGTGTTCGTACCTGCTGATCGGCTTTTGGTATGGCAAGCCCTCGGCGCGAGCGGCGATGATCAAGGCGTTCATCACCACTCGCGTCGGCGATGTGTTCATGTTGCTGGGTATCGCCTATCTGTACTCAGTCACCGGCACGCTCAACTTCCGCGAAATCCTCTATAACGAGGAGGTATTACATCACCTGGCGGAGATGCCTTCTTACATTGCCGGACTTTCGGCTGCGGGCTTGATCGGCATCCTGCTGTTCATCGGCACGATTGGCAAGTCGGCTCAGTGGCCGCTACACGTGTGGTTGCCCGACGCCATGGAAGGCCCGACGCCGGTCTCGGCGATGATCCATGCGGCGACGATGGTCTCCGCGGGTGTGTATATGGTGATCCGGGTGTATCCGCTGCTTTCGGCGGGCATGGAGCATGGTCACCTGACCTCGCCGATGCTGTTCATGGCCTTTATTGGAGCGTTCACGGCGCTGTTTTCAGCAACCATCGCCGTGGCGCAGAACGACATCAAACGGGTGCTGGCCTATTCGACCATCTCACAACTGGGCTTTATGATTGCCGCGCTGGGCATCGGTGGCTATATCGCTGCGACGTTTCACCTGATCACCCATGCCTTCTTCAAGGCGCTGTTGTTCCTCGGCTCCGGCTCAGTGATCCACGGGATGGAGCATGGTGTGCTGCACACGGGCGATCATCACGTGGATCCACAGGACATGCGCAACATGGGCGGCTTGCGGCACAAGATGCCAGTGACGTTCTGGACGTTCACCATCGGTGGCCTGGCGCTGGCGGGCTTTCCGCTGGTGACGGCGGGCTTCTGGTCCAAGGACGAAATCTTTGCCGATGCCTGGGCGCACGCGCCGGTGGTGTTCATCGTGCTGGCGCTGGCTGCTCTGCTGACCGCTTTCTACACTGCGCGCCAGATCACGATGACCTTCCTGGGCAACCCGCGCACCAAAGAAGCCGAACACGCGGTGGAGTCGCGCTGGACGATGACCCTGCCGTTGGTGATCCTGGCGGTTTTTTCGGTGGGTTTTGGCTGGGTGGGCATCCCAGAGAAGTTCCCGTTGATCGGCGGCCTGCTCCCCAACTGGTTCCACGAGTTCGTCGGCGGGACGCTGCTGGAGCACCCGGAAACGCTGGCCTTTAGCTGGGTGCCGCTGCTGGCCTCGCTGATAGTCTCGTTGGGTGGGCTGTGGCTTGGCTGGCAGGTTTATAAGGGCTTCCAGCAAGCCAGCGCCACGGATCCACTGGAGAGAGCGCTGGGGGCGACGCTTTACCGCTGGCTGAAGAATAAATATTACTTCGATGAACTGTACGATCGGGTCTTTGTCCAACCGGCTTACTGGCTGGCGGCGAGCTTCACTTCGCAATGGATGGATCGCAAGGCGATCGACGGGATTCTGCACTGGTTCGCGTATATCTCCGGAGTCATCGGCGACTTCCTGCGCAACGCCATTGACAAGCCCATCGTCAACGGTTCGGGCGATTTCGTAGCCGAGACGACCAAAAAGTTGGGTAGCGTGTTCCGCACCATCCAGACGGGGCGCGTCCAGCAATACATGATCCTGGCGCTGGTCAGCATCGCGGCTTTTACGGCGCTGTTCTATTATCTGCTGGCCGCGGCGCCCTAGGCATGGATCATATCGAGCGGAAATTATTGATGCAGGAGTGAATGATGGATTTCATCTACAATAACCTCCTAACCTTGATCTTGTTCACCCCGGTGCTGGCGGCGGTCATCGTGATGCTGCTGCCGCGGGAGCAGGAAAACCTGATCCGCTGGGTGTCCTTTGTGCTCAGCTTCATCCCGCTGATCCTTTCGGTGCTGTTGTGGTTCGGCTTCAACGCCGATCAGCCGGGGTTCCAGTTCGAGCAGAAGGTGATCTGGTACAGCGCGATCAACTCGTCATACCATGTCGGCGTGGATGGCATTTCGCTGACCATGGTGCTGCTGACGGCGCTGCTAACGCCGCTTTCGATCCTGGCTTCGTTCTCGATCCAGGAGCGGGTGAAGAGCTACATGGTGCTTTTCTTCCTGTTGGAGACGGGTATGCTGGGCGTGTTCCTGATGCTCGATCTGCTGCTCTTCTTCGTCTTCTGGGAGTTCGGCCTGGTGCCGATGTACTTCCTGATCAATCAGTGGGGCAGCGAGAAAGGTGAACGCGAGATCTGGGGCGGTCGTAAGATCCCTGCCCGCCAGTACGCTTCGTTCAAGTTCATGATCTACACCATGGCGGGTTCTTTGGGGTTGCTGCTGGCGATCCAGATGATCGGGGCGGTGTCGGGCACATTCGACATTCCAATGCTCTTCGAGCGCTGGACCACGCTGAGCGGGTCGCTATTCGGCTTGTCGATCAGCACCGTCAAGGCAATCGCCTTCTGGGCCTTTGCCATCGCCTTCGCGATCAAGGTGCCGGTCTGGCCTTTCCACACCTGGCTGCCGGATGCGCATACCGAAGCGCCAACGGCCGGCTCGATGATCCTGGCGGGCGTGTTGCTCAAGCTGGGCGCCTATGGCTTCCTGCGCCTGGTGCTGCCGCTTTATCCCGTCGAGGCGAAATACTACGCCGGGGCGCTGGGCTTCCTGGCGGTGATGGCGATCATCTTTGGCGCGCTGGCTTCGTATGGACAGGACGACTTCAAGCGATTGGTGGCGTACTCCTCGGTGAACCATATGGGCTTCGTCGTCTTGGGCATCGCTGCGGCGGCTTTCGTCTATGGGGTGGACGATCCGGTGATGAAGCAGAACGCCAACATTGCCCTGAATGGGGCGGTGCTGCAGATGTTCAACCACGGCCTATCTGCGGCGGGGATGTTCTTCCTGGTCGGGGTGATCTACGAGCGCACGCACACCCGAAACCTGAACGATTACGGTGGGCTGTTTCCGTTGGTGCCGGTGTATGGCGGCATCTTGATCTTCACCTCGATGGCATCGCTGGGCTTGCCTGGGTTGAATGGCTTCATCTCGGAGTTCCTGGTGGTGCGGGGCTCCTGGCCGATCTTCACCCTGTACACTGCCCTGGGGATGATCGGGCTGTTCTTCACCGGCGCGTACATCCTGAAAGGGATCAAGCAAGTGCTCCACGGGCCGTTGAACGAGCACTGGGTGGGGCATGTCAGCGAAATCAACCGGCGAGAGCTGTTTGTGATCGTGCCGCTGATGGTGTTGATCCTGTGGATCGGGGTCTGGCCGGGCTGGATCCTGAACGTGATCAACAAAGCCGTGGCGATGGTGTTCAACCTGATGTGATGCGGGCGAGAAGCGCATCCATAACGATGAGGTGAACCATGCAATTTCCGCTTTTGAGTTTTATCGTCTTCACACCCCTGGTCGCCGGGTTGCTGATCCTGTTGATCCCCGGTGAGCGCAAGGCAGAGATCCGCGTGGCGGCGCTGGCGGCGGGGGCCTTTGCTTTGGGGCTTTCCATTTTCGCTTACTTCGCCTACGATGTCTCTGCTGGCGGCTATCAGTTCGTCGAGAAATACAACTGGCTGCCGCAGTTGGGCATCTCGTATTACGTGGGGATCGACGGGATGAACGCCCCGCTGGTGCTGCTGACCGGCGTGGTGATGTTCACCGGCGTGCTGATCTCCTGGGGCATTGACGACCGGCCGCGCGAGTTCTTCGCCTTTCTGTTCATCCTGGCGACTGGCGTGTTTGGGGTGTTCGTGGCGCTTGACCTGTTCATGCTGTTCTTCTTCTACGAGATCGCGGTCTTCCCGATGTATTTGCTGATCTCGATCTGGGGTTGGAAGGTCACGCGTGAATATGCGGCGATGAAACTGACCCTGTATCTGTTCGTAGGCTCGGTGGTGGCTCTGGTCGGCGCGCTGGCGATGTACTTCGTCTCTGGGCTGGGCACCTTCGACATGATCGCGCTGGAGCAGGCCAACTTTTCGGTGGGCTTCCAGCGCCTGGTGTTCCCCTTCGTGTTCTTCGGTTTTGCGGTGTTGGGAGGCATCTTCCCCTTCCACAACTGGAGCCCGGATGGACACGTGGCCGCGCCAACGGCGGTATCCATGTTCCACGCGGGCGTGCTGATGAAGCTGGGCGCCTTTGCCGCCCTGCGGGTGGGGATCATGTTGCTGCCGGAAGGGGCCAAATTCCACATGCCGTGGATCATCCTGTTGACGCTGGTTAATGTAGTGTATGGAGCGTTCATTGCCAGCGTGCAGAGCGATTTCAAATACGTCATCGGTTTTTCCTCCGTCTCCCACATGGGGCTGGTTTCGATGGGCTTCGCCACGCTGAACCGGGAGGGCATGCTGGGCGCGGGGGTACAGATGTTCTCGCACGGCGTGATGACGGCTCTCTTCTTTGCTGTGGTCGGGATGATCTACGACCAGGCCCACACCCGCGAGATACCCAACCTGGGCGGCTTCAGAAAAGTCATGCCCCTTGTGGCAATCTCTTTTATCATTGGGGGTCTTGTATCGATGGGCATGCCGGGATTTTCTGGCTTCATCGCCGAATTCCCCATTTTCATGGGATTGTGGAACGGCAAGCCCGATCTGCTGTGGAGCAGCTATGCCTGGGTGGCCATCGCTGCGGCGATCTCGATTGTCATCACCGCATCGTATATTATCCGCATCATCAGTAAGGTGTTCTTCGGCCAGTTGCCCAAGGAATTCGAAGGTCACGTCCACGATGTCAACGTGTTGGATAAGGTCGCCTTGGTGTTCCTATCGGCGATCATGATCCTGGTTGGGGTGTACCCGCAAATCATCGTCCCGCTGGTCCAATCTGGCGTCGAGAATGTGATGCGCCTTTTGGGAGGTGCCTGATATGTCCCTTGATCTTTCGATGTTCGCTCCGATTGTGCCGGAAATCTTGCTGCTGGCGCTGGGTATCCTGGTGCTGTTCCTGGATTTGGTGATACCGCGTGATCAGCAGCGCAACCTGGGCTGGGTGACCGCGGCCGGGATGGGGTTGATCATGCTGTTGATGGCGCCGTTCATGCCCGGCGAGATGCCTCAGCGGGCCTGGGGGGGGATGATTCGCTTCGACTGGCTGAGCTACACCTTCACGATGATCTTCCTGTTCGGCGCGGCGGTGACGGCGTTGCTGGCGATGGATTACCCCGAACTCGGCGGCCGGGGCGATTTCTATGTCTTGATGATCGCATCGACGATCGGCATGACGTTCATGGCGGCGGCGGGCGATCTGGTGATGGTCTTCCTCGCCATCGAGACGGTGTCTATCCCGATGTACGTGTTGGCGGGTTTCATCGTGCGCAGCGAGCGATCTACCGAGGCGGGCTTCAAGTATCTGCTGTTCGGGGCAATGACCTCGGCGGTGATGTTATACGGCTTTTCACTGCTGTATGGCTTTGCCGGCACCACCGACCTGGAGCAAATCCTGGCTGGCTTGCAGCAGGGCGGGGTGAGCGACCCGCTGGTGCTGGGCAGCCTGGTGCTGGTGCTGGTGGGGTTGAGCTTCAAGGTCTCAGTGGTGCCCTTCCATTTCTGGGCGCCGGATGTGTACCAGGGCGCGCCAACGCCGGTAGCCGGCTTTCTATCCACGGCTTCGAAGGCGGCTGGCTTTGCGGTGCTAGTGCGCTTGCTGTTCTTCGTCTTCTCTTCGCCGGCGACGATCAACGCCTGGATCATCTTGCTGGCGGCGCTTTCGGTGGCGACAATGACCCTGGGCAACCTGATTGCACTGGCGCAGCGCGATATCAAGCGCCTGCTGGCGTATTCTTCCATCGCCCACGCTGGATATATCCTGATTGGGGTGGTCTCGGTTGGCTCCGATCTGGGCCTGACCAGTGTGGTGTATTACCTGCTGGCTTACCTGATGACCAACCTGGCGGCCTTCGCCATCGTCTCGGCCTATGGGCGCATCGCGGGTAGCGACGACATGACCGCCTACTATGGGCTAAGCCGTCGTTCGCCGGGGCTGGCGCTGGCGATGCTGGTGGCTTTCCTGTCACTGGCAGGGATGCCGCCCTTCGCCGGGTTCGTCGCCAAGGTGTTCATCTTTGCCGCCGCGGTGGACGCGGGGCAGATCTGGCTGGCTGTGGTGGGCGTCTTGAACTCGATCATCGGCCTGTACTACTATCTGACGGTGATGAAGTACGTTTATCTATACCGCTCGGAGGGCGACGAGCAACCGCTACAGCTCAGCGGATCGTTCAAGCTGGCGATCGGCGTGCTGGTGGTGGGCATCCTGGTCGTGGGCACGCTGTTCAGCCCGTGGTTCAATTGGGCTGCCATCGCTGCGCAGGCGATGGCTTTCTGAGGACGCCAGGCGTTGGGGTGAATATGGCCTCACCCGCCGTATTCACCCCTTTGGGCGAAGACCGTTTCATTGACGATTGTTAAATCCTTGTGATACAATTCGCAGGCGATGACCCCCACCAACACTCCGCCCGAAAAGGACCGCATGCCCGCGGTGACAGTTGGCACCAAATTTGCTGTCATCGGTGGAGAAGTTGGGTGCCTGACCCTGATTATTGTTTTAATAGCCGTCTTTGGCGGGTTATGGCTGGACCGGACGCTCGGGACAAGGCCCGTCTTTACGCTGATACTGGTTCTGGGTTCTGCGCCGCTTTCGCTGGTGCTGACCTTTTATCTGGCCAGGCGGGCGATCAACGACATGCCCCGCTCATCTTCGACGGCTCGTAAACCAAGCACAACGGAAGGAGAGGACTCTAGTGAGTGAAGCGACAAAGACAAGGCGGTTTGGTTTCAAGCGCTGGATCGTCTTAGGCTTAATTGCTCTGGGCATCTATGCTGCGTTTGTCGGCCCCTCGTTCCTGAAGCCGATCAGCCCCGTAGTGGTGTTGCCGGCGGAGCCGATTGGGCCCGACTCTCCCATCACCAATACGATGGTGGCGACCTTGATCGCCGATGCAGTGGTGCTGCTCTTTGCCTTCGGGGCCTGGCGTTTTCACCGCAGTGGCAAAGAGGTGCCTTCGGGGCTGTACAATTTCTTCGAGGTGCTGATCGAGTTCTTGTGGAACAGCGTGGAAGGCACGACCGGCAAGTGGGCGCGCCGGGTCTTCCCGGTGGTGGCGACGATCTTTTTGCTGGTCTTCTTCGCTAACCTGACCAAGCTGGTGCCTGGCTATGAGAGCATCGGCTGGTTGAAAGAAGCCCACAAGCCCCCGGCCTACGCCGCGGTGCCGCTGTTCAGCCTGGGCGGGACGACCGTCTATACCCTGGACAAAGGTCAGCCGGTGGAGGTCGAGGAGCATGGCGAAGGCGAAGGCCATGCTCAGGAGGCGTCTTACGCAAAGGTCGCCAAGGCCGTCGAAGGCGCTCCCTGCCATGCCTGTGAAGTAGTGCCCTTCCTGCGCGGCTCGGCGACGGACCTGAATTTCCCGCTGGCGCTGGCGGTGATCGCAGTGGTCATGACCCAGGTGTACGGCGTGTGGGCGCTGGGGCCGGGCTATTTCGGCAAGTTCTTCCAGTTCGGCGCGCTGGTCAGCGGCGGCGTTTTTGGGGTCATCAACTTCGGGGTTGGTATCCTAGAGTTGCTGTTGGAGTTCGCCAAGATCTTGTCGTTCAGCTTCCGGTTGTTCGGTAATATCTTCGCCGGGACGCTGCTGTTGTCCATCGTTGGAGCGCTGACCGCGGTGCTGGTGCCGCCGGGCCTGTACTTGTTCGAGATTTTCTTCGGTATCATCCAGGCTTACGTGTTCTTCTTGCTGGCGACGATGTTCATCAGTATGGCATTGGTGAGCCATCAAGGGGATGGACACGGTGAAGAGCATCACTAATACGCTTGGACAAAAGATCTGGGAAACAATTCAACTACACTACATGAGGAGTTAGAAAGATGAATGATCCTGTAGCTTTCGTGGCGGGTTTGAAACTCTTGGGCGCAGGTCTGGCGATGCTGGGCGCGATTGGCGCTGGCGTGGGCGTAGGCATCGCCGCCTCGGGCGGCGTGCAAGCCATGGGCCGTAACCCTGACGCGGCTAACATTATCCAGACCAACATGATCCTGGGCATGGCTTTCGCAGAAGCGGTGGCGATCTACGCCCTGGCTGTCGCCCTGATTATCATCTTCGCCGCGTAACGGGCCCCGATCCCAGAAGGAGGACGTGGTATGGCAGCACTGGGGATTAACCTGGGTTTCTTTTTGTTCCAGGTGTTTAACTTCATCATCGTATTGGTTTTACTTTACGCCTGGGCGTACAGGCCGATCCTGAACGGCCTGGAAAACCGCAAGAAGAAGATCGCTCAGAGCCTGGAAGACGCTCGAATTGCGGCTGAGGCGCGGGCGAACGCCGAAGCCGAAGCGCGCGAAATTCTGACGAAGGCTCAGGCCGAGGCTGCGGAAAAGGTGCGCGAGGCCACGCTGCGGGCGGAGACGGCAGCGCGTGAAGTGACCGCGCGCGCCGAGGCCGACGCAGCTAAAATCCGCGCCGACGCGCAGACGGACGCAATGGCGGAGCGTGATCAAATCCTGGCCAATCTGCGCGGCCAGATTGCCGCGCTGGCGATGGCGGCTACGCAACGCTTGATCGGCGAAGCGCTGGATGAGAAACGCCAGCACGCCTTGATTGATGAGTTCTTCTCGGGGATCAAGGCCGGCAAAGTGGTGGTGCTCTCGGAGGCCGATCTGCAGGGGGTCACGGCTGAGATCACCAGCGCCCTGCCGCTGACCGACGCCGAGAAAGAGATCGTGCGCAAGGAGATCACGACCAAGGTCAACGCCCAAACGGTAGCTTTTCGGGTCGATCCGAGCATCCTGGGTGGACTGGTGGTCAAGGTGGGCGACAAGGTCGTGGACGGCTCAGTGGCCGGGCGGCTGGAAGGCCTGCGCCAGAGCCTGAGCTGACCCGACGCTGATCATTTGGATCGAGATCAACCGAGTGTCTCTGTCGGGCCGCGCCCGTCGGAGACACCTTTTATTTTATTGTGGAAACCCGAATTGAAATCGCTGGCTGAAATTCTGACCGAGGTGACCAATGTGGTGGGCGGCCAAGCTGGCGCATTCGTGGACGCGCCAGTCGCCGGCGTGACACAGGACTCGCGGCAGGTGCAGCCAGGGGATGTGTTCGTGGCGGTGAGCGGCGGCGCGCTGGACGGGCATCGCTTCATCCCTGACGCGCTGCGGCGCGGGGCCTGCGCGGTGGTGGGTTCGCAGCCAATCAGCGGGTTGAGCGTTCCCTATATCCAGGTGGAAGATCCGCGGCTGGCGCTGGCGCAACTGGCTGTGGCCTTGCACGATCACCCGGCGCGCAGTCTGACGGTGATTGGGGTGACGGGCACGGATGGAAAGACGACCACGGCGAACCTGATCTTTCACATCCTGCGGGCGGCCGGCCTGCGCGCGGGGATGATCTCCACGGTGAACGCGGTGATCGGCGACGAGACGCTCGACACCGGCTTCCATGTCACCACCCCCGATGCGCCCAGCATCCAGGGCTACCTGCGGCGCATGGTGGATGCCGGGCTGACCCACGTGGTGCTGGAGGCCACCTCGCATGGGCTAGCACAGGCGCGGGTGGCGGCGTGCGATTTCGACATGGCGGTGATCACCAACATCACTCATGAGCATCTGGACTATCACGGCAGCTACGAGGCCTATCGCCAGGCGAAAGGGTTGCTCTTTTCCGGCCTGGCGCAGACGCCGCCCAAGCCGGGGCGCCCGCCGCGCGGCGCAGTGTTGAATCAAGATGACGATTCCTACGAATATCTTTCGAGCATTACCCGTGTCCCCATACTAAGCTATGGCAGGCAAGCGCAGGCGGATGTGCATCCCAGTGAAGAGGCCTGGTCGGCCAGGGACGGCTTGCGATTGAGTATTGTTGGCCGCGATCTGCTGGGGGAGCCATTTCTTTTGCATATAGAGAGCTGCCTGATCGGAGAGTTCAACGTTTACAATTTGCTGGCGGCAATCACGCTCACGCGCGGGGTGATGAGGCTGGAAGATGCGGCGGTACGCCAGGGAGTGGCGGATATGCCGGGGGTGCCGGGGCGGATGGAAGTCATCGATTTGGGGCAGGATTTCACGGCAGTGGTTGACTTTGCGCACACTCCCAATGCCCTGCGCCGGGCGCTGGAAGCAGCGCGCCCGATGACCGCCGGGCGGTTGATCGCGGTGTTCGGCTCTGCCGGGCTGCGAGACCGCCAGAAGCGGCGGATGATGGCGGAGGTCTCTGCGGAACTGGCGGACCTGACCGTGCTGACCGCGGAGGACCCGCGCACCGAGTCGCTGGAGGGTATCCTGGCGGAGATGGCCGAGGGGATGAAGCAGCGCGGCGGCGCAGAGGGGCGCACGTTCTGGCGGATTCCGGATCGCGGTGAGGCGATCCGCTTTGCAGTACGAGTCGCCAGGGCGGGTGATTTGGTCATCGTCTGCGGCAAAGGTCACGAGCAGTCGATGTGCTTTGGCGAAGTGGAATATCCCTGGGACGACCGGGTGGCTATGCGGGCGGCGCTTGCGGAGCGCCTGGGGGTGGATGGCCCGGAGATGCCCTATCTGCCTACGCAGACAGGCCGAACCGGCGACTGAGTTTACCGAGGCGCTCTAGTCGAGGCGAAAAGGGTCCGGATGGTGGGCGAAGATGCGATCCAGGATGCCCATCTCGCGCGTTTGGATGGTGTGCAGGAACTCATCGGCGCGCCCCATGTGCTTGAAAGCAGTGTAGCCGCGCTCCAAGAAGCTTTGCAGTTCGCCCCAACCGGCGTGCTGCGCCGGGCGGCGCGCCAGGTGCAGCGTCATTCCCACCAGGGGAATTCGAGTGCCTCGATCCACCATGCGGCCAACCTCGCCGATCAACTCGATCTGGTGCGCCCGTTCGGCGTAATTATCGCAGATGCGGTAGGCTTCGGCGTACAGTTGGGGAGTGATCGCGGTGCTGGCGTTCTCTTTGGTCACGCCCAGTTCGTTGACCAGCACCTGCGTTAAGAACTGATCCAACTCGTTGGTAAGGTCGTTCAATTCAATCGCCTTGCGCACCACTTTGATCAGGAACTCGGGCAAAAAGCTGGCCATGATTTCGTATAGATATCGAATGTCCTGGTCGCGCTGGCTGAAGTCGCGCGGGGCATAGATATCACTGAGGAAGAAGCGACAGGCCAGGCCGTAGCGTGGGCTGGCGAGGAAGTCGGCGTAGGTGCGCGCCAGGCGAGCAGACTGCCAGGCGCGCAGCCCGGCCAGGGCCGCATCCATCTCGATGTGGCTGATCGGCGGCTGCGCCAGGCGATATTGGCGCAGCCGCGCCAGATGCTGGATGGTCTCGGTGAAACGGGCAGCGTCGCTTCGGGGCGTCAAAACTTCAAATCCTGGCGGACGGGGCTGAACATGTCCAACAGGCGGACGGGCTGCGAGCCGGCAACCATGGAATGCTCTACACCGCTTGGGATGATGACCAGATCGCCGGGGCGCATGGCGCGCCGCTCGCCGTTCAAATTCATCTCGAGTTCGCCCTGCAACAGATAGGTGGCCTGTTCGTGGGGATGGCTGTGCGCCGGTAGCACCGTGTTCGGTTCCAGGTCGACGACGGCGACCAGCAGGTTTTCGCCCCAAAATGGGCGCATGGTCAACCCGGGCACCAGTTCTCGGCCAGAGTGCGTGGCAGGATCGAAGAAGGGCATTGGGTACCTCCGGATTTAATCGAGGATTTCAGACCGGGTTGACCACCAGGCAGGTCAGCGTGTCCAGGATGCCAGGGATAGGCTGGATTTCGCCAGCTACCAGCGGACCTAACTGGTTGACGTCCTTGGTCTCGACGATTGCCACCACGTCGTAAGGGCCAAAGGTCATATTGGCTTCGACGACGCCGTTCACCCGGCGCAAGTTGCGCACCACTTCCGGGACCGAACCAGGACGGACATGGATTAGAATATAGGCTTTCATGGTTACCTCGCTATGGTTGGGTTATCTGGATATTTTTTCGGGGCGCAAGAACACCATCCAGTAGATCGCTGCCACCAGCAGCGCGCCGCCGATGATGTTGCCGATGGTCACTGGGATCAGGTTGTTCAAGAAAAACGAGCCCCAGGTGATCGAAGCATAATCTGCCGGGGTTTTGCCAATCGCCGTCCAGAAGGCTTCGTTAGCAAAGCTCTTGATGAACAAAGCAATCGGAATGAAATACATGTTGGCGATGCTGTGTTCGAAGCCTGCGGCGACGAAGGCGCTGATGGGGAAGATGATCGCTGCAATCTTGTCGAGGGTGCTGCGGGCGCTGTAGGTCATCCAGACGGCCAGGCACACCAGGGCGTTGCACAGGATGCCCAGGGCAATGGCCTGTAAAAAGCCCAATTCGACCTTCGACTTGGCGATGTTCAGCGCGGTGAGCCCGACAACGCCGGAGCTGAACGACCATTGCTTGCTGACGAATAGCAGCGCCGCGGTGCCCAGCGACCCCACAAAATTGCCCAGATAGACGATCACCCAGTTGCGCAATAAGGCGCGGGTCGTGACTTTGCCGCTGGCCCAGGCCATCACGATCAGGTTGTTACCGGTGAACAATTCGGCGCCGCCCACCACCACCAGGATCAAGCCCAGGCAGAAGACCAGACCGCCAAGCAGGCGGTTGACGCCATAGGGTAAAGCGCTGCTAAAGGCCAAAGCCCCTTCAGCGTCTCGGATTGTTATCCCGCCAGCAAAAACGGTAGTGGCAAAGATGGCGCCCAGGGCGATGAACGCACCTGCCAGGATGGACAGGGCGAACACGGTAATGAAGGGCGTCTCGGCTTTGCGTACACCGACATATTCGGCCCGCTTAGCCATTTCAGCCGGGAGAAGGGCGTCAATTCGGATTTCGGTTGTCATACGCTACGGCTCTCCTGTCTATCTGTGAAATTTGTAACATATGGATTGTAAGCGCACAGAAGATATTTGCCAAGTGACAAACTTCAGTAAATTGGGTGAAGATTGACGGGATACATGATTCAACCGCCAATTTCGCTCAGCGCCTGTGCCGCCCCCCTACGATGAGGCCTGGAAGGAGCAGGAGCGCCCCGATCAACAGGATCACCGCAAAGACCCAGGCTTCTGCCAGGTACAATTGTACGCCGCCTAACACCAGAGCCGCGAAAACAACGCTCAACACAAGCTGGCGGATTAGGCTTTCCAGGTGTTCTACCTGCTGTGAAAGCTCTGGATCGCGCACCACCAAATCGCCGCGTTCCATCAGCGAGATCATTTGATCCGCCCTGAAAGGCAGCGCCAGCAGCGTTCGAGCAAGCTTTTCCGCTTCGCTTAGCCAGGTTTCCCGGCTAGCGCGGGCTTCTTCGATCATCAGCTTGCGAGCGTAGGGTGCCAGATGCTCCCAAAGGTTGAACTGCGGATCCAGGCCCGTACACATGCCGGAAAGGATGCCCACACAGCGTCCCAAAAAAATTACGTTCTGTGGCACCTGGAAAGGCATAGCGTATAGCAGCTCACGGAATTCCCGCGTCAGCTCGCGGATCTCTTCGAAGCTAACCGAGGTCAATTCGGTCATGTTTTTGCCCCAGTAGCGGTCGAAAACGCGAGCTCCAGCACGCTCGATCAACTCCAGATCGGCGTTGGGCAGCAGCAAGTTCATCATCTGATAGGCCTGGACGACGCGCTTGGCATCCCGTGTGCCCACGCCGATCATCATCTCGCGCAGGCCCAGGCGCAGGTTCTCGGGCACTCGTCCTACCATGCCAAAATCTACGAAGGTCAACTCCCATTCCACCTTGGATAGATCGGTGGAGGGACGGCGCGGCAGGGGATGGATGAACAGGTTGCCAGGGTGTGGGTCGGCGTGAAAGAAACCGTCTTCGAAGATTTGCTTCAGGTAGGTGTCCAGCAAGCGGGATGCGACCGCAGAGCGGCTGATCCCGGCGTCGGTGATGGCGTTGTAGTCGGTGATCTTGATGGCGAAGACATCTTCGAGCACTAAAACACGCCGGGTGGTGTGGGTCCAGAGAACGCGCGGCACGCGCACGCCAGGATAGTCTTTGAAGTTGGCGGCGAAGATCTCAGCGTTGTGGCCTTCTTCCAAATAATCGATTTCCTGGTACAAGATTTCGGTGAACTCAGCCAGCAACGCAGGCACATTTGCTCTCCGACGGATGGGGGCGTAGCGATCCAACCAGTCGCCAACGGTGCGCAAAGCCGCCAGGTCAGTGTCGATGAGCAGCTCGATGTTGGGGCGCAAGATTTTGACGACGACATCGAAATCCACCGGCTCTGCGGGGCCAGGGTTCCCTGGCCGCAGGCGCGCCCGGTGTACCTGGCCTAATGAGGCCGCTGCCAGGGGGGTCTCATCGAAATAAGCGAAGCGACTCTCTAAAGGCGCTCCATATTCGGTTTCGGCGGCGTGGCGGATATCCGCGAACGCTGCTGGTGGAACTTCATCCTGAAGCCCTTTAAGCTCATCGGTGAATTCGGGGGGCAGCACATCGACGCGCGAAGAAAGGAATTGTCCGACCTTGATGAGCACACCGCCCATCTGCACCGCCAGTTTGCGATAAGCGATTGCCCAACGCTGGAGCCTTTGTGAGCGGTTGCGCCTGGACCAGCCTCTCAGGCCGATGCGCGGCAGGATCAGTTCCCAAAGAGCCACGCTGAGCAGCAAGCGCGCGAAAAACAGGACGATGCGGCGGTAACGTGCGCGGATCATCGGACGAAATTATAATCGAAAAAGGTTTTGTTAAGGATTGCAGCAAATCGAAGGTGCATCTGAGGTGGTTGTAACCCATCACCCCTAAGATTTGGTTCTTTTCAGGTCTCGTCTCGATGCCTGGGGAATGTTAATCGGCGGGTTTTGTGGTATCCTAGATACCCTGTGGAAATGAAGTCTGGCTCTTCGATCGATTTTGCTGCGCTTTATGCGCGCTTCGATGCGCCCATCGCGGCGTTGGATTGCGGCGAACGCTGCGCGCCGTATAACGAGAACAGCGCGCCGTTCTGCTGTGATACGCGCCACGCAGTGCCTACAGCCTACGACGCCGAGTGGGTTTACCTGCAGGAAAACACCGACTTGTGGCATCTATGGCAGGGACGCAGCCAGGCCGAGAGACGCCGCCTGGAGAAGGAGCGGCCGGATGGCATGGTGTTGCTGGAGTGCAAGGGGCACCGGTTCTGTCAGCGAGAATACCGCGCAATCACCTGTCGGGCATTTCCTTTCTTTCCCTACATCACGCGAGACGATTGGTTCATCGGCATGACCTACTACTGGCAGTACGAGTATGCCTGCTGGGTGATCAGCAACCTTCAGGTGGTGACTCCGGAATATCTGGCGCAGTTCATCGCCGCGTTCGATGAACTGTTCGAACACATGCCAGAGGAACGCGAGAGCTACCGCGCCTATTCCACGACGATGCGGCGGGTGTTCGGCCGTTGGAAGCGCGCCATACCCCTCCTGCACCGCAATGGGAAGGTCTATAAGGTAACGCCGCACAACGGTCGTATGAGGCGGGTGGACGTAAATCGCCTGCCCAAGTTTGGGCCATACCGGCTGGCCATGCAAATGCCCTTTCCTGACGAGCACCCACAGGTTTGAATGACTTTGATGCCAAAGTGTCAACGAAGATGACGACATCGATCGCCGAGTTTAGCGTTCCGACGCGTTTTAAGACGAATCGGCGCAGCGCAGTGCGCTGGCTGATCTCTTACGCGGTTCATTACTGGTATCTGTTCTTATTGATGGTATTTGGAGCGCTCAGCAATGCAGCCCTGGCCGCGGTGGTGCCGGTGTTGATGGGCCAGGCGTTCAACGCCATGCTTGAGTCGCCGCCGCAGGTCTCGGCGCTGCCCCGCATTGGGCTGTTGATCGTGATCAGTCAGGTGGTGCGCGCCCTGTTGCAATTTGGGCGCAACTTCGGCGCCGAACTGCTGGGGCAAAGGGTGGAGCGTGACATCCGCCACGAATTGTACGTCAGCCTATTGGGGAAGAGCATGACCTTTCACAGCCTGCAGCCGGTGGGCGACACGATGGCGCGGGCGACCAATGACGTGCGCGAGATCAACTTTCTATTTAGCCCGGGGTTGAACCTGGTGATCGGTTCCGGCTTATTCCTGGTGATGCCGCTGTTTGTAGCTCCGCGTTATCACCCATCGCTGATTTTGGTTCCGCTGCTATTCATTATCGGTTATTTCCTGTCGCTGTGGCAGTATTTGCACGAACTGGCGCCGATTACGGCGGATGTGCGCCAGGCGTTTGGCCGGTTGAACAGCCGCCTGGCAGAGGCTATTGACGGCATCGAGACGGTGAAGGGGATGGCGCAGGAGGGGATGGAGCTGGAGCGGTTTGGAGATAACGCTCGCCGCTATCGGGACGCTTTCATCAAGCAGGGCAATGTCGAGGCGCGCTTCATCCCGCTGCTGTTGTTGGTGCTGGCAGAAGCGGGGGCCTTGCTGCATTCGCTGCTGCTTTTCCGCCAGGGGCTGCTGGATGTAGGCGGAGTGGTGGCGTATTTCAGCCTGATGCAGTTGTTTGGTTTTCCTACGTTTGTCTCCCTGTTCTCCTATTCGCAGATTTCGCTGGGTGTGGCAGGGGCGAAGCGTGTGCTGGAGTTGATCAATAGGCAGAATGACCTGGATCAAAACGCCCAGGGCTATCAGGGGCCGATGCACGGTGAAGTCGAGTTCCGCGAGGTCACCTTTTGCTATGAGGATGGCGAACCGGCGATAGAAAATATCTCTTTCAGGGTCAAAGCCGGCCAAACCGTGGCGATCGTCGGACAGACGGGTTCGGGCAAGACGACGCTGGTAAAGCTGATCAATCGAACTTACGATACGACTCGCGGGCAAGTGCTGGTGGATGGCGTGGATGTACGCCAGTGGAACCTGGAGGCGTTGCGTCGGGGCGTCTCGATGATCGAACAGGACATCTTCCTGTTTTCGCGCAGCATCCGTGAGAATATCGCCTTTGGAAATCCTGCCGCTTCGCTGGAGGAGATCCGTCAGGCGGCGCGCGCTGCCCAGGCAGACGAATTCATCGAAGGCTTCGAGGCAGGTTATGAAACTGTGATCGGTGAGCGCGGGGTGACGCTCTCCGGCGGCCAGCGTCAGCGGCTGGCGTTGGCGCGCGCCTTCTTGACCGATCCGCCAATTCTGGTGCTAGACGATTCGACCAGCGCCATCGATAGCGCTACCGAAGACCGCATCCAGCGGGCGATTTACACCGCGGCGCGCGGGCGCACCACGCTGATGATCACCCATCGCCTGTCGCAAATCCGCTGGGCTGACCTGATCCTGGTGCTCAGGAAAGGGCGGCTGGTGGCGATGGGCAATCACGATGAACTGATGCAAACATCCGAGGCTTACCGGAGGATTTTTCAACAGGGATGAGCTTCTTTAGCGGTTTAGATACCGAAGGATATGACCGGCAGTACAGCGACCGCCAGCTTGTACAGCGCATTCTGACCTATTTTCGGCCGTATCGTGTGTTGCTGGTCTGGATCACGATCTTCACCCTGGTGATCTCTGGCACCGGCGCGGCCTCGCCGGTTTTGGTGGCGCGAGTTGTGGGTGGACTGAGCATGGCCGAGGGGGCGACGTCGCTCATGCTGCTGCTGGTTGCGGCCGTTTTCCTCGCTGGGTTGAGCAGTTGGGCGGCCAACTGGATCCGCCGACGGCTGACGGTGCGCGTGGTTGGCGATATCGTGCTTGTCTTGCGCACCGACGCCTTCCACGCCGCTGCCAGCCATGACCTGTCTTTCTACGATGAGTATGCTTCGGGCAAGGTGGTCTCGCGCATCACCTCGGACACGCAGGAATTTGGCCAGATGGTGGTTTTGGTCACCGATTTGATCTCCCAGATTGCCCAGTCGCTGATTCTGGGAGCCATCCTGATCACCATCGATTGGAAACTGACATTGATCCTGTTTATGGTCTTGCCGGTGGTATTCCTGGTAGCGGTGGGATTCCGCAAGCTGGCTCGCCAGGTTACGCGCAGTGGGATGCGGGCAATGGCAAATGTCAACGCGACGATCAAGGAGACGGTGAGCGGCATCGCGGTCGCCAAGAACTTTCGCCAAGAGGCCAGCATCTTCGAGGAGTTCGACCGGGCGAACCGTCAGTCCTATCGGGTGAACGTACGCCGCGGGCTGGTGCTTTCGCTGGTCTTCCCGGTGCTCAATGCGGTCAGCGGCGCGGCCATGGCGTTGCTGGTGTATGCGGGCGGGCTGAGCGTGGCGCAGGGATTGGTCACGGCAGGCTCCTGGTATTTGTTCATCCAAAGCCTGGATCGGTTCTTCTTCCCGGTGCTCAACCTCTCGGCCTTCTGGGCGCAGGTGCAGCAGGGGCTATCGGCGGCAGAGCGGGTGTACGCGCTGATCGACGCCGAGCCGCAGGTGGTGCAGGTCGATCACCGTCCGGCGCCGCCGCTGAGAGGCGAAATTCTGTTCGAGAACGTCTGGTTTCGTTACACCGATAAGGATCCAGTGCTGTGTGATTTCAACCTGCACATTCGCCCCGGCGAGACGGTGGCGTTGGTGGGGCATACCGGCGCGGGGAAATCGACCATCGCCAAGTTGACAGCGCGCTTCTACGAGTTCCAACGCGGGCGCATCCTGATCGATGGACAGGACATTCGCTCTTTTGACCTGAACAGCTACCGCGCACAGTTGGGCATCGTCTCACAGACGCCATTTCTGTTCGCGGGCACGGTGGCGGAGAACATTTGCTACGCCTGTCCGAATGAGGCGGTGCTGGAAGAGATCGAGGCGCTGGCCAAGCAGATCGGCGACGGCGAGTGGCTGGAAAGCCTGCCGGATGGCTTGCAGACTCAGGTGGGCGAGAGAGGCACGCTGCTTTCGATGGGGCAGCGCCAGCTTGTCTCACTAATGCGCGTTCTGGTGCATCGCCCGGCGATCTTCATCCTGGACGAGGCAACTGCCAGCGTCGACCCATTCACCGAGTGGCAAATCCAGCAGGCGCTAAACCTGATCCTATCTAAGACGACCAGCATCCTGATCGCTCACCGCCTGTCCACGGTGAAGGCCGCAGACCGCATCATCGTGCTGCAGGATGGCAAGATCATCGAAGAGGGGAACCACGAGGGGTTGCTAGTGCAGGGGGGGCATTATGCTACGCTATACAACACCTATTTCCGCCACCAGAGTCTGGCCTATGTAGAGGAGGCGCGAGCAATCGCTCAAAAGGGGAAATAAAGGTGACAAATACGGAATAACATCTGAAGTGGGTTATACTTTAGGCTTGATGCTCTGTAAAACAGCATTGGATTTTATGGCTACCATAGAACTTCAACTACGCTCGCCTTCCCCCGATTTCCAGGATCTGCCGTGGGAGTACAGTCTCTCCGAGTGGACGGGACGTTGCAGCCGCCTGGAGGATGCGCCGCGAGGTGTATCCAGACATCCAGTTGTGTTTGTCAATTATTTTGGGAATCTCTATGCTATCAAAGAGATGCCGGTGCAGGCAGCCGAGCAAGAATATCAGGCGCTGCGAGAGGCCGAAGCGCGGCGCCTGCCGGCGGTGGTCGCGGTAGGCTATGGGAAAGTGCAAAGGGAGGCTGGAACTGCAGGGGCGATCATCACGCGTTACCTGGAGGGCGCCTTGCCTTACCGGTTGCTCTTCTTGCGCCAGGGTTTCGAGCCGTACCGCCGCCATCTTCTAGATGCGATCGCCAGTCTGCTGGTTCAATTGCATTTGGGCGGGGTGTACTGGGGAGACTGCTCGCTTTCCAATACCTTGTTTCGGCGCGATGCCGGGGCGCTGCGGGCCTATCTGGTGGACGCCGAGACGGCTGAGGCGGTTTCTGGCCCGACCTCGCCGAACCTGCGCTTCCACGAATTGCAGATCATGGAAGAGAACATCACCCGGGAGTTGGTCGAGTTGCAGGTAAAAGGTCAACTGCCGACGATAGAGCCAGGCGTCCCTACGCTGGATACGGCGGCCTACATTCGCTTACGCTATCAGAGCCTGTGGCAAGAAGTGACCCGCGAGGATGTGATCGCCCCAGACGAGGAATATCGCATTCAGGAGCGCATCCGCGCCCTGAATCGGCTGGGTTTTTCGGTAGGGGATGTGGAGTTGACCCCGCTGGAAAACGGCAGGCAACTACGGCTGCACGTGGTAGTGACCGACCGTAATTTTCATCGCGAGCAATTGTTCAATCTCACCGGACTGGACGCCGAGGAGCAACAGGCGCAAAAGATGATGAACGAAATCCACGAACTGCGCGCAATGCTCTCGACAGACCCGGAACGGAGTGTGCCGCTCTCGGTGGCGGCTAACCACTGGCTGGAAAAGGTTTACGCGCCGGTAGTTGAGAGATTGCAACCGCTGGTCACTCGCCAGATGACGCCTCAAGAGCTATATTGCCAGGTTTTAGAGCACAAATGGTATCTTTCCGAGCGCGAGCAGCGCGATGTGGGGCATCAAGCGGCGGTTGATGATTACCTGAGGAAATTTTGGGTGCAGCCGCGGCTGGAGATTTGAGCAAATCGATCGCACCGGTGTAAAAATTGAGTTAAAAAGGCGGGCGTTGGGCAGTTCCTAATATAATCGTAATTGACGAATTCGATCATTCTGCAATAAAATGTAAGCATGTCCGTGAGAAATCGTCCTGCACCGGCAGATTGGATGGACTATCTGCAGACCTACGTCACGCCGGTAATTGTTTTTTTGTATTTATTGGCGGCGTTGGGGGTGCTGGTAGTGACACCCGTGCTGTTCATGCGCACGATGCGCCAACCTTTTATCGGCGCGTTTGTCGAGCACACCCGCATGATCAACACCGCTACGCCTGCTCAGCCCGGCGTCTGGGGTGAACAGCTTCGCTTGCCCTTCGGCTACCAGATACAGGCCGTTGGGGATACGGTTGTAGGCAGCGTTTTCGAATACCGTCGGGCGCTAGAAACCCTGCGCGTTGGAGATGAGGTCGCCTTGACTCTGCGCGACCCTGAGGGCCAGGAACAGGTAGTGCGAGTGCGACTGACTCGCCTGCCGCCGCTGGATTTGTTAAGCTACTTTGTCGTCCCGTATATCACTGGCCTGATCTATTTGTTCAGCGGCTGGTACGTGTTCGGAATACGGCGACGCGATGCCGCTGGCCGGGCATTTTCCTTGTTCGCGGCATCCACGGCTATCGCCTTGGCGGGGCTTTTCGACCTATACACCACCAATCGGTTGACCTCTGTCTGGACCTTTTCGCTGGCTATCATCGGCGGGGCATTGGTCAACCTGGCGTTGCTGTTTCCCGAGCGCGCTCCCCAACTGACGCGCCGCCCTTATCTGGGCTGGGTGGGCTACGCCGTTGGAATAGCGCTAGGGGTTGGGGCGCTTCCAACAATCTATAATGAGGCCCAACCCACCGCTTATGTGATTGCCTGGCGGCTGGAGTTCATCTTCATTGGATTGTCGGCAATGGCTTTCCTGGGCCTGACCGGGGTGCGGCGAATAAGGTCGGCTTCGCCCATCGTGCGGGAGCAGGCGCGACTGATCTTTTGGGGAGCGCTCCTATCCTTTGCGCCCTTAGGGTTGTGGTTCCTGGCCACCTCGATCCGTCAAGAGTTGCTCTTTACGCCGCTGTATTTGCTACCGCTGGGATTTTTCCCTATTTTCACCGGCTATGCGATTCTGCGTTACCGATTGCTGCACACCGATTTCCTGCTCAGCCGCACGGTGCTCTACACGCTGCTGGCAGGGTTGGCGACGGTGGGGTACGGGCTGCTGGTTAGCGGGCTGGCTTTGATCCTGGGGGATGTCTTCAGACCGACCAACCCTCTAGTAGTGGGACTGATGATCTTCATCCTGGCTCTTGGCCTGATGCCGCTGCGCAATCGGCTGCAAACAGTGATCGATCGTTATTTCTTCCGTGGGCAGATTATCCACCGGGAGATGCTGCAGAAGTTTGGACAGGATCTGACCCAGGTGATGGATCTGGAGGGGATGGTGGATTTGTTGCGGCGAGCGGTGGATCAGTCGCTGGCGCCGTTGCATCTTCATATCTACATCTACGATTCTTTCGCCGCGCACTATCAGGCAACGAAGAACGAAAAAGGGGTTATCACCAGCGATATCCGGTTTTCTTCGAGCAGCCCATTGGTGCACGTCCTTGGCCGCAGGAATGAGGCCCTTTTCCTTTCGGATATGGCAAGACTGCCACCGGAATTGCAATCGGAACAGGCGCGCTTGAGCCTGCTTGCAGCGACGCTCTACGTGCCCATGCCGGGCAGAAACCAGTTGCTCGGCTGGCTGGCGCTGGGGCCGCGTCGCTCTGGCGAGCCTTATAACGACCGAGATTTGAGGTTCCTGGAGGCGCTGGGGAATCAAGCCGCGTTGGCCGTGGAGCGCGCCCAAGTGCTCACCGACCTGGAGCGCCGCGTGCGGGAGATGAACGTCCTCACCCGCGTGGCGCAGGGAGTCAGCTTTACGGTGGCATTCGATGACATGCTGGAGTTGATCTCGGCGCAGACCAATCAGGTGCTTCCGGCGCGGGATTTTCGCGTTACTCTGCTGGATAAAGAGACCGGATTAATGCAACATGCCTTCTGCCTTGAGGATGATGAGCGAATCCCTGAGAAGGAAGGCCGTCCTTTGCCCGCCGGGCAAGGTCTGGAAGCCGAGGTGATCACAAGCCAGCGGGCGCTGATGACGGATGATTACGAGCGCGAATGCCGTGAGCGCGGCCTGTTGCCCGACGCCCAGGGCATCTATGCCTGGATGAGTGTCCCCCTGAACGCTGGCGCAGAGACGATCGGGGCCATCAGCCTTGCCAGCCGCGACCCAGCGGTGATCTACACTGAGGAGCAGCGCAGCTTGCTACAGGCGATTGCCGATCAGGCCGCAGGCGCAATCGTTAAGGCGCGTTCCCTGCAGGAATCGGAGCGCCGGGCGCGTCAACTCGCCAAGTTGAACGAAGTCAGCCTAAGCCTGACTTCCACCCTGGACCTGAAGCGCCTGCTCAATCAGATCATGCAGAGCGCGGTCGAGATTCTGAACTGCCAGGCGGGCAGCCTGTTTCTGGTCGATCCACACACCGATGAGTTGATCTTCGAAGTCGTCCTGGGGCCGGTAGCCTCGAACCTGGCCGGGCGGCGTCTGCCTGCGGGGACCGGGCTGGTGGGCCAGGCGCAAATGAGCGGCAAACCGATCATCGCCAACGACGCCAAGCGGCGCAAGGAGTGGTTCGATAAGACTGATGAACAAACGGGCTTTGACACCCAGGATTTGCTGGTTGTGCCCATGCGCATTCAGGATCGGGTGATTGGCGTGATCGAGGTGATCAACAAGCTGGATGGCGCGCCATTTACCCAATCAGATCAGGAGCTGCTATCTGCCTTCACCAGCCAGGCGACCATCGCCATTGAAAACGCTCGGCTGTACACAATGACCGATCAGGCACTGGCTGCCACTGTCGAGGAGCTGGAGATGATGCAGCGCATCGATCGCGAGCTGAACGCCAGCCTGGATATCGAGCGCGCCATGCGCCTGACGCTGGATTGGGCGATGCGGCAGTCCCGCGCCGAGGCTGGGCTGGTGGGCGCAATGGACGGGGAGGGGGTGAGGGTGATGGTAGCTCAGGGTTATTCAGAGGATCTGGCGGGCGCTTTGCAGTCCGATAGCGGCGCCAGGGTGGCGGATGACTCTGAGAACGGTCGCGGCGTCAGGGAGAAAGACTCAGCGCCCCGGCCTGCCAGCACCTGGCGCTTGCCCGCAGAGCATCCCGCCGTGCGTCAGGCGATTGAAAGCGGCGCGCCGCTTTGCACTCCAGTCGAGGACGGCGGAGGCGACCGCTCGTTACGTTTGATGGAAAACGCCCGTCAGCGGATCGTCGTCCCTATTCGGCGGGAAACTACCACGATCGGGCTAATTCTACTCGAAAGCGCACAATCGGAGCCGTGCCCTGACGAGACGCTCAATTTCCTGGCCCGTTTGAGCGATCACGCCGCAATCGCCATTGCCAATGCGCAACTCTACGAAGAAGTCAAAGAGGCAAACCTGGCTAAATCGCGCTTTGTCTCTTTTGTGGCGCACGAACTGAAGAACCCAATGGCTTCGATTAAGGGTTACACCGAGTTAGTCTCTTCGGGCATGGCCGGGCCGGTGAACGAAATGCAGTCCAGCTTCCTGGCGACGGTGCGCTCGAATGTGGATCGCATGAACACGATTGTCTCCGATTTGAACGATTTGACCAAAATTCAGGTGGGCAACTTGCGACTGGAGTATCGGGCGGTGCAAATCACAGAGGTGCTGGAGGATGTCATACGCTCGATGAAACGCCAGGTGGATGACAAGGGTCAACAGATGACGCTGCATCTGCAGGACAACTTGCCGCCGGTCTGGGCAGACCCGGCGCGCCTGGCGCAGATTCTGACCAATCTGGTGAGCAACGCCCACAAATATACCCCTGAAAACGGACGTTTCGAAATCGGCGTTGAGCGTTACTCCGAAACGCAGGGCGTGCTGGCAGGAACGGAAATGCTGCACATCTGGGTAAAGGATTACGGGATTGGTATTTCGGAGGAAGACCAAAAGCGCGTTTTCCAGCAGTATTTCCGCACCGATGACGCCAAAGAAATGGCCTCGGGCACGGGCCTGGGCCTTTCGATCACCAAGAGCCTGGTGGAGATGCAGGGTGGCCGAATCTGGTTCGAGAGCGTCCTGGGGAGTGGAACGACGTTCCACTTCACCGTTCCGATCGTCGAGGTGCAGTAAAGGCCAGGCGTTACGCTATAATAGCGCAGCTCGGCGTGAAGCAAGCTGATGAAGGAGCATTCTTGGGTTTGACGGTTGCTGTGGGGCAATCCCACGCCATGCAGGGGCGTGAGGCAGGTGTGCAAGCTGCCAGACAGGCGCAGGAGCAGGTGGGCCTGGCGCCGGTAGCCTTTGCCTGGGTGATCGCTTCGCACGCCTTTTCGATGTCGGAAGTGGTTGGTGGGGTGGGCGAAGTGCTGGGCAACTCGCCTCTGTTGGGGTTTTCGACATCGTCAGAGTTGACCAATGCAGGCCGAAGCCGTCGCTCAGTGGTGGTGGTGATCTTCGCCGGCGAGGACATTCAGGCGCGCGCCGGATGGTGGCCTGATTTCGCTCAGGACAGCCGTTCCATCACCCAGGCTATGCTGCGCTCGTTGAACCCGAGTGGGGAGCGCGGCGAAATCTTGTTGCTGATTGCCGATGGGGTGAACGGCGATGCCGAGGAGATGTGTCGGCTGTTGATGGATAGCTCGTATGCCCTGGTAGGGTGCCTGGCGGGCGGGGAAGTGTGGCGCGGGCGGACTTTTCAGGCTGGCGGGCGCGCCTCTGGGAGCGGCGGCCTGGCCGGAGCGGTGCTTTCTGGAAACATCGTGGTTGGAGTGGGAGCGGCGCATGGCTGGCAACCGGTGGGGACGCTTTCGCGGTTGACTCGCGTTCAGGGACAGTGGGTGCGTATGCTGGATGGGCAGCCGGTGAGCGAGGTTTACAGTCGTCTGTTCGGTTACACGCCGCGCTCCTGGAGCTTTCCACCGCTGAACGAATTGGTGCGGCTTTACCCTTTGGGGTTGTCGCAAACCCAGCCAGAGGCGACCGCTTCAGGCGGCGATAGCTTGTCCTTGCGCGTGCGTTCTCCGCTCAGAATGGAAGCGGATGGCAGCCTGCGCATGAACAGCGTTCTGCCCGAAGGCGAGCTGGTGGAGCTATTGATCGGCTCACCGGAGGCTTGCCGTAGAGCGGCTCGGCAGGCCACGCAACAGGCGCTACAGACGCTGGGGCCGGTCGTTCCGCGCCTGGCGCTAGTGTTGATTGACATTGCCTGGCAGACGCTTTTTGAGTTGGACGCGCTTGCCGAGCGAGATGCAATCCGCCAGGTACTCGGGCCAGAGGTGCCGATTGTCGGCGGCTATACTTTTGGGCAGATCGCCCGCCTGCAGCCTCAAGGCCCCGCCAGTCTGATGAACCAGCATATCTTGGTGGTCCTGTTTGGGGACAAAACGGTGGAGCCTGGCGGGATCGTGGCTTAGAGTAGCTTTGGGACTGTGTTTTAGGGAACCAGGCGTGACGGCACGGCAAATTATTAGCGTGGGCCGAGATAGGCGGCCCACGCTGTTGTGTTCACGGAAGAGGATGATCCAGCCCGCAGTCGGTGCGTCTATCTGCGCACGAAGGGAAGGAAGACCGTGCGCCAGACGAGCACTTCCACCGGCCCGAACACCTCTTCGCCAGAGGTATCCACAAACACCAGCCAGTAGTAGTACGTGACGCCTGGGGTGACGTCGGTGTCAACGAATTCGTAGAATGCGCCGCCGAGTCCACCGGGGGCCTGGCTGGGGATCAACTTGTCGTTGAGTTGCACCCGTTCACCGTCCAGCCCGGTCGAGCGAAGCAGGTTGAAGCCAATGGCGTCCACTTCCATGGCGGTCTGCCATCTCACCACTACCTGGACCGGGCGGTATTGGGCTTCGAATGCCGCCAGGGTGACCGCTGTGGGGGAATTGCTCCACTGATAATCTTCCACCTCTCCGTTGATCACCATGCCGGTGGGTGAGATGACCGGCGGCGGCGAGCTGCCGCGGTATAACCGGAAGCGGGTATACAGGGTATGGTTGGGGTCGTCGGTAAAGCAGACGCCAGTGCAGGCCGGGATGGATACATTAAGCGTCTGTGTACCGGCAGGTACCAGGCCAAAGTAAATGTACTCTCCCGGGTCGTAGGCGCCGGAGGCGGTGACGAAGTCATAATCATCATTCCAGTCGAACCAGCCTGCCAGATAGGCATTGCCTCCCACTACGGTGACTTGAATTTGCTGGGTGCTGTTTGGCGCCCACAGTGCAAAATCCACCGCGCTGACGCCGTCTTCGTCGTCGATGTTGTCATTGTCGTCGCCTAGCGCACCGCCGTTTGTTCCCAGACCGTTGAAGTCGTTGTCCCATGTCAAGCCTAGATGGTGGTCTGGGTTAGGTGTTGTTGGGCTGACATGACAGGGGCCTTCCTGGTCAAGCGTGGTGCGATAGTTGTAAGGGTTGGGCAGGTCACCGCAGTCCATATAGGCGTACAGACCGAAGTTCCGGGTCTCGGTGACGCCACTGGCTGAGGCATGGGTAGGATCGAGGCTAACAATCTGCGGCGAAGCGCTGGTGCGCGTCATGGCGCTGATGGATGGCGCAGTGCTATCGATCGAGACGGAGTAAACGCCATCGGGCAGGTTGCTAAAGACGTAATTGCCACTCGCATTGGTGACTGTGGTTCCCATGAAGTAGTTATCCGCAGTGGTGTTGCACAACCCATCCAGACCGCAGTTCCACAAGTTGATTGTGATACCAGCAAAGGTGGTGTTCTCGCCGGGATCACGGCCGCCGTTCTGGTTATTGTCGAAAAACACCGTGCCGTTCAGAGTGTTGTTGCCATTGTACTGGTAGCCAAAGTCAATCTGCATGGCTGTGCCAGGAGCATCGTTGATCTGATCCACTGCGCCTGCAGTAATGCGAACTTTGGTAATGTTGTCAGGAGTGGCAGCATTCATTTCATACGTCTGTGCAAGTCCCAGACCGGTCAGGTCTGGATCCCCGGAGTCGACCACCACAAGATAGGTGCCTGAGGAAAGGTTGCCAAAGCTGTAACGACCATCAAAGTCGGTACTTGTGGTAGCTTGCAGTGTGTCACCAGGGCCATACACACCATCGCCGTTATCCAGATAGAGCCAGACGGTGACATTGGCGATGCCTGGCTCAGTAGCGTTTTGTTGCCCGTTTCCATTCAAGTCTATCCACAGAGTGTCACCAACCGCACCACGTGGCTGATAGCCAAAGTCGTGCGTCAGATCGGTGGCTCCTAGCAATAGGTTTTTCGTGGAGGTCTCATCGCAGCCTGTGTAATCCGGGTCGCTTGGGCTGCAGGGCGGGTTGGGTTTTGCCGGGTTAGTTGAGTAGGCGTCCGGATCATAGGTCAGGGTGAAGTTTTGTAGCAGGTTACCCGAGTCGGTCACAACCACGCGATAGTCGCCGGGCATCAGGCCGCTGAACAGGTACAGGCCGTTAGGATCGGTCAGGCTTGTGGCATAGATGTTCCACGTTGCGCCGCCATCAGTGGAGCGGTACAAGGTGACTTCCACATTGGCGATCCCTGGCTCGCCGAAGTCCTGAGTGCCATTGCCATTGTTGTCTTGCCAGATTGTACCGCCCATCGTGCTATTGGCGTAACCGAAGTCGGCGTTGGTATAAGTTGCCCCTGGACTCAGGTTTACCAAAACGCGGTTGGTCGTCCCGTTCGACTGAGTGAGGCCAGCAAGCGGCTGCCCAGCGCCAAAATTGGCGCTGTCCACGAGGACAATGTAATTCCCGGCTGCCAGGTTATTGAAGCTGTACAACCCGCTAGCGTTGGTGATCTGGGTGGCGACAAGGGCATCCTCCGGATCCAACTGCCCATTGCCATTTTGGTCCTGATACAAATGCATGGTGACGCCAGCAATGCCCGACTCACCGGTGTCCTGCGCGCCATCGCCGTTCGCATCGCGCCATATCTGGTCGCCGATTGAGGCAAAGCCTATAGGCTGGTAGCCAAAATCGGTTGTACTAACGCTGGCTGTAGTCAGAGTGACGGAAGCTTTGCCATCGCAGGTGGTGCAGGGGATGCCTGGCTGATCTGGGTCTCCCGTCTGGATATATCCGGCAGGCAGAGTGGCTGTGCTTAAGGTAACAATGTAATGGTTGCCGTTGCCAGCCAAGTTGGTGAAAGAGTAGATGCCGCTGGCGTTAGTCGTAGTGGCTGCAATGAGCGTGTCAACGCCGGCATCAATCACGCCATTACCATTCAGGTCCCGGTACAGGTAAACGGTAACGCCGGAAATGCCTTCCTCTCCGCTGTCTTGAGCGCCGTTACCGTTCCAGTCGGCCCAAACCAGATCTCCAATGCTCAAACCGCCAGTGTAGCCAAACCGATAGGGCCCTAACATCTGCTGCGCGGCCAGGGTGATGGTTGCAGTTCGGTTATCGCAGGTTGTGCAGGGAACATTAGGCTGATCTGGGTCGCCAGACTGGGTCATTCCGGGCAGGTCGGCGGTCTCTACCCAGACCTGGTAGTTGCCCGCTGCACGGTTGAAGTCATAGAATCCGTTGGCGTCGGTGACTTCGGTCGCCAGGGCGTTAGCGCTGTTGCATGGATCAACGCCTACAGCGCACAGATAGACACGTACGCCGGGAATCGGCTCTTCATTCCCATCCCACACCCCGTCGGCATCCCGGTCATTCCAGATGTAACCATTAATGCCGCCATTGCCTGCCGTGGGATTGCGGTAGCCAAAGCTCACAGTGATGATGTTTTCACCAGCTGATACAGTGTTAAAGGTGTTGTAGTTGGCATTATCAAAGTTCCACTGATTGTCGCAGTTGGCGTTGGGACAACTGTAACCTGTGCCATTTCCAGTGGCAGTGGTTTCGGCACGGATGGTGGTGAAGCCGGAGGGAAGCGTCCCAGTGTTTATTTTGATGTTGTACCAGTCTGGGCGCAGGCCGGTGAATGAGTAGTCGCCATTAGCATCGGTGGTGGTGGTGCGCACCAACTGCCAGGCGCCGCCGTTGCCGGCGCAGTCCTGAGTGTTGGACGGCGCCGTGATGGTCAAGCCGGTTGCAGTGCTGCGGCAGACGTAAAGCTCGACGGTTACGTTGGGCAGCCAGGTGTCTCCGACGTTGTAACCTGTTCCGGCGATCCAGCCGGAATTGTTCGTGTCGGCGAAAATTCGCCCGCTGATCGAGCCGGAGGAGGCGATCCCAACAGTGTCAGAGTCGCTATCATCGTTCACTGGGCGGCCATTGCCAAAGAATGCGCCGGTCACTGAGGCTGTGTTGGTGGTCGATACGATCGGCGCCAGGGCGCGGAAGGTCACAGTGACGCTGCGCACACCGCCAGCGTACAAGGGACCGAGGTTGGCCCAGTTAAGCGTGCCTACCTGGTTCGGCGGGGCACCAGTGACAGATTCGCTGCTGACCGGAGGATCGGCCGAGATGAATTGCAGCAGGTCGGCATCGTATGTATCTGCCAGCGGCAGGGTCTGGATGGTGCTCTCCGGACCAGCACAGCGCTGGTCAGTGGTGACCACAAAGGCCACGGCATCCAGGCCAATATCGCCTCGCGCTGCCGGTCCACCGCCGCCTGCGCGCCCGCTGATCAGCAATTCGGTCAGATTTCCCTGGAAATCGGCCCAGGTCCAGGCGCCGCTCAGGGTCACATCCACCAGGTAAGTGCTTCCCGGCGCTCCGGTGAAGAAAGC
Source organism: uncultured Anaerolinea sp. (assembly GCA_964503145.1). Taxonomy (GTDB): domain Bacteria; phylum Chloroflexota; class Anaerolineae; order Anaerolineales; family UBA4823; genus RBG-16-57-11. Next base: position 3,095 of record CAZCYV010000001.1, on the reverse strand, counting down.
TGCACCAGTAAAGGTAAAGGACTGCGAGACGGCATTATTGCGGTAAACGGAGACAACGAAGCGGTCGTCTGCCTGCAGTGACTTAATTTCTTTGACATACCCCATCAGCCGCACCGAAGTGATTGTCCCCAGTTGTGCTCCGGTGTTGAAGCCACTCAAAGCCATGTCATCTTCGTTATTGGCCAGGTTAGTGTAGGCGTAGCGGTTATCCGGCGCGTTTAAGGCGTAGGGCTGATCCAGCCAGGCAGAGTTGCCGCTGCCGTTGGCCGGGACATTATCTGGCGCGCCGTTGCGCGAGGCGTAAATCGGGTAGGTGCAAAAACCGCTTGTAGTGCCATCGCCGGGTAGCCGGTTATACAGATCAATATGAAAGGTGACCTCCTCGCCGACATAAGCCGGGTTGAAAGAGTCCAAGTGTTTGTCGACCTGCAGGGTGGGGGCGAAGCCATAGTCCACATTGTTGTTGACCACGGCTGCCGAAGTGGCGTGAGCCGAGTCCAGGTCCACTGGTACAACTGCCGGGGTGGTTGGGGAATAACCGATAGGGAGCTGGGGATCGGCGACGTCCACTTTGACGATATACCTGCCATCGGGCAGGTTGGTGAAGCTATAAGCTCCACCAGCGTCGCTGCTGGCGGTCTGCACCAGTGGGTCATTCTGGTCCAGCACCCCGTTGCCGTTGCGATCCCAATAGAGCCAAACGGTGATATTGGCCAGGTCGCTTTCGTCTCCATCGCGTATGCCATTGTGCGAGACGCCAGTGGTGCCGCCATCATCACGCCAAACATTGTCGCCAATGCTGTTTGGCCCCTGGACAGTGGTGATGGCGGTGCCGCAATCCAGGCTAGCAGAAGAGCCACCCAGGCTGGCGCAGGCAGTGTTCTCGATGAACGGGCTGCCGCCACTATTAATGAAGTTGCTAGGCACGCGCGCCTGGAAGGTTGCAATGCCAGTGCTGGTGTTGGGGCCGCTGGACGGGCGCCGCGGCAGCGGCTCTATCAACCGCCATTGGAGCATGATCCGGTTATTCGGCCCGGCGCTGACTTGCGTTGTGGGTGTGCCGGAGACGGAACATTCTGGCCAGAGAGCCGTCTGACTGGCGCTCCAGGTAAAACCACTGTCTTTGGAGTACAGCAGGATATAATCATCGCTATCCGGGTCGGGGGTAAACTCCAGTGAGGCACTGGCGCTGCCACAGACGTAACTCAGTCCGTCTGGCACGGTATCCTGTATCGTGAAGGGCATGTCCACCGAGATGCCGCTGGACAGGGTCAAGCCGACGCTGGTATCGCCCTGGTTGGCGAAGGGGATGTTGTAAGTGATGACTGCGTTTTCTGCCACGCTGGCATTTCCCGTTTTATCCACCGACACCAGGGAAGCATAGCTTTGGAGCGGTGGGATGCCCGCGCCGTAGTCGCCGTTGAACTTTTCGTTGTCTGCTCCGGAGGCGGCCTCCTGATAGGGCGTCATATTTGCGGTGCAGGCGCCGCCCAGGGCGATGAAAGTGTAATACACCCGGCCGGTGACGTTGGTGTTATCGGTGGGCAGGTTGGTGAAGTAGAGCTGATCGGTGAAATTAATGATCATCGGCGGGTTGCCGCCGCTGCGCGTGACGGTCAGCGTGCCAGTGGTACGCACCAAGCGGAAACAACTGGGATCGTAACTGGGCGCGCCGAAAGGCTGCATCCAGGCGTTGTAGTCGTAAACGCCGTCCCCGTCGTTATCGAAGCCCTTGTTGATGTTGCCGAAGGTATAGTTGACGCCGTTGGTGGTGATCACATCACCTGGATAGACGATGCTTGTGTCGGTGTTAAACCAGGCGCCATCCGGATTCGGCTCGATTTTATTGGCGTTAGCCGAGATTTCGTTGCGCATCACCATTCTGTGCGTAGCATCGGCAACTTTCATCGCCCCATTGGACGAATCGACTCCTTTGCCCCACACATCGAAGTACAGATACAGGTCATCACCCGGATTGGTCGGAGCGCCCCAGACTGGATCTTGGCTGCAGGGCGGCTCTTGGTTGCCTTCGCAGCGCGGATAGGTGAAGCTCCAGTATTGCACCCGGCATTGACCAGGCGCCAGATCGCCGATGTAGCGAACCGCGTCGCTCAGGTTCCCCAGGTGAGTGAAGGAGTAACTGCCAGATCCTGCCAGGTATGGGTGTTCTCCATCGAATGAGCCGACGCCGCTGCTACGCGTTGGGTAGATGCCTGGCGTGCTGGTAGCAAGGTCGCCAGTGTAGTTGCCAATATAACCGACGACATCCTTGAGTGTGTCTGCATTGGATGCTGGGTTGCAGAAGCGGGCGGCAACGGTGGCGACTGAAGGCCCATAGGTGGATGGCGAGGTGACGTTGGAATCGACCACCAGGTTGTAGCCAGACAGGATTTCCACCGTCAATCCGGCGGCGCTTTGCGCCACCGAGGTCTGGTAGCGCAATAGCAAGAAGGCCGCCAGGACGGTAGTTGGAACGAGCAATATTCTCAAGATTTTCGAAAGGCGGAAGCGGTTGTTAAATTGCCCCAATGTGAATAACATTTTGATGACCTCCCAAATTATGTGTTTTACAATGAATTAACTCCAAGAAGATTTGATGAATAGTTATCTCGACAACTTATTTTACCCGGTTTATGGCACAGCAGAATAACAAGTGCGTAAATCCGATTTACGATTTTGTCAGGCGGCTTTACATCCAGACTACTTTCCCCTTGGGACTCACCTTCTCTAGCGCACGATGCTGATGGTTAAAACGAGCGCAGACAACCCAATACAATATATCGCAAATCCATGCAATGAATGCCGCACCAAATAACTCAGCAGCCAGCGGATGGACAGGTAGCCAGTGACCGCCGAAGCGATGAACCCCGGGATGAAGACCGGCAGCAGGTCTGCAAAGCCGTCCATTTGCAGCAGGTCCAGCCCGGCTGCCAGTCCAGCGGCCAACATGATGGGGATGGAGATCAGAAAGGCAAAGCGCGCTGCAGCGGGTCGTTCCAAGTCACGCGTCATGCCGGCAAAGATGGTGGCGCCGGAGCGCGAGATGCCCGGAAAGATGGCTAAAGCCTGCCCAAAACCGATCCATAGGGCGTCTT